>CAZDEO010000072.1:0-24656 GCA_964504445.1 uncultured Anaerolinea sp. | reverse complement strand
CTTATCGAACTTTTGCTTGAAAACAAGAAATTCAATTTATTTGTGTTACGCTGTAGTAATTCTCAAACATCTTAAATATCA
Source organism: uncultured Anaerolinea sp. (assembly GCA_964504445.1). Lineage (GTDB taxonomy): Bacteria > Chloroflexota > Anaerolineae > Promineifilales > Promineifilaceae > JACSRF01. Next base: position 24,575 of record CAZDEO010000072.1, on the reverse strand, counting down.
TAATGCTGCTAACTTTCTGGACAGCGTTATGAGAATGATAGCAAAAACAACAGCGAATGTCAATGTTTTGCACAGAAATAACCTTGACAAATATATTGCACGTGTGGTAATCTATAACTGTTGTTCAATTTCGAACAAAAAAGGACAGGAGAAGGTACAATGACGATACAAATGAGGACTTGGGAAGGGGCTTTGATGGCTTTGGCAAATGAGGGGTGGCGAAATGTAGGCACGGCCGTTTCTCCCAGCATGGTTGCGGATGAAGAAACCTTGGACGTTGCTTATGCTTACTGTGATGAAATCACCGCCCAGCACAGCCGCTCGTTCCATCTCGCGTCCTCGCTACTGCCCGTGGAAAAGCAGCGGGCCGTCCGCGCCTTGTACGCCTTCTGCCGCATTTCCGACGACATAATTGACCAGCAAGCTGGCCCCAATGACGCTAGCAGCAACGATATTGAAGAAAAAATGTACACCTGGCGGCAGAATGCCTTCTCCCATCACCCACCCGCAGACAATCTGGCGGCATTGGCCTGGGCAGACGCTCGGCAGAGGTATCACATTCCTGTGCGATACGCCGAACAGCTTATCGAAGGGGTGTCCCGAGACTTATACCAGACGCGTTATCAAACTTTCGCTGACCTGGCCACCTACTGCTATAGTGTGGCCTCCACCGTAGGCTTGATGAGTATGCACATTACGGGCTTTTCGGGGCCAGAGGCTGTGCCCTATGCCGTTAAACTGGGGCTAGCCTTGCAGCTAACCAATATTTTGCGCGATGTGGGCGAAGATTGGCAGCGTGGACGGCTCTATCTTCCGCAAGAGGAACTGGCGGATTTCGATCTTCATGAGAGCGATATTGCCGCAGGAGTTGTGGATGAACGCTGGCGGCGCTTTATGCGCTTTCAAATTGCGCGGAACCGCCAGCTTTATGCTGAAGCCTGGCCAGGCATTCAACTGCTTAATCGCGACGGCCGTTTCAGCATCGCCGCCGCCGCTGGTCTATACCGGGCTATTCTCGAAGATATTGAAGCCCATGATTACAACGTCTTTGACCGCCGTTCATACGTAAGCACTTGGGGCAAACTTAAGAGACTCCCCGGTCTATGGTTAAAAAGCCGACAATAATATCAAGATTTTGTACAAGGATCAGGTAAGACATGCCTTCTGATCCGCGTCTAACAATTATCCATGGCAAGATATGGGTTGGAGCCAAACATACTTCCCTTCAATCTACAATATTCGCCACAAACATAACAATTTCTTAATTAAGAAATAAAACTGAGTAGGAGATACCAATGCTTGAAACAACTAAACTTAATGGCTTTCACTTAAACGGGAATGGCCACAGTAAAACCAACGGCTATCACAATGAGCCAACTACCATAAATCCCGAAAAAACAGCCATCGAAAGCGCTGTGCGCACGATTTTAGAAAATGTGGGGGAAAATCCAGAACGGGACGGACTGATTGGCACGCCCAATCGCATTGCCCGCATGTACGATGAAATCCTTGCCGGGTACCATGTCGATCCTATCAAACTGGTCAATGGCGCCCTGTTTGACGTGGAGTACAGCGAAATGGTGCTGGTGAAAGACATTGAATATTTCAGCATGTGTGAACACCATATGCTGCCTTTCTTCGGTCGCGCTCACGTCGCCTACCTACCCTCAGACAAAGTAATTGGCTTGTCCAAAATTCCCCGTCTGGTAGAAATGTTTGCCCGCCGCTTGCAGGTGCAAGAGCGTATGACGCACCAAATTGCCGAAATGCTGGATGAGATTTTACAACCGCGCGGTGTGGCGGTGATGGTTGAAGGGTCTCACATGTGCTCCATGATGCGCGGCGTTAAGAAGGAACACCCGGTGATGGTTACAACCACCATGCTAGGCGCCTTCAAAGAAGACCGGGATCTGCGCGAAGATTTTTTGCGTCAGGTACGGGGTTAAATAATTAGCTTCTGCAAGGCGTGAAGTAACAGGTTCATTACTTCACGCCTTTTTTATTGCCCATGCTCCCCCCGGATGTAACCCAATTCGTTGATGGTGCTGTAATTCCTCTACGCCTTGCCTGCGTCACGCCGTCCGGCTTTCCACTTGTTGTTTCATTGTGGTTTTTGCATGAAAACGGCCGTTTCTACTGCGCCACCCACCAAAATGCCAAAATTGTCCGCCACCTGCGCCGCAATCCGCGGTGCGCTTTCGAGATTGCCGGTGACCAGCCTCCTTACAAAGGCCTTCGCGGCCAGGCCAGCGCCACGCTAATTCCCCAGCGCGGCCCCGAAATTCTCAACAAACTCCTGCACCGCTACCTGGGCGGCATCCATTCCCCTCTGGCCCAGCAGCTCTTGGCCCGTCAGGATCAGGAGGTAGCCATTTGCCTGGAACCACGTACCCTTTTTGCCTGGGATTTCACCAGGCGCATGCAAGATTCTTTACCGCAAAGCTCCTTCTCCTAACCGTAGACACCCCTCTTTCTCCACGCTACAATCCAGGCCATCACAACTCCACGGAGGGACCTATGATGCGCTTTGACGACAAAACCATTTTGGTAACGGGTGGATCCCGCGGTATTGGCCGGGCTATTGCCCAACAATTTGCCACCCAAGGCGGCCAGGTAGCCATCCATTACCACCAAAATGAGACCGCCGCCGCAGAAACCCTGGCCACGCTCTCTGGCGGGCCGCACATGCTGGTACAGGCCGACATCAAAGACCCCACGGCCGTTCAAACCATGATCACAGCCGTGGTGCAGCAATTTGGCCGTTTAGACATCCTGGTCAACAACGCCGGCATCTTTACCGACCATCCCCTGGCTACCACCACCTATGAACAGTGGCAGGCCGCATGGCTGGAAACGCTGCAAACCAATCTGGTGGGGGCCGCCAACGCCTGTTACTGCGCGGCACAGCACATGATACAACAAGGGCACGGCCGTATCGTCAACGTCTCTTCGCGGGGCGCTTTCCGTGGCGAACCCGACGCTCCGGCATACGGCGCCAGCAAAGCCGGGATGAACGCCATGGGGCAATCTCTAGCTAAATATTTGGCACCCTACAATATTTTTGTGGGCACCGTGGCCCCAGGCTTTGTGGAAACGGACATGGCGGCCGAGCATTTAGCGGGTCCCCAAGGAGAGGGTATTCGCGCCCAAAGTCCTCTTAATCGCGTGGCTAAACCGGAAGAAGTTGCCTATGCCGTGCTTTTTTTGGCCTCTGCTGGCGCAGAATTCATGACCGGCGCCATCTTAGACGTCAACGGCGCATCCTATTTACGCACGTAAGCAGCTCTATCCCCCTCACAGCAAAAACGGGCCGGCGCCAGAAACCTCAACCAGCCACTGGCTCCCTCTTTGGCCTCCGGCGGGCAGTGGTTACAATGAGCACGCCGGCAATGACGGCCGTACCTCCCAACAAGCCCTGCCAGGACGGCCGTTCCCCAAACAAGGCCAAAGACCACAACACCGTAATCACCGGACTCAAAGTCAGCAAAATGGCGTGAATGCTCATGCGCAGGCGGCGCAGCGCCAGGTAATAGAGCACCCGGCCAATGACCACATCCATCGTACCTGCCAGCAACAGGTACACCCACACCGGCCCCCGAGGCCAAACCAACGTACCGCTGCCCAGGTTCAAAAGCAGCAAAAATAGGGTGGTACTGCCCACGCGAAAGAGAAAAAAGTTGCCCAAATCCATCACGCCGCCATACCGTTTGACCAGCGCCGCGTGGAAGGCATACACACCCGCCGCTGCCAGTACCAGCACCGATCCCAGGCGCAGCAAGTCTCCCGGTTGGAAGCTGATCACAAAAACCCCGATGATGGCTACCAGCGCACCCAGGCCTTCCAGCCGGTTGAACGGCTCGCGCAGCCAGAACAGGCTGAACCCCAGGGCAAAAATGGTGGCGGTTTGGGCCAGCATCGCCGCCGTGCCCGCGTCCACGTAGCGCACGGAGGTGTACGTCAGGGTTGTGGAAATGGCGACCAGCAGCCCCACCCCCAAGAAAAACCAGAAGTGCTGCCGCAAAACGGTCCAGCGAATTTGGCGCCGGGCAGCAAGAAACACGGCCGTTTCCACCAAAGCCACGGCCAACACAAAAAAGGCTGAAGTCATGGGGGGCAAATAAGGCCGCAGCAGCCGCGCAAACACAAAGTGCAGGCTGTCTACCAACAGCAGCACAGCCACCACCAGGGGCGCGTTATCCAGCAAACCGCGCCCCAGATTATGGGTCATGCAGCGTCACCGGATCCCCAATTTGCACCCGCCCGCCGTGCAGCACCCGCGCATACGCCCGCGCCCACCCTGGGTGCAGTTTGGCGCTAATGCGGGCAAAGGCCTCGTGGGCAAAAAAGGCGCGGATGGTCTTGCACGGCGCGGCATAGCTGGTAATCTCAACTTCCACGGCGTTACCCAGGCGCAGGCGTAACCCCGGCGTCACGCGCGCCCAATCCAGGCCAGTAATGGTCACATTTTCACCCACGGAGCCGGGAAAAATGGGATGGCCTTCGGCTTGCAGCGCCAGGATGTGCTCCAACGAGTAGAGGCACAAGGCGCGGTCTGGGCCACCGTGATGCCGGGTGTCGTTTTGGCTGTCGCCCACGATGCCCAACCTATTAATTTCGGCCACAGGCAACGGCCGTTTCGGTACGCCACCGGGAGAACGATTGAGTTGAAAAATGCGGGCATGACTTTCTTGTTGGTCATTCATGGCGTGGGAGTGTAACGGTGGGGGAAACGGCCGTCAACCACCAATTTGAATCCTTTTCTGCCCGTATCCGTTATCTACCGTAGATAAGCTGCAAAGCAAAAGGAAAAGATTGTGCACACCTTTGAAAACTTGGAGCTGATTCAACAGGCCCAAAAGGGCAACAGCCAGGCCATAGGCACTTTATATGACCAGCACCACCAGCTCATCTTCCGCTTCATCTGGTCCCGGGTCCAAGACCCCGCCATTGCGGAAGATTTAACCGGCGAATTGTTCACGCGCATGGTCATCTACCTGCCTGATTATCAGGCCAATGGCATTCCCTTTCGAGCCTGGCTTTATCGCATTGCCCGCAACCTCATTACCGACCATCATCGCAAATATGGCGGGCAAGAATTTATGGATATTTCCCAAACTATCGGAATGAGGTCAGAACAGGATGATCCTATGCAACAAGTAGCGGCAAAACTTACGGCAGAAAAAGTACAAAGTGCCCTGGAACGCATTGATCCAGCCCAGCGCGAGGTCGTGGAACTGCGTTTTCTGGCGGGGCTATCGCTGCAAGAAGCGGCCGACACGTTGGATAAAACGGTGGCCGCAGTGAAGTCTTTGCAACATCGCGGGCTAAAGGCGCTGCGCGGCACATTGCGCACTATGGAGACGGAATCATGAACGAAGAAATGGATTTTTTACAAGAAAAATTAGCACAGCTAGAGGCCGGCGCTTCGTTGGCTGAGGTTTTGGTGGGTGTCCCAGAGGAAGAAGCCGAACTACTGCATCTGGCGGCCTCTTTGCGGGAAGTCAACATGCCCATGCGGGATGCCACTCTGGTAGCGGCACAGCGGGCCAGGCTCATGGATCTGGCTCAAAAGCCAACCCCGGCGCCCTCGGGGCCTGGTTTTTGGCAAACGGTACGCGCTTGGCTGGTGGGGCATCCATGGGTTACAGCCACGGCCGTTGCCGCCGTACTGCTCGTGGTGTTGGGTATCCGCTTTTGGCCCCAGGGCGCGGCCAATGACCCAGGCACCGCCCTTTCGCCCGCCGCTGACCCTGCCCCAGCAGCAGCGGTGGTGACCAACCCGTCGGCCACGGACATCTCTGACGCGATGAGCGCCCAGCCAAACGCGCCAACGTCAGCAGCCCTGGCCGAAGAGCGCATCGCCGCCCATAACTTGCACAGCACCTTCCTACCCCTATTCAGCACCCCCTTCATGACCACGGCGGAGGAAGTGGGGCTGGTGCGACCGGTGGGGTTGGTTCAGGTGCAGCAAGCCGATGGTATGTGGACGGCCGTTACGCGCCAATCCATCCTCACCACAGGCCAACACGTGCGCACTGGCAATCTTTCCAGCGTCGGCCTGCTCTTCTTTGACGGCAGCCAGGCATTCCTGGGACCCAACAGCGAACTCGTCTTAGAAACCGTGGACGCGCAGCCCCCTGCGGCAGGCTTTCGCACCGTCATTCTCGCCCAGCTTTATGGCGAAAGTGAACATCAGGTGCAATTCCGCAATGATAGCGGCTCACGCTATGAGGTAAAAACCCCTACCGGCAGCGGCATTGCCCGTGGCACCCAATTCCGCGTGCGCGTCACGGCCGACCAACAAGCCAGCTTTTCCGTTACTGAAGGGCGCGTAGACGTAAGCAACGCCCAACGCACCGTGCGCGTGACAGCCGGGCAGACCACCAGCTTCAATCAGGAAGAACCGCCGGCGGATCCCACTTTTCTGATCAGCGGGGAAGGGGTCGTTACAGCCATTGCCGCTAATTCATGGACAGTAGCCGGGCAAATATTTGCCGTGGATGCGGAAACCGTGATATTGGGCAACCCGCAGGTAGGCGACTACGTGAGGGTGGAAGGCCGCCTGCTGGATGATGGCACCCCCTATGCCGAACAGATCGCGCTTCTGTACGAATCTCCTCTAAACCGCTTCAGCCTCACCGGCATGGTGGATGAAATCAGCGCTACGGCCTGGGTGATCGCCGGGCAAATGGTGGCCGTGACGGCCGAGACAATCATTGACCCGGATATTGCTCTAGGCGACCGTGTGCGTGTAACGGGTCTCATTTTAGACGATGGGCAACTAGAGGCAGAACGGATTACCCGCCTGGAAGACCCTGCGGAATTGCCCTTCGAGTTTACCGGTGTGGTTCAAGAAATTGGGGAAGAAACCTGGATGATTTCTGGGCAAACCATCACCTTGAATGGCGACACGGAAATCCAAGGGGCCGTTGCCGTAGGCGATCTGGTGAAAGTGGAAGGTGTCATTCTGGAAGGGGATGTGTGGCTGGCAGAGGAAATCAAGCTGGTGGCCGGGGAAGACGCCACTTTTTCCCTGGTAGGTATTTTGGAGAGCATGGATCCCTGGGTAGTGGCTGGCGTTTCCTTTGAGGTGCGCCCCTGGACGCTCATTGATGAGGGGTTGGTGGTAGGAGAGTTGGCGCGGGTCAACGGCCGTATCCTGGAAGATGGCACTTGGGTAGCCAGCGAAATCACCCGCCTCAGTGCAGATGATGACGCCCTGGTCATCGTCTTTGTGGGCACGGTAGACAGCGTAGATCCCTGGATCATCAATGGCCTGCCCCTGGTTGCCAACGAAAGCAGCCTCATTGACGAAGAGATTGTCGTCGGCAGCCTGGTGCGCGTCACGGCGGAAATTCGCGACGACGGCACTTGGCTTATCCGCGAGCTTATGCTGCTGAGTGCTGGCGTGGAACCCGGGTGTGTGGCGATAACGGCCGTGATCACCAACATCAGCAATGGCCAGCTTACCCTCAGCAACGGACAAACGATTTCCCTGGGCGAAGACGTTACCATTGAGGGTGAGCTGCGCGTCGGCAGCGTCGTCGTCATCATCGCTTGCGCCAACGAGGACGGTACCATCACCATCCTTTCCATCACCGTCATCTACGACCCCGGCGACATCCCAACGCCAGGCCCAGGACCTGACCCCACGCCCGTACCCGGCGGTGGAGGGCAAATGGTCACCATTTGCCATAAGCCAGGCACCCCAGCAGAAAAAACCATGACCATTCCGCAATCCGCACTCAATGGTCATCTGGTGCACGGTGACACCATGGGACCCTGCCCTTAACCAAAAACCCACTTCCTAGTATGCCCTTTTTGCAAAACGGCCCGAAAAACCAACGGGCCGTTTTGTTCTACTATTCACAAAACCACTTTCACTCAGTTCAGTTATCCATTACAATTGCATTTAGGTGGTTCAAGACGCGTGGTTAATAATGACCCCAAACAATACTTATGATAAGGAGCGAAACATGACAAAACTTAACACAATCGAAGGAATCGGCGAAACCTATCAGGCCCAACTTAATGATGTTGGCATAAAGAGCCTGGAAGCCCTATTGGAAAAAGGGTCTACCCCCAAAGGACGCAAAGATTTGGCCACCAGCACCGGCATTAGTGAAAAAATGCTGCTCAAATGGATTAACCGGGCGGACCTATTTCGCGTTAAGGGCATTGGCAGTGAATATGGCGACTTATTAGAAGTTGCTGGTGTTGACACTGTGCCTGAACTGGCTCAACGGAACGCCGCAAATTTGCATCAAAAATTGCAAGAAGCCAACGAAGAAAAAAAGTTGGTGCGTCAACTCCCCACGCAAAATCAGGTTGAAAACTGGATTGCCCAGGCAAAAGATCTGCCCCGCGTCATCGAATATTAAGATCCTTTTCTGGCTACTCCTCAGGCGTTTTAGCAACCGCGTTACCGCAACAGCCCCAGCGTATTGCTGGGGCTGTTTCATTTCCCTTTGCCATTTGTCCAATGTGGCATATTATTCGGCAACAAATAAGCATTGAAAGTGGTGGTAAAAATGGCAGTGGACCCTATTAAAGATAAAAGGAGCGGGCAATCAGACTTTTTTAGCGAGCTAAGCCGCGAACTCGTAGATCTATGGCAAGCTATTCGTGACCATCTGACCGCCTTGGGCGCTAACCTGCGTAACCAACTGCGGTTGCTGCGCCGCGCCCAGGTCGATTATGTGCTGATGCCCATCAGTGGTTCTCTGCCCGAACGGAGCCTTCCGCCCCGTGGATTTATCCAACGCCAGCTTCCACTGCCTCCCCCCCCCCTGAGCTTGGAAACGTTGAATCGCCGTTTACAGATGATTGCTGATGCACCCAACGTAAAAGGCGTGGTTTTCATTTTTCGAGGACTTTCTGCTGGGCTGGCTACGCTGCAAAATTTCCGCCAGGCTGTAGAGCGGGTACGCGCTGCGGGCAAAGAGGTGGTGGTGTACACTCCTTACCTGGACTTGCCCCATTACTTTGCCGCCTCAGCCGCCGACCGCATTGTGGCCCCACCCAGCGCCGAATTCACCGTACTGGGCTTGCGGGCAGAAGCAACCTACTTGAAAGACGCCTTGAATCAGGTGGGATTTCACGTGGATGTGGTCCAAATTTCTCCTTATAAAACGGCCTTTAATCCCTTTAGTAATGCGGGCATGACGCCGGAAGAGCGAGAACAAATAAGCTGGCTGCTGGATGAGCAATTCAACATGATGGTCACGGGGATGGCCCAGGGGCGCAGCGAAATACACACGGTTGAATCTCTGACTGCACTCATTAACCAGGCGCCCTACTTTGCCACCAAGGCCCAGGAACTTGGTCTGATTGACCATGTGGCTTACGAAGACGAGCTACCACACTTGCTGGCGGCCGAACCAACAAACCAGCCACCCAAGCAGCCAAACGACCAACCAACCCCTAAAGCAAATCTGCAGCCCTGGTCTAAGGCCGCACCGTTGTTGCTGGAAAAGAAGCGCCGCCGTACCCGGCAGTTTATTGGCGTGGTCAGCCTGGAAGGGGGGATTGTGATGGGCCCCAGCCGGAATCCGCCCATCGACCTGCCCATTCCCTTTATTGGCGGGGCTATGGCGGGAGAAGCAACACTGGTGAAGCTGCTGCGGCAGGCGGAACAGGCGCAACATATGGCCGCGCTCATCTTTCACGTGGATTCTGCCGGAGGTTCGGCGCTGGCGTCTGACCTGATTGCGCGGCAAATTCGGCGCATTGGGCAGAAGAAGCCGGTGCTGGTGTACATGGGCAACGTAGCGGCGTCAGGCGGCTATTACGTCAGCGCGCCAGCCCAGCACATTATGAGCCAAAGTGGAACCTTTACGGGGTCTATTGGGGTGATAAACGGCCGTATCAGCAGCCACGACTTCCTCAAAAAACTGCACCTGAACCAGGTTCACCTGGACCGGGGTGAGCGGGTGGGGCTGTACCGCAACAATACCCCCATGACCGAGGAAGAGCGCCAGATATTCTGGGACAGCATCGTCACAATTTACGAACAGTTTAAGGGGGTGGTAGCGGACGGCCGTTCCCTCCCCATTGACGAGCTAGATCCCATTTGCGAGGGGCGCGTGTGGAGCGGGCGGCAAGCGCTGGCCCACAAGCTGGTAGACAGCCACGGTGACTTTTTGGACGCCATTCGCCAGGCGGCAGAAATGGCCGGCCTGCCCACCGACGACGCGCATGTCATTCCCGTGCACAATTTCCACCCCAAGGATGACGGCTACCTGCCGGCGCCCCCTTTTGCGGCCAACGCGCTGGCGGGCATTGGCCAGATGCTGCTGGAAGCGGAGTGGCAACAATTCAATGGACGGCCGTTGCTGCTAATGCCTTACATACTGAAACTATTCTAAAATGTGACAGGTTACAAGTTCCATGCCAGCATAACCGGCAACCTGTCCCTTGCAACGCTCTGACAGGAACCCCATGAAACTCATCCAAACCCAACTCAAAACCCCCGAAGCCAGGCTGCACATCGATCCGCAAGTCACCGAACTGGTGCTCACCCGCTACCTGCACAACGAAATCACCAAAACCGGCTTCCGCCGGGCCGTTCTGGGGCTTTCTGGCGGCATAGACTCCGCCCTGAGCTGTTACTTAGCTGCCCGCGCCTTGGGCGCAGAAAGCGTGCTGGCCCTGCGCCTGCCCTACCGCACCTCTGCTCCGGAAAGCCTGGCCCACGCCGACCTGGTCATTGAAGCCCTGGGCATCCCCAGCGAAACCATTGACATTTCTGGCATGGTGGACAGCCTGGAAGCGGCAACCCCCGGCATGACGGCCCACCGTAAAGGCAACGTCATGGCCCGCGCGCGCATGATCGCCATCTTCGACCGCTCGGCGGCATGGCAGGCCCTGGTGGTAGGCACCAGCAATAAAACGGAGCTCCTACTGGGTTATGGCACCATTTACGGTGACCTGGCCTCAGCGGTGAATCCCATTGGCGACCTCTACAAAACCCAGGTGCGGCAGTTGGCGCGGGCCATGAACATTCCCCAGGTAATTATTGACAAAGCGCCATCTGCGGATTTGCTGCCGGGCCAAACTGATGAAGGGGATTTAGGCTTTTCCTATGAACAAGTAGACCAGCTTCTCTATTTGCTAGTGGATGAGCGCTACACTATGGATGAGGTAATCGCTGCAGGCTTTGAGCGGAATTTTGTGCAGCGGGTGTGGCGCATGGTGCAGCAGGCGCAATATAAGCGCGAATTGCCCATTATTCCCAAGATTACGGACCGTTCCATTGGGCATGATTTTCGCTATTTGCGGGATTGGGGCACCTGAGCAGGAGTTAGAGCCACAGATAGAAATTAGAAGACTTACGCAGGCTGAGCTTGTCGCAGCCGATTTCGACAGGCTCAATCTCCGGTCATTGAGGACTTTTGCGTAAATCCTGATTAGAGAAAAAAGGCTGGAGAAAGTCTGGAGGAGGGGTGGACTCTCGCTCCAACTCTAGCTAAATGTGGAGGCGAAAGATGTTTAAATGGTTACGCGTGTTATGTGGTGTGTTGTTGGCGGCAGGATTGATGAGTTGGCTGATTGTGAGTGTGCAAACGGCCGTCACCCAGCCCGTTGATTGGACCCAAAAAGTCGATCCCTGGGTGCTGGAAACGGCCGTTGCCGGCGACACCGAATTCTTGCTCTACCTGACCGAACAGGCCGACCTGAGCGGCGCGACGCTCCTCACCGGCAAAGAAGCCAAGGGACACTACATCTACCAACAGCTCACAGCCGTGGCCCAGCGCACCCAACCCGGCCTGGTAGCCCAGCTAGACGACCTGGGCGTGCCCTACCGCCGCTACTGGATTGCCAACATGATTTGGATACGCGGCGACCAGAGCGTCATCGAAACCTTGTCTCGCCGTCCTGACGTGGCCCATATCTATGCCAATCCCACTGTAGCCATGCCCGCCCTCCCCGCTGCAGAACCCACGCCAGAAGATTTGGAAGCCATTGAGTGGAACATCCTCAAAGTCAACGCCGACGACGTGTGGGCCATGGGCTACAACGGGCAGGAAATCGTCATTGGCGGGCAAGACACCGGCTACGATTGGGATCACGTGGGTTTGAAGGTGCAGTATCGCGGCTGGGACGGCAGCAGCGCCGACCACAATTACAACTGGCACGACGCCATCCACAGCGGCGGCGGCATTTGCGGTCCCAACTCCCCAGAGCCATGCGATGACCACGGGCACGGCACCCACACCATGGGCACCATGGTGGGCAATGACCTGCCGCCCACTGACCCCGGCTGGCCTGCCGCGGCAACCAACGCCGTAGGCATGGCCCCCGGCGCAAAATGGATTGGCTGCCGCAATATGAACGTGGGCGATGGTACGCCCGCCACCTATAGTGAATGCTACGAGTGGTTTATTGCCCCCTACCCGCTTGGCGGTGACCCCTTTAGTGACGGCGACCCCAGCAAAGCTCCCCACGTGATCAACAACTCCTGGGGCTGCCCACCCGCCGAGGGCTGCACTGACCCCAACGTGCTGCTGAGCGTGGTGCAGGCCGTGCGCGCCGCGGGCATTGTCACCGTGCACTCCGCCGGTAATTCCGGGTCAGCTGGCTGCGCTACAGTGAACACTCCCTCCGCCATTTATGATGAATCCTTCAGTGTGGGGTCCACCACCAGCACCGACGCTATTTCTAGCTTTAGCAGCCGCGGTCCGGTAACTGTTGACGGCAGCAACCGCCTGAAGCCAGATATTTCGGCGCCCGGTTCCAGCATTCGCTCTACCACACGGTATGACACTTATGGGACTTCTTCTGGTACAAGTATGGCGGGGCCGCACGTGGCGGGGCTGGTGGCGCTGGTTTTGTCGGCCAACCCGGGCCTGGCGGGAAATGTGGATTTGATTGAGGAAATTGTGCAGGAAACGGCCGTACACCTCACCACCACCCAGGGCTGCGGCGGGGACACCCCCACCAGCATACCCAACCACACCTTTGGCTGGGGGCGGATTGATGCGCTAACGGCCGTGCAGCGTGTCCTTGCCACACACTCCTTCACCATTAGCAAAGCCGCCTCCGCCCCCTGGGTGACCCCCGGCAATCTGCTTACTTATACCCTCACCATCACCCATCACAACCCTGTTAGCCCCACCAGCAACGTGGTTTTAAGCGACGTACTGCCCGCCAACACCACCTTTGTGACGGCTACCATGCCCCACACCTTTGACGGATCTGTGGTGATCTGGCCACGAAGCAGCATGGCGCCCGCCGAAAGCTGGCAGGTGCAGCTGGTGGTACAGGTTCCACCAGCAGGAGACGCAGTGCTGAATGAGTTTTATGCCGTGCAAAGTGATGAGGTGGCAACGGCCGTTTTTGGCCTACCCGTCTCCACCCCCATCGTCATCTCCACCCCCCACAACCTCACCATCAGCAAATCGGCGGTACCCAACCAGGTTTATCCTGGCGATTTACTCACCTACACCCTCACCGTCACCCACCAGCACCCTGTTTCCGCCACTACCAACGTCGTTCTCACCGATACCCTGCCTCAATACACCACCTTCGTCACCGCCACCCAACCTTATCAACAGCAGGGAGACATTATTAGCTGGGCAAGCTCCGCCCTAAGCCCTACCCAAACCTGGCAGGTGGCTTTCGTGGTCATGGTAAATAGCGTGCCCCTGACGGCGACAGAAATTGTAAACCTGGACTATGGCGTGCGCAGCGATGACGTCGCTTACGTGGCGGGCGTTCCACTGCAAACCCCCATTTACCGGTATACAATTTACTTGCCTCTGGTGCTTGCGCCGTAAAAACACGGTAAAATGGCTTGCTGGTAAACAAGTAAGGAAGGTAACCATGAAACGGGCAGTCAGCGTTAGCCTGGGTAGTTCAGAACGAGACAAAGCAGTCGAAATCACCCTTTTGGGCGAGCGTGTATCCCTTGAGCGCCAGGGTACCGATGGCGACATTGACAGGGCCATAGCCCGCTTTAGCGAGTTAGACGGGCAAGTGGACGCATTGGGCGTGGGCGGCATAGATTTGTGGGTGCAAATGGGCGAGAAACGCTTTCCCATTCACGATGCCCAGCGGCTGGTAAAAAATGTGCAGAAAACGCCCGTGGTAGATGGCAGCGGCTTGAAAAACACGCTGGAACGGCAGGTTGTGAAAGCGCTCATGAGCGAGTTAGGAGCGCCGTATGCCCAGGGTAAGGTGCTCATTACCGTGGGCGTTGACCGCTATGGCATGACGCTGGCCTTTGCCGAACAAGGGTACGAATTGGCCCTGGGTGATTTGTTCTTTGCCTTGGGGGTGCCCGTGGCGCTGCACAAATTGAGCCACCTGCATCTGATGGCCAAGCTACTGGTACCCATTGCCACGCGGCTGCCGCTGAAATATTTGTACCCCACCGGCGAAAAGCAGGATGAGATTATTCCTAAGTTTACGAAGTGGTACCAATGGGCCGATGTCATCGCGGGCGACTGCCACTATATCCGGCGGCATATGCCCACCAACCTGGCAGGCAAAGTCATTGTAACGAACACCACCACCCTGAAGGACATGGAGCTGTTCCGCCAGCGTGGGGTTAAGTATGTGCTGACAACCACGCCGCAGTTGGACGGCCGTTCCTTTGGCACCAACATGATGGAAGCTGCGCTGACGGCCGTAGCGGGTAAAGGTCGCCCCCTCAGTCACGACGAGCTAGACGAAATGCTGACCCAGTTGGCTATGAAACCAACCCTACACACACTTTGAGATAGAGATAGAGATAGATTACAGAGAAAAGCATTCTCTATCCCTTCACCCTATCTTCCGGAGGTAAAGAATGGATTGCGTCATTGCTGCCGGAGGTCATCCTCAACCTGGAGACCCCCTTTACACCTATACCCAAGGCAAATCGAAAGCGCAACTGGACATGCACGGCCGGGCCATGCTAGAACGCGTCATTGACGCCCTCCAAGGGTCTGCTTTCGTTGATGAAATCGTCGTGGTGGGTCTGGGTGATGACAAGGGCATGACTTTTCAGCGCCCCGTCCACCACTTGCCCGACCAGGGCGGCCTCATCAGCAACGGCATTGCCGGGCTAGACTGGGTGATGGCTCGCAAGCCAGGCCAACAGCCCCACGTTCTCTTTTGCTCTGCTGACATTCCCACCCTCACCAGCGCCATTGTGGACGATTTCATCACCCGCTGCCAGCCGCTGGACCACATCATGTACTATAATTTCGTCACCCAGGAAACCATGGAAGCCCGCTTTCCCCACTCCAACCGCACCTTTGTCAAGCTCAAGGGGGCGCGGGTAGCTGGGGGAGACGTGATAATTTTGCGGGCTGACCTGGCTTACAGCAAGCGCGAGCTGTTTGAAGCCCTGGCCCAAGGGCGCAAACACGCCTGGCAACTTGCCCGCGTGGTGGGTTTTGGTTTTCTATTCAAGTTTCTGATTCGCCGGGTAGGCTACAAGGAGATTGAAGAAGTCGCCACCCGTATCTTGGGTGGGCCAGCAAAAATCGTCGTCAATCCTCACGCTGAAATTGCCATGGATGCCGACAAGCCGCACCAGGTAGACCTGCTGCGGGCCGATTTGATGGCTCACAATCGGTAAATGTGCGGCTGTGGGTGGTTGTTCCAACGCTATTTGTGTCGGTTGGGAAAGGGTCATTGTTGCCTAATTGCCACTTATTGCCTGCCCGCTTACCTAAAATTAAGGTTTTATCGTTACAATCACGCCTATGTTTAAGAAAATTGCCTCCCTATTTACGGGTGACGCCACAGAGAAGCTGGTGCGTTCGCTCAGCCCCATTGTGGATGAAGTTGCCCAACTGGAAGAAAAGTACCAAGGTTTTACTGACGATCAATTGAAGGGGGAAACGGCCGTCCTCAAACAACGCTACGAAGATGGCGAAACCCTGGAAGAACTGTTGCCAGAAGCCTTTGCTTTAGTGCGCGAAGCCTCTGTGCGCACCACCGGCATGCGCCACTACGACGTGCAGATTATGGGTGGCGTGCTGCTGCACCGCCGCAACGTAGTAGAAATGCGCACCGGTGAAGGGAAAACTCTGGTAGCCACCCTGCCCCTTTACCTCAATGCCCTCACCGGACGCGGCGCCCACCTGGTGACTGTCAATGAATACCTGGCTCGCCGCGATGGTGGCTGGATGGGCAGCATCTTCTATAACCTGGGGTTGACCGTAGGCGTCATTGGCCCGCAACAGTTCTCGGCCCTCTACGACCCAGATTATGTCAATCCTGGCGCGGAGCTGGAAGATGAGCGGCTGGTCCATTGGCGGCCTTGCACCCGGCAGCAAGCCTACCTGGCAGACATTACCTATGGTATCAGCAGCGAGTTTGGCTTTGACTACCTGCGGGACAATATGGCCGTAAAACCCGACCAATTGGTACAGCGCGATCTGCATTTTGCCGTTATTGACGAGGTGGATAATGTGCTGATTGACGAAGCGCGCACGCCGCTGATTATTTCCGGGCCGGCATCTGAAAGCGGCAAAGATTACGTACGCTTTGCCCAGTATGTGCGCAATTTGCGCCGGAACACGGCCGAAGAAGAGGACGAACCCAACGGCCATTATGACATTGATGAAAAGAGTCGCAGTATTACCCTGACCGATATGGGCACGGCTGAAATCGAGAAGCGCATTCCTGAAATTGACCAGGACGCCGGAGAAAGCCTGTATGACCCACAGCATTACCAGCTTACCTATTACCTGGACAATGCCCTGCGCGCGCAATACCTTTACAAGCGTGACGTGCACTATGTGGTGCAGGCTGACGGGGAAGTGGTGATTGTGGACGACTTTACGGGTCGCCTGATGCCGGGCCGCCGCTATTCTGATGGCTTACACGAGGCGATTGAGGCCAAAGAGGGGGTTGCCGTCAAGCGTGAAACGGTGACGGTGGCCACCATTACCCTGCAAAATTACTTCCGGCTGTATGAAAAGCTGGCGGGTATGACGGGCACGGCCGTTACCGACGCGGAGGAGTTCGACAAAATCTACGAGTTGGGGGTTACCCCCCTACCCACCAATGTCGAACACATTGTCAAAACTGGGGTGATGGGCCTGCAAGAGGTCAAAGAAAAGGTGGACGGGGCTGAAGCCATTCAATATGTTGACCCCGAAAACAGCCAGCCCCGCTTCTTCAAGCGCATTGACTTCCCCGATCAGGTTTACGGCACCGAAAATGCCAAAGACCGGGCCATTATCAATGAAATTAAACAGTACCATCAAAAAGGGCAGCCGGTGCTGGTAGGCACCACCTCTGTCGAGCATTCCGAACTTATCCACCGCCAGTTAAACAAAGAAAAGATTCCCCACCAGGTGTTGAATGCCAAGATTCACCAATCCGAAGCTCTGATTGTGGCCCAGGCTGGCCGCAAAGGAGCCGTTACCATTTCCACCAATATGGCCGGGCGCGGTACGGATATTTTGCTGGGCGGTAACCCGGAAGGATTGGCTGCCGAAAGAATGGAAGCGGAGCTGTTTGACCGGCCTCTGCTGGCGCAATTGGCCATTAATTTGCTGGCTGAGGGGGAAGAGAAGGCCCGCGAGCTGGCGCAAAAAAACAGCAAGCTGCACGAGTCATTGGTAGATGAGCTATTGCACCTCAAAGCAGAGTTTGACGCGGCGCGGGCGGAAATTGAAGAGGTGCAGGTCATTGGATATCTGGCGCGCACGCTGCAAGAACCCTATGACATTGATTACAATAACATTCTGAACGTGCTGCGGCTGGTGCGCGGGGGCAACTTGAGTGAAGCCCGGGAGTGGGTGGAAGGGTTGGGGAAAGACCCGGCCCTGGTAGATGAAGCATTGCGGCTTTGGAACTTGCACACGCGCTATGAGGCTTTGCACACCGACGAGCGCAAAACGGCCCAGTTTTTAGCGGAGATGGTCTTTGACCGGCACTACAATGCCCGTGCGGCCCTGATTCGGGCGGTATTGGGCGGTAACCGCGCCGAAGCGGAGCAGATTGTGGCTCAGATTCCGGGTATGGGGCCGGAATTGATTGCCATGATCGAAGGCTTGCAGCGGGAAACGGCCGTGGAGCGGCGCCAGGTGTGGGAGTTGGGCGGTTTGCATGTCATTGGTTCTGAACGGCATGAATCACGCCGTATTGATAACCAGCTGCGTGGCCGTGCTGCCCGCCAGGGTGACCCCGGCTCTTCGCGCTTCTTCCTCTCCCTGGAAGATGATCTGATGAAGCGTTTTGGAGGCGAGCGGCTGAAAAACTTCATGTCGCGGGTGAGCATTCCCGAAGATATGCCCATTGAAAACCCCATGCTGGACCGCATTATTGCCAGTTCGCAAGAGCGTATTGAGGGGTATAACTTCGACATGCGCAAAAATGTGGTGGACTATGACGATGTCATGAATCGTCAGCGGCAGGCCATCTACAATGAACGCCGGGAGATTTTGCTAGGGGAAGCGGTAGACCTGGATGAGAAAATTGGGGATGCTTTTGCCGGTACTATTAGCGAGTTGGTTGATCATTACGTTGACAATTATCGGGATTACGTGCGCGGAGAAATTGAGCGGGCCATTCAGAGCTTCAGCACCGACGCTACCGATGAAATTAACGTGGCGGGGGTGCTGCGCCAACTGCGCTCGCTGCTGCCGGGGGTCATTGAGCTAGACAAGGATGAATTAGAAGGGCTGCGGGATGACCGGCTGGCGGAGCGGTTGATGCGCCTGGCTTATGAAAATGAGGAAGAGGGCACCAACTTGTACCAACTTTTGCAGGCCATGGGGCGCTTTTTGCCCCTGCTGCCCGCGGTGCCTAATCTGGGTTCGTTGGCCAGCCGTAAGTCGGGACAGCTTCAGGCGCGGGAGAATGCGCGGCGGGACTTTTTGCAGCAGGTGGAGTCGCTGTTTAATGAGTTCCTGGCGGAGTACATTGAAGAGGAAAAGCGGGCGGACATTTGGGAAACGGCCGTTGCCGAGCTGAACGATGCTTTTTCCCGCTTTAACCTGCAAGGGCTGTCTCTAAAAACGGCCACAGTGCAGCAACTGCGTTTTCGCAAAGAAACCGACGATATTCTGCGCCAGCTTTTACTAGACAGTTTGTCGGCCCTAGACAGCGAACAGTTGGTTGTAGCCCTGAACGAGTACGTCAAGAAACAACAGGCAAAATGGCGCGAGCACATTGGCGAGGAAGAGTATCGCAACTTCCAACGCCAACTGCTGCTCTCGGCTATTGACCGGGAATGGCGTGATTATCTAACCGCCATGGACGACCTGCGCCGCGAGGTGGGTTTGGAAGCGGTGGGGCAGCGAGATCCCAAAGTGCAATATAAGATTCGCTCGGCGGAGATGTTTGCCGACATGCGCCACAACATTGAGAAAGATGTGGCTGACCGCTTTTTCCGCCAGGTGGCTTCGCACCAGGCTTTTGTGCAGCAGCAGCAGGCGCAGCAGGCGTACCAGATTCAGGCGCGGGACGCGGGGTACCAGGTGGTGCAGCGGCAGCAAGGTAAGGGGGTGGAACTCCGCCGTGACGTGCCGAAGGTGGGGCGGAATGACCCCTGCCCTTGTGGCAGTGGTAAGAAGTATAAGCAGTGCCACATGCGCCAGGATATGGCGGGTGGCAAAAAGCGAAGCCGCCGCTGACATTTTACGATGATTTCACCGTCGGTTATTGACGCTTGCTGGAAAACGTGGTTTTATGAAGCCGGAAGCAGCAAGCGTTGGCGCTATTGTTTGTAGATGTTTTCCAGCAAGATTTCACGAAAAGCTTGGGTGAAGGCCAGGCTTCTTGAATAATTCCCGACCCATTTACAGGGGGTGATATGCAAAAAGGAAATGGCTATTTTCTGGCTCTGCGAAATTTTCAGAAGCAGTTGCAAGAAGCCAATTCTTTGGAAGCTCTTTCCAGGCTAACGCGGTCGTTTTTGCAGGATTACGTGGCGGCAGAGGAAACGGCCGTGCGGCAAATGGCCCCTTCTCCACAGCCACACCAACAGAGCAAGCCTATTTGCCAAACAGGTCTACACCTTTCCGTGAGTCGCCCAACCCCATTTGACGCGGAGGAACAAGCTTTTATAGAAATGGTTGTAGCCCTCATCGGGAACGCCCCTTATTGCCAAACTATATGGCGACAATCTCAAGAACTTTTAGATGAGCTAGACATTGTCCAGGCCGTCATTACACCATCTATGGCTTTGCAGCCTGTAGAAATTACGCTGCAAAAAATTTACCAGCAAATTATCCATTTTTTTCAGGCCTCCATTTGCTACATCGCGCTTTACAATGCTGATACCCGGCTGATCACATTTCCTTACGTTTATGAACCGAATTTACAAGATAAGTTACCACCTATTTCCAGCCTGGATGATTCCAGCTTATCTGCCTGGGTCATCCTCAATAACCGCCCTTACTTAACGGGTAACTGGCCAGAAGCCGATAAACCGGTGTCGGGCATTGTTGATGGCACTGAACCGCGTTCTGTGTTGGCTGTACCCATGGCAAATGGCCATGATGTTATCGGTGTATTATCGCTGCAAAGTGATGCCGAAGATGCCTATTCCCTGCAAGATTTGCACCGCTTGCAAGCGGTAGCTAACCAGGCGGCTATCGTTCTCCATAATGCACAGCTTTACGAGCGTTCCCGTGCGCTGGTCGATCAAAGTATCCGCGATTATCAAACGGCCGTTTCCCTGCGTCAGGCCATCGCCATTGTGGGCACGTCTCTGGATACAAATGTCATTGTGCAAAATCTTCTGGTAGCTTTGGGCAACCTCTTTCCTTATGCCCTGGCCTATGTTTTTTTGCAGGAAGAGGATGAGTGGCGGTATGTCGGCGGGCGCGACTATTATGAACGGCCGTTAATTCTTACTTCAGACGAGATCGAGGAAACCTGGAAAGACAACCCCCTCTTCCAAAACATCCAGACCACCAAAGAACCCCTCATCATTGCCAATGTGCAAAAAGATTCCCGCTGGCCCCCAATAAGCGGCGATCCCCAAACCCAATCCTGGATAGGTGTTCCCCTGGTCCTACGTGGCCAACTTCTCGGCCTGATGACAGCTAGCAGCCATAGCGTTGATGCCTTTGGCAAACATGAAGCATGGCTGGCCATGACTTTGGCCACCCATGCCGCCGTAGCCCTACAAAACGCCCATCTACACCAACAAACAGAACAACAGCTTCATGAGCTAGGAACCCTATATCAAGCCAGCGCCATGATGACAGCCAATTTGGACCAAGATTTCGTGCTACAAACCGTAGTCAGTGAAATGGTCCGCGCCACTCAGGTTGATAGCTGCTCTATTTTTGTTTGGGAAGACGACTATCGCCGTCTGGTTCTCGTCGCTGACGAAAACCAGACTCCCCAACCTGGCAACGCCGTCACCCCCACAGGGCTGGGCAATCTTGATCATCTAGAAAAATACCCCATTATCCAACGCGCCCTCGAAACTCAAGAAATTCACAGTTTACGCCACGACAATGCCTACAGCCCCCACCAGATCGCCCTGCTAGAAGCGGCTGGCTTAAAATCCATTCTCCTGGTTCCCCTCAGCAGGAGGGGCAAAGTTTTGGGGTTATTGGCTCTGGGGAAAGAAACGCAAGTCCGCTCTTTTACAACTAGCGAACTGCGCCTGATTCAAAATCTATCCAGCCAGGCGGCTATCGCCATTGAACATGCCCGCCTCTTTGGTCAATCACAACGTAGAATCGAAGAGCTTTCCACTTTTCACGAGATTGTGCTTCAGCTTAATACGCCTCTCAAGCTGAATGCGGTTTTAGATACCATCACCGAAGCAGCCCTCAAGTTGGTAGAAGCCAACAACATGCACATTTACCTGTTTGACGCTGAAACCAAAACCTTTACCTTTGGTTCTGCCCTCTGGCGCGACGGCACCCGCAAATCGGCTGTGTCTGCTCCCCGGGCTGATGGGATCACCATGAATGTGGCCAGGCAAGGCAAGCCCATTGTCATTAATGATGCTGCTAAGCACCCTCTCTTTCAATCGAAGTCAGCCCGAGCTTGGGGCATCCATGCCATCGCCGGTTTTCCCTTAAAGCAAGACGAGCGAGTAATTGGCGTATTTACGACCACCTATTTGCGACCCCACACCTTTAATGAAGATGAGCTTTTGCTGCTTAACCTGCTGGCAGACCAGGCGGCCGTTGCCGTCAAAAATGCACGTCTTTATGCCCAATCCCAACGGCAACTTCAAGACATGTCGGCACTGGTCGATATGGCTAAACAAATTACCAGCAACCTCAACCTCCACGCAGTACTACAAACCACCGTGCAAATTCTCAAAAAACTCCTTAGCGCCCGCGCCAGCACCATCACGATGCTCTCAGACGATGGTACTGAACTGGTGGTGCAAGCATCCGCCGGCATTAGTGATGAATTCATCAGCGCGCGCATGAAGTTGGGAGAAGGGATATCCGGGGAGGTGGTTAGGCGTGGCACCTCTATTTACATACGCGATACATATAACGAACCAGACTTCCTGTTTTTTGATGAAGTGGTACGAAGTCTGCTGGTAGTACCGCTCATTATTCGTGATGAGGCCTGGGGTACCATGACTGTGGATAGCGATCGTCCTAACGCCTTTAACCGTTCCGATATCCAACTGATGACTATTGCTGCCGCGCAAGTAAGCATTGCTATTTCTAACGCCCGCCTCTTTGAAGAATTGGAAAAGCGTGCTGAAGAATTGGCAGAGGCATATGAAGAACTAAAAGAAAGCGACCGGCTAAAAGATGAGTTGGTGCAAAATGTCTCGCATGAACTGCGTACACCGCTTACTTTTGTCAAAGGATACGTTGATTTACTGCTCGATGGTGAAATGGGCTTAATTAGCAGCGAGCAGCAAGAAGCTTTACAAATTGTCGCCACTAAAACCGATGACATTACCCGCCTGATTGCAGATATTATGACCCTGCAACGTATTGATAGCAGCAACCTGGACTTGGAAACAACGGCCGTTAAAGACCTGGTCCAGCGCTCTGTAGCTGGACACAGCATTGTGGCCGAAAAAAAGGGGCTGATCATCGAGGTAAACCTGCCAGACACAGAGCCAATTGCCTACATCGACAAAGGGCGCATCAATCAAGTACTAGACAATCTCATCAGCAACGCCCTAAAATTCAGCCCTGACGGAGGCACTGTTACTGTCACCCTCATAGACGAAGTAGACAAGATCCACATCCTAGTCACAGACCAAGGCATTGGCATTCCCCCTGACAAATTGCAGCGCATATTCGACCGCTTCTACCAAGTAGACGGATCCTCCCGCCGTCGTTTTGGTGGTACGGGTCTAGGCCTCGCTATTGTTAAACGCATCGTAGAAGCTCATCAGGGCGCCATATGGGTTGAAAGCGAAATCGACCAAGGGAGCACCTTTCACCTTGTCGTGCCTAAACACGCCACACATCCCTTGGTGTAATTTTCGCCAAATCGTTAAGGATCCGGTTCCTCATAGACTTTCAATAATCCCCCATAGTAGTGTAGAATAACTGTGAAGATTCAACATTGCCCTAACATAACATCATCACCTTTGTAAAATCAAATTGCCCACCCAAATCTCAAAAAATTATGTTTTCAAAGGCATCGCCACAACATGATAAGCGCCTGACCCCAGAAGCATTGCAGGCCATGCCCAAAATTGACCTGCACCGCCACCTTGAAGGCTCATTGCGGTTACAAACCCTTCTGGAAATTGCCCAAAAATACGGTCTGGATTTACCTGCCGCCGATACAGAGCGCTTGCGTCCCCTAGTGCAAATTACCAACGACCCACCAGATTACGAAGTTTTTTTGAGCAAATTTGAGGTACTGCGCCATTTCTATCGCAGTCCAGAAGCCATTCATCGTCTGGCCTACGAGGTTGTCGCCGACGCCGCCTTAGACAACATCCATTACCTGGAATTACGGTTTAGTCCGCAAGCATTAGCCCGTGTACGAGGTTTCTCCTTGCGGGAAGTCGCAGATTGGGTGATAGAAGCCGCGCAAAAAGCCAGCACAGATTTGGGCATTGAGGTACGCCTCATCGTTACCCTCGTGCGCCATGACCCATTTGAGCAGGCCAAATCAGTGGCAGAAGTCGCTTTTGAACGCCACGATCGGGGTATTGTTGGGCTAGATCTTGCGGGTAATGAAGTAAAGTTCCCGGCTGGACCCTTTATACCCTTATTCGCTGAAGCAAAGCGCCTGGGAATGGGTGTAACCGTGCATGCCGGTGAGTGGGCCAGCGCAGAAGGTGTTCGCCAAGCCATTGAAGAACTACATGCGGATCGCATTGGCCATGGCGTGCGCTCCATTGAAAATTCCAAAGTGTTAAAACTAGTGCTAGAGCGTCAGGTGGCTTTAGAGGTTTGCCTGACCAGTAATTTGCAAACAGGGGTGGTACATCAGCTTCACCATCACCCTTTTATTGACTTTTTGAATCTAGGAGTCAAAGTTACGCTTAACACCGATGACCCTAGTATTAGCAATCTTTCGCTAAGCGACGAGTACCGGGCTGCTGTGGAACACTTAGGGTTAGGGTATGAGGATTTACACAAGCTGGTTTTGAATGCGGTGAATGCCACGTTTCTACCCGAAAAGGAGCGTCAGCGATTAGCAGATTACTTTGACAGGCACTT
>CAZDEO010000071.1:2607-25336 GCA_964504445.1 uncultured Anaerolinea sp. | reverse complement strand
AGCGTGGTGAGATTCTCGACCGCTTTTGCCAAAATCTAACTTAACTGAGCACTAGCCACCCATTCTACTGCAAAAGTTTGTGGAAGGCGGCGTTGAACTCGGCCGGTTTTTCCAGGAAGGGGGAGTGTCCGGCGTCGGCGATGACGACTTCTTCGTATTGACCGCCATTGTCTGCGTAGCGGTCTAGCACGGCGCGAGTTTGGGCCAGCATGGGCTGGGGTGGGCATTCTTCTGCGCCGGGGTAGCCGGGCACAGCCCCGATAGCGCCCAGGGCTGCCAGGTCAAACATAGCCATGTCGCTGACAATTAGATCGTCGGCGCCGCGAATCCAGAGGATGGGTGGCTTGGGGTTTATGTCAGCCAGGGCGCTGGCGTTGAACTGTTTGCGGTTGAAGGCGGGCAGCACCCCTTTGTCGCCGGGAGCTGCGCCAGGCCAGTTGGGGGAGGGCACGGCCGTTCCCGGATACCAATCATCCCCAATCTTGGTACTTAGCATGGACATGATGAGGGCATCTTCCCGCTCTGGAATGAAGGGTGGCTTGACGTAGAACTGGCGGAAGACATTGCGCGGCGCCATGGGATTTTCCGTGCCCATTTCGCCAGCCGCCAACAATTGCACAAACTCTGGGTTGATGCCGCTGGGCGCGCCATCGGCGTAGGTGAGCGCCCCATCGGCCCCTTTGCTGCCACCGTAGCCGTAGGGGGATAGGGTGTCTACCAGAGTGAGGGAAAGCAGGTTGGCGGGGTGGGCGATGGCGTATTTCATGGCCACACCGCCGCCCATGCTGTGGCCGACCAGGTGGAATTGGTTGAGGCCCAGAGTTTCTACCAGGGCATGGATGTCGCTGACCATGTCGCCCAGGCCCAGGGTGGCGTCAATGGGTCGGGCTTCGGTATCGCCGTAGCCGCGCAGGTCTAGAGCAATGCCGCGGAAACCGGCGGGCAGGGCGAGCATGGTTTCTTCCCAGAAGGTGGCGGAAGAGGCGTTGCCGTGGACGAAGAGGACTGGTGTGCCATCTTCTGGCCCACTGGTGAGAATGTGGATGGCCAGGCGGGGCGTTTGCATGATGTGGGATTGAATGCCGTTAAGCGTAGGGATTGAGGACATGGTTTTCTCCTTGAAATGTGAGGTTTGTGGATGTTGTCCCCCATTCTAACACGGTTCAGTTGCGCGGCGGTTGCACTGCTTGGGGGCTGGTTGGTTTTGATTTGGTAGGTGTGATAGGGAAATGTTTATTTTCTATTTGACAGATGTCTAATTGGCTGATATAATTTGACACATATCGAATCAAATTAAAGAGGTGGTGTGCTATGCAAGGTAAGAAGAGAGACCCGGACACGATGCAGGCATATCAGGCCATTATGCAGTCAGATTTGCCTGCGGTAGAGAAGGTAAAAGAGGCGTTTACGCTGGTGACGAATTTTTATATTGAGTATGGTGAGCGGGAAATTGAGCTGCTGCGGGCGATGAATGACCGCGAGAATATGGTGAAGGAGCAGGTGAAGGTGAGTACCATGCGCTCGGCGCAGGGTATTTTGGTGGATGCGTACCGGCAGGCTATGGGCAGCAGGAAGGTGTGAGATGAGTCAAACTATGGCGGAGAGAGATTTGGAAATGCGGGCGCAGTTGTTTAAGGCATTAGGCCATCCGGCACGGCTGCTGATGGTGAACTTGATTGCCGCCAAGCCGCGCCATGGCGAGGAGTTGGCGGCGATTTTGCACTTGAAACCGGCGACGATTTCGCATCATCTGGCGCAGTTAACGGCCGTTGGCCTGCTGCAAGCGCAGAAAGACCAGTATTATCAGATGTATTCGCTGGTGGGTGGGGTGTTGGAACGGCCGTTGCGCGAGATGGTTTCGTTGCCCCAGCCAGACCTGACGGCTGAAGTGCAGGAAGACGCTTACAAGCAAAAAGTGCTCAAAACCTTCATCCGGCGCGGGCGGCTGACGCAAATTCCGGCCCAGCTCAAAAAGCGGCAGGTGATTCTGGAGCATCTGGTCCAAGAGTTTGAACCGGGGCGGCAGTACACTGAGCAGGAGGTCAATTACATCTTGCTCGATTTTCACGAAGATGTAGCTTCGCTGCGCCGTTTTTTAATAGAAACCAAGCTGATGCAGCGGGAACGCGGGATTTATTGGCGAGTAACCGAGTAGGGAGAAGAGATCGGGGACTGGAGATTAAGAATCTTCAGTCCCCAGTTTTTAGTTTTCCTATTCTGGGAGGGGTTCCGTTTTTAACGGCCGTTTTGTCAAATAGACGCTGAGTCCCACGTAGTAGGCAACGAAGAGGAGGGAGAGGTGGATGAGCAACGGCCGTTCCAGGGGATGATACATCAGCGCCGCCAGCACCAAAACACCCCAGGTCAGGCTCAGCAGCAGCGTGAGCCGCTGCATTCGCCGGGTGCGGGAGGGATAGACGTACTTGATGGGCACAAAAACCAATATGGCGCAAAGCAGCACCAACAAGAGATTCAGCCAGGGATTCAACCCCAACAAGAAAAGGTACAGCGCCACGACATTCCAGTAAGAGGGGAACCCTTTAAAGAAATGGTCCTCAGTTTTTGCGTCAGCCTGGGCAAATTGATAGGTAGAACTCAGAACCATGAAGGCTGCGCCTGGCAGCGCCAGCGCCGGTGGCAAAAGCCCGGCTTGCACAACGAGCAGAGCGGGAATGAACACGTAGGTCAGATAATCAATGAGGTTGTCTAACAACGCGCCATCAAAGTTGGGCAGCGCATCTTTTACGCCCCACATTCGCGCCAGCATACCATCAAAGCTGTCAATGATGACTGTAACAGCCATCCAGATAAAGGCTAACTGCCACTGCCGGGCAAAGATGGCCAATGTGGCCAACAGGGCGAAAATAGCGCCACTGGCCGTGATAAGGTGCACACTCCAGGCCAGGATTTGCTGTTTACGTAGGGTTCCAAACATGGTTTTTCCTTATTAAACCTAATCTGCGCCAGGGCAGGCTGGTTGAAAGATGATGAAGGCAATTGTCACTCAATTGGGCGCGGGTGCAAAAAACGGCCGTCTTTTTTGGAAGACGGCCGTTTTCCTATGGACTTCTTACCTGGCCTGCACTCCGTTGTTCCTTTATGGCTGGGTGATGAAGGGCAAAAATAGGTAAACTCCCTCTATTTCGGCCGTTGTGACCAAAGTGCTGCTGGCCGTTTGCCCCACGTCACCGTTGGAAACGGCCGTGATCACCACCTCATCACGCGATCCATCTGGCGCGCTGGTGGGAATCATCACCACCACAAGCAGCGTCGTGGCGTCCCCTGCGGCAACGGTCACTGTGGGCGGCAGCATCACGTCCCACACGTTGCCACTGGCGGACAGAGCAAAGGTGTCGGCTGTATTGCCCGCGTTTGTCAGGGTCAGGGTGTACGTGACGACGGTGCCGGGCAAGCCGGTTTGGGCGTCGCTGGCCGGGCTGAGAGCTAGCGCATAGGCGTTTGCGGCCGTTGTCGTCAGGCTGGACTCGGCCATGAGGGCGCTGCCGCCAGCAGAGGTGGCGGTGAGTACGGCCGTATCATTCGCGCCGCCTGCCGCGTCTGCTGGAATCTCCACCGTGACCACCACGTCGGCTGCTGCGCCCGCGGCCAGGGTGACGGGTGCAGGCAGAGTAACATCCCAAGTGGTGTCGGCAGTAAAGCTAAACACGTCGGTGATGTTACCCGTATTCGTCAGGGCAAGCGTGTAGGTGACAACTGTGCCAGGCAGGCCGGTTTGGGCTACCGCGCTGGGCGACAGCAGCAACCCGTACACATTCCCCGCTGTTGTGGTGAGCGTCGTCAGGTCAAAAGCGGCCGTTGCCCCAGGATCAGTTACCGAAGTCGCCACCACTGTTACGTCATCGGTCGCACCCCCTAAAGCGTCTGCCGGAATTTCCACCATGACCAGGACGGTAGTCGCTGCCCCCGCGTCCAGGGTGACGGTGGCGGGCAAGGTGACGTCCCAGGCGTTGCCTGTGGCGCTGAAGCTAAAGCTGTCGGTGGAGCTGCCGGTGTTGGTGATGCTCAGGGTGTAGGTGACTGTTTCGCCGGGCAGGCCAGAAAGGGCGGCCGTGTCGGCTGTCAGGTCCACGCCAAAGACGGTGGGCAAGATGAAAACGGCCGTTGTGCGCCCAGGCACCACAAAGGTCCCCGTCGCCTCCTCAAAGGTCGTCGTTCCCACCAGCGGGTCCACCGAATTTTGCTGAATTGGGTGCAGTTCCAGGTCCAGCCCAATCAGCCCCGCCTCTGTGAAGGTTTGCGCCTCATCATTGGCGTTGATCAAAACCACAATGAGTTGGTGATATGGGTCCAAATCGTCGCCCAGCAGGTCAGACAAACTCATTACAATCAGACCCGGTAGCTGGCTCGGCCCCGTGTTGTGGTAAGCTAGCCGCTCTTGCACCAGCGCCGCGTCGCCCAGGCGGAACAAAGGCGAACTGGCGCGAATCGCCAACAGCTCCTCAAACAGCGCGGCCGTCAGCGTGATGTCATCCTCGCCCGCCACCAGCGCCGGGTCTGCCAGGTAGGGGACCATAATCGGCCAATTTTCCTGGTTCTTTTCGGCAATGGGCAGGCCAACGCCAAAGTTGTTGTGCTGGTACGTGTAATCCAGTCGGTTGAACCAATCACCAGAGTTGTAGCTGTCCCGATCCAGGGATTTAGAGCGCAGCATTTCGCTGCCGGCGTGGAAGAAGGGCACACCCTGACCCAGGGCTACTGTACTGAGGCCAACCACCTGCGCTCGCACGCGCTCTTCCATGGTGGCCGTCGTCGGCATCCCGTAGACGTTGATGTCATATAAAGTCTGGTTGTCGTGCTTGGAGATGTAGGTAATGGCTTCAAAAGGTTGCTCGGTATAGCCAGTTGGCTGGCCGTTGTAATCCACCTGCGCGCCGGTTACCGTATTGCCAAAACGGTCCACAAACTCGTAAGCCGCCAGGTTACCCGTCATGCCCACGCGAATCTGGTCTGTCAGGTGCAGCAGGGTGGCCAGCGGGTCACTCTGATTCAAGTCGTTGGGGTCATAGTACAGGCCGTTGGCAAAGCCCTGGCGCTTTAACTGCTCGCCGCTGTCGAAGGGACCACCGCCGCGCACGGCATCCCGCTGCCGGTCGCTGAAGGTGCCAATGCCCGTGCCCGCCATGTTGAACTGCGTGGCATTTTCGCCCCGCGCATTGTTGGCTACCTCACCAAAGTTCCAGCCCTCGCCGTAGAGGTAAATGGCGGAGCCGTCTACCCCATCATCTTCCAGTGTCAGCGCGTCCAGGGCAGCGCGTACCGCCAGCATGTTGCGCTTCATGTGGTGGCCCATCAGGTCAAAGCGGAAGGCGTCCACTTTGTATTGGGTGGCCCAAAGGACGACCGAATCCACCATCAGTTTTTCCATCATATCGTGTTCGGTAGCTGTGTTGGCGCAGCAGGTGCTGTTCTCTACCTGCCCGTTGGCGTTTAGGCGGTGGTAATAGCCCGGCACCACCCGATCCAGGATAGATTTGTCGCTTTGTCCAGACGCGTTGGTGTGGTTGTACACCACGTCCACCACCACCCGCAGCCCATACTCATTCAGGTTTTGCACCAGTTCGCGGAACTCAATGATGCGGGTGGGGCCGTCGGGGTTGGTGCTGTAACTGCCTTCCGGGGTATTGTAGTGCAAGGGGTCATACCCCCAATTGAAGGCGTCCAGATCACGGATGGCGTTGATGGCCTCTTGCTGAAGGGTGGCGGTAGCGGGGTAGGTTGCCAACAGGTCATAATCTGGCGTTTGCCAGTTTGCTTTGTCCTCGTCAATGGTGGCGATATCGAAGACCGGCAGCAGGTGCAGGTGGGTCAGGCCAGCGTCCGCCAGGGTGAGCAGGTGGCTCATGCCGTGGGTGTTGGTGTAGGTGAACGCTTTGAAGGTGCCCCGTTCATCTTCCGGCACGCTTTCATCGAAGGCACTGAAGTCGCGCACGTGGACTTCGTAGACGGAGATGTCTTGCGGCCCTACCAAGGGTGGTTTGGCCAGACTGTCCCAACCGGCCGGCTGCCAGTCAGCATCATTCAGGTCAAAAATCTGGCTGCGGGTGCTGTTCATGGCCAGGCTGACGGCGTAGGGATCGGTGACAATGTTATGCTCCACTTGCCCGGTGCTGTGCACGTAGACCTCCACTTCGTAGAGGTAATATTGCCCTTTCCAGCCATTCATGCCCGTGTAGGACCAGATGCCGCTGGCTGGATCCAGGCTCATGGTGTAGGTGATGCTGCTCGTCGCCGGATTGGCGTTTGCAAAACGGTGCAGCGTCACTGATTTGGCCGTGGGCGCCCAGAGTTTGAAGGTAGGCGTATTGCCATTCCAAACGATGCCCAGCTCTTCGCCGTAGGCGCTGGCAGCGTAGAGGTCGTCCAGGACGCCGGGGATTTGCAGGCCGGTGGCGTCTACCAGGTTACCTTCGCCATCGAAGCCGGAGACGGCAATCTGCCCTTTGAGGATGTCGGGCACGTCGCCCAGGTCGGCGGTGGCGATTTCCCAGGCGGGTAGGCCGGCTAGGTGGGGGAATTTGGCGGCGATGGCGCCGGTGATGGTGCCGTTTTGGGTGAGGGTGTAGGCTATGCCGCCGCTGATGCCGTTTTCGTCGAGGGTGAGGCCGCCGGTGGGGGCGCTGTGGAGGTATACGGCCGTTGCCGGGGTAATCGGCTCCCAACCAATGGTGTTCTCACTGAGCCAGTAAGCGCGCTGTCGGTCAATATTGCCAATAGTCACACCCGCGCACACCCGCTCGGCGATGTTGAAGGCAATGGCCTGATTGGTAAACTGTATGCCGGCGCTCAACACATTGGCGCCGCCGTCGCCCTCGACAATCCAGATTTCGTAGCCTGTGCTGCCCAAGTCCAGGCTTTGGTCTTCGGGCACATCCTTCAGGTCGCCGCGATGGAGAATGTAGCTAAGCGAAGTGGCGTTCTCTGCCAACGGGATATCAAATACCAGTCCAAACCCATCTTGCCCGATGGGTTTCAGGGGTTGTGGCCAATCAGTTGGGTTCAGTGCACCAGTCCAGAGGTGCAGGCCCCAAAAGTCGTTAAAATCGCTGCTGTTAAAGTCGCCATAGTCGCCCAGGCAGCGGCGGTAATGGATGGTGGCAACGTTGCTGGCGGCGCCTTCTTGGGCGTACCAGCCCTCTTCGGCAGAGTTGACCCAGATTTCGTAGTTCTCGGCCGGGGTATAAGTGCGCTGCGGCTCCTGGCTGCCCTGCCCGTTATGGACAATAAAGTTGAGAGGATTGCTCAGGGTCAGGGTAGGGTAGGTGCTGGTGGTGATGCTGTAGACCGCGCCGAAATCGTCATAGCTGCTGGGCATTTCCCGATTGGGCCATTCTGTGAGGGAGGGTTGACCGTCTTGCCACAGGTGTAGCCCCCAATCGGTGTAATCGTCGTCGGCGCGGTTGTAGTGGACCAGGGTTTGCCCCAACGCTTCGGCCTGATTGGTGAAGACCTCATAGGTTCCTTGCACCAGCCACACTTCACGCGCCACAGAGGGATCGAAGCTGCGATCCAGGTCTCCGGGGTCCTTTTCGTTGCCGCGATGGATGATGAAGTTGACCGGCTCGTTTTCATCCACTAGGCGCATGGCGACGAAGGCGCCGAAGTCATCCATGCCGCTGAATTTGCGCGGTTGGTCCCACCCGGCGTTGTACTCGTCGGGGTGCAGGGCGTTGCCCCACAGGTGCAGCCCCCAGAAGTCGTTGAAGTCACTGCTGCCCCAATCGCCGTAGTCGCCGGCGGGGCGGTGGTAGTGGATGATGACGTATTCTTCGCTGAGGTCGGCTTCTTCGCCAACAACGGCCGTTACCACGTTGTTGCGGTAGTTGCCTTGTAGGTCGTTGACGATGGCCTGGAAGGTAACGGCCGTGCCTGGGGCGATGCCGCTGACATCGTAGAAGATGCGGTAGGGGGCGTTGTTGTCGGTGCCCAGGTATTCCCAATCGCCATCGCCAATTTTAATGGCAAAGTTGATTTCTAGCGGGCGGTTGGTTGCGGTGACGGTGACGCCCACTTCCACGCGCCCGGCCAGCACTTCGCCGCTGGCGGGGGTGGTGAAGGTGGGCAGGGGGGCGGTGTTGAGGGCGCTGGCGGGAATGGGGACGTTGGCGCGGTAGATGGCCACGCTGAGGGCGGGCACGGTAACGGTTAACTGGTTGCTGCCGTCGCTGGTGATGATGGTGGTACTGGTGAGGGGGTATACGGCCGTGTACCCCATATTCGCATTGTAAACGTCAAAGGTGGCAGCAGTCGCCGTTTCGGCATTATTCAGCGCCACCACATACTCCACCAGTTCACCGCGCTCAATGCGCGAAAAGGCATAAATGCCCGCGCTATCTTGCCCGTAGCGGTGAATTTGCGCCCCGCGCCGCAGCGCCAGATGGTTGTTGAGCACGGTGGCATAGTCGGCCAGCGTCTGGTACAGGGGGTGGGTGGGGTCAAGATTGTCGTCGGCCGTGGTGGCGCTGGTGCCAATCAGGTCGTTGTCGTTGTAGCTGACAACCTGGCTGGGCAGCATATCTTCGCGGGCGTCGGCGTCGCCGCCATCGCTGACAAAGCCCTGCTCATCGCCATAGTACACCACAGGGAAGCCGCGCGCGAAGAACATCAGCGCATGGCCTAGCTGGGAGCGGGCCAGCCATTCGGCGGTGGGCGTGCCGCCTAGCTCGTTGCGAATGAAGCCGCCGAAACGGCCGATGTCGTGGTTGCTGATAAAGTTTGCCAATTGGTAGGCGTTGCTGTCCGCATCGGTGTAGTAGTCGTCGTTGGCAAAATGGGTTTGTAGATTTTCGGTTGGCTCACTTTTGATGGCGAAGCCATAGGCGTATCCCTGGGTCTGGAAATCCAGCACCGAGGGCAACATCCCTGCGGTGGTGAAGGTGCTGAGGGTGGGTGTGCTGTAGTCGAACACCTCGCCGAACATGAAGAAGTCCGGCTTGCCGTTGCTGGTGGCAAACTCCATGACGGCGGGGATGACCTCTTGCCAAAATTCGAGGTTGACGTGCTTTACGGTGTCAATGCGAAAGCCATCTATGTTGTAGTTGGCAATGGTGTTGGTAAAAATGTCAATGAAGCCCAGCACCACGTCGGGATGCTCGGTGAAGAGGTCGTCTAGCCCTACGAAGTCGCCGTAGGTGTTGCTTTCGCCGCTAAAGGTAGAGTCGCCGCGATTGTGGTAGTAGATGGGGTTGTTCAGCCAGTCGGGGCTTTTGACGCCGGTGGTGATGGGGCTGTAGGGGAAGCTGATGGCGGGATCCAGGGCGGGGAAGGTGCCTGTGCCCACGTAGTCGCGGTCATCGAAGGGGTCGCCGTTGGCGTCCAGGTAGGGGTAGTCGGTTTTGTTGCGGTAGCTGTACTGGTTTTCCAGGTAATCTATGAGGTTACCAGTGTGGTTGGCGACGATGTCCAGGTACACTTTGATGCCCCGCGCATGGGCGGCGTCTACAAAGTCAATGAATTCCTGGTCGGTGCCCAGGTGGGGGTCTATGTTTTCGTAATCAATAATCCAATAGCCGTGATAGCCGGCGTAGGAGGTATTGACGTCGGTGCCGCTCCCTTCGAGGACGTCATTTTTGAAAACGGGGGTAATCCACAGGGCGGAGACGCCGAGGTTTTGCAGGTAATCGAGGGTGTCGGTGAGGGCCAGTCCGGCCAGGTCGCCGCCGTGGTAGAAGTTTTTGTGGCTGGGCAAGAAGCCGTGGTCGAATTCGTCGCCGGGGATGCCGCCGGTGTCGTTGCTGGGGTCACCATTTTGGAAGCGGTCGGGCAGCAGGAAGTAGAAGATTTCATCTTGCACGGTGTGGCTGATGGGGGGGCGGACAAGGGCCAGATCAATGGGGGGGATGGTGGTTTCTGGTGGGGTGACGATGATGCCTGCGCGCCCCTGACGGCCGTCTAGCCAAAAAGTAACCACGCTTTCGTCGGTGGTGACGGCAAAGGGGATGTTGGGGGCGTTGATGGAACGGCCGTCGCCGCCGATCTGGTTGTTCCAGCCATCATTGGTTATCTTGCCCTGGTAAGAGCCGTTGTCCAGGGTGGTGGTGAATATGAAGTAGTCGTTGCCCAGGGGGGTCATTATCGTGGCGGTATTGCCGGGGTCCCAGCCTTGCCAATCGCCAACGGCCGTAAAAGTAACCGGAAAATCATCCCAGGCGTTGACAATATTTTGCGCGGGTAGCAATGGGAAAC
Organism: uncultured Anaerolinea sp.; assembly: GCA_964504445.1. Classification (GTDB taxonomy): domain Bacteria; phylum Chloroflexota; class Anaerolineae; order Promineifilales; family Promineifilaceae; genus JACSRF01. Next base: position 15,133 of record CAZDEO010000071.1, on the reverse strand, counting down.
CGGCATCGTTACTGCGATCGTTGGTGTCGAAGGTAAATTTCACTGTTTGGCTGGGGCTGCTAGTGATCACCCAGGCATTTTCAGACGGGTAGGCATTGCCCCAATTGCCACATTCAACGATCTTCCACTCCTCGCGTCCGGCGGCGGCAACGGTGTAATCTATGGAGAAAATACCATCACCGCCTATGAGGTCGCCGTTTGTGCCATCATCGAAGAGGGGGGTGCTGTCGTTATCCCAGCCTTGGAAGCCGCCAGTTACGCACCAGCTCCCGATGCTGCTGCCATGTTGGGTGACGGTCACGCGGCTGGTGTTGGTGTCGAGCAGGAAGACAACGGTTTCGTTGTCTGTGGCGGTGGTGAAGCTAAGATTGCCCGCATCGGTAGAACGGCCGTTTAGGCCGTAAGCATGCCACGTACCTGTTTCTGTTACTTTGCCAATGTAGCTGCCCGCCGTGGCAATTTGCAATTCCAGCCGGTAGATGCCGTTTCCTTCGTCCACCATCTCCGTTGCGGGGTCTGCGTTGTTCCAACCGTTAAAGTCGCCAACGGCCGTAAAAGAATCCGGCAAATCATCTCCCCACGAATGCACTATTTGCTGTGTGGGATAGAGGGTGGCTCCAGCGTCAGCACTGTAATCATGGGTGTCTAGTTGGAAAAGGACGGTTTGGTTGGCGGCGCTAGTATGGGCCCACGCATTGCCGCTGGGTGGAAATCCATTCCATGTATTGCATTCCACAGCCTTCCATTCTTGCAGGCCGCTGGCAGCGTAAGTATAGGCAAAAGAAAAGATGCCGTCGTTGGCAACCAGATCACCATTGGTGCCGTCGTCAAATAACGGTTGGCTACCATTGTTCCAGCCGTTAAAACCGCCGGCGACACACCAATTGGTGGTCATCGGGGCACGGTTGAGGGTAGAGTTTGGTTGGGTAACAATCATTTTGGGGATTGGCTGCCCAGCAGCTGCATTCAGTGTGTGCAGAGATAGACCCAAAAAGCCAACGGTAAACAGCGCAATGCTCAAAAGGGTTAACCAGGCTGTACCTTTATTCCTCATGTTTTGTTTCTCCTTAGCAGAAAAATAAAAAAGGCAGCAACGGTTCTTTGCCGTTACTGCCCACTTTTGTGCTTCTTGTTGGTTTTACCCAAATTGTAAGCGATGGGTTCTGTCATACTTACCAATTTTGCCACACGTCTAGTTGATACGTCAACTAAATGGCCAAACCAAAAGCCCGCCAATTTTACCGACGGGCTTTGATCGCAAATGGTTTAGGCGGCCACTTCTAAAGCGGCCTTGTAGCCTTCTTCTAACACACGGAAGTTGGCGTCGAGCAGCTTGCGTTTGCTGGCGGGCAGATGGTCGCGCAGGGATTGTTTGACGGCATCCAGGGTGAGGAACGGCCGTTGCGCCAGCAGCGCGCCCACCGCCGCCATGTTCATCATTTTGGTAGACCCTTGCTTTTCGGCAATGCCGTTGGCCGGCACGTAGACCACGTCCACGTCATCGCGCATCGCCGTGGCTGCGACAATAGAACTGTTGATCACGAACAAGCCACCCGGTTTCACCAACCCTTCGTATTTCTCAAAAGAAGGTAAGTTCAGCGCCACCGCCACGTCTGGTTTATTAACCAGCGGTGCGCCAATCGGCTCGTCGCTAATAATCACCGTACAGTTGGCCGTGCCGCCGCGCATCTCTGGCCCATAGGAAGGGATCCAGGTGACGTGGAAACCGTTGTCCATACCGGCATAAGCCAACAACTGCCCGGCAAAAAGCACCCCTTGTCCCCCGAAGCCTGAAATGATAATTGATGTTTGCATAATTTTGGTCCTTTTTCGTAACTGTTAGCCTGTTGGTTGGGTTGGCTGGGTTGGCAATGTTGGTTATAGACAAAAAACCAACCAAATAACCATCCTGCCCTCAGGCAAATGCCAGCTCTTGCGTCATTTCTTGGGCCAATACTTGCCCAATGCGCTGGATACCCAACTCGATTTGCTCCGGCTGGGCGTTGGAGAAGTTGAGGCGCATGGTGTTACGGCCGTCGCCATGAGGATGGAACGTCACCCCAGGTACAAAGGCCACATTATGCTCGATAGCCTTTTCCAATACCTGGGCCGCATCCAGCTCTTTCGGCAGCCTGACCCACAAAAACAACCCCCCCTCGGGATGTGTCCAACTGACGCCATCCGGAAAATACTGTGTCATGGCGTCCAACATTACATCCCGGCGTTCCCGGTACACCCGGCGAATCAGCCGCACATGCTCCTTCAAAAAGCCGTCCTTCACCACTTCATAGGCCACCATCTGGTTAATGGAACTGGTGTGCAAATCCATGCCTTGCTTGGCCATCACGCACTTTTGAATCACATCCCGCGGGGCGACAACCCAGGCTAACCGCAATCCAGGGGCCAGCGTTTTAGAGAAAGTGCTCATGTAAATGACGTTGCCGTGCTTGAAGCTGTGGCTTTGCCCGTTCAATTTGTGGGCATCCAACACCACCAGCGGCGGAATGTGTTCTCCTTCAAAGCGCAGCTCTCCGTAAGGGTCATCTTCAATGATGGGGCAACCATACTGGTCGGCGATGGCAATCAAAGATTCGCGCCGCCCTCGGGAAAGCGTGAAACCGCCCGGGTTTTGGAAATTGGGCAGGATATACATGAATTTTGGCCCGGCACACAGGGCGTCTTCCAGATAATCCAGGCACAAGCCGTGGTCGTCGGTGGGCACGGTCACAAAATCTGCTTGGTAGGCATGCCACGCTTGCAGTGCGCCCAAATAAGTGGGGTTTTCCGTCAAAATCTTGTCGCCGGGGTTGATCAAGATTTTGCCAATGATGTCTAGTGCTTGCTGCGAGCCGCTGGTAATCAGCACGTTTTCCACATCGGCACGAATGCCGTAAGTGCTCATTTTATCTACAATGTATTGGCGTAGGGGCAGGTAGCCTTCGGTGGTGCTGTATTGCAGCGCCTGGCTGCCATGCTCGGCCAGAACGCGGTCGGTGGCTTCGTCAAACTGCTGCACCGGAAAGAGTTCTGGCGCAGGCAGTCCCCCGGCAAAAGAGATCAGGCCAGGGCGCTGGGTGAGTTTTAACAATTCACGTATGGCGGAACTGCCCATCCGCTCCATGCGTTGCGCATAACGATGGTTCCAAGGTGTGGTCATGTTAGCTCCTCCAAAATGCCAGGCTGTTTCTGGCACTCATGGTCATTTTTGCCCCCGCTTGCTTTGCAGGGCTTCGTGGACTTTATAGTCGCCCAAGGGGTAGGTGGGCATCATACTGTCGCGGACCCATTCCAAGGCCTCATTGGGCGTCATCTTCCAGTTGGTGGGGCAGGAGGAAAGCAGCTCCACCACGCTAAAGCCTAGACCTTGTTGTTGGGCTTCAAAAGCAGTATGGATGGCTTTTTTAGCCTGAATAACGTGGCGGGCATCGTGGAGGCTGCGGCGCACGCTGTAAGCTGTACCGGGGATGCTGCCCAAGAGTTCGGCAATGTGAATGGGATTACCCGTCAGCTTGATGTCTCGGCCAAAAGGAGATGAGGTGGTTTGCTGGCCGGGCAGGGTGGTGGGGGCCATTTGGCCGCCGGTCATGCCGTAGATGGCGTTGTTGAGAAAGATGACGGTGATGTTTTCGCCGCGAATGGCGGCGTGCATGGTTTCGGCCAGGCCAATGGAGGCCAGGTCGCCATCGCCCTGGTAGGTGAAGACGATTTTGTGGGGGTTGACGCGCTTGATGCCGGTGGCCATGGCGCAAGCACGGCCGTGTGCGGCTTCGGCGGCGTCTACATCAAAATATTTGTAGGAAAAGACAGAGCAACCCACCGAGGCAACGAGGATGGTTTCCTCTTGCAGCCCTAATTCGTCCAGCACTTCGGCGACCAGCCGATGGGCGGTGCCGTGGGTGCAGCCGGGGCAGTAGTGGGTATACAGGTCGGCCAGAGCGTCTGGCCGTTGGTAAACAAGTTTTTCGATCATTTCAGCGGTTATGGTGGCCATTGGTTCCCTCCAGAGATGGTTCGGGTTGGTGGATGCTGGTGATAAGGTCCTGAATTTTTGCTTCGACTTCTTCGGGCATGGGGATGGCGCCGCCCATACGGCCGTAAAACTTCACAGGCAGCCCGCGCCCCACGGCCAGGCGTACGTCGTGGAGCATTTGTCCGGCGTTCATTTCGGTAACCAGGAAGCCCCGGACACGGCCGTTGTCGGCCAACTCGGTGAGCTGTTTCTCTGGGAAAGGCCAGAGGGTGATGGGGCGGAAAAGGCCCACCGGCATACCCTCACGGCGCAGGCTTTGCACGGCCGTTTTTGCCACGCGGGCCGCGGTGCCAAAGGCTACCACCACAAATTCTGCATCCTCCAATTCATACGCCTCATAGCGCACTTCATTTTTCTCAATAAGCGCCAGCTTTGCCTGAAGCTTCAGGTTGAACTCCTCCAACAGCGCCGCACCCAGGTAAATTGAGCTAATCAAATTTTGCGGTCGATCCTTTTTACCTGTCAGCGCCCAGTCGGGTCGGGGGCGTAATTCTTGCATGGGTGGCAGTTCTGCTGGCTCCATCATCTGCCCTAGCGAACCGTCGGCCACCACATAAGCCAACGTGCGGTACTTGTCCGCCAGGTCAAAAGCCAACACCGTCAGGTCAATCGCCTCCTGAATGGTAGATGGGGCCAACACAATGGGGTGAAAATCCCCGTGCCCGGCCGTTTTCACAATCTGGTTATAGTCTCCCTGGCTGGGCTGGATGTTGCCCAGACCGGGGCCACCACGAATCACGTCCACAATCACTACCGGCACTTCTGAACCGGCAATGTAGCTAATGCCCTCTTGCATCAGGCTGATGCCGGGGCTGCTAGACGAGGTCATTACCCGGACCCCTGCCGCAGCGGCGCCGTACACCATGTTGATGGCGGCTACTTCGCTTTCCGCCTGCAAAAAGGTGCGGCCTAGCTCAATCATACGGCTCGACATATGCTCTAGCAGTTCTGTTTGGGGGGTAATGGGGTAGCCAAAATACGCTTCGCATCCGGCGCGCACGGCCGCTTCGGCAATGGCGATGTTGCCTTTGAGTAATTCTTTGGTCATCAGATTCATACCTCCAATGCGAGTTGGGCCTTCGGGGCGGGGACATCGCGGTATACGGTAATGCAGCCATCGGGGCATACTACCGCACACAACGCGCAGCCGGTACATTGATGATTCGGATCAATCAGCAAAGCGGGCCTGTACCCTTTGGCATTAAAGCTATCTGCCAGGTGTACAACGTCCTGGGGACACGCTTCGATGCAAAGTTCGCACCCTTTACACCGTTCTACGTCAATGACAATACGACCTGTAGCCATGAAAAAACCTCCGTTCAGTGGGTTCGTAAATGTGGAAACCGAACAACAATTTGGAAAAAGCCGGGAACTTTTGGAAAGGCAAATGCTTGCTCTGTGGCAGTTTATTGTTGTCTGCGGTTAGAATATCCACAGTTTTTTGGAATGCCTGCGCCTGCAAAAGAATGCGGCAATTGGGTTTCATATCAATTAACAGTATGGCGAAAAACCGCTTTTCCCGGTAGTGATTAAAGACAGGAGTTAAAATGAGGAATGTCATACCTGTCAGAAATAACCATAGAAATGGTGAAATCGTTGTGCACATTGTGCAATTTATGCCCCCTTTGACCACTGATGATGAAGAAATGTGTGTTGGTTGCGCCTAATGAGGATGGTTTTGGCACGTCGGCGTGGGCGGCGGGGCTGGTGCGGGCGCTGGCGCGGCGACCAGAAGTGGCTGAGGTGCGGGTGGTGGTGGCTACGGCGCAGCGCTTCCGTTTTCACCAGCATTTGTATGACGACCTGGCAAATGTGCGGGTGGCGCAATTGCCCCTGAGCCGGGTGCCTATGCAGGTGGCGAAGCGGGATGGCCAGGTGGACAAATGGCGAACGATTGCTGAAGGAATTTTGCCGTATACGGCCGTTGCCCAAGAATACGCCCATCAGTTAACCCAACAACAATTGTTGCACGGCGTTGACCTGGTAGTTGACTTGGGGGTGCCCGCCCTGGTGCGGGCAGCCAGCAAACTGAACCTGCCCACGGTTACCCTTTTTGACCATGCCTGGAGCCTGACGCTGGCGCACATTGCCGGGGATTTGTTGCCACCAGCAGGCCAGGCACAGTTAGCGGCTATGGCGGCTGACGAGGCGTTGACCGATGAGGTGTTGTTATTTGCCGATCCCATTGCGCCACCCCCAGTTTATGCCTACTGGCAACAGGTGTTGGCACGGCCGTTAACGACGATCCCCGGCGTGTTGGGCGGGCCGGGGCGTACGCTGGCTCTGGTGGGGACGCCGGGCCATGATGCGGCGGCGGCGCGGCCGGCGGCGCGGCAGCTTTTGGGGCTGGGTGTAGAACCGGTGGTGTTCATCTCGGGTGGCGGCACGGCCGTTTGGCATCACGTCATGGGGCAGTTGCTAGATAGCTACCTGGCAGCCCCACCCCCTTACCGGGTGGTGCTGTACAATCCGGCGGAGGCGCAGAAGCGGGGGGTGCGGTTACGGGAAACGGCCGTTTCCTTTCCCCAGCGCACCGTTCACATCAGCCGGGGTCAGCTTGGCCCTCTCATATTTATCGGGTCATTGCGTGGCGAAACCCACCATGCCCTCTTTGCCGCCTTCGACCTGGTGGTGACGAGGGCCGGTGGTGGGACTGTCAGCGATGCCATTGCCCACCGCGTGCCACTGCTACTGGTTGAAGAGCCGGGTATGTGGCAGGTTGAACAAATCCGCCAGGCCTGCTTGCAGCTGGGGTTAGCCAAAAGTACAACCCTGACCGATTTTCAGAGCAAGGGGCGGGCTATCATGGAGAATGTTCACCACCATTTACGCTCTCTGGCCCCTCAAAAGCAGGCTATGGCTACAATTCCGCAGCACATTGAAGGGTGGCTTGTTGCGCGTCTGTTACAATAGGGGTAGTTGTCAAGCCAATCAACTTTCAGTTGCACAGGCGTGCGTGTCAGAAGTTGGGCCAGATTCACACGCGCCCGCGCTATTTACGGAGAACTGTTCTATGACCCAAGAAGCTACCATTGTAAACCTGTTGCGAGAAACCCAGACCATTGCCGTCGTTGGTTTTTCCTCCAAAACCCACAAAGCCGGCTATTACGTCCCTGAGTATTTACAGCAGCAAGGCTACCGCATCATTCCCGTAAACCCCTTTTTGGATGCTGGGTTAGGCGAAAAAGCGTATCCGACCTTGAAAGATGTTCCTGAACCGGTGGATTTGGTGCTAATCTTCCAGCGCAGTGAAAATGTGCCTCCTGTTGTAGAGGAGGCTATTGCGGTTGGGGCCAGGGCGGTTTGGATGCAGTTGGGGATTGCCCACGAAGGGGCCGCCGCTAAAGCAACTGCCGCTGGGCTGGATGTGGTGCAAGATGCGTGCATGTTGGTGGAGCATCGCCGCCACATGCTTTAGCTGTCGTCTCTTGCCTCTGATGCATATATACCGGTGATGCCCGTTGCCTGGCACTTTTGTGAACTACGAACGCCGCCAGCAAGGCAAAAGAAACGCGCCTGGTTATTTACTTGCCAACACGGCCTGCCAGTGGGCTAAAGAGAAGGGAAAACCGTGGTTGCATACGTTGGTTTCACTCCTCTAGCTTCTTCAAACGGAGGTACATGAAACCTGCCACAAAGCCGATGAACATGCCACCTACAACGGCTACAATCAGCCACTCTATGCTTCCACCGACCAGATCGCCAAAGAATTGAGATCTCCAATTCGCCCAAAAATAAGGCTCACCTCGATTGCTGATGTGCAATTCTGGCCTTGCGGGAACACCGACAAAAGCGAGCTGAAAGCCATTGGTGAGGTAATATGCGGCGACTGCGGCGCACCAGGTCAATGTACTCGCCAGGGCAGACAGCCAGGCAGAGCGGGAAACTTTGGCTTCGTGGAGAATAATCGGAATGATTGGCACTAGCCAGATACCAACACCCAGAATGTACCAGGCTACCTGTCTGCCGAGGGTGGCTTGAGGATAGAGTATGTTGGAAATGAAATCATGATAGTAAAAGTCGAATACGCCAAAAGCAATGCCAATAAGTGTGTACCACAACCAGCGGCTCTTCATAAATTGCTCCTAATAGAAAATAGTTCAATTCGGTGCGGAGTATAACACAGGCTACATATCTACAGGGAATACGAAAAATGCCAGTTGGTGGGAGTGATGTTCGGCGCTGGCCTGGTCTACGGCCGTTAGGGTGCAGCCGGCATCTGCAACTTGTAAAATGGTCAAGCCAGAGCCAAGTGGCGAGTTATCCATTAATCCATGAACTACTACGGATTGCGGCATTGAGGTTAAACTGTCACAGGAAAGGTTTCATTCCCCACTGTTTCCCGCTAAAATAAACGCCATGAACACACCAAACTGGAAAACCGTAAAAGAGTACAAAGACATTACTTATAAGAAAGCGGATGGTGTTGCCCGCATTGCCTTTAACCGGCCCGAAGTACGCAACGCCTTTCGCCCCAAAACCGTGGCAGAACTCTTTGAAGCCTTTCTGGATGCTCGTGAAGACACCACCATTGGCGTTGTATTGCTCACTGGCGAAGGGCCATCCCCCAAGGATGGGGTCTATGCCTTTTGCAGCGGCGGTGACCAACGCGCACGCGGCCATCAGGGTTACGTAGACGATGAAGGCATGCCCCGGTTAAACATCCTGGAAGTGCAGCGTTTAATCCGCTTTATGCCCAAAGTAGTCATTGCAGTAGTGCCCGGTTGGGCCGTAGGGGGCGGTCACAGCTTGCACGTGGTTTGTGACTTGACTTTGGCCAGCCAAGAGCACGCCATCTTCAAGCAGACGGACGCCGATGTGACCAGCTTTGACGGCGGTTATGGCTCGGCATACCTGGCCAAGATGGTGGGGCAGAAGCGTGCCCGCGAAATTTTCTTCCTGGGCCGTAACTACTCGGCACAGGAGGCCTTTGAAATGGGCATGGTCAATGCAGTGGTTCCCCATGCCGAACTGGAAGCAACGGCCTACCAGTGGGCGCAGGAAATTTTAGCCAAGTCACCCACTTCCATTAAGATGTTGAAGTTTGCCATGAACCTGACCGACGACGGGATGGTAGGGCAACAAGTGTTTGCTGGGGAAGCAACGCGGCTAGCTTACATGACGGAGGAAGCCAAAGAAGGGCGCAATGCGTTCCTGGAAAAACGTAAGCCTAATTTCAAAAACATCAAGTGGATCCCATAAGAAAATAATGTATTGGGGTAACCGTTCAGACTTTTGAAGTTTATTCCCCTGGCAATCGCATCATTTGACGAGCAAAACTTCAGAAGTCTCCAGAGGGACTGAACGCTTACGTATTGGGCCAGGCTCCCGGCGGATTTTGTAATCGCAAAGGATTTAGGTGAGGGGGTTGGTGGTTACGGCCGTTTAAAAGCGCCGCAGCGCCGTCTGCGCCGCGTGGTAGCCGCACATACCGTGTACCCCGCCGCCGGGCGGCGTGGATGAGGAACAAAGGAAAACGGCCGGCAGCGGCGTTGTGTAAGGGTTCCACCGGGGCGCGGGGCGGGTGAAGAGCTGCCGCCAGTTTTGTACCCCGCCGTTGATGTCACCGCCGACGTAGTTGGGATTGTACTGCTGGAAATCGTGGGTGGTCATGGTGTGGCGGGCCAGGATCGTGTCGCGGAAGCCGGGGGCAAAACGCTCAATTTGCGCCTCGATGGCCGCCGTCATGTTCGCCGTGCTGCCGTGGGGCGCGTGGCAGTAAGCCCAGCCGGTGTGCTGCCCTGCGGGGGCGCGCGTATCGTCAAACAAACTTTGCTGGGTGACGAGAGTATACGGCCGTTCCGCCACCTTTCCCTGCCAGATCGCCCGCTCGCTCAGCGTCATCTCATCCAGCGTAGCGCCCAAATGCACCGTCCCGGCGCGGCGGCACGCCTCCGCCCGCCAGGGAATCGGCTCGCTCAGCGCCCAATCCACCTTAAACACGCCGGGTCCATAGCGGTAGCGTTGCAGTTGGCGGCGGTAGCCGGGCGGCAGCTTCTCTCCAGCCATGGCCAGTAGCTGGCGCGGCGTCACGTCCAGCAGTACGGCGCGCGCCGGCGGCAGCTCCGCCAAAGATTTCACCTCATTGTTGGTGACAATCTCCCCGCCCAAATCGGTAAAAAAGGCGGCCAGCGCGTCGGCAATCGATTGGCTGCCGCCGCGGGGCAGCGGCCAGCCAAAGCGATGCCCCAGCGTACCCAGCATCAGGCCAAAAGCGGCCGTTAGCGGCCACTCCAGCGGCATGATCGAATGGGCGGCCAGCCCGGCAAAGAGGGCGCGCGCTCGTTCGCTGCGAAACAGCGCTTTGACCAACGTGGTGGTGGGCCAAAGAGCGCGCAGGCCAAACTGGGCCATCGCCAACGGGTGGCGCGGCAGGCTGAGCGGGCCTAAAAATTCGCGAGCAATTTTATCCCAATCGGCGACGAGTGGCGCGAAGAGGCGACGGTAAGCCAGGCCGTCGCCGGCCAGCAAATCGGCCGTTTCGTCGAGCGATTGGTGCAGGGCAACGGCCGCGCCGCCGTCAAATGGATGGGCCAGCGGCGCGTCGGGCTGAATCCATTCCAGGCCATAATCGGCCAGCGGCAGGCTCCTGAAAAAGGGCGACCCCATCCCCAGTGGATGAATAGCGGAGCAGACGTCGTGGCGAAAACCGGGCAGGGTCAATTCGGCCGTGCGCATGCCGCCGCCGACGGTGGCTTTGGCTTCCAGCAGCAGCACGCGCAAGCCCTGCCGTGCCAGGGTGATCCCCGCCGCCAGTCCATTGGGACCAGAACCTACTACAATTGCGTCATAATCAGGCATGCAAATTTTCGACGGTCTTCAGAATTTCGTGGGGTTCATGGCGTAAAACGTAAGGAGCCCTTACTCTGGTTACGCTTTACGTTTTACGTTTTACCAACCCCCTGAATTTCCGAAGAGCCATTTTCGATTGACGATTGACGATTTTCGATTCAGGCTTTGCGCGCCAGCCGCTTGATCAGGTAAATGGGCATGTAGAGGCCGGTGCGGATGGCCGCGTTTTGCCAGATGTTCTTCGCCTTTGACCATTGTACCTTTTTATCGACGAGAATGTTACGCTGCGTGACGGTTCCGGTGGTATCGAAGTGCGCCGCCAGGTTATGCAGGGTCTGTTGCCAGAAGGCGTCTTCGGCCTTGTGGCCAAAGCCCAGCCGAAAGCTCATCTCGTACACCGGGTCATTGGCGCGGATCAGGGCCTGAATCTGGGCCGCAGTCTGGCCATCTTCTACGCCGGCGCTGAAGGTAATCATGCCGGCAAACATGTGGCCTTCGGGCGTCATGAAAGAGAAGGATTCGTCGTCGGCGTAGATGACGCGAATGCCGGTGGAGAGCTTCATGCCGCCCGGTCCGGCTACATTGAGCACGGCCACGTCGCCCGGGGCTACGCCGCTGACGGAGCCGAAGAAGTGGTTGCCCTGCGGCCAAAATTCAGGGAAGTGGGCTTTCCACTCTTTGATCACCATTTGCGGGTCAACGGCCGTAGCAAAGTGGATGCGATACGTTTTCTGCCACAATTGGCCGAAGCCTTGCAGCGGGCTGGTGGGCCGGCGTCCGGCCACATTGAGGTTAATGGCGTTTGCTGGCACGTCGCCCACGCTCATACGCTCAACGGGCTGCGCCCAACTGGCGGCGTTACGTGGCGTGCGTTTATCAGAGGTCGATTTGTCCATGATAAATCTCCTTTTGAGTAGGTGCGTATCCGGTTTTGAGTGCAGTTCGGAAAGATCAGGCAGGTGATAGTACGGCCGTTCTGGCCGCGGCTTCATCGGCGAAAATGCCAATCGCTTCGTTTAAGCGAGTCAGCTCGAATATTTGCTGGTAATGGTCCGTCAGACCATAGGCCAGCAGGCGCTGCTTCTGGCGCTGCACGCGGATGAGCATGGTCACCAGCAGGCCGATACCGGAACTGTTCATGTAATCCAGTCCCTCAAAGTTGAGGATGATGGCTTTGACCCCATTTTGTGAGGCGGCGGTGTAGGCAGCCATGAGTGTCTCTTCGGACTGCGCGGTGAGGTCGCCCTGCACATCAATGATGCTGGTTTGGCCGTTGACGGAGCGGACGTTGGTGGTCAGTTGATCAGGCATTTCGATTTCTCCCTTGAAAATGTAACCCAGGTTGCCAAACCTGGAAGATATACAGGTTTAGTAACCTGGGCTACGGATTTTCATGCGTGGTGGCATGCCCACTCATGAAGTCTCCTTGTAAATAAACGTTTACTGTATCTCCATAAAATCTGACAAACGGGTAATGGTAAAAATCTCGCGGTAATGCTCGCTGAGTCCGGTGGCGGCCAGCGGGGTATGGGCGGCGCGTGCTTTGGCCAGCAGCCCCACGATCAGGGCGATGCCCGTGCTGTTGATGTAATCTACCCCGGCAAAGTTGAGCACAATTTTGGGCGGATTGCTCTGCTCAGCTTTACTGTAGGCGGTGTCCAGGGCGGCGTCGGCCAGGCTGTTGATCTCACCGTGCAGGTCGAG
>CAZDEO010000071.1:0-2507 GCA_964504445.1 uncultured Anaerolinea sp. | reverse complement strand
CTCATCCACCATGTTTTGGATGAGGAACAACCCCCAGCCGCGCGGCGACTGTTCACCCGCCAGCTTTGCTTCCAGGTCGGGCGCGGCGGCCGTTTTCAACGGCGGGCCGCCGCCCTCGTCGGTAATGGTGATGCGAATCGAGGTTTCTTCTACGGACAGTTTTAGTCGCGCCGGTTTGTCGGAGTCGTATTGGTTGCCGTGTTCCATGGCGTTCATGGTGGCTTCGGCAACGGCCGTTTTCAACTTCTGCAACCGCGCCGCAGGCAGCCAATCACCCACCACCTCCGCCACCCGCTCCATCGCCAGCCGCTCATTTCCCGGCGCCGACACAATCTCAAATTCAACCGGTTCACCGATCACCGATAACCGTTCACCGTACGCGAAGCGGTCGCGCAGCGACATTACCGACTCTTCCCTTTGCAGCGTCACCAGCGTCACATCATCCTCCTGCTCCCAGCCCGGACCGGTGAAGGCGGCCAACTGGTCCAGCAGAAAATCTTTGAGCGTGTCGCCGTCGCCGTGGGTGGCCAACAGTTCTTGCAGGCGGGGAAAGCCAAACATCTCCCGCTGCGGATTGTGCGCCTCCACCAGGCCGTCGCTGTAGAGCAGCACGTATTCGCCGGGGGCCAGCGTTGTCTCTTTTTCGTCGTAACCCATGCCGGGCATCAGGCCCAGCGGCATGCCGGTGGCCCGCAGCTCCACCACGCCGTCGGCGGTGGCGTGGTAGGGCACGTCGTGCCCGGCGTTGGCGTAGCGCAAATGACCGGTGGCCGGATTGAGCACGGCGTAGAAGCAGGTAACAAACATTTTGGGCGGAATTTCCTGCACCAGCACGTCGTTGGTGCGGGCCAGGACTGCGCCGGGCGCTTCCAACCGTTCCGCAGCAGCGCGCAGCAGAGTGCGGGTGGTGGCCATCACCAGGGCGGCGGGCACCCCTTTGTCCGTCACATCAGCGACGATGAAACCGATACGGCCGTCGTCAAAATAGATGAAGTCATAAAAGTCGCCACCGACGGCACGGGCAGGCTGGTAGTAGGCGGACACGCCCCAGCCGTCCAGGGCGGGCAGCTCTTGCGGCAGCAAGGTTTGCTGGATGAGCCGCGCCACTTTCAGCTCTTGCTCGATGCGCTCCCGCTCGGCCGCTTCTTGCTGCTGCTGCTTGACCAGTTGGGCCACCCGCAGCGCGGGCGCGGCCTGCGTGGCCAGATCGGCCAGCAGCTTGTAGTCGTCGCTGGAATATTCCTGCTCGCTGAGGCGTGAGCCCAGGTTGATGAGGCCAATCAGCTCGCCCTGGCTCACTAAGGGCACGACCAGCCGGATGCCTGCTTGGCGCATGGCGACCAGCGCGGGCGAGTCCAGCTTGAGCTGCTCCACATCGAGCACGCCGGGGTTTTGCTGGACGTAAGCCAGCAGCGGATCGTTGGGGGCAATGTCCAGATCGAGATTGTGGATCTGGGTGGTAGGAGTCGGTAGGGAAACGGCTGTTGCCACCATCTCTGCCTCTTTCTGCCCTCTGAAATTGCGCCAAAATCCTCGTAAAGTTGTCATCATGTCCTCATCATAGCAGGGTATCGTCTGCTAAACGTTACGAAAGCGGCGATACGTCGTTTTTCCGGACGGAAATCTGGCCGGGCTGCCTGTGATTACACCACCCGGCCGATGTCACCATCAATTTCCACCACAAACGTGCGCAGCGGCCTGGTGGCCGGGCCTTTCAGCACCGCGCCGGTTTTCACGTCGAAACAGGAGGCGTGCCAGGGACAGATTACCTGCGCCCCCGCCAGCTCCCCTTCGCTGAGGGGGCCGTCAACGTGGGTGCAGGCATCCTGGGTAGCGTAGAAAACGCCGTCTACATTGTACACCGCCACGCGGACACCATTCACGGTCAGTAGCTTGATTTCTCCCGGCGACAAATCGGCCGTATGGAATTCATTGGGCGCCAGCCGTGGCCCGGCGGCCGGGCCGGCCGCTGCCTCATCCGCCTGGGCAAACAGATCATCCAGAGCGATATCCACTTCGTCCCGTACCAGCACCGGAATTTGCAGGTAAACCTCCGCGTCGCGTACTTCTACCGGGTAGCGCGGCAGCTTTGCGTCCGGGTCCAGCAGCAGTTCGCCAGTTTCCAGCTTGTACTGGTAACCGTGCCAGGGGCAGGTGAGCACGCCATCTTCCAAGGGTCCCTGACACACCGGGCCGCCACGGTGCAGGCAGCTATTTTGCAGGGCATGCCAACGACCGTTCACCAAAAAGACCCCAATCGACAGCCCTTCAGCCTCAATCACTTTACGACCGGAGGGCGTAAAGTCAGCCACGGGGCCAACATGGACCTCACGGTATTCAATCGATCGGGCCATGCCCAGGCTGCGCTCGTACGTTTCCAGAGCCAGCTGCTGCACCGGCGTCTCGTCAATTTCCTCCGGGGCCTGAAAAGTTTCCGCCTCGCGTCCTTCGCCGTAGATTCTCTCGGTTTTTGCAAGAGAATCTGGCTCAGTAAGCTGATTAGGAGG
>CAZDEO010000070.1:0-25603 GCA_964504445.1 uncultured Anaerolinea sp. | reverse complement strand
AAAGCCCTCAATGATCCCCACAATGTTGTTGAACCAGTTGGCAGCACCGGGAACCTGGTCCATGAATTGCCTCATCCAGCGTTCTCGTTCAGCTATCGGCATGGCGTCAAACTCGTCCAGGGAACAGTCAAATCGGTCGATGTTGCCGTTAACGTCAAAGCTACAATGGCCGGTTGGATCTATATACCGAAAGGGATTATTTAAGGCGTAGGTGTAGCGATTGTAACTTTGTGGATTGCTAGGATCAGGTACAATGGTGTCCGCTGACAGGAAGCGGTTAAGATAACACACATAATACACCTCATTTCGGTAGGGAATCAGCGGGTTGTGCTGAATCCGTGATATTTTCTTGCACATACCAACGATACTGACGGCCGTGTTCCAGCCGCCAGGTGAGAAAACGGCCGTTCCTGACCCCCACCGGCAACTCCCCAGCCCCTAGCTGCCAGTGAGCGGCCGCCTGCGACAGCGGGACCAGCTGCGGCCAACTGCGAGCAGGCAAGTCGCGTGGCGCTCGCCCGCTCAGCCGGTAAACCAGCGCCTCATCCAGCGGAATGTAGACCGCCGCGCCAGGCTGCGCTTGCCGCCCCGGCAGCAGCCCACGCCGGAACCAGTCCAGCAGCACCGAGATGGAAACGCCCAACCGCTCGGCCGCTTCTTGCGCCGGGACAAAGCCCCCCGCCGTCGGATTAGCAGTAATGCCATGCTTATAGCGCAAATGCTGCACCCGCGCCTTGTCCCAATAGGCTACCGGCTGCCCCGGCACATACGCCGGGTCATCCTTCACATGCCAACTGCTGACCAGGCCCTCCTGGTTGAGCATGGCAGCAATCGTCGCATCATGATGCCCGGCGGCCGCCAGCTCGCGCACGCGCTGCAACAACTGCGGGTTGGAGGGATGACCGTGGCGTGGACGGTCGGCCGTCAGGCGCGTCACCGCCCCCGTCTGCCAGCGTACGGCGATGTGGGTGACGCCGGCTTCCTGCGTGCTGTCCAGGGTCACATCGGCGATCAGCGCGCGCAGCAGCCGTTTGCGGTCGGCCAATGTCGTCGTCTCCGCCGCCCACAAGGCCGGCAAATCGGCGGCCATTTGCTGCACCAGCGCCACCTCCGCGGCAGAAATGGCGGGCAGATGCGCCGCCTGCACCTGTTCCCACTCCTGTTCCAACTGGACTTGGGCTTGCAAGGCCGCCTCCCACGCCCGTTCCAGCGCTGCCGCCACCAGACGCAGCTGCGGGTCTACCTGCTCATAGCGCGTTTGGGCCAACGTTACTTCGTACTGCGCCCGTGCCAACTGCTGCGCCCACTGCTGGCGCAAGGCCGCCTGCTGCGTCGTCATCTCGGCCACGGCGGCGACGGCCGCGGCCACCGCCGCTGGCCGTGCTGCTTCCAGAAAGGCCGCCACCACCGCCTGGTCAACGTGGGCATAGGGGAAGAATTGGCAGCGCGGCTCGTTGAACTGGCGCTTGGTCGCCTCGCAGACGTAGGCGGGTTTGTCGCGGTAGCGCACGCGCATGGGCCGCCCGCAGCGGGCGCAGATGACCATCCCGACCAGCAGCGCCCGCCCCTTACCGGCCGCTCCTTTAGCGGAAAAAGGTTGGGTCCGCGCGCCGTGATTGGCTTGCGGGTGAGCCGGGTCGGCAAAGGGCGTAGCTTGCCAGTTGTGGGCCAATCGCTCCTGGTTTTCCATGTAATCCTCCCAGCTAATATAGCCAGGAAAGGCATCGGCGCGCAAGACCTGCCATTGCTCCGGGGGCAGCCGCCCGCCGTAGCGCGCGCCCGGTGCGCCCGGCAGCCCATCCCGCTGCCGCTGCCCGTAGGCATAGACCCCGGCGTAGGCGGGCAGCTTGAGTATCTGGTACACCTGGCTGTAACCCGGTTTGTCCCAGATGATGAGCGGTTGACCGAGGGCGTTGCGGCTCTGGCGCGGCAGGCGCAGCCCTGTCTCTTGCAGATGGCAGAGCACGGCGTGGGCGCTGCCCAGGCGGCGAAAGAGGGTGAACACCTGACGGATGCTGCTCTGCACCTGCTCGTCGGGGGTGAAGATGACCTGGCCGTTGGGCAGCCGTTCGTAGCCAATGGGCAGGCGCAGCGCCAGTTCGCCCCGTTTGGCTTTGTTCAGCCGCGCCGCCTGCATCTGCTGGCGCATGATGTGCCACTGCGCTTCGGAAAAGGCGCCTTTGACGCCCAACAGCAGGCGGTCGTCGTAGGCGCGGGGGTCGTAGACGCCGCCGCTGTCGCTGACCAGGACGTGGTTGATGGCGGCCAGGTCGAGCAGTTGGTACCAGTCGGCGCAGTTGCGGGCCAGGCGGGAGACGTCGGTGACGAGCAGCATGCCCACTTTGCCGGTGCCGACGTCGGTGAAGAGGCGTTGGAAGCCGGCGCGCTGGCTGCTGCTGACGCCCGATTTGCCCAGGTCTTCGTCTATGACGACGATGCGTTCGGCGGGCCAGCCCCAGCTGCGGGCGCGGGCGGCGAGCTGGTATTGTAGGTCTTGGGATTCCTGGTGTTCGGCCACCTGGCGCAGGGTGGATTGGCGGATGTAGACGTAGGCCCAGCGTTGGCGATGGCGTTCATGGATTTTGGGGTGGTCGCTCATCGGTCACCTCCTGGGTTTGTGGGTTGCGCCTGTGGTTTGTTTGGGCTGTCAGGTATTGGGTGAGCAGGGCGGCCAGCAGGCGGGTCAATTCCTGCTGTTGGGCTGGTGGCAGGTTTTCCCAGGTCAGCGGCCTGGGGGATGGTGGGGGCAGGGTCATGGGTCTCCTCCGGGGCATGGGTTTGCATGGTTTGTACCAGTTTAGCCAATGCCAGGAGGGTGTGGAGGGTGACGGGGGGAACGGCCGTAACCGTTGGCGGCGGACTTTCTATGGCCTCTTGCCCCAGGATGGCCCAGGTCTGAGGGATGCTGACGATGCCTGTTTGGGGGTGGCTGATGATGTAGCGGGCAGGTTGGCGCGGTGTGGCTTGGAGGCTGCGTTTGAGAACGGCGTTTTTGGAGCAAAAGGACGAAACTGTACACTAAGGTTAGTCGATGACTGGTATCCAGATGTGTCAGAAATGCCTTTCCTTGATTCCCACTTCGCTAATTTCTGACACTTCCACCGGGATGATATTCGGTGTATGCCCGGGTAGCGTCTCCCGCATAACGGCCGTTACCACCACGCCCGACAGAAAAGTAAGGGCACCAATGGCGACAATGGCTGCCCCCATCCCCAGCAAATCGGCCAGGAAGCCGGACGCCAGCGCCCCCACCGCGTAACCCCCGTCCCGCCACAGCCGGTAGACGCCCACCGCCGAACCACGCCACGTGGGATGGGCCACATCGGAAATGGCTGCCAGCAGCGTCGGATACACCATGCCCGTTCCTAAACCTAGCAGGGCAACGGCCGTCAACCACCAGGAAAAACTCTGTCCCCACACCAGCAGCCCAATGCCCACCGCCTGCACCCACATCCCGCCGGCAATCAAACCTTTCCGCCCAATCCGGTCACTCAGCGCCCCGGTGAAGAGTTGGCTCGCGCCCCACACACCTGGATACGTTGCCGCCAGCAGCCCGATCTGCGCCACCGACAGACCAAACCCGGCCAGAAACAGTGGCAGCAATCCCCAGACCATGCCGTCATTCAGGTTGTTGACCATACCCGCCTGGCTCACCGAGAAAAGCGTTTTGTTCTTCCAACTGGTCAGCAGCAAAACCTGGGCAAAAGAGGGAGTATCATCCTCCGGCTTCTCCGCGCCGCCAAGATGCGCCTCCAGGTCGGTGAACGGCCGCGTCTCGCGCACAAAGAAGATGGAAAACAGCAGTCCCAGTGCGGCCAGCGCCAGACCGGGCAGGAAGGGGGCCGGACGCAGCCCGTAGGCAGCAGCCAGATAGCCGCTGCCCAGCGCCGCCAGCGACACCGCCAGATAACCGGCGAACTCGTTCAGGCCCATCGCCAGGCCGCGCTGCTTGGGGCCGACCAGGTCAATCTTCATAATCACCGTCGTCGACCAGCACAACCCCTGGTTGATGCCCAGCAGCACGTTGGCAAAGTCGATCCAGCCCCAGCTGGGGGCGAAGATGATCAGCAGCGGCACCGGCAGCCCCGCCAGCCAGCCGGCGATAAGAATCCGCTTGCGTCCCCAGCGATCGCCCAGGCCACCGGCGAACAGGTTAGAGATGGCTTTAACGATGCCAAACGTGGCGATGAAAGAGAGCACGGCCGTGCGCGAGACCAAACCAAAATCCGCTTCGGCAATCAGCGGCGCCACGGTGCGCTCCAGTCCCACCATGGCGCCGACAAAAGCATTGACGACAATCAGCAGCGCAAACTGCCGCCAGTTGGCGCGCAGACCCAGCTGAATCCGTGGCGTGGCGCTGTCGGCACTGATACCCGGGTTCTGTTCCCCTGATCCGGCCATCAAAAGACAATCACCTGGTCCGCTTCCAGCGTCCAATCTCCCAGTAAATCCATACTACCGGCCATAACACCGGCGATTTTGTCTTCTGGCTCGAGCCCGCGAGCCTCACTGCAGGAGCCTCAGGTGGCCACTTCGCCGCGCCGGGCCAGGGATTTGATCATGGTTTCGATGTTGTAATAGCCGGCGGGCGTTTTTTGCCCTTTGCGGGCGCACAGCACGCCGTCCGCGGTGAGAAATACCCGGACCTTGACGCCGGCGCGCTTGACCAGATTCAAAGCCAGGCGCAGGGCGTTGTACGGCCGTTCATCCCCGTAGGGCGCATTATTGATAATCAGAAGCATGTTTTTTACTTTTGTCTCGTCCACGTTCTCTCCTTGTATGGGGGAAATTAAAAGTTCAAAATTCATAACTCACGGCATGGCCGGCCTGCTGCCATTCCAGCACCCCCTCCTCCAGGCGAGCAACGCGACGGCCGTTTGCCGCCAACACAGCCAGGGCATCATCAGCAATCACGCAGTAAGGCCCGCGGCAGTAGGCGACAATCGTCTTGTCGTCGGGCAGCGAAGCTAATTTTTGCTCAATATTGTCTCCCCGCGCGAAACGGTGACGGCCGTACTGAATGATTGCCACCAACAGCCCAGCTGCAAAAAGGAGCAACAGTTCATCGAAACCAACCAGATAAAGTACAAAGACCACCCCGCCCACGATGCCCAGAAACGATCCTTTCACTGCTTTTCGCCCCAGGCCCCATAACGCCTGAAGAACAATGGCGATGATCACGGGCTTAATGCCGTAAAGTAACCATTCGGCCGTGGGAGTCGTGCCATAGTTGACGTAGAGCCAGGCCAGGGCCAGGACAATCGCCGCTGCTGGAAAGATAAACCCCACGCCCGCAGCTATCAATCCAGCGTAACCGGCTCTGATATGCCCCACGTGAATAACCATCTCCGTCGAATTGGGGCCGGGAATGAGGTTTGTCGCGCCCAGCATGTCCAGAAAACGCTGTTCGCTGATCCATTTGCGCCGCGTGACAACCTCATCATGGAGCATGGCGATATGCGCCGCTGGGCCGCCAAAAGCAGTGAAGCCTAACCTGAGTGCCAGACGGGCCACTTCAGCCACAGAGCCGCGCTTTTCGTCAGGGGCTACTTCTTCTTGTTCAGATTCGTTCATTCCTTTTCCTCATTTGGTTTGGGATGTTTCTGGCCTTGCCCGGCGGAAAAGCCAAGGAGATGTTAGGTTAATAAAAGTCATCTTGTTCATATGACATTCGACGTTGCCAAATGGCTTTTAACAGGTATTATTATCGTGCTTCGTTATCGTTTGCCGATTATATGGAACGGTAATGTACTGTCAAGCTTTTTGGTTGCTGTTAGGATAAGCATGGAACCAACTATCACCATTCGGGAATTAACGCTGTACCGCAGCGGGCAGCGTGTGCTTGACCAGGCGTCTGTGTCCGTTGGGGCAGGGGAGATAGTCTGCCTGCTGGGTCCCAGCGGCAGCGGCAAAAGCAGCCTGCTGCGCTGTATCAACCGGCTGACAGAGCCACCCGCCGGTGCTGTGTTTGTGGACGACCGGGATGTAACCGGCATGGACGTGCTGGCACTGCGCCGACAGGTGGGCATGGTGTTTCAGCAGGTGTGGCTGATGCCCGGTACGGTGGCGGAGAACGTGGGCTATGGAGCGATATTGCAGAAACGGCCGTTGTCCCCCAGCGACATCACCCACTTGCTGGCTTTAGCCGATTTGTCGCCGGATTTGAGCCACCAGGATAGCCGAACCCTTTCCGGCGGGCAGGCGCAGCGGGTGGCCATTGCCCGGTCGCTGGCTACAGAACCGGCCATGCTGCTGTTGGACGAACCGACCAGCGCCCTGGACCCTGCGGCCACCCGCCACATTGAGGAAACGATGACCAAATTACGCCGGACATTGGGTTTGTCTATTTTGTGGGTGACGCACAACGCGGCGCAGGCGCAGCGCGTAGCCGACCGCATTTACCTCTTGGTGCAGGGGCAAGTAGTGGATGAGGGGGAGCCTGCACACCTGTTCCGCCCCGGCAGTCGGCACCTGGCAGCGGCTTTTGCTGTCGGAGAACTGGGTTGAGGCGAAACGATGTTTGATCTGCCCGTTATGAGTGAACTGACGCGGGTATTGGCGGCGCTGGCGCTGGTGGCGCTGGCCGCGCTCATTTCCCGCTGGCAGACCCTCGATTTGGAAAAACAGATGGTAACGGCCGTTGTGCGCGCGTTCATCCAGCTAACGCTCATTGGCTATGCCCTCAACATCATCTTTGCCGTAGACAATCCATGGGCGGTGCTGGCAATTATCGGCGTCATGACCCTCATTGCCGGGCATACCTCCGGGCGACGCGGTGCGGGCATTCCCCAGGCACGTCCGGTGGCGCTGCTTTCCATCACTGTGGGCGCGGCGCTGACATTGGGGTTGCTGCTGGGGCTGCGCATTTTTACCCCCTCGGCGCAGGAGATCATTCCGATTGCCGGAATGGTGGTGGGGAACGCGATGAATGTTTGTTCGTTGGTGATGCGACGGGTGCGGGAAGAGGTGAACGGCCGTCGCCTGGAAATTGAAACCGCTCTGGCCCTGGGCGCTACCCGGCGGCAGGCGGCCGATTCTTTTCTGAAGACCGCTCTGCAAAGCGGCATGATGCCCATTATAGATTCCACCAAAACGGTGGGGCTGATTCAACTGCCGGGGGCGATGACCGGCATGATCCTGGCCGGCGCTTCCCCATTGGAAGCGGTGCAGTTGCAGATGATTGTCATGTACATGCTCATCGGCGCGGCTGCTTTTACCGGATTAACGGCCGCTTTCCTCTCCTACCGGCAATTTTTCACACCAAACCACCAACTGATTGTGCCTCTGGACGAGTAGAAAAACTGGGCTGTATTGCTGCCCAATGTGACATTCATCATTTGTCTGGACTGGAAAATACCACTATTCTACTGTCTGATAACAGCGGCAATATTTAACGAAAAACGATACTCATGTTACGCGATTTTTTCCTCGGTTTTATCAAGATTCATATTTTATATCACGCGACTCAGGAGCCGATTTATGGCCTGGAGATGATTCGCGAATTGGCAACCCACGGCTACGATCTCAGCCCGGGAACACTGTACCCCATCCTGCATCGTTTGGAAGAACAGGGCTATCTCGTATCGGAAAAACAAGTAGTTGAAGGCAAAGTGCGCAAATATTACACCGCTACGCCAGCCGGGGAAGAGATGTTAACCAAAGCTTACGCGCAGGCGCGGGAATTGTTTCAAGAAATCAGCCCTGATGAATTCACGGAAAGCAGCGAATGATGCGTGAGAAAAGCTTGTTGGCTGTCTTCGCTCATCCCGATGACGAGACCTACCGCTCTGGCGGGACATTAGCGATTCTGGCTCGTCGCGGCGTGCGGGTGCAGGTCTTGACGGCCACCCGCGGGCAGGCCGGATCGTGCGGCGAACCGCCATTGTGTACGCCCGCAGACTTGCCCGCTTTGCGCGAAGGGGAACTGCGCTGCGCCTGCGCCGCCCTGGGAATTGAGCCGCCGATTCTGCTGGATTACGAAGACGGCCGTCTCGCCGAAGCCGACCCCGAAACCATTATCGCTGACATCCTGGCCGTGCTGGCCGATTTGCGTCCGCAGGTGATGCTTACCTTTGGTCCGGATGGAATCTCCGGTCATCCCGACCACATTGCCATGGGAAAATACGCGGTGGAAGCATACCGGCGTTCGGCCGAAGTCAATGCCCTTTACACCCTGGCCGTCCCCCAATCCCTCGCCGATGCCCTGGACATGCACCAAATCCATGCCCTGCCGGACCGCGCCATCACATTGAGTATCAACGTGAGCGAAGTTTGGGAGATGAAGATGAAAGCCATTCATTGCCATGCCTCTCAACTGCATACCTCTCCTATCACCCGCGCGTCGCTTGAACGCCGGCGCTTGTTCCTGGGCCACGAGCATTTTGTGCGCCTCGCAGTACGCTCCGGACCGGATTTTTTCTCTGAATTGGCGGTCACATGACAACGAATGCAATTGAGGTCAAAAACCTGACCAAGTCCTACGGGCAGGCACGGGGCAAGGCGGCTCCGGTATTGGCCGTAGACCACATCAATTTCCAGGTACGTCAGGGGGAGCTTTTCGGTTTCCTGGGTCCCAATGGTGCCGGGAAAACGACCACGATCAATATGTTGACCGGGCTGGCCCGGCCGGACGCGGGAACCATTCACATTGCGGGCATCGATTGTTCGCAAAATCCCAAGGCGGCCCAGCACCTGATCGGCATCGTCCCGGATGACAGCAACCTCTATCCTGAATTGACCGGCTTTGACAACCTTTGTTTTTGCGCCGCCCTGTACGGCATGGGCAAAGACGAACGCCAGGCGCGGGCGCGGGAACTGTTGGCCCTGTTTGGCCTGAAAGAGGCCGCCGATCGCAAATTCGCCGGCTACTCCAAAGGGATGAAGCGCAAATTGACTATTGCCGCAGGCATCATTCATCGCCCACGGATTTTGTTTCTGGATGAGCCAACGACGGGCATTGATGTGGAGAGTGTGCGCCAGATCAGGCAGCTGATCGCCGACCTGCACCACAACGGCACCACGATCTTCCTCACCACGCACTACATCGAAGAAGCGGAGCGCCTGTGCGACCGCATCGCCTTTATCGTCAAGGGTCAAATTGCCAGAATAGATACCGTGACCAACCTTTTGCAGCCTGTGCAGGAAATGCAGGCGATGCTTTTCTCTGTTACCAACTCGGCGGCGGTGTTGTGTGCCGCGCTGGTCGGCGCATTTCCGCACTTGAATTTCCATACGGTATCTAAAAACCAGATCCACGTCACCGCAACGGAGGCGATCCGCATCGGGCCGCTGGTGCGGTTCGTGGAAGATCAGGGGGTCGAGGTTATGGAGGCGCGGCGGCGGCAGCCGTCGCTGGAGGAGGTGTTTGTGCAGGTGACGGGGCTGGCGGCAGAGACGATGAAAAAAGAGAAGGAAAGAATCGGGGGCGGCGTATGAAACAGTGGATCGCGTTCTGGAGTATTGTGGGCAAGGACATGCGCGCCTACTATCTCAAGCCGCCGAATATCAGTTGGGGGTTGATATTTCCCATTGCCTGGACGGGGATGTTTTTCATCCGTTCTGGCAGTGGTTTGGAAAACACGCTCACCCTGCTGCCCGGCGTCATTGCCATCTCCATCCTGTTCGGAACTACCTCTATGCTGGCGGTGACGGTGACGTTCGAGAAAAAGAACCGCTCCTTTGACCGGCTGCTGCTGGCGCCCATCCCGCTGGAGCTGCTCATGCTGGCCAAGACGGGCGGGGCGATCCTGTTTGGCGTGGTCAATGCCTTTGTGCCGGTGCTGCTGGCGGCGTTTCTGGCAGATCTGTCGGCGGTTGTGTGGACGGCCGTTCTCCCCACCATCTTCCTGATCGCCATCGCCTCCACGTTCCTGGGGCTGGTGATCGCCGTCTCCGTCAGTGAAGTGTTTGAAGCGCAGACGTTTTCCAACTTTTTCCGCTTTCCGATGATCTTCCTCTGCGGGCTGTTCTTCCCCGTTGCCGCCCTGCCCCTGTTGCTGCGCCCGCTGGCTTATGCGCTGCCCCTGACGTATGGGGTGGATGTACTGCACGGCGCCATTCACGGCCAGAACACGATGCCTTTCGCCCTCAGCTTTGTGGTGATGGTTGGTTTTTGCCTGGTCCTTTTTTACATCAGCCTGAGAAACATCCACCGCAAATGGATTCTCTGAACGCGGCGGCGAAACGTGTGGTATCAGCTCTGCGCTGATGCCGGCACGGCCTGCGTCAGCGGCAGCCAGACCAAAAAGCGGCTGCCCTGTCCCACCCCCTCACTTTCAGCCCAGATACGGCCGTGATGCGCCTCTACCAGATGCCGGGCAATGGTCAGCCCAATGCCGCTGCCGCCGCTGGCCCGCGCCCGCGATTTGTCCACGCGGTAAAAACGGGTAAACAGATGTGGCAAATAATCGGCGGGAATGCCGATACCGGTGTCGGCAACGGCGATCTGGATGCCACTGTCTTTGCGCTGCACGAATAGATCCACCTGTCCGCCCGCCGGAGTGTATTGCAGCGCGTTGCCGATCAGGTTGATCAATACCTGCGCCATGCGGTCCGGGTCCGCTTCGGCCATGAGCAGCGCGGCGGGGATGTGGACGTTCAACTGTACCCCTTTATCGTCAAATTGGCGGCGCAATTGCCCAGCGATCTTGCGCGCCAGCGCTCCCAAATCAACCGGCTGGATGTGCAGCGGGTAAGCGCGTGACTCGATGCGGCTGAGTTCCTGTAAATCGGTGACCAAACGCTGTAGACGGGCTGCTTCGTGGTACACCTGCTGGAAAGTTTCCGGTTCTGGCGGCAGCACGCCATCAATTAAGCCTTCCATTGAACCTTTGATGACGGTCAAGGGGGTAGTGAGTTCGTGGGAGACGTCGCCAATAAGCTGGCGGCGCAGGGCATCAGATTCTTCCAATTGGGCCGCCATCTGGTTAAAGCTATGGGCTAACTGCCCCATTTCGTCAAGGTCAGTGGGCGGACGGTTGTTTGGGGTGGCGACGCGACGGCCGTAATTTCCCTGGGCGATCTGCCGGCTGGCGTGCATCATGTCGCGCACCGGGGCGATGACGCGCCGGGCAATGAAGGCGCTGATGGTCATGGCAATCAGGGTGGCCAACGTCGTGGCGATGAGGGTGGCTTCGGTAACGGCCGTTCGAAACTGCACAAACAAATCATCCACCAGGTGGGCGGAGCCGGCCGGGTCCATGATGTGGTCGCCGCCGGTGAACGCCTCGATGGTGGCCAGGTGGCGGGCGAAGGCCCGGGGCACAGCGATTTCCATCGCCGCAATCAACACCACCGCGCCGACCAGCACCACCGCCAGGTAAGAGAAAAACAGCTTCCAGCGCAGGCAGCGGCGAAAATACGGGATCATCCTCACGCTCTCCCCGCCTCAAACCGGTACCCCACACCGCGCACGGTGACGATGCCGTGCTGCGAACCCAGTTTCTGGCGCACATGGCCCAGATGCACATCCACTACCCGGATTTCGCCGAAGAAATCCTGCCCCCACACCTGCTCCAGCAGCTGCTCCCGGCTGAGAACCATGCCGGGATGGGCGGCCAGCGTTTTGAGCAGATCAAATTCTGTAGAAGTCAATTCCACTTCCTGTTCATGGACCCATACACGGCGGGCAGCCAGATCGATGCGCAGGTGCTGATAGCGCAGCAGCTGGCTCTCCGGCAGATCGCTGCCCGCCTGCAGACGGCGCAATGCGGCTTTGATGCGTGCGACCAGTTCGCGCGGGCTGAATGGCTTGGTTAGATAATCGTCGGCGCCCACGGATAGGCCGACGATTTTGTCCGTTTCCTCATTTTTAGCCGTAAGCATAATGACGTAGACGTCGGATTCCCGCCGCAGCCGCGCGAGCAGCTCCAGTCCATCCATTCCTGGCAGCATGATGTCCAGAACAATCAGATCGGGTTTGAATGTTTGCGCGGCTTGCAGGCCGGAGGAGCCGTCCAGCGCCACCTCAATCTGGTATCCCTCCGGGCGTAGGAAAGCGGTTACCAGGTTCAGAATACTTTGCTCATCGTCGATAATCAGGATTTTTGCAGACATCGTTTCCATTGGCGCCGCTTATTGCCGCCATGTTGTTTATCTCCCGCTGCGCAGCGCGTCCGCCGGTTTCAATCGGGCGGCGCGGCGGGCGGAGATGTATGCCGCCAGACCGCCACCGGACATGGCGGTCACCACCGACAAGGCCACCATTTGCCAGGATAACCGGGCAGGCAAGGTCGTGACCGCTGTTTCCGGCCCCGACCCGAAATCGGGAATCGCGCCTGCTCCGGGCACCACTGCTGTTAAATCTACCGGAATCCGCCCCAAAATCAAGACGGCCAGCCAGCCCAGCGCAATCCCCAGCGCCGCACCCAGCAAACTGACCAGAACCCCCTCGGCGGTGAACAGGCGCAGCACGTCCCGCGCCTGCCAGCCGGTCGCTTTCATCACCCCGATCTCGCCTGCACGCAGGTTGATGCCCGCACTTAAGGTGATGCCGGTCAGAATAAGGCCACCCAGCAGCGCCGCCAGCGCTGCTATTCCGGCAAACCGGTCAGATACCTGCGCCACGCCGCCCATCACCTGCACGATACTCTGCGCGGTCATGGCGGAAATGTCGCCCAGGCGGACCTCGCTTTCGGAAACGACCCTTTCCACATCACCGGCTTGCGCCGCCCGCACGTAAATTTGGTTGATCTGGTCGCCGGTCAGCCCGGCCAGCGCCTGGGCGTCGGCCAGGGGCAGGTAAAAGTTGGCTGCCGCCGCCTGGTTGCCGCCGGGAACCTCGATGACGCCGATGACGGTAAACGGCCGTCCACCAATCTCTACCATCTCCCCAGGCTCCAGGCCAAAAAAAGCAGCGTAGTGGCGATCCACGACGATGACGCCTGTTTCGCCGGGCTGGAAGAAACGGCCGTTGACAAGCCACTCCGCCGCCCGCGCCGGGCCGACGGCGGCTTCGGCAGGCTCAGCCGCTGCGTCCACACCCAGCAATGTCTGGTAACGATTCGCGCCGAAATCCCACAGCAGCAGACCGCCGCCCACGGCGGTGACGCCGGACACATTGCGCAGCACGGCCGCCTCCGCCAGCGTCAGGGTTGCCAGGCCGAACGGCTGGCGCACGCCGCGCGTGGTTTGCCCAGCGGCGGCAGCGGCGTTATCCGGACGGCTGATCAGGATGTCGGCGCCAATGCCGGCTAACGGCTGGCGCGCCGCTTCGCGGAAGCCGTTACCGGCGGCGATCAGGGCAATAAACAGCGCCACGCCCAGCGCTACCCCCAGCAGGCTGCCCAGGGCACGACCAAAGCGATGCTGCATTTCGGCTACTAGATATGTTAACATTAGCTAACTACCTGCCTCGCTTTTGAGTATAATGCATGAGAGGAGATGCAGATATGGAAACAACGATCGACAAAGCTGAACGGCTTACACATTTTCTTAAAGCCCACCGTCGAGAATCTGATGCGGTCATTGATCCTGTTTTGGATAAGTTACTCGACCGTGAGCGGCAAGCTCTCATAAAACAGCGGGATGAGTTGCGTGCTGAACTTGACCAATTCGAGAGCCAATACGCGCTCGAGTCATCTGAATTTCACGAGAAATTCAAGAGCGGTGAGATGGGCGATGACGTGGATTTCATTGATTGGTATGGAGTCTGGCGCATGTACCAAAACACATTGAAATCTTTAGAAACCCTTGATTCCAAAACCATCCCATCGTGAACAATATCCTAATAGCTCGCTTTCAGTCCCACCAAAACTCACTAATTGAAAGCACGGCCGTTGCTTCTTTCACCACTTTGATACAAAAAGTCTCCGAATATGATGGACGGGTGCGTATCAGAGCCCTATTAGAAGATGGCGGCTTGTTAGAATTTGCCGAATATATTGAGCTGGATAACGATGGTAAAATGATTGATTACGTTTACAGCTTCCACTGGCAAAATGCGCAAAACCAACTCATCCAGCGTTGGGATAATGTTGCTCATTACCCCAAGTTGCCCTTTGCGCCGCATCATATTCACCAGGCGGATGGAACCATAGTGGGAAATCCAGAGGTACCCACGTTGGCAATCGTCCTGAGCACAATTGAACAACATCTGGCCTGAGCTTAGTCGGTTTCCTGGGCCAGCACAGCCCGTAAGTCGGCCATGGTCCACACCCCTTCGGCCACCATGCCCGTGCCTTCGCCCTGTGGGAAGCTGTAGAAGGTGATGGAACGGCCGTCCACCTCAAATTCCATTTCCCCATCTACAAAAATCGCCAGCGGGGTATGGTCCGTCAGATCCCGTTCGGCGGCGAAGGCATCCCCTTCCGGCGTGCCAAAATTGTAGGTCCGCACCGCTACCCTGTCGCCAAATTCCGCCGCCACCGCCAAGGCTTCCTGCACCGCCGGGCGAATCGGCGCATGATCCAGCGAGACAATCTCTACCAGCACCGCGCCGTTGGCAGGCGCGGCGCTGTTGGCAGGCGCGGCGCTGTTGGCAGGCGCCGTGCCTGCATCCGGGGCAGCACCACAGGCAGCCAGAAAGAACATCAAAAATATCAATAGGACAACATTACGCATCTATCATTTCTCCATCTTTCATCCGCAGGACGCGGTCGGCCGTTGCCGCCACTTCGTCATCGTGGGTGACAAGCAAAAAAGAGATGCCCGCCTCATCTCGCAGGCGATGAAATAAGGCCAGAATCTCCTGGCCTGTTTCGCTGTCCAGGTTGCCGGTTGGCTCGTCGGCCAGGATGAGGCCGGGGTCATTGATCAGAGCGCGGGCGATGGCCACGCGCTGCTGCTCACCGCCGGACAGGCGCGAGGGGCGGTGGGTAGCACGGTTGGCCAGCCCCACCATTTCCAGGCGCGCCGCCGCTCTTCGGCGGCGCTCGGCGGCGGGCACGCCATTGGGATACAGCGGAAAAGCGACATTTTCTAGCGCACTCAGGGTGGGAATGAGGTGAAAGGCTTGAAAAACCAGGCCGATATGTTCCCGCCGCCACAGCGCCAGCGCATCTTCGTCTAACCCGGCGATGTCTTGGCCCCGGTAAAAAACGTGGCCGCTGCCCGGTTTCTCCAGCCCGGCCAGCAGGTGCAGGGCGGTGCTTTTGCCGGAACCGGAGCGGCCCATGATGGCCACGATTTCGCCGCTATTGATGTGCAGATTGATTTCCTTAACGGCCGTTACTGCCCCAAACGACTTGCTCAATGATTCGGCACGTAATAGTTCACTCACTTCGCAATACCTCCGCAGGTTTAATGTTAGCAATGCGGCGCGGCAGCCACAGGCCGACCAGGGCTGCCGCGACCAGCGATAACCCCAGCGCCGCTAGCGCCAGCCCCGGCGATATTTGCGCCGCCAGCGGGACAACCACCGCAAATTCCTGCGCGCCGCCGGGCAAAAAATGGGGGGATGGGCTGAGTTCCCAGGGGACGGGAATGGTGACGGCCGTCTGGCCCAGCAGCAAAGTCACTACCCAGGCCAATGCCAGGCCCGCCAACCCGCCTAACAGGGTGACGAGCAACGTCTCTGCCAGCAGTTGGCGGCTGACGTCGCGCCGCTGCCAGCCGACGGCACGCATCATGCCAATTTCGCGGCGGCGCTCCCACACCCCGGCAGCGGTTACCCGCAGCAAAATAGCCGCCGCAAATAGGAACGCCGTCAGGCCGACGATGACGCCGAACCGGTCAATCAGATCAAAGAGCGCGCCCAATTGCTCGCCAAACGATTCAGCCGAGGAGACCAGCGCGTTTTCGCCCAGAATCGTTTCCGCAGCGGCGGCGACCGCTTCGGCCGCTGTTTGCTCCGCTTTAATGAACAGCAAATTGGCGTCGTCGGCACGCATGTCGTGGACGGCGAGGACGTTGGGCGCGGCGGCGGCCATCGCCTGCGCATCGGCCAGCGGCAGGTAGAGGTTAGCGTTGGCAACCTGCCCCACGCGGGCAGTGTCAATCAGGCCGACGATGGTGAAGGATTGGCCGGTAATGGTGACGATGTCATCCAATTCCAGCCCGGTTTGCGCGGCGTAGCTGGCATCGGCGAGGGCGACGTGCGTGTCGTTGGGGTGCAGGAAACGGCCGTCCACCAGCCCCGCCTTTAACCGTCCCGGCCCAAAATCCACCGCCGGATCAAATCCCAATCCGGCTACAAAACGGTCTGCCTCAAACGACCAGAAAAAAAGGCTCTCCGCCACCCCTTCCACGCCGGGAATGGCGGCAATGGCGGCGATTTCATCCCGGTGAATGGGGGCGACGGAGTGCGGGTAGACGATCCCCTCAAATCCTTCCGGCACATCCCCCTGCCGCTGGGCGGTAATGTCCGCGCCCACTTCCGCCAGCGGGGCGCGGGCGGCTTTGCGGTAGCCCCCGGCGTAGGCCTGCAAACTGACAAACAGGGCAATGCCCACCGCGATGGTGAGGATGGCGGATAGAGTGCGGAACGGCCGTCGCGTGATTTCGGAAACAAGGTAAATCATCATAGGTCGTTTATTTTAAACCTGAATCTTGAAGATTTGCGCAAGCAACTTTAAAGGTTTTGTAAAGGAATGAGATACGCTGGGGGAGCTAATACCTACACCAAATATGCAACATAATTGACGCGATAAGTGACATTATGTTGCAAATAAACTCCTCGTAAAGCATAATTTCGCAATCTTTGAAGGCGTTAAGGCCGTATTTTTTCGCAACATAATAAATTAGAAGGGCAAAATGGCCGCACCAGAACAGCAGATTGGTCTCATTGAAACCTGGCTAGAACACCTGACGGCGCAGGGCCGCAGTCCGCATACGCTCAAAGCCTACCGGCGCGGCTGGTATCACCTGGCCCGTTGGTATCAGGGGACATATGGGGAATCTTGTGACCCGAAGCGCCTCATTGCTCGCGACATCCGCGATTGGAAATCGTATCAGCAAAGTGTCGCGAAGGTCGCTCCCAATACCATCAACCAGCGCCTGGTGGCGGTCTCTTCCTTTTACAAGTGGGCCCTGGCTCACGACCAGGTATCCCGCGACCCAACGGCGGATGTAACCACCATTCGAGTGGCATCGCAGCAGCCGAAAAGTCTTTCCACCAAGCAATTACGTCGTCTACTACGGGCTGTTCACAACGGTGGCTCGGCCCGTGATGTGGCCATCATTGAAATGTTGGTCGGCACCGGCTTGCGGGTAGGGGAACTGCTCCAATTACAACTAGGTGACGTTGTCCTGCGCGACCGGTCAGGATGGGTCATCGTGCGCGAGGGCAAACAGGGTGGCTATCGAGAGGTACCTTTAACCCAGGAAGTGCGGCAGGCCCTGGCAGATTATCTGGAAACCGGTCCGGCAGACGGGCAGCAAGGGGAGGAAACACCCTTATGGTGGGGGAAGCAAGGGCCTTTGACCCATCGCAGTTCGGTCCTGCGTATCCTCAAAAGATATGCTCACCGCGCTCAACTGGACCCCTTCGGCCCGCATGTCCTGCGACATACCTTTGCCACCCACTATCTTAAGGCCAATCCCGATGATTTGCGAGGTTTGGCCGCTTTATTAGGACACAGCGACTTGAACACCGTGATGGTTTACACCGAACCCACCCAACAAGACCTGGCCAACCGGATGGAGCGGATGGGCAACATCCAGGTCGATTGACAACGTGGATGGGATAGAATGAAAGCACAATGCCTCGTCGATTCTTGAGCCAGGTTGAGCGTGAACGCTTGAGTCAATTTCCCGATGAAGTGACTGAGGCAGATTGCATTGTCTACTTCACGCTCACCCCGGCTGACATGGCGATCATTAGCAGCAGGAGGGGTGGAGAAAATCGATTGGGGATGGCGCTGCTATTATGCAGCTTGCGTTACCTGGGCTATTTTCCGGCCAGCATCAACTATACCCCAGAAAATGTCGTGGCTTTCGTGGCCAGTCAACTGCAATTGTCACCCGTCGTTTTGGCCGATTACGCCGACCGGGACGAAACGCGCCGCGAACATCTGCCTATGCTGATGCAGCATCTTGATTTTCGTCGGGTGCAGCCTGACGACCGCAAACGTCTGATCGCCTGGTTGGGCGAGCGGGCTTTGGAACATGACCGTCCCACGACACTGTTACAACAAGCCTGTGAACAGCTCTACCAGTTACGCCTGGTGCGCCCAGCGATCACCACGATGGAAGAGTTAGTGGCCGATGCTCGCCAGTGGGCTGAAGCCAAAACGATAGAAGTCCTGGTCAAGCCGCTGCCGGCGCGGGTTCAAAAGTCGCTGGACACCTTGTTGATACCCAGTGAAGAACAAGACAAGTCCCCCATCCTGTGGGTGCGTCGCTTTGCTACGGGACATAGCGATAAAGATATTTTGGAAGCGCTGAAAAAACTGGCTTTCATTCGCCAATGGGCCGTGACGACCTGGCAGGTGGATGAACTTCCGCCCAGCCGGATCCGCTATCTGGCTCAGGTGGCTCGTTACACCAGCCCCCAGGGCCTCAAACGGAAGAAGCCGGTGGCCAAACGATATGCCATCCTGGTTGCCTTTCTACTCTGGGCGCACGAGAAAACGATTGATGAACTGATTGAACTGTTTGACCTGTGCCTGGCCGATGCTTATCGCCGGTCCAAGCGCGATTTGCAAGAATTCCAGTTACAGTATATGACGCATATGCAAACGGTGATCGGCTACTTCCGGAACATGAGTCAGGTGGTTCTGGATGATGCGGTGTCTGATGAAGCCATTCGCCCGACCATTTACAAACAGGTACCGGTAGACACTCTGCAAACGGCCCTGGATGAGGTGGAGTCCTTTTTCATTGCCGGCCGCAAACGCACTCATCTGGATTTCTTCGATAAACGTTACAGCTATTTTCGCCGCTTCACCCCAACCTTCTTGAAAGCGTTGACCTTCCATAACTATGCCGACAAAGAGAGTTTGTTGGAGGCGTTGGATGTTCTTCGTGAAATGAATGAGGCCGATGAGACGCTGTTGCCGGCGACGTTTGAAGATGTGCCGACTGAATTTGTACCGGCGCAGTGGCGAAGTCGTGTCTTGAATCGAGATGGTACTGTTAATCGGCGCGATTATGAGATGTGCACCCTTTCCGACCTGCGCGATTCCCTCCGCTCCGGAGCTGTCTGGTTAGAAGGTAGCCGCCAGTATGCCAATCTGGACAGCTACCTGATCCCGAAAGCGCGTTGGGAGCAACTACGACAAACCTACTGCGACATGGTGGGTATCCCCGAAGATGGCACTGTGCAACTGGAACTGAAGCAGACTGCATTAGAAGAGAACCTGGCTCATCTGGACAAGGGGTTTGCCAAGAATGAATTTGTCCGGTTTGAGCATGGTGAACTGGTCTTGTCGCCGTTGGATAAAGAAGAAGAGGAAATCCGTCAGGAGCATCCTCTGGCTAAAAAGATAGGGCCTTTGTTGCCGCCGATTCAACTAGGACAGCTCCTGGCCGAAGTAGATGCCTGGACTGATTTCAGCCAGCAGCTCACTCACGCTGGCGGCGCGACCTCCCGAATCCCCGACTTGGCCACCCATCTGTATGCCGCTATTTTGACCCAAGCCTGCAATATGACGCTCAGCAGTATGGCCGGCTTGAGCGACCTGTCTTATGACCAACTGCTCTGGTGTACCAACTGGTACATCCGGGAGGAGACTTTACAGGCGGCGACGGATGTGTTAGTCAACTTTCAATACCAACAGCCTCTCAGCCAGTACTGGGGCAGCGGCACCTTCTCTTCATCGGATGGGCAGCGCTTTGCGGTGGCGCGTAAGACCAACAAAGCCTCGCCACTGCCCCGTTACTTTGGCTTTGGGCGTGGCTTGAGCGTCATCACCTGGACATCTGACCAGCTTTCCCAGTATCGTGTTCTGGTGACACCGCCTCGTATTCGGGAATCTACTTTTACCCTGGATGCGATCCTGGACAACGAGACGGTTCTGAAGATTAAAGAGCATACGACGGATACCGCTGGCTACACCGATATGATGTTCGCTCTCTTTGACCTTCTGGGGATGCAGTTTTCGCCCCGTTTGCGTGACATTGGCGATTACACGCTTTATCGTCTTGATACAAGTATCACGTACAAAAACATCAACCCCCTTCTGAGTAAAAACTCCCTCAAGGCGGCGTTGTTTGTAGATGATTGGGATGAATTATTGCGCGTAGCTGCTTCAATGAAGATGGGCTGGGTAACGGCTTCCACGTTTATCAGCAAACTGCTGGCTTATCCTCGCCAGCACAAACTGACGCAGATGCTGGTGGAATACGGCCGTCTGATTCGCAGCACTTTCATTCCTTTTTATCTGGATGACCCAACCAATAGACGGCGAATTCTGGTACAGCTCAACAAGGGAGAAGAAGTGCATGGCTTGCGGGATTTCCTGTTTTTCGATAACAAGGGACAGATTCGTAAACAGCAGCCGGATGATTTGGCGAACCTGGCCGGCTGCTTGAATCTGGTGTCGAATGCCGTGATTGTCTGGAATACGGTTTACATGCAGGCGGCTATTGAGGAGTTAAGAAGGCGAGGCCATTCCATTAACGAAGCTGACTTTGTACACTTATCACCTGTGCGGTTTAGGCACATCAATCGGTACGGTAAGTTCCGCTTCGATATAGGTGATGATATTGCCCCAACAGGCCTGCGCCCACTGCGATCTGACTGAGCCTTAGCGTACGTTTTCGTCCTTTTGCTCCAAAAACCCCTATCAGTTGAGACCATTTCAAACCGGGGGCAAATATATCCTTCACGTGACAATCAGGTGCGGTACCGATAAGCAAGCATAACGGCACCGCCCATATCCCGATCAAGCCTGGCATTGCCGAGGGTGTGGTTACTTTTGGTGTAAAAGTCTTTGCCGGTGCG
Organism: uncultured Anaerolinea sp.; assembly: GCA_964504445.1. Lineage (GTDB taxonomy): Bacteria > Chloroflexota > Anaerolineae > Promineifilales > Promineifilaceae > JACSRF01. Next base: position 4,782 of record CAZDEO010000070.1, on the reverse strand, counting down.
GGAAAATCCAACGATGATCCCTCCAAGGCTGCCCTTTTGGGGACCGTTTCGCCAGCTTATCAGCTAGGGCAGTCAATCGTTGACAATCGGCCTCGGTTACGAATTCGGGCTGCGGTGCTTTGACTGCCGATTGTTTCTTCTTTGCCGGCGCACCATACTGTTGCTGGTGCACCTGGGCGACAATCTCTTGCCAGCAGGTAGACCAGGTCTGGTTACACAAGGCAGTCCTTAACGCCAGCATCGGATTGAGGTTGGCCTCCGCCCAGCGCATGCCGGCCTGTTTCATGCGCCGTTGCATCACTACTTTGTGCCCGCTTTCCCCAATACCCGACCCGATGGGAATTTGTTGCCGCCGGAAATGGGGATAGTCAATCATGGCCTCTCTTTTTTCCAGATAGCGAATAGCCATTTCTATCGTTTCTGCCTCGGGATGGTCTGGATGCTGGCGCTGTAACAGGCGTAACTCGTTCACCGTCCGCTGCGGCGGTTGTTGTCCCAATTGGCGGGACATCCGAGCAAACCAGCGGTGAAAAGTATCGGTGTCGGCCCCATAAACCGCTCGTCCCACGGTGGCCACATAGGATTGGGCGTGAGCAAAGTCAATCACCCGCGTCGCTTGGGGACAATGATAGTCAATGAACGACTGAATCCAGACCGCGCCGTCATTGACCGCCACCACCCGCTGCGCGTTGTCCCCACCCCGCCGATGCCACTCCACCAGGGCAGACCGCCCGAATTCCTCCGCAGGAGCCACGCGCGAAAAATAACTGACGCGCTCTGTTTGGGTTACCACTTTCCGCTGTTTCGCATCCCAGCAGGGGGTAAACTCGCCGAAGGCCACCGTTTTTACTTCCCGCCACTCCCCGCTGGTTAATTGCACCATGGCGCCATCGGTACTCATCACCAACTGTTTTGGCTGTGCCGTGGGTGTCGGGGCTTTCTCTTCCAGTTCCGCCACTTTCTGGGCGTTCCGGGCATCCGCCACTTGTCCGTACCGCAGCGTCACTTGCCGCAGGTTGCTTTTGCTGACCTTTACTTTCCACATTAACGCCAGTTCTTCTTGCGCTTCCCGATAAGTCAGCCGGCTGCCCAGCCGCGTCATCGTTTCCTGTACCTGCGGCGTGTAGGCCCCGGGCAGCAAGCCCAACGCTTCATCCAGGGGGAAAAAGCGTTGCCCCACAGTCGAGACAACGCCATTGTTGCCGGTCGAGTTGGATCGTTGCCCCTTCTTTGCCCTTCAGTTTCCGCCGCCGCCGCCCATTCTTGACCATCTTTTCCCCGCATTGGGGACAGGCCGGTGCCGTTTGTTCTGTCTCTGCACCCGCTGCGGCCATTCTTTCTACCAACTGTTTTCGCACCTGGCCTAATTCCGCTTCTACGGCTTCTTCAATCTCTGTCAGTGTGGCGTTCGGGTGGTCCTGACGCCACTGATCCATCTTGCGTGTCAATGCGTCGCGCTTATCTTGTGGGGGAGGTTGCTTATCGTTCATGCCCCCTATTTTCGCCATCCCTCGCTTTTACACCAAATTAAACCGCACCCCATTGCCGATAAGATGTTGACATGAAAGCGGATTTCCGGTACGGTGTCAGTACCGATAACGTGTTCCCGGTAGTAATGACATGTCCGACACCTCAATCAAGCGCTTCCTGACGGCGCAAGAAAAGCGTGACCTATCACCCGCTACGTTGCGGGCGTTGCGCAGTGACCTGCACAATTTTCATGACTGGTGGGAAGCGAAGCGGCAACGGCCGTTTACCGTCTCGCAGTTAGTCAGCCGGGACCTGCGCCAGTGGCAACAATACCGCCAACAAGTCGATGGCGTTTCTCCCCACACCATCAACCGCAATTTGTCATCCGTCCGCCGGTTTTGTGGCTGGGCAGTCCACGAATGGGCTGCTATCCGCTAATCCAGCCACAGCGATTTCTGACATACCACAGGCTCCGCCTTCTCCGCGGTCATTACCAACCGGGGCCATCGATGCCTTGCTGCGCGCGCCACAGCAGATCGCGGATGAGCGCCTACGCTTGCGGGACGAAGCATTGCTGTCCCTGTTGGTTTATGCCGGGCTGCGCACAAAGGAAGCACGCGACTTGCAGCTGCGGGACGTGGACCTGGCCGGTGCCAGCTTCGTCGTGCGGCGGGGCAAGGGAAAGAAAGCACGCCGTATCCCGTTACACACCGAAGCCAGGCAAACCTTGACGCAATACCTGAGGCAAGTGCGCTGCCCGCAGGGCATGCCCACTGTGGGCAGCGAGACGGAGCGGGAACCCTTGTTGCTGGGCATCCGCATGTCTGTTCCCGGCCGTCCACTGACCGGCGCGATTCAAACACGCCTTATCCGCAAACGAATCAAGCAGCTGGGGCACATCGCCGCGGCGCAGCTACGCCAGGATGCGGACCAGATATCCGACCCGGCACGCGCTCAGGAACTGCGCCAATGGGCCCGGCAGTTGCAGCAACTCGCCCCCCACCAATTACGGCACAGCCTGGCACGCCGCTTGCTGCAGCGGGGCGCGCATCTGTCCGAGGTGCAGCATATTCTAGGCCACAGCCGGCTTTCTACTACCGGTATGTACCTGTTGCCCACAGAAGCAGACTTGCAGCAAGCCATCGAACGCGCCGGCGTTTAAGTACCATTGCTCCCTTTCCTTACCTTCAGTGTTTGGGTCATCGCACAAAAGGATCAAGCAAATGACAGCCGTGACTGTGTATCAATTCCGGGTCTACTTGCGCGAAATCAGCCCTATGATCTGGCGGCGATTGCTGCTGCGCAGCGACCAGACGCTGGCCGACCTGCACTATGCGCTCCAGATTGCCTTTGATTGGGATGACTATCATCTCCATCAATTCCTGATTCACGGCCGTCGTTACGGTGTGCCGCGACGGTATGGTCCCTGGTATACGGCGGATGCACGCACGGTCCACCTGGGCGACATCCCCTTCCGTCTTAACGAGCGGTTTCGCTACGAATACAGTTTCTTCGAGTGGTGGCAGCATGAGATACGGCTGGAAACGAAACAACCGCTTGAGCCAGAGCAGGCGTATCCTCACTGCATTGGCGGTGCGCGCCAGGCACCAGAGGAAACGTGTGGTGGAGCCTGGCAATTTATGGCCCTGCAGGATCATTATCATCCGGGCCACATCATCGGACGCTTGCTGGAAATCGCAGAGGCAGGCAATCTGACAGACCATCGGGAAGAACTACGGCACCTTCAGTATTGGCTGACGGTGCATCGATTTGATCGTCGCGCTGTCAATCACCGGCTCCAATTGTACGCGGCCGGTGACGAGCAGTGGCGCGAGAGGAAATACTGACATGAAAATAAAAGTCCAAATTATTGTGGAACAGGAAGGGGAAGCAGAGCCCATTGTGGAAGAAGTTGCCTGTTTGTGCCGGGGAGATTTGCTCCCGGAATCATTAGGGTTGAGATTAGACGAAGGGAAGCAGCTGCTGGCCGCGATCCAGGAAACGATGGTCACGCAGCAGGCTGCGGCCTATGTGGCACAGCAGCAGGAATGCCCACACTGCGGCCGTCATCGCGCCAACAAAGGTAAGCACGAGCTTGTCTACCGCACCCTCTTTGGCAAACTACGCGTCCTGAGTCCACGCCTTTACACCTGTCCCTGCCAACCCCAGGGGCAAAAAAGCTTCAGCCCGCTGGCGGCCCGTCTGCCGGAAAGGACAGCACCGGAGTTTCGGTATCTGCAAAGCAAGTGGGCGTCCCTGATGTCCTACGGACTTAGCGTCGACCTGCTGACAGAGGTGCTGCCGCTGCAGGCAAACATCGCCACTGCTTACCGGCAGACGCAGGAAGTGGCCAAGAAGTTGGAAGCGGAATTGGGTGAAGAGCAGGGCATGTTCATTGATGGCTGTGAGCGCGACTGGGCGGCGCTGCCTCATCCAGATGCCCCCCTGGCGGTGGGGATTGATGGCGGCTATGTCCACGCCCGTGAGGGGGAAAACCGAAAGGCCGGCTGGTTTGAGGTGATTGTGGGTAAGAGCATGCAGGCTGAACGGGAGCACAAACGGGTTGCCTTTGTGAATGGGTATGATGAGAAGCCCAAACGACGCTTGTTTGAGATGTTGCAAGCCCAGGGCATGCAATTCAATCAGGCGATTACCTTTCTTTCGGACGGCGGGGATACCGTGCGTGACTTGCAATTCTATCTCAGCCCGCAGGCAGAGCACGTGCTGGATTGGTTTCACGTCACCATGCGCATTACCAACATGAAGCAGGTCGCAAAAGGCCTACCTCTCGATGACATATTGCCCGATGTCATTGCCGAGTTGGAAAGCATCAAATGGTATCTCTGGCATGGCAATGTTTATGCCACCTTGCAGCGGCTTGATTTCCTGGCTTTTGACCTCGACTGTTATGAAGGGGAGGATCCCGTCGTGGTCAGGCTACAGCAGATGGTCCACGAGTTCCATCATTATATTGACGTCAACCGGTCGTACATTCCCAACTACGGGGAACGGTATCGCTATGGCGAAACAATTTCCACTGCCTTTGTGGAGTCGACGGTGAACGAGGTGGTTAGCCGGCGCATGGTGAAAAAACAGCAGATGCGCTGGACGAAGCAAGGAGCCCATCTGTTATTGCAGGTTCGCGTTCGTACGTTGAATGCGGAGCTGCGGGAGGTATTTTGTGACTGGTATCCGGGAATGAAGGAGTCGGTCGAGGGTCTGCCCCTGGCCGTTTAGCCCCCGGTTTGAAATGGTCTCCTCTCCGTTGGGTTCCGGGAACAACAGCGGACAGCCATAGCGCCCACGCTGATG
>CAZDEO010000069.1:0-25966 GCA_964504445.1 uncultured Anaerolinea sp. | reverse complement strand
GTCCCACAAGTCGGACATTTCAACCCATCGGGATGAAAGTGGGCTTCGATCCAGGCTTCGCTTTCTTCTTGGCTGAGGAGGTCGGTGATTGGAAATTCCATGTCTCATAGTTTACCACCTCTTTGGTACACTATCTATAGTTGAGCCGAAAAATTATTTCCCCTTGTTTTTCTGTGGCTGGTATTGCTGACAGCTTGTCAGGGTAGCAGCGAAAGTGAAATGGCGCATGGTGTCTCTGAGGAAACATCTTTTCCACCGGCGCCCACCTTAAGCGTACCGGAACATACCCGTTTTTGCCGATGTCCTCAGCAATGATGAGATTTTGGCCGTGCTGGCACATATCAAGAACATCTGGCCCGAAGAGGTTCGTCAGACGCAGTGGGAAGCGGCCGTTCGTGTTCAGACCAATGCGCCGTGAATGCCTGGCAGTGTCGCAATAATCGCTATTCCCAGGGATAAGGTGTCAGTGGCTGGATGTCGTAATATAACTCGACAATACGCCGGAAAATTGGCGCAGCCACTTCTGACCCCTCGCCGGCATGTTCCATCAATACAACAATAGCAATTTCAGGCTCGGTCACTTGAATGCCATTGGCGCGAGTATAAGGCGTTGCCGGTGCGTAACCAGCAAACCAGGCGTGTGGTTCTCCGCCTGCTTCACTGGTACCTGTTTTGCCGGCGACTGGAACAGTGAGTTGCGCCAGTGGTTTAACGGCCGTGCCCAGTGTCTCCTCATTGGTCACCCCCATAACCCTTGGCGAATGGCGTCCAGGTGTTCAGGCGCCAGTGGCAGCACTCCGACAGATTCCGCCATCTGGCCGATCACTGGCTCTTCTTCAGAATCAATGCGTTCCACCAGCGTCGGTCGCCGCAGTACGCCGTCACCGGCTATGGCCGCCATGACCTGGGCCAATTGCAGCGGCGTCGCCAGCACAAACCCTTGGCCAATAGCCATGTTGACGGCATCCCCTGCCCCCCAGGCTGCGCCCTGTGCCTGTAATTTATACGCCGGATCGGGTACGAGGCCTGCTGCTTCTTGTAATGCATCTATGCCGGTAGGCGTGCCAAAGCCGAACTGCCGCGCCATTTCTGGCAGCAGGTTCGGATCAGTTTCGTTAAGCTGGTAAGCGACCTCGTAAAAACAGCTGTTGCATGAAGCAATCAGCGCTTCAACCAGCGTCAGTGTGCCGTGTCCGCCTTCTTGCCAATCATACTTGATAAAACCAGGTCCTAATCTGTCCCAGTAGCCGATGCTGGTGTATTCCGTATCGGGTGTGTAGAGACCGCTGTTCAGGGCGGCAGCCATGGTCACGATTTTGAACGTTGAGCCGGGCGGATATTCGCTTTGGGTGCCCCGGTTGAGGAGCGGCCGTAAAGGATTGTTGAGCGCTTCGCCCAGACCAGCAGCTGCGCTGATCCGCAAGGGATCAAAAATGGCGGGATCATACGTGGGAAAGCTGGCCATGGCCCGCACTTTGCTCGTGGCCGCGTCCAGAACAACGACAGCCCCGGCCGACCCTTCAGGATGAGTGGCAACGGCCGTTGTCAGGGCCTCCGCAACCGCTTGTTGAAAATCAATATCGATTGTGAGGTAAATGGGCCGCGCCGTGTTTTCCGGAACAACCGCAACACGGTTGCCCGCGTCATCTACAATCGCCAGCACATCGCCGTTCCCGCTGAGATAACGTTCTCCCCATGCTTCCAGGCCGGCCAACCCTACCTGTTCGTCTCCCAAATACCCTGCTTTCTGGTAGCGTTCAAGCTGCTCAGCTGGAATAAAGCCGGTGTAGCCCAGGATGTGCGCTGCGGCGCTGCCTGCCGGATAAAGCCGGGCCGGTCGTTCTTGAATAGTTAGCCCGGCATCAACGTAAGGCTCTAATCGTTCCCTGTTAGCATCTAACACATCACCAGTGATATCGCCAAGCGGCCAGTTCTGGTCGCGGGAAGCTGCCGCGTAGATATCTCTGATTTCTTCCGGCGTTTGGCCCAGAACAGGCGCAAGAGCCGTCAGCATTTCCGCTTCATTGGCGATTTGGTCTGGGATTACGCCAAGCGTTGCTACCGTACCTTGGTGGGCAAGTAAACGGCCGTTAACGTCGTAGATTTCCGCTCGCGGCACACTCTCGGCTGGTTCCAGGCGCAGCCGCTGCCCCGGTTGCAGTTCAGGTAGAAGCAGCCCCTCATGCCAGATGACACCCCAGCGTCCCTGCTCAGTGACCATTTGCACCTGGTGCTCACGGATGATCTCGCCGGCAACGGCCGTTTGCCAAACAACCCGGAACCTCAGCTCTGCCCGGTCTCCGTTCCGTGCTGCCGCTAATAATTCCGTTTGCACACGTTCCACGCCGACCGTCATCATCGCCTCTTCGTAAAAGGTAACAAATGATTGGCTGTTGATCCGCGCCTGGCTTTCTGCCGAAAGCGCGGCATACATTTGCAAATAGTCCTGCTGTGCCCAGGCGCGAAAGTAAGCCAGGGCTGTCGCTTCAACGGGTGCAGTTTCGGTTGATATTTCTGGGGTAGGGGAAGGTGTTGGGGCAATAACAGGAACTGTCGGTGTTCCCGTTGGTTGGGGTGTTGGCGTAAGCGATGGGGACAATGCTTCACCACGACGACACGCGCTTGTCAAAGGTAATAAAAGTAGTAATAAGATAAGTTGCCGCCATGGGTTGGCTAATAGATGCATAAACCACCTTTTTGATAGCACTATTGTGCCAACGGTAGGGTAAGATGGCTTTGATTGAAATCGTAGAGCCAAATGGCTTGTCTTAATCTATTTGAAGACAGGCCAAAAAACTTACGCAAATGCTTGTGCTGATCGTTTTCTCCCTGTTGCAGCAGCAGCGTTTCGCGGTTGGTGAGACAGCCTATTGCTTCGTTTGCCACATAGAAACGTACCTCCTTACCCGGCGCAGCAGCTTAGCAGCGCCACCTCTTTTTCAAAGCCCAGTGTTGCTAGCTTAATTCCTTACCGAAGCTGCTTCGCCGCATCTTCCACCATCTCGCTGAGGGTGGGGTGGATGTGAATGGATTGGTAGATGGATTCGGCCGTGCCTCGATTGTACATTGCCGTTACTAACTGGTGAATCAGGATGTCGGCGTGCGGGCCAAGAATGTGGCCGCCCAGAAGTTCGCCCGTTTCCGCATCGGCGATGAACTTGAGCATCCCTTCCGTCTCGCCAATCGCTTTGGCGCGACCGGAATGTTCAAAATAAGCCACGCCGGTTTTGGCTTCGTGCCCGGCAGCGATGGCCTCTGCCTCTGTCAGTCCCACACTGGCTAGAGTCGGTTGGGTAAACACAGCGCGGGGCACCACACGATAATCCACCATGCGCCCGGCATCCTTCACTGCATTCAGCGCCACGATGGGGCCATCGTACGTGGCGCGGTGGGTAAACATCGCGCCGCCGTTTACGTCGCCCAGTGACCAGATGTTGGCGGCCGTGGTGCGCAAGGTTTTGTCATAAATGATGCCGGTTGGCCCAACCTGGACACCGGCCTGCTCCAGTCCTAACCCGTCCACGCGGGGCACACGACCGGCGGCATAGAGAACTTCTTCCGCCTGAAAGTGCTGTTCCTGGTCGCCGTGCCTGGCGACAATCACTTTTTCGTCGCCAGACTGTTCGGCGCGAACGGCCGTTGTTCCCAGATGCACGTCAATCTCTTCCGCCCGCAATATCTCCGCTAGCCGTTGCGCTAGCTCCGGTTCCTCTTGCTTAATAATTCGGTCGCTGCGACTGAGCAGCGTCACCTGTGTGCCAAAGCGAGCATACATTTGGGCGAACTCCACGCCGATGTAGCCGCCGCCGATGACGATCAGCGAAGCGGGAACCGTTTGCAGCAGCAGCGCCTGGCGGTTGGTGAGGTAGCCTATCTCTTTCAGGCCGGGAATACGCACGTCGGCCGTGCGCGAACCGGTGGCGATGACGCTTTTAGCGGCCGTGATCTGTTTACCATCCACCCGGATGTCTACAGGCGAGGTAAATTCGGCATGACCGCGTATGAAGGTGACGTTGGGATTGGGATTGACCCAACTATAGACACCATCAATTATGCCTTGGACGATCTTGTCTTTGCGGGTAACGGCCGCTTCCAAATCAAACCACAACTGCGTCGGATCAACGCCACGCACGCCAAATTCAAAGGCGCGTTCACGCACCAAATGCATCACTTCGGCAGACCTTAACAAGGTCTTGGTAGGGATACACCCCTCATTCACTCAGGTACCGCCGACTTCGTGCATTTCAATCAGGGCGACATTGGCGCCCAACCGGGCGGCTAAAGCGGCTGCCGGTAAACCACCCTGCCCAGCGCCAATGATGGCTAAATCATACCTTTCCATGGCTTGCCTCCTCTTCACCTTTTGTCAGCGCTTCCTGCTGTTTGCTGATGCAGTGATGATCACCATAAGAGCAAAAGACGCAGCAGTCGCCGGACAACGGCCGTAGTCTGGCGCCGCAACGGGCACACGTATGGAAGATCAGTCAATAATCCGGCGGAATGTCTAATTCCTCAACAAAGTCACACTCCGGGCAGGTCAGGTTAGTGTGGGAAATAATTTTAGGTTCCATATAGCTGCTCCTACGGTGATCGGTTCTCGATGCGTTCACTGACTAGATGGCACACGCAGTTTTTACCATCCACATCATCAGTGGGGAAGGTACGGCCGAAGCGATGCAGTTCACGCAGTTCAATTTCCATGCGCTGCAATTCGGCAATACGCTGGCTGATTTCGTTCGCTTTTTTTTCTAACAAATCTAATACCACTCGGCAGGGCGCTATGCGCCGGTCGCGCAAGTCAAGAACTTCTTGAATATCATCCGGCGAAAAATCGAGGCGACGGGCGCCAGCCACGAGCCTGGCGCGTACCACGTCTGCCTCATCGTAGTCGCGGTAGCCGTTTTCGAGCCGTTTTGGCGGCGGCAGCAGGCCGATTTCCTCATAGTAACGGATCGTTTTGGCAGGCAAGTTTGTCTGTTGGGAGAACGCTTTGATTTTCACAGCATCACCTTTTTACTGCGATAATACACCTTCCCGTGGCTGGAAGGTCAAGGTGTGATTAAAAGCAAAACGGCCGTTCGCGCGCGAGAACGGCCGTTCGTGGAAAAGTAGGAGTAGGAAAATAGCTTACAGCTTCACTCGCTTCAGCCGCAGCGAGTTGCTCACTACGCTGATGCTGGAGAACGCCATTGCCCCGGCGGCCAGAATCGGACTGAGCTGGCGCAGGAAATTGGGGGCCCATTCAAATGGGGCCAGTACACCAGCAGCGATGGGAATCAGGGCGGTGTTGTAGGCGAAGGCCCAAAAGAGGTTCTCCTTGATGTTGCGCATGGTCGCCTTCGATAGGCGAATCGCCTGGGGGACGCTGCGTAAATCACCGCGCATCAACGTCACGTCAGCCGCTTCCATGGCCACATCCGTACCGGTGCCAATGGCCAGGCCCACATCCGCCTGCGCCAGCGCAGGCGCATCATTGATGCCATCGCCAACCATGCCTACAAAGAAGCCTTCTTCCTGGAGCTGAGCCACGTAGCTGGCCTTATCGCCGGGCAAAACCTCGGCGAAAATGCGGTCTACGCCTACTTCAGCGGCAATAGCTTGGGCAGTGGCCTCATTGTCGCCGGTCATCATCACTACCATTAGCCCCAGGTCGTGCATTTTTTGCATGGCCGCTTTAGATCCATCCTTAATCGTATCGGCGACGCCAATAATGGCGCTGGCCTGGTTGTCTACCGCCAGCCACATCGCCGTCTTAGCTTCATTTTGCAGCGCCTCTGCTTTAGAACCAAGGCCATTTAGGTGGACATTTTCTCGTTCCATCAGGCGCAAATTGCCCAGCAAAATTTTGTGCCCATCCACTTCAGCGGCAATGCCATGCCCGGCAATGCCCTCAAAATTCAGCGGTGTGCTCAACGTCAGGCCCTGATTCTGAGCTGACAGGACAATGGCCTCACCCAACGGATGTTCTGAGCCGCGCTCGGCGGAAGCAGCCAGTCGCAGTAACTCCTCAACTGAAGCCGCAGTCACACTGCTGGCGAGTACGTCGGTAACGGCCGGTTTGCCCTGTGTAATGGTGCCTGTTTTGTCCAGGACGATGGCGTTGAGTTTGTGCGCCTGTTCCAGCGCCGTGCTGTTTTTGAAGAGAATGCCTGCTTCGGCTCCTTTCCCCACGCCCACCATGATAGATGTTGGCGTAGCCAGGCCCATGGCGCAGGGACAGGCGATAACGAGTACGGCCGTTAAGCGTAGCATTGCCGATACCAGGTCACCCGTTGCCAGATACCAGATGGTGAAGGTGGCAAAGGCAATGATGATCACCGCGGGTACGAAATAAGCAGATACCCGGTCCACCACTTTTTGAATGGGCGCTTTGCTGCCCTGCGCCTGCTCCACCAGCCGGATAATCTGGGCCAGGGCAGTTTCTTTGCCCACTTTGGTTGCTTCAAACTTCAGCAGCCCCTGTTTATTGATGGTCGCGCCGGTGACTTCATCGCCAACCTTTTTATCAACGGGCAAACTTTCACCCGTGATCATGCTCTCGTCAATGGCCGAGTATCCTTCGACAATGACGCCATCCACCGGTATTTTCTCGCCGGGCCGCACCAGGACTGTATCGCCCTGCGCCACTTGGCTGATGGGAATATCAACTTCTTGCCCAGCGCGGATAACGCGAGCGGTTTTAGCCTGTAAACCCATCAATTTCTTGATCGCTTCACTGGTTTGCCCTTTGGCCCGCACTTCCAGCAGCTTGCCCAGGACGATGAGGGTGATAATGGCCGCGGCCGTTTCGTAATAGACGTGTGTGCCAAATATCTCGCTGCCTAACGTGGTGGCAATCAGCACCAGCGTACTGTAACCATAGGCGACGGTTGTACCCATCGCCACCAGCACATCCATATTGGCGCTGCGATTGCGCAGCGCCTTGTAGGCCCCGGTGTAGTAATCCCAGCCAACCCCAAACTGCACCGGCGTGGCCAACGCCAGAAAAGCCCAGTTGACCCAGGGTGCGTGTGACCACATGCCTAACACGCCAAAGTCGCGCAGCATCGTCCAGACCACCAGCGGTACGGTAAAAACGGCGCCTACGATAAAGCGTCGCCACTGGTGGCGAATCTCTGCCTGGCGAGCGGCCGCTTCGGCGTCCTCCATTTCATCTTCTGTTTCGGCAAGGACCACATCGTAGCCTGCTTTGCGCACGGCAGCTACCAGAGTATCCCGATCCGTTGTGCCGGGGATGTAGGTAACAGTAGCGCGTTCATTGGCCAGGTTAACGGCCGCTTCAATCACGCCGTCAACCTTCTGCAAACTGCGCTCAATGGTGTTAACACAGTTGGCGCAGGTCATGCCTACCAGGGGAAGTTCCAGGGCGGCTGTAGGAATTTCATAGCCAGCTTTCTTGACCCGGTTGATAACATCTTCGGTAACGGCTTGTGCTCTAGTTACGTCTGGATCGTAGGAAATGGTAACTTTTTCGCTGGCAAAATTGACCACGGCATTGGTGACCCCCTGAGCCTTTTTTGAACTACGTTCAACAGTGGAGACGCAGTTGGCGCAGGTCATGCCAATGACGGGAAAGGTGAGTTGCTGTTGTTTGGACATTGGTTCTCCATAAAGCAGTAAACAGTGAACGGTAAATGGTTGCCTGGTAGCGACAATTCAGGCTCACCGCTCGCTACTTACTGCTACCCGATTTGAATGAGGCCTTCAGGCGGGTAGTTGATCTCCTGCAAGGTGGCCTGGATTTGTTCCCAGGTGGCAGGAGCTTCCCACTCAACGGTGACTTGCTTGCTGTTTTCAACAGCCGTCACTTTCTTCACACCCGCCATTTCACTAACTTCCATTTCAATGGTGTGGGTGCAATGGCCGCAGCTAATGTTGGGGACGGTAAATGTTTTACTGTTCATCGGTTCGAATCTCCTCTGTATTGTTAGATTAAATTTGTTGGGCATAGCGAACACGGCTGTTATATCTTGTAGCGCACGCTCCCGCTCACCGGCATCGGCATGGCATACGGCTGTTGTCAGGCAGGTATGCAGATGACTATTCAGCATCAGCAAGCTGGCCTTGTTTAGCGCTGCCTGCACCGCCTGGATTTGTTGAAGCACATCCATGCAGGGCGCATTATTTTGCACCATACGTTCAATGCCCTTGAGATGACCTGCTGCGCTGGCTAACCGCCGCGACAGCGCTTTCTGTGTCGTTTCGTCCATCTTGTTATGTTACCCATCCCCTCTGGGAGGGGGTATAAGCGTATTGTAAATCCGCGAGGAGGGGGCGTAAATCCGTAATTTCGCCTGGAATCGATACGCTATTTGGCCTATGACACTTCATATTCAACGTTCTGAGCCTTCCGTAACGTCCAGGGTGTTCGTGTTCAAGGCGACGATGCCCAGTGGGTCGACCCGATATGTGTCCAGATAACGGCCGACGTACCACAGCCGCGCCCTCAGGATGCTGCCCACCAGCGGTTCGTCAGCACTTCCGCCAGCAAATCGGCAATTTTGCTCTGGATGAGCGATTCGCTTATCGGCCAATCGGGCACGACAGAACGGATGATGCTTTTGCAGTCAATGAAAAAGGTAGTGGGCAGCGCCCGCAGTTGATAGCGTTGGCTGACCGCGCCGTCCAGCGACGGCCGTTGTCTAGAGCATCCATCACCCACTTCATCTAACCTTGCTCCGTGCCAAACGCCTGCCCGCTGAGATAGCCGATGTAAGCCGGCACCAGCGGCAGCACACAGGGGGAAAGGAACGAAAGCAGCCCGGCCACAATGGCGATCAGATACGTGGGAGAAGAAGGGCCGCCGAACGGTAAATCCAGGTAGAAGCCGTTTTGCTGCGCCCAGATGGCAATGGTGGTCATGCGGTTGGTGACCAGCAGCAGGCCGATGGCGATCAGGAAAATGCCGCTGGCAATCTGAATGTGGCGCAGATACGGTCGTAACTTCCGTACCGCCTGCACCGCCCGGTTCATGCCCAGGCCAATGAGCAAAAACGGGACGCCCAGCCCCAGCGCGTAGCCGCTGGAAAGCAGCATCGCCTGGCCAGAAGTTTCCTGGGCAAATCCCAGCGTCAGAATTGCACCCAGCGTTGTGCCCACACAGGGCGTCCAGCCAGCAGCAAAAACGATGCCCATTAATAAGGAAGAGGCCATGCGGTTATTGCTGTTTGTTTGCCACTGGGGGCGGGTATCATAATACAGCCAGCGGATTTTGAGAATACCCAGGTTGAACAGGCCAAAGGCAATGATCACGACACCGCCAACGCGAGCGATAAGGGTCTTCAATTCCCCGAAAAGTTGGCCCAGCAGCGTGGCAGCGCCGCCCCAACCAATGACAAAAATGAGGGAAAAGCCCAGGACAAATAGCGCGGCATGGAGGAAGGTGGTGTAGCGCTGGTTCAGGGAGGGAACGGCCGCTTTTTCTGTCTGCTGCATACAGTTGCTCCGCAGTGATGCTACACATAAAGAAGAAGCCAGGGGTGCTTCTGGCTTCTTGTTACACTCTAATTGTCCGGTCAGGGAAGGGGAACGTTGTTGTCAATATGAACGTGAACAGAGCCGTCTGCGCCGACATGTTTGCCGCAAATCCAGCCATCCCCATTTAGATCCTGGTCATTCCCGACATGCTTATGAGGACCTACATGATCGTGGTCGTGATCTATCACCATGTGAAGATGGAAATCATCCGGGCAACCACCTACAAGGTCACCATTGGCAGCGACAAGTGAGACAGTGGCAAGCGTGAGTACAATCACTACCAGTAACATAAGAAGCCATCTTTTCATTAGTTAATCCTCCAACAATCTAAATTATGGCCATTCAATCCTTGCATTAGCGGTGCTGCTTCAACACTGCTGACCATGTTCCTGATTATAAGTGCAAATAGCCTGAGATCGAATAGGCCAAATGGCGTATAACCAGGCTGACTAGGTGAAACCACCTATAAACCAAATAGGTAGGATCGCGCTTATGCCCTTTGTTATTCCATAGTATTCTAGGAATATCACACAGGTACGGAGAGAACGATGAACCGCTTACGATAAGCCCAATTAGATCAATCGGAACCCCAAGATACTTACGGCTGTTAACCGTCAATATCGCCCTCTCAATGACGGCTGAATTCTTCCTTTTTTTAATTTTCGGCATCTTCTTATTCCCAGATGGTCCATGGCTCAATAAGTTGCTTTGGAGGCGCCGAAGATAGCTTCCTGTTCTTAAGGGGTGGCTTCTTGATGGCAGCTCTGGGTGGCTTAATTGCTGGCTGGTTAATATTTACCGAACGTGGTCAACAAGTGTTGAATCGTCTCGGTTTATAAAAATCATTTACAAAGCTATTGAAGGAGACAAACGGATGCTAAATGGAAACATACTCATCGTTGGCGGATATGGGGCGGTTGGTCGTGTCATTGCTACCGGTCTGGCCGAAAAATTCCCCGGCCAGGTGATTGTGGCCGGCCGGAGTTATGAGAAAGCGGAGGCGTTAGCTCAGGAATCGGACGAAAAAATACGGCCGTACCAGGTTGACCTGACCACCGCTCATGAAAGCCTGGAAATTCTGGATGGCGTGGCCGTTGTTGTTATGTGCTTAGATGTACCTGACGTGCAATTCGTTCAGGCATGTTTACAGCGAGGCATTCACTACGTGGACATTACCGCTGAGGATGCGATTTTACAGCAAATTGAAGCATTGGATGGTGTTGCCAAAGCAAACGGCAGCACGGCCATTCTCAGCGTTGGCCTTTCGCCGGGTTTGACGAATTTGCTGGCCCGCCACGCTCAGGCCCAATTTGAGACCTTACATCACGTTGATATTCACGGTCTCGTGGGGTTAGGCGAGGCGCATGGTGTAGCCGCCGCCCACTGGACATTACAAAACCTCAATGCAAACTACACCGTGCGTGAAAACGGCCAGCCTCGCCGGGTCAATAGTTTTGGTGAACATAAACAGGTCGGCTTCCCTGATGGCCTGGGGCAACGGCACGTCTACCGTTTCAATTTAGCCGACCAGCACGTGTTAACCCGCACCCTGGATTTACCCTCTGTTTCGACCTGGATCACCTTCGATCCAGGCCTGTTTGCCCGGCTGATGGCTTTCATGCGTTGGTCTGGTTTATCAAAACTGCTCCGGTATAGGTGGATAGAAGACGCAATTGTGAAGATGTCTACGGCCGTGCAGGTTGGGTCGGAAAAATTCGCGGTGCAGGTGGAAGCTCGTGGGGATAAAGACGGCCGTGTCCAAACCGAAACTTACACCATCACCGGCGATGGACAAGGCAGGGCCACTGCCCTGGTCGCCACACAGACGGTCGAGCAGTTACTTGCCGGTGCGTTTTCGTCTGGTGTCTTTCACAGTGAGCAGTTATTTGAGCCACTGCCCTTTATTCACCGGTTAGCCGTAGATGGCATTATCTACCACGAAAGCGCCAACTCAGATGAGGTGTCATCGTGACTTATCTAGCCTTCTACAACCTGTGGCAGCAAAAATTTCGGTTAGCGTTGAGCGTGACCGGCGTGTCTCTGGCGGTGATGCTCATTCTCTTGCTCAATGGCTTCCTGGCCGGCGTCTACGCCCAGGTAACAGCTTATTTGGATCACACAGCGGCCGATTGGGTGGTAGCACAGGACGGCGTCACCAATCTGCTCAGTGGCAGTTCGATTTTGCCCGCCGGGGCCGAAGAACGAGCTCGAGGCGTGCCCGGCGTGGCTCAGGTAATACCCATCATAGCCCAGTTTACCATCTTCGACCTGCATGAGGAGAAGGTGGTGGCCTACATGGTGGGTTACGAGCTGGCCAGGGGCGGAGGACCGTGGCAGTTGGCGGACGGCCGTTTTCCAAAAGACGATGACGAAGTGGTGTTGAACCAGGTCATGGCGCAAACGCATGGTCTTGACCTGGGTGATACCATCGACATCCTGAACGAGAAATTCACTGTCGTCGGTTTGAGCAGCGGCACCAACTCCTGGATGGCCAGCTTTTTCTTTGTTGACAAGCGGGCGGCCGAACGCCTGCTGCTGGCGCCAGGGGCAACAGGGTTTCTGTTCATCACCCTGGAACCGGGTACCGACGCCACGGCCGTCACCGGCCAGCTGCGTCTTCGCTTAGGAGATGTGGAAATTCTGCCAGTGGCTACATTGAAGCAGAATGACCTGGATTTGATGGTCAAGGTATTTGGCGCGCCCTTGCGGCTCATGGTGGCCATCGCCTTTGCCGTCGGTACGGCTATGCTGGGCATGGTCATTTATACGGCCACCGTGGAACGCACGCGGGAATATGGCGTGCTGAAAGCGGTAGGGGCGAAGAACCGGCACCTGTATTGGCTGGTGGCGCAGCAAGGATTGGTAACGGCCGTCCTCGGCGTCGTTTTTGGCATTGGGCTGGCCTGGCTGGCTGGCCGCGGCATCATGAACAACTGGCCCAAGTTTCTTATCGTTTTAGAGCCGATGGCTATCCTGGCAACGGCATTGAGCGGCCTGTTGATGGGGTTATTAGCGGCGCTGCTGCCCGCGCACCACGTAGCCCGGCTGGACCCGGCTCAGGTTTTCAGAAGATAGGGTTGGAGGCGGCAATGTTCTATTTAGCCTGGCGAAATTTAGCCCAAAGCCGTGCCCAATTTATCTTGGGTGTGGGCGGCGTAGCGCTGGCCCTGGTACTAATGCTGGCCCTGGATGCCCTGTTGGCCGGTTCCGAGGAAGATCTGGTCGCCTACATTGAACAGTCCGGCGCCGATATTTTCGTGGCGCAAGCAGGCGTCAAGAACATGCATATGGCCGTTTCGACCATCACTCTGCGCGATATGCGCCTGGCAGAACACAATCCAGACGTAATTAGCGCCAGCCCCATTCTGTATACCAGCGGCGTGGTCAAAGCCGGTGGCGCCAATGTCCTCTCTTACATCATCGGTTTTGACCCGGACGAACCGTTAGGTGGCCCGCCAGGCATCATGGCGGGCACGGCTGATTTAGGGCCAGATGAGGCAATCATTGACGAAGCCGTCGCCCGCAGCCAGGGCATCACCCTGGGGGACGAAGTGGAAATCATGGGGCACACCTTTACGATTGTCGGGGTTACCCGCGATCTAACCAACATTGTCAACAGCGTCACCTTTATTTACTGGCAGGATTTCCAGGCCTTGCGCAGCAGCGGTGAAGCGATCAGCTATGCCTTGCTCCAGACCGCGCCGGGAGCAGATGCGGCCGCCATCGCTGCGGCTATCAATGCCCGCAACGAGGATGTGTCCGCCCTGCCTACGGCCGATTTCTCTCGTGAAGAACGCCAGGTTATCCGGGACATGAGCGTGGAGATTTTGAACATCATGAATCTATCAGGCTTCCTCATTGGACTGGCGGTGACAGCCCTGACGCTCTACATCAGCACGCTGCGCAAGCGGCAGGAGTACGGCGTACTTAAGGCAATCGGGGCGAAGAATCGGCACCTGTACCTGGTTGTGGCGGCGCAGGCAGTTTTAAGCCTGGCCCTGGGGTTTGTGGCCGCGATTGGCCTGGTGTGGCTGTTGGGGCAGGCTGTACCGTGGCTTGTACCTGGCATGGGGCTGTTGCTGACACGTACCGGTGTGACGCGCGTACTGGGAGCATCACTCATCATTGGGATTTTGGCCGCCTTAGTTCCGGCGTGGCAGTTGGCCCGGTTGGACCCGGCGCAGGTATTCAGGGGTTGAGATTGGAGATTAGAGAGTGGAGACTATAGAACGACACGACCAGGAGACTCAAATGAAACCCATTATGCAAGTTGAACATGTAACGCGACGATTCGGCAGCGGCCGTACCGAAGTAGTCGCCGTGCAAGACGTGTCGTTAAGTGTCTTGCCAGGCGAGGTAGTGCTAATTATGGGACCATCAGGCAGCGGCAAGACGACGTTGTTGTCCATGTTGGGAGGCCTGTTGCAGCCGAGCCACGGCCGTATCCGTATTGGCGACGATGACCTGACGCAGCTCAATGAAAGCCGCCTGCCCGATGTACGCCTGCGGCACATCGGTTTTATTTTCCAGGATTTCAACCTGTTGTCGGCACTGTCTTGTCTGGATAACGCCGCCCTGGTTGGTCAACTGAAGGGTCTGTCACGCAAAGCGGCGCGGCAGCGTGCGCGTGAGTTGTTAGAGCAGTTGGGATTGGGCCACCGGCTGGGCTTTTTGCCGGAGAAATTGTCCGGCGGCGAAAAGCAGCGCGTGGCCATCGCTCGCGCATTGGTGAACCGGCCGAACATTATTCTGGCCGACGAACCAACCGCCAACCTGGACAGCCATCATGGCCATGAAACGATGCGCTTGCTGCGGCGCATTGCCAAAGAAGAGCAGCGCAGCGTCATTATCGTCAGCCACGACCAGCGTATTAAGGATATTGCCGACCGCATATTGTGGTTGGAGGATGGGGCCTTCAAGGACGTGGTGGAGATGGCGACGGACCCGGTGTGCGGCATGTCGGTAGACAGAGCCAGCGCGCCGGCGCAGGTGGAGTGGCGTGGCCAGACGCTTTATTTCTGCGCCAATGGCTGCCTGGAAGAATTCATGGCCGCGCCAGAACAGTTTTTACGCCAACAGGCCAATTGACCTGCGGTCGAACGGGCATATTAGCGCTTGAAAACGGCTGTGCAAACGCCTACGCTGGAGATGTGAAAATGCACATGAACGAAAAGAGGTTTATTCCATGCGACAAAAACAGCGTTGGCGCCTATTGGCCCTGATTCTCTTTCTGGCTCTGGCGCTCAGTTTCCTTTGGTGCATCGTGGATAACATTTTGGCAAGTGCGGAAACGGCTAAAGCTGGGATTATGATACCGGTTACGGCCGTAACCATAGCTGGCGGCGTGTTGTGGCTGGTTGGTCACGGCATCCATGGGGCCGCCGTCGTTGCCCTGCCTGCCCTTTGTTTGCGGCGCAGCGATGACAGGGGACAGATTTATGCCGATTGGTGAAGAAGAAATAGTAGCCAAATTGCGCATGGTCTGCCAGGTAGTTTGACTTGATGTCATACACGCCATTCTGCGCTAGGAAACAGCCGCTCAAAGTTTTATAGTTTGATTATAAGCAAATGGTTATCCCAGACGGCTTAATAGATGGAGGTGTGACATGCGTCCTTTACTGCAATTTCGCCCCCTGGCGATCACGTTGTTTGTGGTTTTAAGTGTGAGTTACGTGCTCTGCATTGCCGCCGGTTTGTTGTTCGGCTGGACGATGTATGTAGCCTGGGTGCCGCTGCTGCCCGGATTCACCTGGCCAGTGACGGCCGCTGGTTTCCTCATCGGTCTGCTCTGGCTTGTCGGCTACAGCCTGTATGGGGCGGCGCTGATCGTCTTTCCCTACAACTTCCTGACCCGGCAACAATCCGCCTGAGGTTCTGAGGTGCCTGGCGCTGGCAGACTGCGTTCGACTGAAGCGCTGGGTGTCTCGACGTCATTTCAGTGTCCGGGAACCATTACCGTTTGTAAGGAGAGATACCCTATGCCTGTCAAACTACAATTCCTGGGTGCGGCCGGAACGGTAACTGGTTCCCGCTTTATGCTGCGGCTAAACGGCCGTCACATCCTCATAGATTGCGGTCTTTTCCAGGGTGGTCGTCGGCTTAAAGAAGCCAACTGGGACCCGTTTCCCGTTCCGCCAGAGCAGATCGACACCGTCATCCTGACCCACGCCCACATTGACCATACGGGCTACCTACCCCGGCTGGTGCAGCAAGGTTTTGGCGGCCCAATTTACGCCACTGAAGCGACCTGCGCCCTGTTGGATATTCTGCTGCCCGACTCCGCCCATTTGAATGAACAGGATGCTGCCTATGCCAATAAAAAGGGGTATGGTCGTCACCAACCGGCGTTGCCCCTCTACACCACGGCTGATGCCCATGAGGCGTTGAGGCTGCTTTCGCCTGTTCAATTCCACAACTCTTTGCAACTAGATGACGTTGAAGTTATCTGGCGGCCAGCAGGGCATTTACTCGGCTCGGCGATTGTAGAGATAAACCTGGATGGGACTAATGGCTCGCATCGCCTCGTTTTTTCCGGCGATCTCGGCCGTTATGACGGGACAGTCATGAAGCCGCCGGCGTCCGTGGCTACGGCCGATACCTTGATTGTCGAATCCACTTACGGTGGCCGCCGCCACAGCGACGATGATATCGGCGCCATCCTGACAGAGGTGCTGGATTATATTACTGCTAGGGAAGGTGTCCTGCTCATTCCCGCTTTTGCCGTCGGCCGTACCCAGCAGATACTTTACCATTTGCGCCGCCTGCAAGACGCCGGACGTGTCCCAGAGATCCCCATTTTCATAGACAGCCCTATGGCCGTCGAGGCCAGCCACATCTATTGCCGTTTTGGCGACGATCATAACCTGGATGTCGACCTGTTGATGGATGAACGCGCCTGCCCGCTGCGCTGCCCGGACACCCACTTCGTGCGCGATGTGGAAGAGTCAAAACAGCTCAACACCCGCCCCGGCCCGGCCATTATTATCTCCGCCAGCGGTATGTGTACCGGCGGCCGTATCAAGCACCACCTCAAGTGGCGTCTGCCCGATCCGCGCAATGTGGTGCTGTTCGTGGGCTACCAGGCAGAAGGGACACGAGGGCGCTGGCTGCTGAACGGGGCTAAAAGCACCCGCATTCACGGTGAAGAATTCCCGGTGCGGGCGCGTATCGCCAGCCTACACGCCCTGTCTGGCCATGCCGACCACGACGAATTATTGCGCTGGTTGGGCGGGTTTGAGCGGCCGCCGCGGCAAACCTTCATTGTTCACGGCGAGCCGGAAGCCAGCCAGGCGCTCCAGGCCGGTTTGAAACAGTGGGGCTGGGATACGACACTGCCAGCCCAGGGAGCCGTTTTTTCAATCAGATAAGTGGAGGTTTTTCATGAATACGACAACCCACACTGACCCAACAACCAATGCCTGGCAACGGGCCGGCCACTGGCTTGACGAGCGACTGGGTCTGGCCGGCTTGCGCTATAATGTCCCAGAACACGCCAATTCGCTGCCCTACCTGCTCGGCGGCATCAGTTTCTTCGGTTTCCTCATTTTGATTGCCAGCGGAATTTACCTGGCGCAGTTTTACCATCCCCATCCGGCCGAAGCGCACGACAGTGTAGTTTTCATCATTACCGGCGTATCATTGGGAGATTTAGTGCGTTCGATTCACTTCTGGGCAGCCCAGCTAGTGACGTTAACCGTGTTACTGCACCTGCTGCGCGTGCTGTTTACAGGTTCGTATAAACGGCCGCGTGAAATTAACTGGTACGTGGGCCTGGGCCTGCTGGCGGTGACGATGGGGTTGGTTTTTACCGGTACGGTGTTGAAGTGGGACCAGGAGGCGGTTGAGGCGCTACAGCATAATATTGAAACGGCCGAAATCCTGGGCGCGTTAGGGGCCTGGTTCTCGCCTGAATTTAGCCGCAGCGTCCCCTTGCTCACCCGCCTGTTTAATGGTCACGCCACTATTTTGCCTTTGCTCTTTGCCCTGTTGGTTGGCGTCCATATTTACCTCATCAAGCAGCATGGTATCTCCCCAAGAGTGGCCGCGGACGCTGTTTCGCAGGCTACCAGCGGCCAGGGTAAGTCAACGTTCGACGTTCACCTGAGGCGCATGGTGGGATACGGCCTGATTACCTTTGCTCTCGTTTTACTCTTAAGCCTGTTGTTCCCCACGTCCTTAGGCCAGGCTGGCGTGGCCGGAGTGGAATTAACCAAGCCGTGGTGGATGTTTGTCTGGCTGTTCCCGGCCGAAGAGTTGTGGGGCGCACGTGCGCTGGTTATTGTCCCTGCCATTTTGGGTGGCTTGCTGGCGCTGGTACCCGTCCTGGATCGCAGCCCGTACCTGAGTCCGCGACGACGTAAGGCGCTGTTGGGCATGGCGGCCGTGATTTTATTGATCATCGTTGTTAGCGGTATCGTGGCTACCTTGCAGCCCGTTGCCGCTCATCTGGAATAGGAGTGGTTGACATGAAGAAGTGGTGGATTTTCGCACTGGGTATGGCGGCCGTATCTTCCTGGCTGCTGCCGGGTACGATACGGGCACATGGCGAGCCGGTGATTACCGTAAGTCCGGTATCTGTTCCGGCAGGTGGTGAAGTTCTCGTCACAGGTACCGAGATGGAAGAAGGTGAACTGTTTGCCATTACCCTGGAGGGGATCACGCTGTCTGTTCCTTTAGGCGAGGCGCCGGTAGCCGGCGAGGGGTTTGAAGTCACGCTGACCATTCCGGCAGACACGCCACCCGGCTCCTACCGGGTGCAGGCGGCAGCGGGTGAGGAAACGGCCGTTGCCGATATAACCATCACTGCCCCGGTGGATAGACCTGCAGACGACCAGCTCGCCTCGGCAGCAGAACCGTCGGCAGCGCCGATGGACCTGGATCGCCCACAGTCAGCAGCGCGCACCATAGCCATTGTTGCCATGGGGCTGCTGAGTCTCGGTCTGGGCCTCTGGCTGGTGCGCCGTTAGAGGCGCGAAGGAAAATGGCACGAGTCATTCGTCACACCATCACTAATATAGCCAATCCCATGACGACCACGCCGCCGCCCAGCGCCAGCCGCACCCATTCCTTGTGGTGCAGATTCCAGTGCGCCAGACGATTCAGGGTGGGGCGCGCCGAGGCCGCTATCAGGATGGTGACAAGCGGCAGGACAAAAATAACGTTATACAGCACCAGGTAACTGTAGCCCAGCAGCGCCGTCGGTTGCAGGGCCAGCAAGCTTAACACCCCCAAATAGACTGCGCCGCTGCACGGCACAGTGCATAAGCCGATGAGAAATCCGCCCGCGACTAAGGCAGGGATGGTTGCTTTACGGGCAGACTGGCGCGCAATGGCCCCTACCTTACCCGGCGCTTGCAACCGCCAGCCGGCATCCGGCAGAAAGTAATCCTTCAACATCCACAGGCCAAAGAGAATGGCAAACAGCGCGCCTAAACGGGCCGGTAGGTGCTGCCGCGTAAAAATGTCCAACGTGCCCAACAAACCCACACCCAGCGCCAGATAAGTGAAGAAAATAGCGCCAATGTAAATGGCGCCCATGCCAATCAACCGCAGCCGGGTGGCATTTACACTTTGCTGTCCTGCTTGTACCGTAGCTAAAAGAGCTGTGATGAAAAGGAGCAAAACAGTAAACGCACAGGGATTGATGCCATCTACAAACCCGGCCAGGATAACTGTAGGCAGCGTGATTTGGGGCAGGTACGTTTGCATGGCAGCCGCCGGCGCCTGAGGATGCCAGAAACCGGTTAAAGCCACCGCGCCCAGGGCGATAACCCCCAGGAGTGAGCCAACAAGGATTGTGCGTGTCCGCAGCGATAGGGTCATGTTTTAAGCCTCTACAACCAGTGTGCCTTGCATGGTCGGGTTGGCGCGACCGCCGCAGCAGATGTCACAGTAATAGGTGTAAGTGCCCGGCCGGTCCGGCGTAAAGGTCACGGTATTTACGCCTTCTGGCGGCGCAATCACGCTGACGTCAAATTCGTCTACCGCCCACTGGTGCTGGCCGCCGCCATCGTTATGGAACTGGTTATCCAGGCTGGTCAGGCGGAGGGTAACCGGTGTACCGGCTTTGACGCGGATTTCTTGCCTGTCAAAGCCAGCCATATCAGCGGCAATATCTATGACGTTGTCGGTCGGTTCCAACACCGGCCGGGAAAAGGCTGAGGCCAGCAGGTAGCCGGCTAAACCCAACACCCCGATAACGATGAGAGAAAATGTTATGGCCCGGTTACGCTTTTGGCGCTGCCGGGCGTGTTTCCGAGCCTGGCGGGTAATTTTATTCATGTTTGTTCATCCTCTTTATTCTTGTTTTCCTAAAATAGTTTTGCTCTAACCCTGCCTGGCTTCGCCAAATGAGGCAGCAGTTGCACGGTTTTTCCATAAGTACCAACTCAAGGGGGTCACAATCAGCAGCGTAACTAGAGATATAACTTGTGACTGGGTCAATCCGGCCAGGACAACCCGGTACGAGCTGGTATACGCGACAGCAAAGCGCCCGGCGCTGTACAGGGTCAGGTATAGGAGGGTTAGCAAGCCATCCGGCAGCGAACGCCGGTGCAAGCGCCAGAGCAGGAAAAAGATAGCCAAATTGATCACGCTTTCGTACACCGGGGTGGGCGTGTAATAGACGCCTAATTGGGGCACCATAGCTCGTGGACTGGTGTAGGCGAAGCCAAATGGCCCCGTTGTTGGTTGGCCCATGGCGTCACCGGTAATAATGCAGGCCAAACGGCCGACCCCTTGACCCAAAACAAGGCCGGGCGCCACCATATCCAGCACTCGTGGAAGATGCCAGCCCCGTCGCCACGCCAGAATCGAGACCGACAGCAGGCCGCCGAATACGCCACCCCAAATAGCCAATCCCCCTTGCCAAATGAACAACGCCCGGATGGGATTGGCGCTAAACATATGCCAGTGATCAATGACGTGAAACAGGCGGGCACCAAGAATGCCGCCCAGAATGACCCAAATGACGTTGTCGTAAACATCTTCTTTTCTGAAGCCTTTCCGTTCAGCTTCGCGGATCGTGACCCACACGCCAATGGAAATAGCGCCAAGCACGATAAGACTGTACCAGCGCAAGGCAAAATGACCCAGGGAGAAGATGATGGGGTCGGTGTTGATCGTTATCATTTCAGAAAACCTTCCTAAAAAATAGTTGCAAGCGTATTGCGGCCAACATGGGTTCGTAGTTCATTTTATGACCTCATTGTGAATGATACAAAACGGGATTCGACAAAGGGAGCGCCAAATGTCTTATCGTGGCACACGCCATTTGGCGCTCACGTTGAAGGCTAAGGGTGCAGTAAGCTAATGGATAAGTGAATGATTTTTGGGGCGCAAGTGTTGCGCCAACCTATGCGTGAAATGGCTTGTCCGTTATGTTTACGCTTTCCACAAAGGGAATATTGAAATGTCCGAACACGAGAATTGTTATGTTGAACCGGTAGAGAAACGCACGGATAAAAGTGCATTATTAATGGCTGAGGCTGCCTTTCTAGGCGTCTCCGGCATGGGCTGTCTCACCTGCGCCACGCGGGTGCGAAATGGGCTGTTGAATCTGGAGGGTGTGCTGTATGCCGATGTCTACTTGCAAAACGGGATAGCTACCGTTGCCTATGATCCTCAGCAGGTGACTAGGGCCGGTCTGGTAACGGCCGTTTACGAATCGGGCAATGACGGCCGTCACGAGTACCGCGCTTACGTCCTGCAAACCATGCCTGCCCGAGAAGTTTTCACCTTTGCTGGGTAATTAAGAGGAAGTAATCGTGCGGCCAAAGTGCAGCATACTCGTTTTTGTTGGATTGGTGTTTTTGTTGGCTGCCTGTGGTGGTAACGCGGGCACGGCAACGCCCACAGCTGATGGCCCTCAAATTTCTCTATCAACGAACCCTGATCCGGTGCAAGCTGGCAGTGCGGACCTGGTTGTGACTGTAAAGGATGCCCAAGGGCAACCGATAACCGATGCCCAGGTTTTTATCTTTACCAATCACCGGGACATGTCCGGGATGGGTAACGAATATGAAGGGGTAATGCAAGAAGACGGCCGCTATGCAGCCACAGTCGATTTAGGCATGGACGGCCGTTGGCGCATTACCATTCAAGTCAACCAGCCATCCCAGCGGACAGTCAAGGATTTTGATCTGGAAGTGAAGTAATGCCCGCCTGAGGATGGGCTTTTGGTTAATTCGACGTTAAATGGAGGTTGTCATGCGCGTTAAATTGAGTGCTTTCTCCGATACGATGGCCTTTGCTTTGCTGATTGTGTTGTGGCTCTGTTCGCTGCCCCTGATCGCGCTGGTTATTTTGCCTTTGTTCGGCCGGACAGTGGCTTTTACCGTGGCTTTGGCGCTGCTGCCCGTTTTACTGCTCGTCTGTTGGGGTATTTGCGGCTGGCATATGACCCACAATCGCCATTAAAGGATTTCGGCTTATTTGGATCGACTCATGTCTACCGTTTACGATGTTATTGTAATTGGCGCCGGACCGGCCGGTGGTATGGCCGCTTACACTCTGGGCGAAGCAGGGTTGCGTGTTCTGCTGCTGGAAAAGGCCAGGCTGCCCCGCTACAAGCCATGCGGCGGCGGGTTGTCGGCTGCTTTGCTGGCCCAATTCCCCTTTTCCTTTGACCCCGTTATCGAATCCCGTATCACGTCCATCTCCTACGCTTTGGGCGAGCGCACTGTTACCGTTCCCTTGCCTAACCACCTCATACGCATGGTGATGCGGACGGAGTTCGACCAATATTTGTTGGACCATACCGGGGCTGAGGTGCGCCAGGGAACGGCCGTGCGCCGGGTGCAGGAATTGGCCGACCGGGTGGTGGTGGAAACCAAAGAAGGCGAATCCTTTACAGCACGTTACCTCATCGGCGCTGATGGAGCCAATTCAATTGTGGCTGAATCGTTGGGTTTACGCCGGGGAAAGCTGCTGGCAGCGGCTATCGAGGCGGAAACGCCGGTGGATGACAAGGTGATGCGCCGGTTTGCCGGTGCGCCGCTGTTCATTTTTGGCGAAGTACGAATGGGCTATTTGTGGGTGTTCCCCAAGGCGGACCATCTTTCGGTAGGCATCGGTGCGCTCAAGCCCAAACCAGGTGAATTGCAGGCGACACTAAAGCGGGTGATGGCCCGGTATGGCATCAGCCTAGACGGCGTAAAACTGCATGGCCATCCGCTGCCGGTGTACGTCCGCCGTGAGCCGATTGCCACGTCCCGCGTTTTCCTGGTTGGGGATGCGGCCGGCCTGGTGGACCCATTAACCGGGGAGGGGATTCGTTTTGCCGTGCAAAGCGGCCGGTTGGCAGCCGAGGCGATTATCCAGGAAACGCCGGAGCAGTATGCCCGCCAGGTGCATCGCCAGATCGGCCGCAGCCACGTGGCCGGGCTGGCGCTGGCCCAGTTATTCTACCGGTTCCCCCGCGCCTGTTTTCGCCTGGGCGTACAAAACCCGCTGGCAACCCGCGCTTTTGTGGATTTGCTATCCGGCCGGGCTACTTACCCCCAGGTTATCGCCCGCTTGTTTAGCAGTTTACCCCTTTTCCTTTTGACGGAACTTGCGGCCGGACTGGCCGGATTGTTGGGCGGGGCAGCCGGGAGAGAGCGGCTTTGGACGGCCGTTTACGGAAATCAGCAACTATCTGCCAGAAAGCCTTCCGGCCGCTAGACCTCGTTGGCAAAATTTGACGCCAGACTCTCTCCACGAACTGCAAAAGAGTACGAGCGTTTACACCTGATGTAAGTGGTTCCACTTAAAGCCCACACGCCAATTTGCCTATGCTCACCACCGCCAACCTACGCTTATGGCCGCGCAGGGCCGGATGTACAATGTAAATGGTAGATGCCCATGACCGGAAAACCGGCCAGGCATTCGAATATAGTTCATTGAGTGAAGGAGTGTCAGCAATGACAATGATAATTAATCTTCCTTTGTTAGTAGTCTTAAGCGGGGTGTTGGCCTGGCTTTACGCCACATATCAGGCGCAAAGGGTAACGGCCGTCATCCCGGCTTACACGATAATTTCCCCGGAAACAGGGCGTTTCCCGGAAAGTGAGGAGACATTACAATGGTAAAAGACCCTGTTTGCGGCATGGAAATTGAGCCTCAATCAGCCGCGACGATCCGCGAGCATATGGGGCAAACCTTTTATTTTTGCTCAACCCGGTGCGTGGAGACGTTTGACGCCAATCCACACCAGTACATGCCACAGGAAACGGCCGTTGCCCCCAAACCGCCGGTCAAGCAAGTGATTGACCCGGTCTGCGGTATGGCGATTGATCCGGAATCGGCGGCGGCCACGCGCCAGCGCGATGGGGAGACCTTTTATTTTTGCTCAACCCGGTGCGCCGAAACGTTCGACGCCGGACAGGTTGTTCTTGACAATATCGCCCAACCACCGGTTGGTTCCGCCACCACCGGCGTTAATCCTGATCTATCCGGCCCATTGCACGTGGAGCTGCCTGTTGCCGGGCTGACTTGTGGTACCTGCGTGACAACCATTGAGCGCGGTTTGCAGGCTGTGCCCGGCGTAACCAAAGCCCACGTTAACTTTTCTTCGGGCCAGGCTCACGTCACTTACGATCCGGAACAGGCCGAAGTGAGCGACCTGGTTGGCGCTGTCAAAAAAGCCGGCTACAGCGTGGGTACGGCCGAAATGCGGGTGCGCATTACCCCCGGCCTGCACTGCGCTTCCTGTGTCGGCTTTATCGAAGAAGCCTTGACCGATCTACCCGGCGTCCTGGAAGCCAGCGTCAGTCCAGGTACCAATACAGCCCTGATTAGCTACGTTCCTGAGCAAGTAGACTTTGCCGCCGTGAAAGCGGCCGTTGAATCCACCGGCTACCAGGCTGCCCGTCCAGTAGAGCAGGAAGAAAGCGTAGACGAGGAAACGACCGCCCACCGACGTGAATATCAGAGCCTGATGCGTAAATTTTGGTTCGCCGCGGCCGTTGCCATCCCGGTGATGCTGGTGGCCTATCCCGAACTCCCCTGGCTTTACCTGCCCAATCTCTTCGTGGACGAGGCTTCGGAGTCGCTGATCCGCCTGCTGTTTATTTTGTCCGGGATCGTCACCCTGCCGGTGATGGCCTACTCCGGGCGGCAGTTTTTCACCGGGGGGTGGGCGGCGTTCAGGCACCACGCGGCCGACATGAACACCCTGATCGCCCTGGGCACCAGCGCCGCCTGGATCTATTCGACGGTGGCTCTCATCATCCCCAGCATTTTTCCAGAAGGAACCGCAACGCCCTTTTATGACGTAACGGCCGTTGTCACCGCGCTTGTTGTTTTAGGCCAGGCGCTGGAAGTGCGGGCTAAAGGGCAAACCAGCCAGGCCATTCGTAAGCTGCTGGATTTGCAAGCCAAAACGGCCCACGTGCTGCGGGACGGCCAGGAAATTGAAATTCCGGTGGAGGAAGTGTTGGTTGGCGACGTGGTCGTCGTTCGTCCCGGCGACAAGATTCCGGTAGATGGCGAGATTGTTGACGGCCGTTCCGCCATTGACGAATCCATGGTTACCGGCGAAAGCCTGCCGGTAGATAAGCAGGTTGGCGACGAAGTGATTGGGGCGACCGTGAACACCACCGGCAGCTTCAAGTTCCGGGCCACCAAGGTGGGCAAGGATACCGCCCTGGCCCAGATCGTGAAGATGGTGCAGGACGCCATGGGTTCCAAAGCGCCCATTGCCCGGTTGGTGGACGTGGTGTCCAGTTATTTCGTGCCGGCGGTAATGATTATTTCAATCCTCACCTTTCTGGTCTGGTTCAATTTTGGCCCAAGCCCGGCGCTGGCTTTTGCGATTGTAACGGCCGTCACCGTCCTCATCATCGCCTGCCCCTGCGCCGTCGGCATGGCCGTACCTATGAGCCTGGTCGCCGGCGTGGGCAAGGGCGCTGAACATGGCGTTCTCATCCGCAACGGCGAGGCGCTGCAAACCGCTTCCCAGCTTAACGTGGTCGTGCTGGATAAAACCGGCACCATCACCAAGGGTAAGCCAGAGTTAACCGACACGGTCCCGGCCAATGGCTTTGAAACGGCCGCACTCCTGTGCTACGCCGCCAGCGCCGACCAGCTCAGCGAACACCCATTGGCCCAGGCTATCGTTCAGGGCGCTCGCAGCCAGGGTGCGGCGCTGGTCGAACCAACCGAGTTCGATGCCGTACCCGGTCATGGCGTGGAAACAGTCGTCGAAGGCCACCAGGTGCTGGTAGGCAATATCAAGCTGATGCGCCGCCACAGCATTGATGCCAGTGCCGTCGAAGCAGACGTGCAGCGTTTGCAGGGTGAAGGCAAGACAGCCATGTATGTGGCTGTGGACGGCCAGGCCGCCGGTACAGTGGCCGTGGCCGACACCATAAAAGAAGATTCCATCCAGGCCATCCAGGTGATGCGGGAGATGGGGCTGGAGGTGATTATGCTCACCGGCGACAACGAGCGCACGGCTCAGGCCATCGCCCGCCAGGTGGGCATTACACGGATATTGGCCGAGGTGTTG
>CAZDEO010000068.1:0-27095 GCA_964504445.1 uncultured Anaerolinea sp. | reverse complement strand
TTGTACAATGCTATCAACAACAACCCCGACGTGGCTGCCGGCAAGTACGACATCCGCTCCATTCGCGCCTGTATCTCTGGTTCTGCCCCGCTGTTGGTAGAAACCAAGAAACGATTTGAAGAGCTTACTGGCGGGACTCTGGTGGAAGGATTTGGCATGACGGAAACTTTTGTGGCCACCCATGCGAACCCCATTAGAGGCATCAACATGGAGGGGTCCATTGGCATTCCCATTCCCAATGTAGAAAGCCGCATTGTGAACGTGGACGATGGCGTGACAGAGATGCCGGTAGGTGAAGAAGGGGAATTGATTATTAAAAGCCCCACGGTCATGCAGGGATATTGGAACAAAGATGAAGAGACCAAAAACACCCTGCGCGATGGCTGGCTTTATACGGGCGACATTGCCAAAATGGACGAGAAAGGTTATTTCTACATCACCGACCGCAAGAAGGACATGATTATTGCCGGTGGTTACAATATTTACCCGCGGGAAGTGGAAGAGGTATTGATGACCCATCCGGCCGTTTTGGAGGTGTCGGTGGCCGGTGTGGTTGACAAACGCCGGGGCGAAACGGTGAAGGCCTGGATTGTTAAGCAACCTGGAGATCCTACTACAGAAGAGGAAATCATTGAGTGGAGCAAAGGCCAATTGGCTAAGTACAAATACCCGCGCCTGATCGAGTTCCGCGATGAACTGCCCAAAACGACGGTAGGCAAGGTGCTGAAACGAGAACTGCGTAAGCAGCATGAAGAGGCGCAAGAAAAAGCTGGTTCTTAGCTGACGCTTTGCTGCGCCCGTGTGAGTGCGACAAGGTTGCCGCAGTTCCACGAGCGAGTTTTGCGCCAGGATTCTGACCTAAACTTCCATTTTTATTGACCTGGAAAAAGCCCCTTCAAACCGTTATGGTTGAAGGGGCTTTTGTTTGCCTACTTTACCCACCCACAGGCGAGTGCTAGAATAAGCTGTGCATGCTGCATCCTCTATACCTTTTAGCCATAGATGTAGTGATTCAATAAGATATGGATAGTATGTGATGGAACTGTTCGACTGATGGCAGGAAGCTTATGAGCGGATTTGATGCATCTTTTTTTGTGAATCAGGAAAAAAAGATTCTGGGGTTTCAGAAGCTGTTGGAGCCAACGACGCGCCAGGCGGTGATGGTTATTGAGGCGCCACGGGACATGGGGAAGTCTTGGCTGGTGGCTAGGCTGCAGGCCCATTGCCAGGAACCGCAGGTTGCCGTGCCGGTGGCTTTTGTGGATTTCCGGCATCCACGGGAAATCCATGAAATTCAAGATACCCTGAGCTTGATTCGTCTGATTCGCAATAAGCTAGGCGCGCAGGAGTTTTTTAGCGAGCTGAACGCGACTATCAACAGTTTTACCAGCAGTAAGCAAGAAGCTCTCTTGGGCGTGGTGACGCTGGGGGGAATGATGGAGCGGTATTTTGATCTGGAGGATGTGGAAGGGCTGGCTTTTGATTTGCAAATTGATTTTGAGAATCTGCGTGGGGAGACGAAGAGCAGCCGGATTCGAGCGCTGATTCAGGAGTGTGCGCAGCAGGGGCGGTTGGCGCAGTTGGTGGCGGTGTGTGGGCAGCAACGGCCGTCAATAGATTGGTCCCCGGTCTTGCGCGAGGTAGCGGGAGCTGAAGCCCGGGCTGATTTCCCCGCCCTGGATGAACTGGTGGCTGACCAGAACGGCCGTCTCTGGGCCAGCACCGACATCGAACGCCGCCGCGCCGAAAAGCAAATCAACGACACCTTTTTTGCCTGCCTGGTACGCCTGATGCGCGCCAAAAAGCAAGTAGTCTTCTTCTTCGACGCCGTGGAAGAAGCGCCGGACGTGGCCGAGGAGTGGATTCGCCACGAACTGCTGCTGCGCCTGCGCGATGGGCACATTGACGACGTTGTTGTGATCATCACTGGGCGCAAAACTTTGGACTTGACCGATCTGGAAATGCGCCATTTGCTGGTGCAAACCTCCCTGGACCCTTTTACTGAAGAGCATGTGCGCGAATACTTTGAAGAAAAGCGCAAAATTACCGGCCTTGACCTGCGCACCATCATTCTCACCAGCGGCGGCGTACCTGGCGCTCTGGCCATGATGGCCGACCACGCCGGCGCTTCCGTGCAAGACGACGACGATTTTTTTAGCGACCTATGATGGATACCAGCGTCACCATCAACTCTTACCTGGAGCGCATTCTCGACGAAGCGCATCCGCTCATGGCCGAGTCGCTGTACCTGGCGGCCGTACCCCACTGGTACAACCCGGCCTTGCTGCTGGCCCTGCGCCAGAAAGACGACCTGGACAAAAACGCGCGCCTGGCCCAGCGCATGACGCGATACTCCTTCATTGCTGAGCTGGATGAAACGGCCGCCCTGTACATGGTGCGTCCCGAAGAGCGGGCCTTGCTGCAGCGGCGCTGGATTACCAAAAACCCTGGGGCGTACCGCCTGGCTCACCAGCACGCCCTGGCCTACTGGCAAAGCGCCCACGACGAAAACCCCTACGCCCAGGCGCAAAACCTTTTTTACCATCGCCTCTTTGTGGATTTGCCGGAAGCCACGACAGAGCTGCTGATGCTTTTCCGTACGTACCGGCAGGAGCGGCAGTTGGGGGCTATCGAGCGGCTGTTGGACACGGCCGTTTCCGCCCGCTTTTACCTTGCCCTCCTCAACGACGACTACCGCGAACTGGATGACACCCTTACCCACCTGCAGGCCCGCTTGGCCCAACTACGGGGGCGATGGCTGGAAAGCCTACACACCCTGGAACCTTTGCGCCAAAAACCAGTCCTTTCTCCTCGCCTGCGCCCGCTGGTTTCCCGCGCCTATGGCCATGCCCTGGCCAACACCGGCCAATTTGTTGAAGCCATTGCCGCGTACCGGCAAGCCCTCACCCAATTCACCCAGCTCAATACGCCCCTGACCGCCTTTGGCCACGTGGAAGCGGAGAAAGCCTACACCCTCATTGCCCTGGGCGACGCCCACGTGGGGCTGGCCATGGCCTCCCGCGGCTTTGAAGAACTCACGGCCGTTTCCCCCCATTGGGGCCAAAAACTGTCCAACATCTTCTACTTTTTCATCTCCCTGCCCTTGCTCATTTATCTCAGCCGCGCTCTGGGGCGCAGCGTCTGGCGGCCCCGCTTCTGGCCCGCCCTGCGCAGCCTGGACTGGATGATTGCCCGCCTCTTTGCCCTGGGCGCCCGCGCCTACAAAGAAGCTGACCCCATTTTAGAGAAATATGGCAAACCGGCAGAAGGAGTAGCTGCCGACGAACGATTGGCTAACTTATACCTGGCCGTTGGCGATGTGGACCACGCCCGCGAAACCTTTATTTGGCTTCAGCAGCAAACCGAAGCCTCTCTGGGCGACTACCGGCAAGCGGTGGCGCAGGTTGGTCTGGGCGAAGCTTTGCTGCGGCTGGGGCAGGCAGATGCGGCGCGGGCACAGTTAGAAACGGCCGTGCCCACCCTGACCCTCTATGAAGACCCCGACCTGCTGGCCCTGGCCCACACCCTGCTGGCGGCCACCTGCCAAAACACCGAACCGGCGCAAGCCGTTGCCAGCTACCGCCAGGCGCAGACCCTATACCGGCAGCAAAACCGGTTGGCCGAAGCCACCAACGTCAGCCAGCGACTCCATGCCCTGGCCCAAAACGTCACCCTGCCTACGGATTTGCAGGCAGAAGTCGCCGCAGCAATAGCTGACCTACCTACCCGCCATTACCGCGCCCGCTACCGCCACCGCATCACCGTGGCCTTTCAGCGCGTGGTCGTCATGCTGCTGGCCCTGGCCCTCTTCCTCATTCCCCTCAGCACCATTCGCCTGGAAATGGGCAGTGCCGTAGAGCCAGAAATCACCTTCAACGCCACGCCCCTGCTGCAACAAAACAACCCCAACTTTGTGCCCGACTTGAGCCAGGGCGTTTCGGCGCTCACTCTGGCGGCCCCGCCCAATCCTGAAGTGGTGGTATGGCTGGGCATCGCCCTGTTTGCCTTGTATCTGCTGCTGACCACCGCCCTGGGGCTGTGGAGCATTGCCCGCACACCCCTGCGTGACGTACAGGCAGCCGGAGAAGCTGAGGCCGTGAGCCTGGGCGATGCGGGGCTGAAGGTAGGCGCGCGCACCGTGCCCTGGTCAGCGGTGCAGGGCTATGTGCAAGCTGACGTGCGGGTGCTGCGGGAGCGTTTGATGGACAATGCGGTGACGGCCGTTTTCACCGCCCACTAGCCTCCTTTACGCATTCGTGGCAGCATGGCCTGGTACGAGGCCATCCAACAGCAGATAGCTGCGCGCATTCCCGCCACCGCCCGGCGTGCTGACCTGGGCTACAGCATGCTGCGTAGCGGCCTGGGGGTCTGGTGGGTGCTGACGCTGCTGCTTTTGCTGGCCCTTGCCTTCATGGGCCGCTTTTTGCCCCAATTGGTGCTGGCCGATTTTTTGGGGCCATACAGCCTGGCGGATCTGTACCCTTACCTGTACCTGGGGCTGGTGGCGCCGCCGCTGTGGTGGTTTGGGCTACGGCCGTTGACCATCTACCGCCGCACCACGCCAGACAGCCGCTTCCCGCTCGGGCTGGCGGGCCTGGGGGGTGCGCTGGCGCTGCTGCGCCTGGCAACCCTGTTCCGCCCCTGGTTCACCGTGCCAGACCTTTACCCACCCCTGGTGATTGTGCTGCTGGTGGGGGCTGGCAGTTGGGCAGTTTGGCGGGCGCCAGCAGCGGCTGGCACGGCCGTATTTGGGCAAAAACTGCGGTGGGCAACGGCCGTGCTGGCCCTGGTCATCGTCAGCATCATGAGTGTCCACCTGGTGCGCGAAGTTGCCGCCTATCATTTCCTGGTGGTCGGGCATACCCACCGCGACGCGGCCCTGGCCCTCCCCGAAGGCCCTGCTAAAGAGGCTGTGGTGCAGCAGGCCATCACCGCCTACACCCAGGCCATGGGCCTGGCGCAAAGGCCATTATTGAAGACCCCTTTGCCCATTCCCCTGGGCATTCCCCGCCCCTTAGACACTACCTGGCTGGCGGCCCTCAACAGCGGCGCCGCCATGCACGCCCAACTGGGGCAATATGCCGCTGCTGTGCATGATTACTCGCGCGTATTGACCTACACTCAGGACCCGGTGGTGTACGTCAGCCGCGCCGTTGCGTACCTGGGATTGGGCACCCAGCCCGGCACAGACGTGGGCGGGGTGGATGTAGAGGTGGAAGATTTCGGGGAGGCCATTGCTGATTTTAATGAGGCCATTGCCCGTGCCCCAGGGGAAGCGCGGTACGTGCTGTGGCGTGGAGTCGCCTACCATGCGCTCAGCGGACGCACCCCGGCTTTGGCTGGGCAGGTCCAGGGGGATTATGAGGCCGCCCTGGCTGTGACCGGCCCCGGCGTGCTGGACGCCAAAGGACGGGCGCAAAGCTGGACTGGGCAGGGTTGGTTGGCTTTTGCGGGTGGCGAGTATGAAACGGCCGTTGATTATTTTCAGCGGGCGGCCAACCATGCGCGGCAAATTGTTCAGGTTGATGGGCAAGCTGCCCGGGACAATGCCACGGCCGTAGAAGCGCTGCTGGGTCTAGGCTACACCTACTACTCTTTGCGCCAGTACGATGCCGCTCTGGATGCCTGGAACGAGGCCGCCGACTATAACGACCGGCTGCCCCAGCCAGAAGCGGCTGTGCCCATTTCCCTGGGCACGCTGTACTGGCGGGTGGCAACCTTGGGCGACGATTACGAGGCTGCGGGCGTAGACCGCTGCCAGCTTGCGAATTTGCCTGATTCTGAGAAGGGTGTGGAAGCGGAGAATTTAGAGGCGTCGCTGGCCGCTTTCCGGCGCTCGCTCAATATGCCCGGACAGGATGATGCGGGGCGCGCTTTTACCTACCGCACTTTGGGCCAGGTTACCTACCTGCTGCGCGATTGCCCCGGTTATGACAAAGAGCAGGTGCTCAAAGACGCCTACGATGAATACGTGGATGCCGTGGCGCTGGCCCCAGGGGAAGCCGGGTACTGGTATCGCAAGTCGCGGCTGGCTTATGCCGTGTGGACGCTTCCAGAGGTGCCAAACTCCTGGCTGGAGATGGCCATTGCAGACATGGGCGGCGCCATTGTTGCCGCTCCGGAAACCGCCCTTTACTGGCACGACCGCGGCTGGATGGCTTATCAGCTATGGCAATACTCTCCCACTGATGCGGGGATCAGCGCTCGCCAATGGTTATTTGCCGGGTTGGCGGATGTGGCGCAGGCCCTGGCCCTGGATGCCACCGACCGGGGCAACAGTTATCGCCCCAATTACTGGCAGGAGGTTATCCGCCATGAGGCTGTTGACGGCACCCTGGCTCGCGGCGACCGCTGGTTTGCCGCAGGGAATTACGCCACGGCTCTGGAGTATTACACGTTGGTGGCGGAGAATGCGCCGGAGAATGTGGAAGCAGCCTTGAAAGCGAGTCTGGCGGCGGCGGCTTTGCAGGATCGGGAAACGGCCGTTTTCTGGTACAACGCTGCGCAAGAGCGCCTGCCGGTTGGTGCCGATGACGAGATGCCCGCAGAACTAGAAGATCTGCTAGAGAGATTGGAAGAGGTGCTGGAGGGGGACGCGGGGCTGGACCGCGCGCTTCCACCCACCGCCACGACCCTTTTTGGGCGGGCGCTGCGGGCGGTGCAGGGAGGAAACTATGACCAGGCGGCGCAATTGTACCAGGAGGGGCTGCTGCTGGCGGCCGCCAACAGTGAACGGGACGCGGCGCTCAATGCGGCTTATGCTTTGCGCGATTGGGTGCTGGCCAACGAGGATGGGAGGGTAACGGCCGTGTATTGGCCTGCTTTATTAAACCAGAGAGCGGTGGAAACGGCCGTGGCCAACCTAGAAGCCCCCGACCTCTACTGGCGCTACCGCGCCGACTTCGGTTTCCAGCTCATTAACCGCCCCTTCCGCCAGCAGGTAGGCGACGACGCCGACTACGAGCTGATTTTCGATGCCATCATCGCTGACATTCGCCGCGCTTATGCTTTGGACGCCACCACCCATCAGGTCTGGTATGATTTTTACGTGGATGCCAACCTGGGCTGGCTCTACCTGCGCCGCGCCGACGACCTGGTGGAAGCAGGCCGCTACGAGGACGCCATTCCTAACTATGCCCAGGCCATCAACCGGATTCTGCCTAACAGCGAAAATGCCCGCGGCGACCTGACTGATGCTATCTTCAACGGCGCATTGACGGCGCTGCGCCTGGAGCAGGCCGAGCGGGCCGCGCGCTGGTATGCGCAGGGCATTGCCCTGACCCAACGGTACGACGGGCTGGAGGGCCAACGCAGCGCCGCCGCTGCCGCTCTCGCTGTGCTGCTGGCCGATAACCCGGACTTAGCAGCTATTGGCGAATCAATTTTGCAAGATTTGGCCGCAGAAAATTAGCGGCGCCTCTCCATTGCTGGCTGAGGCGAGGGATTTGAGTACAATGCCGTGCGGATTGAGGAAGGGATTGGTTCATGACCTCGCTATTTAATTTGTGAAGGAGACTTGTTTTTGATGAGTGTGGATACCGTAATTTTTGACCTGGGGGGAACCCTGATTGAGTATGCCGGGCCGTATGCCATCTGGCCTGACCTGGAAACGCCGGGCTTGCAAGCAGCCTATGGCAGTTTGCAGGGGAAAGGGGTGACGCTGCCCGCTTTTGATGCGCTGCGTGAGACTTATTTTGGCCTGCTGCCGGGGCGCTGGGAAACGGCCGTTGCTGGGCAGCAAAACCTGCGCCTGGTAGAGGTGTTGGGGGAACTGCTGCACATTTGCTGCGGCCAGAATGGCGTCCAGCCAGACTGGCTGGTGGAAGCGGCGGAACTGTATCAAAACGCCATTTGTGCCCAGGCGCACCCGCTGGCGGGGGCCAAAGAAACTTTAGAGAGGGTGAAGGCGCAAGGGTACAAGCTGGGGCTGCTCTCGAACACTATGTTCACCGGCGCGGCGCACATCGCCGACCTGCGCCGCTTTGGGCTGGATGGTTATTTTGACGCCATGCTGTTTTCGGCCGATGTGAATATGTGGAAACCGCAGCCGGATCCGTATTTGCATCTGGTGGCGGAGTTGGGGGGTGGGGTGGAAACGGCCGTGTTTATTGGCGACAGCCCCGAACACGACATTGTGGGCGCCCACAGCGCCGGGCTGCGAGCCATCCTCATCAAGTCCAGCCAGCGCTTTCACCTTCCGGAAAACGTACAGCCCGACGCCACCATTCACCAACTGGCTGAACTACCACCGGTGTTAGCCCAGTTGGGATAGTTAGGTGGTTGGATATTGGGCTAGCTGACCCACAAACCATCAACCCAACAACCTTGCCCCCAACTCACTTTGCTCTCAGTTTTACGTTTATCTAA
The DNA here is from genome assembly GCA_964504445.1 of uncultured Anaerolinea sp. Classification (GTDB taxonomy): domain Bacteria; phylum Chloroflexota; class Anaerolineae; order Promineifilales; family Promineifilaceae; genus JACSRF01. Next base: position 18,728 of record CAZDEO010000068.1, on the reverse strand, counting down.
CAGAGGATTTGCTATACTCTTCAGTATGATGAACGACTACGAAATTGCGCAACAACAAGCGATGATTTTATTTGACCGGGCCTTCCGTTTTCAGCAGCAGGGAGAGCTGGCTAATGCCATGCTGCTTTACCAACGCTCCATTGAGGTGCAGCCCACGGCGGAAGCGCACACCTACCTGGGTTGGATTTATGGTATGTTGGGCCGGCATGAAGAGGCGATTGCTGAATGCCACAAGGCGATTGCCATCGACCCGACCTATGGCAATCCGTATAACGACATTGGCGTTTACCTGATAGAGCAGGAAGCGTACGCCGAGGCTATCCCATGGTTAGAGAAGGCGCTGGCAGCCCCCCGTTACGAAGCGCCGCAGTTCCCGCGCTTTAATTTGGGGCGAGTTTACCAAAAACTGGGTGATTACCCGGAAGCGCTGCGCTGGTACAACGCCGCCTTAGAAATTGACCCCCTCTTCCTTTCCGCTGAATGGGCCAAAAACTTGCTGCTGGGAAAGCTGAACTAAAACAATGAACAGTGAACAATGAGCAATGAGTCGTTGTTCCCTGTTCATTGCTCATTGCTAACTGTCTCATGCCCTTGTTCCCCGGACATATTCAAGTAGCTGCTGTTGGCAAAGTGCAGGCTCCCTATTGGCGCGCCGCACAAGAAGAGTATGTGTACAGGCTGGCGCGTTATACGGATTTGCACCTGCTTGAGGTGAAAGATTATGTGGGAAGGGGGCTGCCGGATGGCGCGGCGATGCAAAAAGAGGGGGAACTGCTGCTACAGGGTGTGTCTGGTGGGACACGGCTGGTTTTGCTCACGCCGGACGGGCAGCAAACAACCAGCCCGGGTCTGGCACGGTTTGTGGAGAAGCAGCTGCAAGATTACGGCCGTATCGCTTTCCTCATTGGCGGCCCTTTAGGCTTTTCTGACGAAGTGGTCGCCGCCAGCCACTTTCAATTAGCCCTTTCCCCCCTCACCTTTACCCACGAAATGGCGCGCATTATTCTCCTGGAACAACTCTACCGCGCTTTCACCATTCGCAACAACGAGAAGTACCATAAATGACCGTTATCCGTATTCCGTAATCCGTTATCGGTATTCCGTAGTCCGTTTACAGCTCAAGGATCAGGATTTCCAGCAATGACTACCACGTACTCTCCGCGAGGTTCTTCGTTTTCCAGCTCTGCCAACAGCGTGCTTAATGTGCCCCGCTGAATCCCCTCAAACATTTTCGTGAGTTCATTGGCCAGGGCTGCTTCCCGGTCGCCATACACAACCAGCGCATCCTCCAAAAACGCTTTCAGGCGGTATGGGCTTTCGTAGAAAATGAGGGTATGCGGTGAAGCGGCGTCTACTTCCAAGAAGCGGCGGCGCTTGCCCTGCTTGCGCGGCGGGAAGCCGCGAAAGGTGAAGCTGTGGGTGGGCAACCCGGAAAGCACGGCCGCCATTACGACTGCTGACGGGCCGGGAATCAGCGTCACCGGGAGGTCTTGCTCGATGCAGGCGCGTACCAGCACGAAGCCGGGGTCGGCAATGCCCGGCGTGCCGGCGTTGCTGACCACAGCTACTGCCTGCCCTGCTTGCAGCAAGCCCAGGATGCGCGGCAGCACTTTTTGCTCGTTGTGTTCGTGGAAGGCAATTTGCGGTTTGCTGATGTCGAAATGCTTGAGCAGCAGGCCGGTCTTGCGCGTGTCTTCGCTGGCAATCACGTCCACCGCTTTCAGCGTTTCCAGCGCGCGCAGGGTCATGTCGGACAAATTACCAATGGGGGTTGCAACAAGATAGAGCATGACTTTACCTTTGTTTAGAGAATTTCTGTAGGGGTGAGCAAGAGCACGGGAATCTGGCGGTTTCTGGCGCGGCGCACGTAAGCCTCATAACCGGCGTAGGTGTTGACTGCTTTTTGCCAGCAGCGTGCCCGTTCTTCCCCCGTTAGCTGGCGGGCGGTGTAGGGTAGGCTACGGCCGTTCGCAGAAGGGCCGTTTACCGTTACTGTCACCTCGGGATGCGCGCGTAGGTTGTAATACCAGGCCGGGTGGTGAGCCTGTCCCCAATTGGAGGCCACAAGGATGATGTTTGGCCCGTCGGGAATGCCCAGGAGGGGCACGCTGCGCGGCTGGCCGCTTTTGGCGCCGGTGGTAGTAAGGGTGATGAGGGGCAGCCCGGTGGACAAAGCCGCCGCCGTAGTGCGTCCGCCAGTCAGACGCAGCGTCAGCCGGTCCAGGTGGTGCAGGGTACGGGCAAAGAGCCAGGCGCCAGGCGCCGAAGCCGCCGCGGTGCGCACCAGGCGGCGCGGCAGGTTGGGTGGAGAGACGGTAAGCTGGTGATGAGGTACAGGCATGGGCAGACTCCTCTCAGGCCAGGTCGCCGCAGGCTTGCAGGGCCAGGGTGGCGGCGACAAGGGCGGCTGTTTCGGCGCGTAAAATGCGCGGCCCCAGGGTAACGGCCGTTACCTTTTCATCTATCTCCGTTGGGTCCAGACCCCCTTCTGGGCCAATAAATAGCGCCACCGAGCGGGGCTTTCCGGCCAATGCCGCTGGCAGAGGCATTCCGCCCGCCGCTTCCCAGAGCATGAGCAGGGCCTCGGCGGGGCAGGCGGCAATGGCTTCGGCCAGGGGCAGGGGCGGGGCCAGTTCAGGAATACGCCCGCGGCGACTCTGCTCGGCGGCCTCGGTGAGGATGCGCTGCCAGCGTTCCAGCTTGTGGGGCTTAACGGCCGTCACCACCGTCCGCGCCGTGATGATGGGCACAAAGCGACTGACGCCAATTTCCGTGCCCTTTTGCAGCACCCACTCAAAATTGTCTCGCTTGAGCAACGCCTGGTACAAAGTGAGATGGGTGGCTGGTTCGCCCGTGGCAGGGCGGCGGGCGATGATATCGCCCAATACCTGGCTTTTGGTAACGGCCGTCAGCGTCACGGCGTACTCCCACCCGGCATTGTCGAGCACCACCACATCCGCGCCGGGGGCCATGCGCAGCACAGCGCGCATCTGGTGGGCCTGCTCCGGGGGAAAGGTAACGGCCGTGGCGCCAATAAATTGCGGGTCAATAAAAAATCGGTGCATCGTTGAGCTAGAGCAAGAGCTAGAGCTAGAGTGAATGGCTATCTTCCTCTAGCTTTCGCTCTTGCTCTTTCCTTTTGCAATACAAAAAACCAGTTCGCCATCAAACAACAGCTCCGTGAGGGGCCAGTTGTGCCCGGCGATGAGCTGCTGCATAAAGTCGCGGTAACGACTGACCAGGTTGCGCCCGCCGTGGGTGCTGACCTCAGGGAAAGAGAGGACCAGCCAGCGTACCTTGAGGGCTTCTAGCAACGGCCGTCCCAAATTCCCATAATTGCGGGCAAAGCGGGGCATCTCTTTCAAAAACAAGGCCACGTCGGCCTGCTCCTGGGGGAATTGCAGGGCAATGTCCTGCATTTTGGCCAGGGGCGCCAGCCCTTGCAGGGCAAAATAATGGTTGATGAAGGCAATGCGCGGTTGGTGAATGTCGTAAGCGTGGAATTGGACGCTGGTGGGTAGCCCCATCCACGGGAAGGCCAGGGGGTTCAGGCCGCAGGCCAGGTCTAGCAGGCTGGCTGGCGTGCCGGTAACGCGGAAAATTTCGCGGTAAAAGTCGTCCAAAATGGGCAGCCGCTCCCGCGTGGAAAGGTGGTCGTGCAGAATGTCGTGGCAGGTTTCTTTGATTTGGGCGGGGTCATGGGTGGCGAAAACGGCCGTTAGCCGCTGCGCCGCCTCTTCATAAAGCGGGTCGCCCAGGTAGGGGGCCATGATGCTGTGCAGTTTCTCTCGCACCGCCTTCAGTGCTTGTTTGGGCTTTTTGTAGCGGCGCAGGGCGTCAACGGCCAGCTCGCGGATGGTTTCCTCGTGGGTGGCGGCGTACTTTTTGGATTGTTTAACGGCCGTGACTAGCGCTTCCACTTCTTCATGAGCATCCATAGGAGAATGATAACAGCCAGTTAGCTTGTCAGCCAGCTAGCTTGTCAGCCTAAGTTGCTGAATTGCTGAATTGCTAACCGGCTAATTGGCTGAAATGCCACCAATCGCGTAACATTTAGGCTAACTTGCGGATGTAAATGGACTTATGCAGCTCATCACCACCATCACCATGCAAACAACCCCCCGGCATATCTGGGACGCGCTTTTTGATCCACATTTACTAAGCCAATGTATGCCCGGTTTAGCAGAGTGGCAGGAAATTGAACCTCAGCGGGTTTACCGCTTGCTCATTGCCTGGGGAAGTGGTTCAACGAGTAAGGGCATACAGGTGCCGGTGGTGGTGCAGTGGGGGGAGGCTACGCCTCTGGAGCGTATTGGCTGGGAGGCAGAACTGCTGTTGGGCAGCCAACCCATCCACTTGCAGGGGCATGTTAGCCTCACATTGCAGGAGAAGGGGGTTTTTGTGGAACTGGAAACGAGAATGAATGAAGGCAATTCTACCATTGCACAAATGGCCCATTCGGTGGCGCCGAAAATTTTGCAGCCCTTTTTGACGTGCCTGCGCCGGCGCCTGGAGGATGTGGAAGCGCATGAAGGATGACGTGATAAAGCTAGCCGGAAGGCATACTATTGCTGCACCCTACGCCGTGGTGTGGGAAATTTTGCAAGACCCGCTGCGGCTGCGGAAAGCCATGCCGGATTGTGAGAAGTTAATTTATTTGGGTGGGAATCGGTATTGGGGGGTGTTGTACGTCCATGCGGGCCTGGTGCAAAGCCGCTTTGAGGGCAAGATTGCCGTGGAGAATGTGGAGCCGGGAAATGGCTACAGCCTGACAGCGGAGGGGCACAGTGCGGAGGGATGTTTGGTGGGCAACGGCCGTATCTGGCTGGAGGCTGAGGGGCAGACAACCTTGCTGCATTATGAGGGGACCCTGGCGGTGGAAGGACAGGTGGCGGAAGTGGGTGCGCGCTATCTGGAAACAGCCGCCCGCGCCATCATCCGCCAAAACCTGACCAGCATTGCGCGGCTGGCAGGGGGGGGAGAAGAGGAAACGGCCGTGGTGTCACCGCAAGAGTCATCCAAATCTCGCCTACGACGCCTGCTGCCCATTTTCTTGCTGGGCTTTCTGGCGGCCTTTGCCACGTTGCTGACCGGCGGCCTGTTGCTTTTCCAGCGTTTTTACCGTCGTTGGGTGCAGCACCTGGCCAGGGAAGTGGCTGCCATTCTCAAGGCCCCAGACCAACCTTAGCACATTATCATTCCATAAGATTAGGCCTGATTACGTAACAAATCATCCGGCTAATGCATCTAATCCAGCGTAAGCAAATCAACAAACGAACAAATTAACAAACCATCTTTGAGGTAACAACACATCATGGAAAAAGAACAAGTTATCATTATCGGGTCTGGCCCGGCGGGGCTAACGGCCGCTTTGTACACCGCCCGCGCCCAGTTAGAACCGGTAGTTATTGCCGGGCAGCAGTTAGGCGGGCAAATTGCCCTGACTTCTGAAGTAGAAAATTACCCTGGTTTTTACAATGCCGAACGTATACCCACTGGCCCCGAACTGGTGGACGTGATGCAGGCTCAGGCTGAACATTTTGGGGCGCGCATTGAGTTTGACGAAGTGACCGAAGTTGACTTTAGCAAGGGGTCGCCCTTTACGGTGAAGACTTATGACAAAACCTACCAGGCAGACGCCGTTATTGTTACTGCCGGAGCGTCACCGCGCAAGTTGGGTGTGCCGGGCGAAGATGCCTTCATTGGGCGGGGCGTAAGCTATTGTGGCACCTGCGATGGCTTCTTCTTCCGCGGCCAGGATGTTATTGTGGTGGGGGGCGGCGACAGTGCCCTGGAAGAGGCCATTTTCCTGACCAAGTTTGCCAAGTCGGTCACCATCATTCACCGCCGCGACGAGCTGCGGGCAGGGCCGCATTTGCAAAAGCGGGCCTTTGCCAACGAAAAGATTTCTTTCATCTGGAACAGCGTGGTGGAGGAAATATGGGGTGAGGAAAAGGTGCAGCGCACGCGGATTCGCAACGTAGAAACGGGTGAAGTTAGCGAGATGCCCATCGACGGCGTGTTTATTTTCATTGGCCATTTCCCCAACAGTAAATTTTTAGAAGGAAAGCTGGCGATGGATGAACACGGATATGTGATTACCGACGAGATGATGCGTACCAGCGTGCCCGGCGTGTATGCGGCGGGGGAGATTCAGGACCCCATCTACAAACAGGTGGGCACGTCTGTGGGGCAGGGCGTGGCGGCAGCTATGCAGACGGAAAAGTGGCTGAGCGAGCGGGAGTAGGGTTGCTTGGATGGGCAAGGCCAGTTAGCCAACTAACCTTCATTTATCGCTTGGGGCCGGCCTGCCACCACATGGTATTGCCGTCCGTTGTCACTTTAATCGTGCCCAGTTCGTCGGTGCGCAACACGGCGGCGCCGATGGCCTGGGCGCGTTCCAGCACTTCCGGGTGGGGGTGCCCAAAGCGGTTGTCTTCGCCCGCCGAGACGATGATGATTTGTGGCCGGACGGCTTCCAGGAAGGGCATGCTGCTAGAGGTGCGGGAGCCGTGGTGCCCGGCTTTGAAAACCACGGATTGGAGGGGACGGCCGTTTCCTAGCATTATATTTTCGGCCTGTTCCTCGGCATCCCCTGTGAGCAGTAGCGAAAAATGACCATAAACCAGCCGTAGCGACACTGAATTTTCATTGCGATTTTCAATGAACGCGCTGCCAGGATGCAGTATCTCCAGGCGTGCCCCATCCCCCAAGTCAATAATTTCTCCGGCAGTGGCGTGATGCAGAGGGGTTCGGCTTTTTTCCGCGGCCTGTAAAATGGCATCAAAAATGGCTGATTCCCCCGGTTCACTCCCTTCGGTTATTAGCTGGTCAACGCGGTAGCGCTCAAAAACGCCGGCCAGCCCAGAAATGTGGTCCGCATCAGGATGCGTTGCTACCACCAGGTCAATAGAGCGGTCCCAAAAGGGCATGTGGCGGCCTAGCTGGTCGTTAAGGATGCTGGGGTAATAGCCACCATCTACCAGCACTTGCCGCCCACCAGGGGTTTGGATAAAGATGGCGTCGCCCTGCCCTACGTCGAAGAAGGCTACGTGTAAACGGCCGTCGGGTTGGGTGAAGCCATAGCCCAGCATGAAAACGGCCGTAAGGACCAACCCGCTCAAGGCAGCCCGGTGGAAGAGCCGAGGGCGCAGCCGACTCAGCCAACGTTGCCGCTGGTCCGCGGGCTGGCGGGCGACCCAGGTGATGGTGGCAATCAGGCCGTACAAGAGAATGATTGTGGGCGCCCCCACCTGAACGGAAACGGCTGCGCCAGGAACGGCCGCCAGCGCCCTGACCAGAACGATGGTATACGACAAAAAAAGCCACGCCACCCAGCCCAACAACTGCCCCACCAGCGGCAACGCCATCCCCACCAACGTGGCCAATCCACCCCACACCATAACGCCCGGTTGGGCAGGCAAAATAAGGGCGTTGGCCAGCAAGCTGATGATGGAAAGTTGATTGAAGTAAGCCATCATTAGCGGCAGGGTCAGCACCTGGGCAGCCAGGGTTACCAATACCGCCTCGCTGAGTAGACCCATCATGTTCCGCACCGTTTTGCGGTCTAGCCAGCGTAGAAGCTGTCGTCGCGTCCAGCGGGTGAACGGGTCAGCGTACAGCATCAGGCCCAGGGTGGCGGCAAAGCTCAATTGAAAGCCCACGTCCCACAAGGTGAGGGGATTGTGCAAGGTCATGAGGATGGCAGCCAGGAAGAGGGAGGCATAGGCAAAATTGGGGCGGCCTAACCAACGGCTGGCCAACAGGTAGAGGCTGCCCATGATGGCTGCGCGCACTACGGAAGCATCGGCGCCCACCAGCAAGGTGTAGGCAGCCACGCCCACCACGGCGAAGACCACCGCGCCGCGCCGGTTGAGCAGGGGCTGGCTGACGGCTACCAGGAGGCCGATGAGGATGGCGATGTTGAAGCCAGAGATGGCAATGATGTGAGTCATGCCGGTGATGCGAAAATCTTCAGCCAGGTCGGGGGGCATGCCGTTGTCGTTGCCTAGCAGAATGCCGCTGAGAAGGGCGGCGGCGGGGTCAGGGATGAGGTGGTTGATGGTGGCCTGGGCACGGGCTTTGAAGGCGTAGATGGCGTGGTATAGGGGGTGGCCTTGTTCTTGCGCCAGCAAGCTAATATGGGGCTGGTTGATGAGACTGTGGATGCCCTGGCGGGCCAGGTATTCTTTGTAGCTAAAGTCGTCGAATTCGGGTGGGGTTTCGAGACGGCCGTTTACTTCTACCACGCTGCCGTAGGCAATAATGGGGAAGCGGGCTGTGCGCAGCAGCACGTCACCGGAAATGGGTTGGGTTGTGCCGTCAGGGAGAATAAGCTGGTTTACGGAAACACGCAGATTGACGTAACGGTCGCGCACGTCGGGTTCGGCGCTGACGAGGCCGGTGAAGGTGAGGTTGTGGCTACCGTTGTAATAGGCAATGTGGTTGGCATCAATGGTGGGTAGGGCAACCTGGTAGCGCAGCCCGCCAAAGCCCATTGTGCCCAGGCAAAAGAAAGCGATGGCCCAGAACGGCCGTCGTCGCCCCAAGATGCTCAGAAGCATGCCCAACAGCCCCAGGGCCAACCACGAGCCCCGAGGCCATCCCACAAGAGATGCCAGCCACAAACCGCTTAACCAGGCAATGCTTGTATAAACAACCGTCATGACTGCAACAAAAACGTGTGCCCAAGGGCAAGGCTGCCCAAAGCAAAGTCGAGAAAGGGCGGATAAAAAACCTCTGAAAAATTATAGATCGGGCTACAGGAACATTCAACGATTAGCCAAAGATGCCGCAGCAACATGCCGTGATATGCTAATAAACTTATTCTGACCACCGGAGAATATCTCGTTTTTTTACAAACCGCATTTGAGTAAAGAGTATGGGTTTGTTACAATTGAATGGCACATAGGTAAAACCTTGCCTCCCTTTAAATCCTCATAATTTCCCACTCAATTTGGTCTGGCGGAATAGGAGACATTCGCCATGTAAATTTGTGGGGAAAATTGTATTATTCAAACACGGACAGCTATTTACTGTAAAGCCTTGTATGAAAGATCCTTCGCTAGAACCCCATCGCATCCTAGTGGTGGATGATAGCCATCTCATTTTACGTATTGTCGAAAGTGCGCTAGAAGAAGCTGGCTATCATGTTATTACATCTTCTTCTGGTGAAGAAGCCTTGGAAACAATCAATCGCTTTGGTTTACCTCACCTGGCCTTGGTGGATATTAACATGCCGCCAGGCATGGATGGGTTTGAATTTTGCGAGGTTGTACACACCTTTAGCGACTTGCCGGTGATTATGCTGACGGCGATGGATGAGGAAAACACCATCGTGCAAGCTTTGGACCAATATGCTGAAGATTACATAACCAAACCTTTTCACATAGGTGAATTGGTAGCTCGTGTGCGGCGTGTGTTACGGCGTGTCGGTGATTTTGCTTATGTTTTAGAACCTGTGACAAAGGTGGATGAGCGGTTGCAGGTGGATTTCTCGAATAAACAAGTCTTCATAAAAGGTGAAACGGTTTCGTTGACGCCAACAGAGGCGAAGCTTTTGTACATTTTAATGCGTAATGCAGGCCGTACTGTGACTTCGGAGTTTATAGTACAGCGCTTGTGGCCGCTAGAGGTGGCGCAAGAAGATCGCTTGCGGGTGTACGTGCATCGCCTGCGCCGGAAGATTGAAGATGAGGGCGGGGGGCCGCGCTATATTCTTTCAGAAAGAGGTGTGGGCTATACCTTTGTGGCAGATGGAACGCAAACGGCCGTTTAATTTGTTGAAGTTGCACAAAGCTTTTCGCACTTTATTGGGTTGCTGTGCAGGCGGCTTCTTCCATATAATCTAATCGTTATCATGTTGTTGTTTTTATCGTTTTTGAAACAAAATTATTATGGACGCATCAATTGATCCTCAGTATCAACAACAAACTATTTTGGTTCTAGATGACAATGTTTACACACTGCGGTTAGTACAACACGCATTGGCACAGGCCAATTACAAAGTAGTCACAGCCACCTCGGGGGAAGAGGCCTTGTCTCTCATTGATAAAATTGGTTTACCCCATCTGGCTATTGTAGATTATCACATGCCGCCGGGCATGAGTGGGTTTGAATTTTGCCATACCGTTCACCAGTATAGTGACATGCCGGTAATCATGTTAACGGCCGTCAATGAAGAATCCACCGTCATTGAAGGGCTAGAAAATTATGCTGAGGATTACATCATCAAGCCTTTCAATCCTGGCGAACTAGTTGCTCGGGTGCAACGCGTTTTACGCCGTATTGGTGATTTTGTTTACACCATGGCTCCCCAAACCAAAGTCGATCAGCGCCTGGTCATAGACTTTCCCAAACGGGCAGCCATTGTCAATGGCGAAACAGTCTCTCTAACGCCTACCGAAACGAAACTACTTTACATTCTCATGCGCAGCGCCGGGAAAACCGTAACGACAGACTTTATTTTACGTCGTTTGTGGCCCCTAGAACCGGCCTATGAAGACCGGCTGCACGTTCACATGCACCGCTTGCGGCGCAAGATAGAGGACAAGGCCGTGCCTCCCTACATTGTTTCCCAGCGCGGCACCGGGTACGTGTTCCAACCAAGAAGAATTAACTAGAAGACAAAAAGGCCGGCATACGCCGGCCTTTTTCTACGGTATGAAAGTCGCCTTAACCGTTAATTGAATATTTCTCGTGAGTAAGAGCTAAGCACGCGCATGTAATTGGCGCGCTCGAAAGCGGCCGGCTCAGCACAGTTAATTTGGCTTAGACTACCTTTCATTTGCTCTAAAGAATCGTATTCATACTCTTCCAACCACTGCTCTAGGTTGGTCAGGATTTCGCCAACACGGCCCACACCGTTTTGCAGCAATTCGGAGGCCATCATGGTGATCGATGCGCCTGCCATCACCCCCTTGACCACGTCCTCCACGGTGTGTACGCCTGTGGTCAATGCCAGGTCAGCCTGAATACGGCCGTACAAAATGGCGATCCACCGCAGCGGCAAACGCAGTTCATTGGAGTTACTCAGCACCAAGTGGGGCACGATGTCCAGATTTTCTGGGTCCAGATCAGGCTGGTAAAAGCGGTTAAAGAGTACCAGTCCATCAGCGCCACCATCGGTCAGGCGCTTGGCCATATTGGCCATGGCGCTAAAGTAGGGGCTTAATTTAACCGCCACGGGGATGGTGACGGCCGTTTTCACATCTTTCAAAATATCCAGATAGATCGACTCCACCTCTGCGCCACCCAAATTCACGTCCGTCGGCAAATAATACACATTCAGCTCCAGCGCATCAGCGCCGGCCTCTTCAATCTTGCGGGCATAATTCACCCAGCCACCCGTAGACACCCCATTCAGGCTGCCAATAACCGGAATATCCAAAGCATTCTTCGCTCGCTGAATATGTTCCAAATACCCATCAGGCCCCGTTTGATACTCCGGCGCTTCCGGAAAATAATTCAGCGCTTCCGGGAAGCTTTCAATCCCCTGCGTTAGGTAATGATTTAGCATCTCACTTTCCAACGTGATCTGCTCCTCAAACAACGAATAAAGCACCACAGCCGCCGCGCCAGCATCTTCCATCCGGCGCAAATTATCCAAGGTGCGCGTCAACGGTGAAGAGGAAGGAACCAGTGGGTTTTTAAGCTTCAGTCCCAGGTAAGTTGTACTTAGATCCATGTTACATCTCCTAATATGTCCGAGAGAAAATTCCGGTCAGGTGTGATGGAGCTTCCATCACACCTGACCAGTACCTCTTCCCTATGCTATTTCACTTTTCCATTACCGTTTGGCGACCGGGACGCCATTTCTGAATAAGCTTCCCAGCGTGTTTGCACATCTTGCTGCGCCAGTTCCAACAGCTTGGCCGCCCGTTCCGGATGACTTTGCGTCAGCATCCGGAAACGACCCTCACGATACATATACTTATCCAGGGGCAGCTTCGGTGCTCGCGAATCTAGCTGGAACGGATTTTTACCCTCGACGGCCAGATCCGGGTTATAGCGGAACAAAGGCCAATACGCGCTGTCCACGGCTGCCTTTTGTTGTTCCAGGCCAAACTTCAGGTCATAGCCGTGGGCAATGCAGTGACTGTAAGCAATAATTAAGGATGGCCCATCATACGCTTCCGCTTCCAAGAAAGCGCGCACCGTTTGCGCATCATTTGCCCCAAAAGCAACCCGAGCCACATAGATATTGCCATAACTCACTGCCAGCATACCCAAATCCTTCTTAGCTATTGGTTTACCGGCCGCCGCAAACTTAGCTACAGCAGCTCGTGGCGTTGCTTTCGACATTTGACCGCCAGTATTCGAATACACTTCTGTATCCAAAACCAGAATATTCACATTGCGCCCTGAAGCCAGCACGTGATCCAGGCCCCCATAACCAATGTCATAGGCCCAGCCATCACCGCCTACAATCCAGACATCCTTCTTTACGAAAATGTCAGCCATGCTCAGCAGATTTTCCAGTTCCGGCTTCCACGAGGGTTCTAATTCAACATCAACAATCATTTCCTGCAAGCGGTGCTTTAACTCGGCTACACGGCCACGCTGCGCCTGAATGTCCGCATCTGTTAGCTGGTCAGCAAACAAAATGGCCTCGCACAGCTCTTCGCCAATAATGCCGCTCATGTGCCGCAAAATATTGGTCGCCGCTTCCAACCGCTGGTCTAGCGCAACACGCATTCCCAAGCCAAACTCCGCATTGTCTTCAAAGAGCGAGTTTGACCATGCTGGCCCACGCCCTTCTTCATTTTGCGCCCAGGGCGTCGTCGGTAGATTCCCCCCGTAGATGGAAGAGCAACCCGTGGCATTAGCAATAACCGTGCGGTCACCAAAAAGCTGGCTTAGCAATTTCAGGTAAGGGGTTTCGCCACAACCAGCGCAGGCGCCAGAAAACTCAAACAGCGGATCCAGCAACTGGTTGTATTTCACCTGGTTTAGCGCCAGTTCTGTGCGGTCAACCGATGGTAAATCCAGGAAGAATTCCCAATTCTCTTTTTCCTGATCACGCAGCGGCAGTTGAGGTTCCATGTTGATGGCTTTGAACTTGGGCTGTTGCTTATCCTTTACTGGGCAAACCTCTACACACAGGCTACAGCCCGTGCAGTCCTCTGGCGCAATTTGCAGGGTGAACCGCATGTCCTTGAACTCTTTGAACCGCGCCTCGGTAGACTTGAAGGCGGGTGGCGCTTTTTCTAGAGCTACTGGGTCGTAAATCTTTTCCCGGATGACGCCATGGGGGCAAACAAAGGCACATTTGCCACACTGAATACAAATGTCCGGATTCCACACGGGGATTTCGGTAGCAATGTTGCGCTTTTCCCACTTGGTGGTGCCGGTGGGGTACGTACCGTCTACCGGCATGGCGCTGACGGGCAGCAGGTCACCTATACCTTCGATCATGCGCGCTGTTACGGACTTGATGAAGTCGGGCGCGTGGTCAGGAATGATGGCGGTGCGTTCAAAGGTGCTGGTAGCTTCTGCGGGTACTTCGACTTTGTGCAGGTGATCTAGTGCTGCATCGACAGCCGCATTGTTCATTTGCACCACGCGTTCGCCTCGTTTGCCGTAGGTTTTTTCAATGGCATATTTGATGGCTTTGATGGCTTCGTCGGTGGGTAGGACGCCACTGAGAGCAAAGAAGCCCGTTTGCATGATGGTGTTGATGCGGCGGCCCATGCCCGTGTTTTTGGCCACTTCATAGCCATCCATCACGTAAAATTTAAGCTTTTTCTTGAGGATGGTTTCTTGCATGGAGCGTGGGAGGTAGTCCCATACTTCTTCGGGGCCGTAGGGGCTATTGAGCAGGAAAATGGCTCCAGGAGCTGCCAGGCGCAACACATCATACCGTTCTAAGAAGCTGAATTGGTGGACGGCCACAAAGTTGGCGGAGTTGACCAGGTAGGTAGAGCGGATGGGGCGTGGCCCAAAGCGTAAGTGGGAGACAGTAACGGATCCGGCTTTCTTGGAATCGTAAACAAAATAGCCCTGGGCGTAGTTGTCGGTATCTTCACCAATGATCTTAATGGAGTTTTTGTTGGCGCCTACGGTACCATCAGAACCCAGGCCGTAAAAGACGGCGCGCACGACGTCGTTTGGCTCGATGACGAAGTCTTCCTGGTAGTCGAGACTGGTGTGGGTCACGTCGTCGTTGATGCCTATGGTGAAGTGGTTCTTGGGCTTGGGTTTAGCGAGTTCCTCGAAAATGGCTTTGATCATGCCGGGGGTGAATTCTTTGGAGGACAGGCCGTAGCGCCCGCCGATGATTTTGGGCATGATGGGGAAGGGGGCAGTTTCGTTGGCGACGCCTTCGGCAACGGCCGTAACCACATCCTGATACAGCGGCTCCCCTGTCGCCCCCGGTTCCTTGGTCCGGTCCAGCACCGCAATAGACTTCACCGAAGCAGGCAGCCCTTGCAAGAATGCCTCCACCGCAAAGGGGCGGTACAGGCGCACTTTCAGCACACCCACCTTCTCGCCTTGAGCCGTCAGGTAATCCACGGTCTCATGCACCGCTTCTGCGCCAGACCCCATGATGACAATAATGCGTTCTGCGTCCGGCGCGCCCACGTAGTCAAAGAGGTGATACTGCCGGCCCGTCAATTCCGCGAACTGATCCATGACCTTCTGCACAATGTCCGGCGCTGCCAGGTAGAAGGGATTGGCGCTTTCACGACCCTGGAAATAAACGTCCGGGTTTTGCGCCGTCCCACGCAGTACTGGTTTGTCGGGGGTCAACCCGCGGGCGCGATGAGCGCGCACCAACTCGTCATTTACCAGAGCGCGAATCACGCTGTCTTCTAGCAGTTCAACCTTGTTCACTTCATGCGAACTACGAAAACCGTCGAAAATATGCAAGAACGGCACTCGCGCTTCCAATGTGGCGGCCGTAGAAATCAGGGTAAAGTCCGTGATTTCTTGAATAGAGTTAGCATACAGTTGGGCAAAGCCCGTGCTGCGCGCGGCCATCACGTCCGAGTGGTCACCAAAAATGGAAAGCGCCTGTCCGGCTAGAGAGCGGGCGGCAATGTGAAATACCGTTGAAGTGAGCTCGCCGGCAATTTTGTACATATTGGGGATCATAAGCAGCAAGCCCTGGGAGGCGGTAAAAGTTGTCGTCAGAGCGCCAGCTTGAAGTGCGCCATGCACGGAACCAGCCGCACCCCCTTCAGACTGCATTTCTACCACCAGCGGGATCGAACCCCATATGTTGGTTTTGCCTTCGGCTGAATATTGGTCGGCCCATTCGCCCATGGGGGAGGATGGGGTGATGGGATAGATGGCAATTACCTCGTTCACCTTATGGGCGACCAGGGCGCATGCCTCATTTCCATCCAGAGTTAAAAATTTCTTGGTCATAAACAACTCCTTCACATGATGAGGGGGCACGGTGCAATGATGGTAACCATGCCCCCTTGAGATTGTTCAATAGCGCCAGTCTCCTGACCAGCTGGTGAACCAATCTGGGGTATACAGGTGGATTCAAAGATGGCCACTATCAATAATTGTATGAAGGGCCATAAATAGCAGACAGTGACAGATTACACCTCTAGCGGTGACAAAAGTCATTTGGATGTGTGTATGACGGTAAATGTGGGGGTTTACGGCCGTAACCCGCAACTCGCTCCCCTCTCTCCCGTATCGTTTTCTGGTAAAATCTACATGAAACCATTGGACAGCGAGAAAGCCCATGCAACTATTTCCGCCAGAAAACTTCATTCGCACCACCTCCGCCGTGCCGGGCATAGACCTCTACATGCCGCGCCCGCCGGAAGAGACGCATCAGGAAACCGTCGAATTTCATTGCCCCCAATGTGACGCCACCACCGCCTACTGCGCCGAAAACGGCGGCCTGACCTGCACCCATTGTGGCTACTACGAACCACCCTCCGTAGAAATCGTAGGCAAAGCCGCCGCCGAATTCGAGTTTACCGTAGAAACGATGGAGCGCGCCGCCCACGGCTGGGGCGTTGAACGGAAAGAATTAGCCTGTGATCGCTGTGGCGCCCACACCACCCTCTCCACCGATCAGCTCACCCACACCTGCCCATTTTGTGCATCCAACCAGGTTGTGCAGGTTAAAGCCCCGCAGGATTTGCTGCGCCCCCGCTTTCTCATTCCCTTCACTACCACAGAAGAGGAGTGCCGTCAGCAAGTGCAGACCTGGCTGGGGGGCAGTTGGATGGTGCCCAAAGATTTGCAACGGCTGGCATACAGTGCCGAATTTACCCCTATTTTCATTCCCTATTGGACCTTTGACGCGCGCGCCAAGGCCCAGTGGCGCGCTGAAGTTGCCCATACGCGCACCAAGACCGTTTACGTCAATGGCAAACCCACGACGCGCACCGTCACCGAATGGCGTTGGGAATCGGGCAGTGTTAACCTGTACTATGACGATATTTTGGTGATGGGCAGCCAGCGCCTCAGCGCCCTGTTGCTGCAAAAAGTGCAGAAGTATGATCTGCAAGAATTGGTTCCCTACGATCCTACCTTTTTGGCCGGTCTATCTGCGCAGGCATATGACACAGGCCTGGATGCAGCCTGGGAGGTGGGACGGAATCTCATGCGCCAAAAAACCAAAAAAGCGTGCCAATCTCAGGCCACGTCCCAGCGGATGCGTAATTTCAGCATGAGCCTGGACTTTAGCGAAGAGAGCTGGCGTTATATTTTGCTGCCGCTTTACCTGGCTTCTTACCCGTATGGCAACCAGCGTTACCAGGTAATGGTAAATGGGCAAACGGGCGCCGTAGCCGGGCAGCGCCCGGTAGACTGGCGCAAGATTGTGTTGGTGGCCGGCGGTACGTTGCTGCCTGGGGTAATTTTGGGGTTAATCGCCCTTTACCTGTCTAGGGGCGAAGCTGTGGGCAATACGGTCCCTATTTTGGGTTTTACGGCGGCGGCGGCGTTGGTGGGCGCCCTGGTGTTTATCATTGTGGCGGTGAGCACGGCCGTAAAAATGGATGACGCGTAATGGAAACCAGCACAACATTCTCCGCAACCTGGTACATGGACCATACCCTGCTAGCCTGCGCCACTTGCAATGGCACCTTCGTCGTGCCGCCAGAGTTGGCTGCAGACGTTTGCCCCTATTGCGGGCAGGCAGACTTGACTGAGATAACCGCTACCGAGACGGAATCAGATCGCCCCTTTCACGGCCAGCCACCAGAGCTGGTACTGCCTTTTGTGGTGACTGAAAACAAGCTGCAAAGTAATCTGACTCAGTTTGTGCGGCGTACCTGGTTTGCTTCGCCAGACCTGACAGCGGACAACCTGGCGCTGCGCCTGCGCCGGGTGTATGTGCCCATGTGGCTGGTGGATGCGCAAGTACAGGCCCAGTGGCAGGCGGAAGCTGGCTTCGATTACCAGGTGGTCAGCCATAAAGAATCTTTTCAGAATGGGCAATGGCGCACGCGGGAGGTGCGCGAGACCCGGGTGCGTTGGGAGCCGCGGGTGGGCACGTTGCAACGGCCGTACGCTAACCAGATTGCCCCTGCCCTGGAAGAATTTGCGCTGCTGGAGCGCGTAATAGGCAAGTACCGGCTAGATGAGGCGGTACGGCCGTTTCAGGTTGCCGACCTACACAACACCCTCGTCCACACACCCAACCGTCCGCCAGAAGATGCCTGGCCTGAAGCCCAGGCGGCCCTCAAGAATGCTGCTGCTGCGGAATGTCAACAAGCTGCCACCGCCGACCATATCCGCGAATTTCGCTGGAAACCGGAATTTGCCGACCAGGTGTGGACTCAACTGTTGCTACCCCTTTACACTACCCATTACCAGGATCACGAGGGTGTAACGCGCATGGTGTATGTGCAGGGTCAAACAGGTACCCTGCGCGGCCAACGCCGGGCCTCTATGGCTAAAGCGCGCCGCTGGTCCGCCAGTCTGGCGGGCATAGCCGCCGTTATTTTTGTGGTTAGTATGTTGGTGGCCGTGTTGGCAGACGCAGGCAGCGGGCTGCTAACGGCTGCTGGTGGGGGGATTGCCGTGGCGCTGCTGGTGGGGGTAACGGCCGTACTGCCCTTGCTCATGGCCTGGTATGCCAACAACCTCAGCATTCGCTTTGACGCTGAGCAGCAGACGTTGATGGAATTTTTGCGGGTGGTGAAGGGGGATGCGAGTGATTAGCGACTGGTCAGTCTCCAATTGCTAATCTAATCTCTAATCTTTTTCTGGTACGCGCCAGTTAGCAGGTTCCAACGCACGCGCAGCACCTCGAAGATGGTATTGACATAATCATGCAAGTTGACGTGCGTGTCGGCGTCGTCAATCCAGCGGGTGGGAATGATGCCGATGCGGTATTTGGCCATGCGGGCAATAGCCAGGGCTTCCATATCAAAGCCCCAGCGGTCAATTTTGGAGACGGAGAAGATGTGTTGCGCGGCAACGGCCGTAAACCCCTTAAACCCACACTGCGTATCCCAAATCCCTGGCACAGCCATGAGCTGAATAAACAAATTCCCGGCATCCCCCAAAAACCGCTTCAAAAAGGGCTGCGGCACAGCCTGTTTTGCGCCGGGCACGTCCTTATCATCCCGCGAGCCAATAACCACGTCATAGCCCCTGTCGAACAGCGGCTTCATCTGGTCAAAGTGGGTAATGTCTGTGGAGTTGTCCGCATCCATAAACAGGCGAATCTGTCCTTTCGCCGCCAGCATTCCCTCCCGCACCGTAAAACCCTTGCCCCGGTTGGCCCCGCGATTGAGCCACCGTAC
>CAZDEO010000067.1:0-27232 GCA_964504445.1 uncultured Anaerolinea sp. | reverse complement strand
GGCCGCCCGCCAGGCTTTGCCAACGGCCGTTCCCCTGTCCGACGCTATTTTTAACGCCGGGCGAGTGGCCTTGCTGGTGCGTGCCCTGGCTTCCGGAGATTTCACCAAACTAGGTGTCGCCATGCAAGATCGCTTGCATCAGCCCTACCGTATTCCCCTGGTGCCGGGCTTGGCCGCGGCCATGGCTGCGGCCTGCGACGCCGGCGCTGCCGGTGTGGCTATCAGTGGCGCCGGGCCGGGCCTGATTGCCTTTGCAGCAGCAAGTCATCAGGCCATTGCCCAGGCTATACAAAAGGCTTATATGGCGGCGGGTCTTTCCAGTCGGGTGTGGATGCTGTCTGTGGCGACAACAGGGGCGGTGGTTAGCTCGTTAGCCAGTTAGCCCCGGCGCTCTCCTGAAATGCGGATATGCCGCCATACTGATTAAGTTTTTCCTAATAGATTCTGGAAAAAACCTGGACATATTGCCGGTTTCTCTCGCCATTTAGCCCAACTTTTGCTACACTTTGCAATAGTTGAGTTATCAACAGTATAGACCTCGCCCGTAACTTCAAATTGATTTACGGGTTCAACTGTAACGATATACATTCCCCGATTTTTTCACAACTAAGGCCCTTTGGGCAGTCCATCTGAGTGGCTGCAAAACAAGTTGATCAAAGGAGATTTGCATGGACAAAGCAACGTTACTAGAGTGGTATCGGCAGATGGTGTTGATACGACGCTTTGAGCAGAAATGTGCCGAACTGTACCAGTTGGGCAAAATTGGCGGCTTTTTACATTTATACATTGGCCAGGAAGCCATTGCCGTGGGCACCATTGCCGCACGCAAGGCAGAAGATCACGTCATCACCGCTTACCGCGACCATGGGCATGGCCTGGCGGTGGGCATTGACACCGGTGCGGTCATGGCGGAGATGCTGGGCAAAGCTACCGGCATTAGCAAGGGGAAGGGTGGCTCGATGCACCTGGCGGATGTGACACGCAATTTTTGGGGTGGCCACGCTGTGGTGGGGGCGCACCTGAGTCTGGCTGCCGGGTTGGGCCTTTCGGAGTCTTACCGCGAGACGGATAATGCGGTGTTGTGCTATTTTGGGGATGGGGCGACGAACATTGGCTATTTTCACGAGTCGCTGAATTTGGCGGGGGTGTGGAAGCTGCCGGTGCTGTGGATTTGCGAGAATAACCAGTATGGCATGGGCACGGCCGTTGATCGCGCGTCGGCCGTTTCAGAAATGATTCGTAAAGCCTCGGCCTATGGTATGGAAGGCAAGCAGGTGAATGGTATGAACGTCTTTGAGGTGTATGAAGCTACCCAGGAGGCGCTGCAAGCCATTCGCGACGGTAAGGGGCCGCAGTTCCTGGAAATGATTACCTATCGCTTTGAGGGGCACAGCATGGGCGACCCCCTGCGCTATCGCACGAAGGATGAAGTGGAAAAGTGGCGGGAGGATGATCCCATTGGCATTTTGGAGCGCCACATTCTGGAACACGAAGTGGCCACCCGGAAGGATTTAGACGCGGTAGATAAGGCTGTGGAGCAGGAGCTGGAAACGGCCGTGCAGTTTGCCGAAGAATCCCCTTTGCCTGCCCCGGAAGAACTCTTTACCGACATCTACGTGGACGAAGAATAGAGTTGGAGACGCTAACTGCTAACTGCTAACTGCTAACTGCTGGAGATAAAAATGGCACGCATTACAATGAGACAGGCAATAACCGACGCGCTGCGCGAAGAAATGCACCGCGATGAGAATGTGTTTATCATGGGGGAAGAGATTGGCGTGTGGGGCGGCACCTATGCTGTCACCCGCGGCTTTTATGACGAGTTTGGCCCGCGCCGCGTGCGCGATACCCCCATTTCCGAAATGGTCATTGGTGGCGCGGCGGTGGGGGCGGCCATGAATGGCCTGCGCCCGGTGGCTGAGTTTATGACCATCAACTTTGCATTTGTTGCTTTTGACGCTATCGTCAACCATGCGGCCAAACTGCGCTATATGTTTGGTGGGCAAATGAAAATTCCGTTGGTGTTCCGTGCGCCTGGCGGCGGCGGACGCCAATTGGGCGCAACCCACAGCCACACCCCTGACGTGGTTTTTGCCCATTTTCCGGGGCTGAAGGTGGTTTCCCCGGCGACGCCTTACGACGCTAAAGGGCTGTTGAAGGCGGCGATTCGCTCTGATGATCCGGTGCTGTTTATTGAACATGCCACCCTTTATCAGATACGGGGTGAGGTGCCGGAAGAGGAGTATTTGTTGCCTATTGGTAAGTCGGACGTAAAGCGGGAAGGCTCTGACGTGACCATTGTGGGATATGCCCAAGGGTTGCAGGTGGCGCTGGAGGCGGCGGCGGAGCTGGCAAAGGAAGGGATTGAGGCGGAAGTGGTGGATTTGCGCTCGTTACGGCCGTTAGACATGGGGCCTGTGGTGGAATCCTTCCGCAAAACCTTCAAAGCCGTTGTGGTTGAAGAAGGGCATCGTTCCTATGGCATTGGCGCGGAAGTAGTGGCCCGGCTGCAAGAAGAGGCTTTCGACTACATGGATGCGCCCATCAAGCGCGTGGCGCAAAAAGAGGTCCCTCTGCCCTATTCACGAGAGTTAGAGCAGTCTGCCCTGATCAACAAACAGCGCGTGATTGAGGCGGTGAAGGAGATTTTGTAATGGCTGAATACATTGTCATGCCCAAACTCGGTTTCGACATGCGAGAAGGGGTGCTGAATAACTGGCTAAAAGAGATTGGCGAGACCATTTCCAAAGGGGAAGTGGTGGCGGAGATTGAGTCGGATAAGGCCACCCTGGAACTGGAGGCGCAGGTAGAAGGGACGCTGCTGGCTTACCTGGAAGAGCCAGGTGCGGTGGTACCCATTGGCGCGAACCTGGCGATTGTGGGCGAGCCGGACGAAGATATTGCGGGCATGAAGGGGGGTGGCGCAGCGGAACCGGCTAAAAAGGCGGAAAAGTCTGCACCTGAACCGGCGGATGAGGCGCCAGCCCCGACCTCAGTCGCTGCGCCTAGTGGTGAGGCAGTTTCGGAAGAGTACCCCGGTGGCGTGAAAGCCACGCCGGTGGCGCGGCGCCTGGCGGAGGAAAAGGGTGTGGCCCTGGCGCAGGTGAACGGCACAGGGCCGGGCGGTCGCATTCGCAAGGCGGACGTGGAGGCATACCTGGCGCAGCCGCAGCCCGCCGCAGAACCGGCGACGACGCCCGCCAAGCCGATTACGCCTACGGCCGTTGCCGTTGACCCTGACTCGGAAGAAGTGGAGACCACCAAACTTCGCCAAGCCATTGCCCGGCGCATGGTGGAGAGTAAGACTACCGTGCCCCACTTCTACGTGACCAGTGAGGTGGACATGGAAGCGGCCCTGGCGCTGCGCAAGCAGATTAACGGTGCGCTGCCGGATGAGAGCAAGGTGACCATCAATGACCTGATTGTGAAGGCGGCGGCGCTGGCTTTGCGCGACTTCCCCAATATGAATGCTTCTTTTGCCGGGGATAAGATTGTGCGCCACAAACGCATTAACGTGGGTACGGCCGTTGCTGTGGAAGGCGGCTTGCTCACGGTAGTGCAGAAAGACACGGATACCTCTACCCTCTCTAAGATTGCCAGCGACAACAAAGCGATGATTGGCCGGGCGCGGGCGGGTAAAATTAAGCCGGAAGACGTAGACGGCAGCACCTTCTCCGTCAGCAACCTGGGCGCTTTTGACGTGGACTCCTTTGTTGCCATCATCAATCCGCCGGAAGCGGCCATTTTGGCCATTGGCTCTGTTAAGCAAGTGCCCGTTGTGGTAGATGGCGAACTGACTGTGGGCACGCGCATGAAGGCCACTATTTCTGCAGATCATCGAGTAACGGATGGGGCTGAGGCAGCCCAGTTTATGCAAAGCTTCAAAACATATTTGGAAAACCCGCTGCGTTTGCTGATCTAAAATTTGTGATTCCAAAAGAAATAGCTGTTACCTGCTCCCCTTGCCTGAGTAGGTAACAGCTTTTTTGCTCATGCGGGTTGCCAGCGCTTGTTTCGTTTACGGCCGTGCTTTGACCAAGGTATAAGTGTCTGTGGCCTCCAAAATCTGTTATACTTACGGCGTATGTTCACATAACGCTAATAAGCAACGACGTTTACAACACAGCAACTAGCAGGCATGAGGTAGTTTCCATGGCCGTAATTCTTGTTATTGATGATGACGAATTGGTGTCGCGCACGCTGCAACGCGCCTTAAAAATGTATGGTCATCAGGTTATGGTGGCCAAAAGCGGTACAGAAGGATTGCAATTAGCGCGGCGGCACCGCCCAGACTTGTTCATTTTAGACATTATGATGCCCGGTGCCGATGGGTACCAGGTTTGCCGGCAGATTCGCGGCGACCCGATGCTGCAAGAGCTGCCCGTCCTCTTTTTGACTGCCAAAGCGAAGGATGAGGACAAGATAGAAGGGTTCCGGGCCGGCGCGGATGATTATTTGGTAAAACCATTTAATATGGAGGAGCTAGAGCTACGGGTCAAGGCAATTTTGCGCCGCTTCCAGGCCCCGCAGCCTGAGCCAGAGCAGCGTGATAGGGTTGTGGTAGGAAATGTAACCCTGAACTGCCGCACGTTTGAAATTGCCACCCCGCACACCAAATCGCTGCTCACCAACGTGCAGTTTGATTTGCTCTATCATTTGATGAGTAATGCCGATCAGGTGTTTAACAGCCAGCAATTGCTGCAAGATGTGTGGGATTACCCGCGCGATACGGGTAGCCCGGAGCTGGTGCGGGCGCATATTAAGAATCTGCGCGAAAAGATTGAGCCAGATCCGGCTGAACCAGTTTACATTCGCACCATTCAAGGGCACGGATATACTTTTTCGTCGTCTGATACATAAAGGATTGTTTATGCTGAGGGGGGGATGGCTGCACCAGAAACGGCCGTTCCCCCCTCCATTCTTGCCTAGTTCATGAGTACCGCCATGCTTTCCCCGCTGCCCGCACGGGCGCATTTACTGGTCGTTGATGACGAGCCAGAAATTGCCGAGTCCCTGGCCGACTTTTTGGTGAAAAAGGAAGGGTACCGCATTTCCCTGGCCCGTGACGGGCAGGAAGCCATTGATTTTTTGCGCGCTACCCTGGGCACGAAAACAGAGATTGACTTGGTGCTGCTGGACATGCGCATGCCTGGTATGTCTGGCCTGGAGGTGCTCAGTTGGATTCGCAGCCATCCTGCGCTGCAATATACACGGGTGGTGCTGCTTACGGCGGCTGCTACCAGCCAGGACAAGGTGGAAGCGCTTTCCACCGGGGCTGACGATTACATTACCAAGCCGTATTATCCGCAAGAACTGTTGGCGCGGGTGAAAACGATTTTGCGCACGCAGCAGCTAGAGAAGCAGTTGCAGCAGCAGCGGCAGCAGTTAGCGCTGCTGAACCAGGCCGTGCAGGCGGTATCGGCCACTTTGGAGACGCGGGAGGTGTTGGAAACGGCCGTGCGTGAGGTAGACACCATCTTCAACATTGATACCGCCGCTATCTACATGGTCAAAAGCGGCCGTCTCTATTGTGACCATTGTCACAGCATCTATCCAGAAGCCCTTCCCGCCGCCATGCCCGTTATTCCGGTAGGTCAAAGCCTTATCGGGGCGGCATTTATGCAGCAAACAGTGCTCTACAGCAACGACCCTGACTCAGAAACCCGTTTTCAGCCTGCTTACGATGCCCCATCGGCCTTTTCGGTACAAAATCTGGTGGCTGCGCCCCTCATCGTGCGTGGCCACGCCGTAGGCGCTTTGGTAGCCTACAATAAAAACAATGGCCCCTTCACCTCCTTTGACATCGACCTTTTTTCCTCCTTGTCCAACGCCATAGCCGAAGCCATTGAAAACTCCTGGCTCTTCACCCGCGTACGCCAGCGCCAGCAACAAATTCTAGAAAGCCGCAATACCCTTCAGGCCCTTATTGATGGCATCCCGCATCCCATCTACACCATCAACGAAAACTGGCAAATCGTTTCCATTAACAAAAGCCAGGCCGATCTTTTTCCCGAATCTGCTGAAGAACTGGCTGGAAAAGTGTGTTACCGAGCCTTTTTCCAGCGCCAAACCCCTTGCGACCATTGCCATGCCGCCAAGACCTTGCTCAAAAACGAAGCCGCACGATGGTCCGCGAATTGGGTTGGCGAAGACCATTTGTTGCAAGAATGGGAGGTCAACGCCTACCCCATTCCCAGCACCCAGGCCAGCTCAGCCAGCGCCGTTATTCTGTGGCAAGACCGTACCGAAGAACGCCGCCTGGAAAATTCACTCATGCAGGCGGGGAAATTAGCCGCCATTGGGCAGCTCGCCGCGGGCGTGGCCCACGAAATCAACAACCCTCTGACCGCCATCAACGCCAACGCCCAAATGCTCAAAATGTTCATTCCTCCAGAGGATGAAAATTACGAGTCTGTGGATCTAATTTCCATGGCGGGGGAGCGCGCCGCCAAAGTGGTGCGCGGGCTGCTAGACTTTGCCCGGCAGGAGCAATACGCCTTTGAATCGGCAGATGTCAATGTATCCATCTGTCAAGCCCTGGATTTGATGCGTTACCAACTAGGAACGGCCGATATCAAAGTTATCCAGAATTTGGCCGACGATTTGCCCGAAGTCGTGGCCAGTTGGGACCACATGAAAAGCGTCTGGCTTAATTTGCTGGTTAATGCGCGGGATGCTGTGGAAGATTTACCCGGAAACCGCTGCATTGAGATTACCACTCGGTGCGCCACTGACGATAAATTTGTGCAAGTCCTTTTACGGGATAACGGCAAAGGAATGTCGGCTGCGGAAGCTGAGCACATTTTTGAACCCTTTTACACGACTAAAGACCCGGGCAAGGGCACGGGTTTGGGTTTGGCCACCAGCCATCGCATCATTGAGCAGCATGGCGGCGAAATTAATGTGGTCAGCGCGCCCGACGAGGGTACAACTTTTATCATCCGCCTGCCCATCCAAAACGGGCCAACTAAACTGGGCGAATTGCTGTAGGATAGTTTGTCAGCGATCTATTGGCAGAAAGGCCTAAACAGGTTTGGTACTCATGTTCAATCAACCCATACTATCAGAAGTAAACATCGGTGATATTTTGCGCCTGGCGTTGCCGCTGAATACGGTGGTGGTGGCTGGCGAGAGCCACACGCGCCGCAACGTAAGCTGGTTTGCTTTGCTCACCACGTGGCAAGTCCTGAAAGACCACGTTCATGCGGGGGACCTGGTTATTGTGCCTCAGTGGGTACAAGAGCAGGCAGATCAGGAAGCCTTATTGGCCCATTTGCAATTTTTTGCCCAATTGCCGGTTGCTGGCCTTCTGTTTTTTGCGCCTGTTCCAGAGGATGTAATTGAATTGGCGAACGAGCTACAGGTGCCGTTGATGGTGCTGCCGCCGGAAACGGCCGTGCGTGACATCCATCGTGGTGTAGCCGCCTTGCTCATTGACCGCCAATCCGCCACCAGCGAGCGCGGCATGCAGCTCTACCGCCGCCTCTCCGAAATGTCCCGCGAAGGACAAGGGCTAGACGCCATGACCGAGGTGATGGCGAAGCTGACCGGCAAGCTGGTGCTGGTGCAAGACAAGCGGCTAGAAGTACAGGCCATTAGCTGGCCCCGCACCCTGGAAATCGATCGGCAACAATTGTTAGATGCCCTGGCGCAACGGGATGAATTGCCGGCCGTCTTGCGCAACCGCAAAGCGGCGGCTAAGGCACGGCAAAGCTACTGGCAGCAATTATTACCCATAGAGAATATGGCCCGCCTCATCAGCCCCATTGTTTCTGGCGACCGGGCGCGAGGGTACCTTTCCGTGGTGGGAAAGCCCGAAGAATTGGACATGCTCGATTCCTTGACTGTAGAGCATGGTGCAGCGGCCTGCGCCCTGGAGATGGCCAAAGCCAAAGCCGTTAGCGAGGCCAAAAAATCGCTGCGCGGCGATTTTTTGGAGGGCATTTTGGTGGGCAACATGTCGCAAACCGAAATGCAGCGCCTGTCAGGCCGGTTAGATCACGATACCCAGATGCCACACATGGCCCTGACTTTTGCCTGGGTGGGGCAAGACGTGCCATCGCTGCGCCGCCTGGAAACCACCATTAACTGGCTGCTGCGCAACCACAGCCGCCCCGCTTTGGTGCACGTGTATGGCAATCAGCACCTTTGCGTTTTTCATGGCCTGAAAAATGTGGAAGAGGCAGAGATTACCCTGGACTTTTCGCGCCGCCTGCGCGAGCAGCTTGAGGCCGAGTTCCCGGGCAAAACATTAATTGGGGGCATGAGTGGCCCGGCGCTGGATTTGTCGGGTTGGCCCAAGGCGTACCACGAGGCGCTGCAAGCTATGGAGTTGGGGGAGCGGTTGAAGCTGAGCAATTTTGTAGTAGATTTTAACAGCCTGGGGGTTTACCGGTTGCTGGGTGAATTAGAGGACTTGCCGACGGTGAAGGAGTTTACCGATCAGGTGATTGGCCCGCTGGTGGCGTATGACGAGCAGCACCGCGGTAGCCTGGTGCAGACCATTGATGCGTATTTTGCCCATCATGGCAATATTAGCCAGACGGCCGAATCGTTGTTTGTGCACCGCAATACGTTGTTGTATCGGCTAGAGCGCATCCAAGAGTTGACGGCCCATGATTTGAACCAGGCGGACATGCGCCTGGCGCTGCAACTGGCGCTAAAGTTTTGGCAACTGCGCCCGGAGGGGTAGGGGGCTTACCAGTTGCGATATTTGAACTGACCGTCCACCATGGTTCCGGCGATTGGGGCGTCTAATAATTCGGCGGGGGAAATGGTGAAGATGTCGCGCTCAAAGAAGGTAAAGTCGGCCAGCTTGCCGGGGGAGATGGAGCCAAGGTAGCCTTCCTGGTTGCCGGCAACGGCCGTGCCCATGGTGAAGGCATGCACCGCTTCGTGCATGGTCAATCTTTGCTCCGGATACCAGCCCTCAGAACCGGGATAGCCATCGAGGCGGCGGCGGGTAACGGCCGCATAAAGTCCAGGCAGCGGTTCAATCGCCTCAATGGGCGCGTCTGACCCAAAGGCCAGCACCGCGCCTGTTTGCAGCATGGTGCGCCAGGCATAACTGTACTGTGCCCGTTTGCCCCAGTAGCGGTCGGCCATGTCCATGTCGGCTGTGGCGTGGGTGGGCTGCATAGAGGCCACCACGCGCAGCCCCGCCAGGCGATGCAGGTCATCCGGATGCAGAATTTGCACGTGCTCAATGCGGTGGCGCAGGGTTGTGCCTGCCCCGCGGACCGCCTCCTCCTGCCGTACCGCCGCGTACACGTCCAGCACGTCGTGGTTGGCGCGGTCGCCAATGGCATGGACGGTGACGCTGAGGCCGTGGGCGCTGGCCTGGCTGGCCTTTTCCTGCATTTCTTCTTTGTCGGTGACGATGATGCCCAGGTTTTGCGGATCGTTTTCATAGGGGGCAATCATAGCGGCTGTGCGTGGCCCCAGTGCGCCATCGGCAAAAATCTTGACGCCGCCAATGCGCAGCCAATTGTCGCCAAAGCCGGTGCGCAGCCCCACGCCAATGGCATACTCCAGGCGGTAGACGGGGATATTTTTGACCACGCGCAGTCCCAGTTCACCCTGCTGGTGCAGAGTTTGCAGGGCGGCGAAGGAGGAACGGCCGTCAAAGTCGTGCAGCCCCGTTAAGCCGCCGCGCCAGCATCTTTCTTGAGCAGCGCGCATGGCGGTGGCAATCTCCTCTTCTGTGGCTTCGGGAATATGCTGAGAAACGAGGCTGATGGCGTCTTCGAAGAGAATGCCGGTAGGCTGGCCGCTGGCGTCGCGCTGAATCTGGCCGCCGGGCGGGTCCGGGGTGGCGGCGGTGATGCCGGCAATTTTCAGGGCGCGGCTGTTGACCCAGGCGGCGTGTCCGCTTTTATGGCTGAGGTAGACGGGCAGGTGAGGGGCTACTTGGTCTAAATCGGCGGCGGTGGGGAAGCGCTGCCCTTCCCACAGCTCTTGCGTCCAGCCGCGGCCGCGCAGCCATGTGCCTGGCTTTTGCTGCTCCAGGTAGGTGGCGATGCGGCGCAAAGCTTCGGCCAGGGTGGGGACCTCGTACAAATTGATGGCTTGCAGGTTAAGGCTGTACCATTGAAAGTGCACGTGGGCGTCCATGAGACCGGGGGTGACGGTACGGCCGTGCAGGTCAATCACCTGCCCGCCACTAAGCAACAGGGGGGTGATGGCATCGTCATTCCCGACGGCGACGATGCGGTTGCCGTGAATGGCTACGGCCGTTGCCGTGGGTTGGTGGGGGTTCATGGTGTAGACACGGCCGTTTTTTAATACGAGTGTGGCAGACATGGTTGCTCCTTTTTTGCGCAAATTATTTGAAGGCCACCACGCCAAAGGCGTCAGGGGCGTGCTTGATGCGGCTGAAGCCTGCTTCTTGCAGGCGGCGCACCACGCCGCGGGTGACGTTGCTGCCGGATTTGCTTTGCGGGTCGCCCACGTAGTGGAAGAGGCGGCCTTTGGGCTGCAAAATGCGGTGCAGCTGGCGGTAAAAGTCGGCGGCGTAAAGATGCCCGGCCAGGCTGAAGGTGGGGGGATCGTGGAGGATGCAGTGGAAACGGCCGTCTTCAAAAGTTTCCACCACATCATACGCATCCCCAATAAGGCGGCTGATTTTGGGATTGGCGAACAGCTCCTGCGACCAGGGGTTGAGGCGGCAAATTTCGACGACGGTGGGGTCTAGCTCGATGGTGGTGACGTGAGCGGCGGTTTGAGCGGCGGCAACGGCCGTGTAGCCCAGCCCCATGGTCGTATCCAGCACTTCTCCTATGATCGGCGCCGCCGCCTTTATTTTGCTCAGGGTGTCTTGGTGGGGGTCGGTGTCCTTGATGCGGTGCATGGGGATGCCGGAAATGAGCATGGTGGGGGCGCTGGGGGTGGGCATGAGGCTGTAGAAGCGGTTCAGAGTTTCGGAGAAGAACTGGATTTTCTCGATGGTGTTGTCGCGTATTACAAAACAGCTTAGTTCGCTGTTGCCGATTTCGCCGATTTGCGTCCAGGTGAGGGTTTGGCCGTCGGGCAGGGCTACACCCTGTTCGCTTAGCGCCACCTGGATAGTAGTGCGGTTGAGGTCTAGGGAAATAGAAACAACCGCTTCGGCGGCCTCTTTGGCGCGCAGAAGCGGTTGTGTTTGGTGATGGGATAAAACAGGGGGCATGGGTTACGGCCGTATATACCTTAATTCCATCTGTGGCACACTCAAATACTCCACGCCGCTCTCTGTCACCAGCACATCCTCTTCCAGGCTCATCATACCCCGGTCCGGCAAAACCACGTGCAGTTCCAGCGTGAAAATGTTGCCCACTTCCACCGGCAGCTCGCAAATACCCGCGTACCGTTCCCACTGCGGCCCCAGCACCGTGGCGCCATCGTGGGCCGACCGCCCCAGCAAATGCCCAAAGGCGTGCATATATTCCGGGAAGCCATTCTCCACAATAAATTGCCGCGCGGCCGCGTCTACTTGCCAGCCAGGCACGCCCGGTTTCAAAACCGCTTCGCCGGCTTTGATGGCTCCGTACACCACGTCATAAGCGTGCTGCACATCTGGCGGTGCGGCCGTTTCGCCATCGTCCAGCACATACCACATGCGTTGAATGTCTGAGCAGTATTCATCTTGCTTGATGCCTAAATCCATGTGCAGGGTGTGCCCTTTCTCTAGCACCACATCCCCCGGGGCGGCGTGGCCCATAGCTGAATGCGGCCCGCAGGTGACAATAGGGTTAAATGGTTTCGGCCAGGCGTACCCCAACCCCATTTCAGCAATGCGCTGGTGCACGTAAGCGGCAATTTGGCGCTGGGTCATACCTGGTTTGGCAAATTGTTCCACCTCATCAAACAACATTTCGGTGGTGGCAATAGCCTGCCGCACCAACGCAATTTCTGCTGCGCTTTTGCGCCCGCGCACCGCGCCAATGATGCGCTCCGCAGACACCAGACGGTCAGCATAGGGCGTGTCTTGCAGGTAGCGCTGCAAGGTCAGGAACATGCCGTGGGTGATGCCGTCGGCGGCCACGTCGTTTTCGGAGGTATTGACGGCCAGAGTTTGTGGATTGTAGCCGGCGATGGCCTGCCGTAGCGCTTCGCCAATGCCTTCGTGATACTCGATGACGTTCTGGTACGCGCCGAGTTCGCGCACGTTGGGGGCGTCGAAGTGCCCAATGACGGCCGTGTGTTGGCCGGTGCGGCTGATGAGGAAGGCGGAGTGCCAGGTGACATCTACTCCGGCAATGAGGCCCATAACGGGGTCGGCTTGCAGGGCAGTTTCGCGCACGAAGGTTAGCCAGAGGTCAATGTTTAGCTCGTTGAGGATGGCGGTGGCTTGGGCAACTTTTTCTTGAATGAGTTGTTTGTTTATCATCATAGGTTCCAATTATAGCCGCTGAGGCTGGTTTGTCAGGAGGTTATTGGGTGCCAATAATAGCCTCATAAATGGTCTGGAGATCTTCTTCAGAATAGTAGTGGAGAATCACTTTACCCCCTTTGCCGCTTTTTTGAATATGGACCCGCGTACCCAGGCGACTTTCAAATTGGGTTTGCAGGTCGGCCAACTCGGCGGGGAGGGTGGCTTTGGGTTTGGGCTTGGGCTTTTCGCTGGCCAGATAGCGCTGCACCAGGGCTTGGGTTTCGGGCACGGTGAGCTTGCGCATGACGATCTGGTGCATGAGGTTGGTTTGCATTTCCGGGGAGGGGAGGGGCAGCAGCGCTTCGGCGTGGGGTAGGGAGATACGGCCGTACAGCACCGCCTCGCGCACCTCATCTGCCAGGTTGAGGGGCAAAATCTTTACCAACAGTTCCGTCTGGCGCACACTAAGACCATACGCCACGATCAGGCCCATGGCCTCGGTTTGGGCGTCGGCGTGGGGCAGTTGCAGCAGCACGCGGGCGTGGGTGCCGCTAATCAGGCCGTCGGTGACCGCTTGTTGAATATTGGCCGGGAGTTCCGTGAGGCGGACGAGATTGGCAACCGTGGAGCGCGCCTTGCCCACTCGCTGGGAGACCTGCTCCTGGGTCAGCCCAAAATCATTCATCAACTGTTGGTAGGCGTAGGCCTCTTCCAGCGGGTTAAGGTCGGCGCGTTGGATATTTTCGATGATGGCCAGTTCCAGCATGGCCTGAGGGGTAGCTTCTTTAACGATGACGGGAATGGTGGTTTTGTTGGCCAGTTGGGCAGCGCGCCAGCGGCGCTCCCCGGCAATCAGCACGTATCCGTCACCTTGGGCGGTGACAATGAGGGGCTGAATCAGGCCATGCTCGCTGATGGAAGCCGCCAATTCAGCCAGCTTTTCCTCTTCCATGACGGTGCGGGGCTGGTGGGGATTGGGTTGAATGCTAGCGATGGGCACGGTGCGGATGACGCTTTCATCGCTCTCTTCAGGGTTGGGAATAAGGGCGCCAAGCCCGCGTCCAAGTCCGCGTTTTTTGGTCATAAAATCATTCTCCGTAGATAGAGTATAGAGCTAGAGTTTCTAGCTCTGCACCTTATCTCCTTTCAGCAGTTCGGCCGTGAGTACTTTGTAGGCAATGGCTCCGGGCGATTTGGGTGCGTAGAGGGTGATGGGCTGTCCGTAGCTGGGGGCTTCGCTGAGGCGGACGTTGCGCGGGACGATGGCGCGGAAAACTTTGCCGGGAAAGTGGCTGCGCACCTCCTCGACAACCTGGCGGCTGAGGTTGGTGCGGCTGTCGTACATGGTCATTATGAGGCCACGCACAACCAGGCCGGGATTGAGGTATTTTTGCACCAGTTCGATGGTTTGGATGAGCTGGGTGAGACCTTCCAGGGCCAGGTATTCGCACTGGACGGGGATGAGCACACCATCTTTGGCGGCGGTGAGGGCGTTGACGGTGAGCAGGCCGAGGCTGGGGGGGCAGTCAATGAGGATGTAGTCGTAACGGCCGTTAACCCCCTCCAGTCCTTTTTGCAGCCGGTACTCTCGCCCAATGGCATTCACCAATTCCACCTCCGCTCCAGCAAGGGCTGGATGTGAGGGCAGCACATCTAGCCCAGCCTCCTCCTGGCGCATAATGGTTTCAGCGATGGTGGCTTCTTCTAGCAGCAGGTCGTACATGGAGAGTTCCAGGCTGTTCTTGTCAACGCCTATGCCGGACGTGGCGTTGGCCTGGGGGTCAATATCGACGATGAGGGTGCGACGGCCGTTTTCGGCCAGGTTGGCGGCCAGATTAATGACGCTGGTGGTTTTGCCAACGCCCCCTTTTTGATTCACGATAGCATAAATTTTAGTCATAGCTTCTTTGTAGGTTTGCAAACCTGCCTACTGGCAAACCCGCCCTAAATGTGCCATTTTGCTTTCAAGGTCTGGTTGAGTTACTGATTGGGCGGCAATTTCATTGGCAAAGCGCGCAGCCTCCCAGGGGTTGCCGCCAGTTTGCCCCAGGCGAATAAAAAAGGCGGCGGCGAAAATGTCGCCAGCGCCGGTGAATTCCAGTTCATTGACGGCCGGTGCGGGAATCTCGCGCATCTCGTTACCTAGAAACACCGTACAGCCGCGGCGTCCGCTGGTAAGCACCAGCAGGCGTGCCCATTGCCGGTATTGGCCCAGCATGTCGTTATGCAGCAGATCTTCTTCGCTGATGATGACGGCTGCCGCCAGGGGCAGGATTAGCGGTGCTGCTTCCCAATTTTGGGCAAAGACACGGCCGTTGCTATCCCAGCGGCGCATCCACCCCTGGGGCGTCAGGCCAACCAGGCTGTTGCTAAAGAGGTGGATGAGGTGCGGGTCCACCTCGTTGGCAATGGGGCCGAGGTGGACGATGGCGGCGCGCTGCCAGGCGGTGGGAATGTCTTGGGCTGTCAGGCGGGCAGCGGTGCCGTGAATGGTTTGGTAACGGCCGTTTTCTGTGTACACATTGTTAAAGATGGTGTTTTGCGCCGCGGGAACCTGATGTACGTGGATGCCGGGCAAGGTGGCGTTCAGGTCATAGTCAGGCGCGATGCTGGTGACGACGGCCGTGCGGCAGCCCAATGTTTGCGCGGTACGCCCTGCGTAAGCAGCCGTACCGCCCATGGTGTACCCGTCAGGCGTCTTGTCCTGACTAATATGCCCGATAACGAGGTAGTCAATGCTTTCATTCATAGGTACCTTGCCGCGTGAATTCTACCATTGGATTGGCATTCGTGAAATGAAATCTGAATTTCTTATTGCGTAGATGGGCAAGAATCGTTAAGATGTTGCTATGCACAAAAAATGGTTTCGCCAACGGCCGTTACTCAACTTACCGCAAATCATCGTGTTACTTACGGTAATAGCGGCCTTATTTATTGGACTAGATCTAAACCGCCGCGCCCAAGCTGGCCGACTGGTGGGTGTTGGCGAAGAAGACTTGCAGCAAGAAGTGTTGGCCGAAACAACCCGACAAGTAGAGCTAAAAGCCACCCTCGCATACGTACAGAGCGACGATTATGTGGCGGCTTACGCACGTAATGAGGCTGGTCAGCTTTTGCCGGGAGAGAAGCGCATCATACCGCTGATCATTGAAGCGACTCCAGAACCTCCCCAACCCCCTCCGCCAACACCCGATCCGTTAGAATATGCGCGCCCTTGGCAAGCCTGGTGGCGTCTACTGACAGACGCGCCACAACCCACGCGTTAGAGAATCATTCTTTAATTCCTTTTCCCTCCAAATTACCGCTGTTTGTTTCATACACTTATTATCAGGCCTCGACCCTCCTCATTTACCGTTGATTTGCCGTGCCGCTTGCACAATTGCGTCCCTTGAATGGCCACCCGACCCAGCGTTGGATAAAAAATCCACTAATTACATAGTACCATTTGCTATTCAACTTTACATATGTTAACATATGGGCGATTAGAGGTTTACATATTGTTAGAGCGATTCTGCAATTTCCTATGATCCAAACGCATGCCTTTTGGTTTCATCTTTTTTCGTCAACCGCCCAGTTGTACTCGTTGACCTGCTTTGCATCAAGCGATCAATTGGCTTCCAGAGTGTCAACGTCTTTTTGGAGACAGAAACCCGTACAAGGAATAGAATCATGAATCGTCGAACGATCGCTATTCTCATTTTTATTGTTGCCATTCTTATTCTCTCAGTCGTTGGTGTCCTGTTTGTTTTGCAGCAGAATAGTGACCAGCCGGAGCAAGCCCAAGGGGAAGTCGGCGTGCCGCCGGAAGCAGACCTGCCCCCTGGCAGTGAGGCAACCCCTATTCCGGGATTAGAACCAGGGCAACCCATGCCAGATATGGTTGAGGTAGTGGTGTCTTTGCAGACACTGCCGCGCGGGTATCAGCTTACTGCGGCGGAGTTGACCACAGACATACGCCTGGCAACAGAAGTAAAAGGCAATGTCATTACGGATATTGAAGAGGCGATTGGTCTTTATGCGCGCACAGATATCTACCAGGGGGAAACGCTTACTTATGATGCATTGGTGCACGACCCCACTATCTTAGGCCAGAATGAATATGGCCCCTCGTCTCTGATACCTCCTGGTTTTGTGGCGGCAGCCGTGCCTATGGACCGCCTGTCTAGTGTGGGGTATGGGTTGGATCCCGGCGATTCTATTGATATCATGCTGTCTTTTGCCTTCTATCAGATAGATGAGCAATTTCAGACCTATTTGCAGAACGCCGCCGTTTTCTTTCTGGAAGATGTGCTACAAGCAGCGGAAGAGGGAGATACGGAGACGTTGATGACGCAAGAAGTGGTCATCATTGCCCCATACGGCCGTTTTGAAACGTTGCCCACGGGCGACTTGGCCCACATTGCGCCTTCAGAAGTTCAACGACCTACACTGGTCTCAATGATTCTGCAAAACGCCAAGGTGATTCAGGTGGGTGAATGGGTTCCCCCAGAATCTGTGCAAGGGCCTACACCCACGCCCATACCGGTTGATGATCCCAATGCTACCCCAACCTTTCAGCCTTTAGAGCCAACCAGCACACCGCAACCCAAGGTCATATTGGTAGCTCTATCACCGCAGCAGCAGCTTTTCCTAAAGTATGCTGTTGAGTCTAACGCCGACATTACCTTTGCCCTGCGCGCAGTACAGGATGGGCAACTGTACTCGGTACAAAACGTGGATATCAATTACCTGCTGCAGCAATTTAATATAGATGTGCCACCGAATTTTGGTTACTCCGTTGATGCAATCATTGAAGACCGGGCTATTACGCCAACCCCCCTTAGCCCACAAGGGAATCCTCCGGCTGAGGAAGGCGCAGACAGTTAAGCAGTGGGTTTAGATTCAGAAGTAGGGGATTAGCTATGCGTCCAAGAACTTTTATTTTGATCATCCTGATTGTGGTGGTTATCGGTGGTGCGGTTGTAGGCTATCTGTTGCTGAACAACCCTTCTGGCGGTAATGACGTGGCCGATGGTATTGCTAGTGATGAGGGAACGAATACGGCCGTTGATGATGCTGCCGAACAAGAACCAGGTATTCCGGTTCCCACGTCAACCCCAACAATTCGCTTTGAGTCGGTGGTTGTTGCCCGGGTTGATATCCCTGTTGGGCAGCGGTTAACCAGTGAAATTCTTGATGTAGAAGTTCGGCCTGATACCAACATTGCCTTACAGGGGGGATACACATTCAGCGATGTGGAAGACCTGATAGGGCAAATCGCCGGCACAAATATTGCTGAAGGACAGGCCATTTTAAGCCCCATGATTGCTCTCAATTCAACAGATCTGGCCTCTTTTGGGTCTGACCTGGCACTGTACTTAGATCAGGGAAAAGTGGCCATCGCTTTCCCGCTGACTTTGCCTGATGAGGAGAATCCCGAAATGGCAGCGGCGCTGCGTGGCGCAGCCTTTGCTATGCGGCCTGGTGACTTTGTAGACCTGATGATGACGTTGCGTATTGTGGTAATCGATCCGGAATTTCGCACGGCTTTACCTAATTCAACCCAACGTGTTTACCAGGCTGGCCTGCTAGCCGGCACCCAATTCCTTTTCCCGGAAACTGTTCAGGGTCGTTTGGAAGTCATTCCTGAGATTAACCAGGTGGCAGAAATTGTGCCTTCTGACGTGTACATTGAAGGTCAGGATTTTGCACCGGGCCGCCCTATTCCCAAGCGCGTTACGCAGCTCACTATCCAGCAGGCTGAAGTGTTGTGGGTGGGCACCTGGCGCGATCAGAGTCAGCTTTTGGAATCGCTGCAACCCACGCCCGCGCCTGTTGTTGCTGGCGAAGAGGCGGCTGATGTGACCGAAGAAGGTGAGGTTCCTGAGGATGGACAGGCGGTTGAGGGAAGTATTTGTGTTTCCCCCATCTCTAATCAGCTTATTCCTTGCCCCGTTATTCGTGAATCAGGCCGCCCGGATGTGGTCATTTTGAGTATGTCTTCTCAGGATGCTTTGGCGCTTAAATGGGCTTTAGAGCGGGGTGTGGATATTGACCTAGCCCTGCGGGCACAAGGAGATAACACGATATTCTTTACAACGGCCGTAAGCCTGCCCCAGATTATAAATGAGGGCGGTCTGGCAGTTCCTCCGGAATCTGATTTTGATTTGCACCCGCGCCTGGACGAAATTACCATCCCGGCGCTTCCGGAAGAGGCGCCCGCTAATTAATGCGCCAGAGTGGATAATATTGCTTAAGTCCCTGGCTAGTATCGGCTAGGGACTTTTCATTTTGTATGACACGTTTCTTTTGTTACGGAGGAAACCGTGACACGTGATTTACCCGAAAATTACAACCCTGCGGATTATGGTCGACCTTCGGTTACCGTTGACGTGGTTATATTCTCGTTGGTTGCAGAAGACTTGCAGGTATTGTTAATCAAGCGCAAGCACTCGCCATTTGCCGGCATGTGGGCGATTCCTGGTGGCTTTGTGCGCATGGATGAGGCGTTGGAGGCTGCCGCAGCACGCGAGTTGGCAGAGGAAACGGCCGTGACCGATGTCTACATGGAGCAGCTATATACCTTTGGCGAACCCCACCGCGACCCGCGCACCCGCGTCATTACGGTGGCCTACTTTGCCCTGGTTCCCTACGATGCCATCCACCACCAGCCCGGCGAAGATGCTGCCGAAACAGCCTGGTTTTCTGTGTTTGATCTACCCAAATTGGCTTTTGACCACCGCGAAATACTTGAATACGCATTAACCCGGCTGCGCTACAAGCTGGAGTACACTTCAGTCGGGTTCCAATTGTTGCCTGACGAATTC
This sequence comes from uncultured Anaerolinea sp., assembly GCA_964504445.1. Classification (GTDB taxonomy): domain Bacteria; phylum Chloroflexota; class Anaerolineae; order Promineifilales; family Promineifilaceae; genus JACSRF01. The sequence goes on along the minus strand of CAZDEO010000067.1, from coordinate 8,074 downwards.
ACCTTATCTGAGCTGCAGCGCGCCTATGAAATCATCCTTCACGAACCACTAGATAAGCGCAACTTTCGCCGCAAAATTTTAGCAGCCGATATTTTGGAAGAAACTGGTAATAAACGGAAATCTGGCGAGGGGCGCCCAGCTAAGTTATACCGCTATCGTGCAGACGCCATTGCCGAAGTAAAAACCCGGCGATTATTCCCTTAACTGGTCAGAAAGCTGCTCACTCTGTACGGACGACCCAGAGAGATTTGGTTAATTCCATACCCAAAACCACTTCGTCTTTGTTGACGCGCAAACGCATGGGGCCATTAAATGGCGCTCTGCCAACAACCTCGAAACCCACTTCTGGAACCAGCCCTAGAGAGGCCAGGTAGCGCAGTTTTTCTGGCTCGTGAGTACGCACGCGGCTGACTACCCCTTTTTGCCCGACACCTAAATTGACCAGGCTTAGGTCATGAATCTCCGGCATCTGTCCATCCGCAGATGGGATTGGTTCGCCATGAGGGCAGCGGTCGGGAAAGCCAGTCATTTCCGCCATGCGTTGCGTAATAGCGTCATTGAGGCCTGCTCCCAGCGCATCGGCATGTTCGTGGGTTTCGTCCCAGCGAAACCCCATAACCTTTACCAGAAAAACTTCCAAAATGCGGTGGCGACGAATTTCTTTCAGCGCTTCTTGAATGCCTAAGTGGGTGAGTTCAACCCCCTGATAAGGAACGTGCTTGACATAACCGGAGCTTTTCAGGCGCTTTAGCATACGGGGGACGGCTGGGGCAGAGACATTCAAGCGTTCAGCCAGACTGGTGGTGCTGACTGTGGGGCTGTCTTGCTGCAAGCGATAGATTTCTGCCAAGTACTCACGCATGGCGGCGCTGGGTTCCATGAAAAGCTCTCCTTTTTTATGATGTTCTTGATATTAACTCAAAGGGTGGTTGTGGGGCAAACGGCCGTTGCTTCCTTTCATGAGCGAGATCAAAAAAGCCCCTGCCATCAGCAAGGGCTTTCTTAATTTTAGGCGACGACCGGATTCGAACCGGTGATGAGGGTTTTGCAGACCCCTGCCTTACCACTTGGCCACGTCGCCATAAACAAGAGTGGCAGGCAAATAATTGCCTGCCGCTTGTAAAAGCGGGCGACGGGATTCGAACCCGTGGCCTTCTCCTTGGCAAGGAGACGTTCTACCACTGAACCACGCCCGCATACATGTAACCTGTCCGAATCAGAACCGATGCCAGGACCCAGACTCGAACTGGGGACACCTTCATTTTCAGTGAAGTGCTCTACCAACTGAGCTATCCCGGCAAGCAAACCTTGTGCTTTGTTAAGGTGTGTGGATTCTATCTAAACCCACTCTCGCTGTCAAGTGAGAGTACCCATTTTGAGGAGAATAGGCTAGACTTATAGGTGGGAGTGGTTGTGTCCCGGTGGATGCCCCGGTCTTCAAAATCGGTGGCTGGTTGCACGGAGCAAGCAGCGGTGGGTTCGACTCCCATCCACTCCCGCCTTCGCATTAGCGTTCGTAAACGCGCAAGACGCCGTGAACGCGTTCCAATTTTTCGATGAGTTCGCTGCAAATTTGGGTATGTTGGTCCGGAAAATCCATGACCAAATTTTGCCCTGCCAGGCGCAGACTTAGGCCGCCCTCTCCTTGAAAGTCGGCGGCAATTTTTACCGTTTGGCGACATGCTTGCTGCCAGTTGCCCACCGGCTTAATTTCCACCACCACGACTTTGCTTGTGCCGTTTTTGCCGTTGGCCTTGTGGTGCCCAAATACCGGACGCTCTGGTTGGGTTTCTGGCTGGGATGTACGGCCGTTGCCAGAAAAATCGGGCGGCGTATCTGGTACAGGGACGTTGGCTTCGGCTTGCGGGGAATGGACAGGCTGCGCTTCTGGTGGCCAAAAGCCATCATCCTCTGGCGGTGGTGGCGCGCCGTAGCTGGTGTCCGTCGGCAGCGTCTCTGTCAAGAATTTGGCTGGCTCTGCCGGAATGTCCGCAATGGCTGGCAGAGAACCGGCAGCCTGGGCAAATTCCACACTGGTTTGCACTTTGTCCGCAATAATGCTCAGCTCATTGCCTTCTTTGGCCTGTACTTTGCCATGGAGCAGCATTACCTGGTCCACGGTAACGTCGGCCCGGTAAGCTTTCCAGGTACGCGGGAAGAAGACAACGTCAATCTTGCCATCCAGGTCTTCCAGCGTACCGAAGGCCATGGGATCCCCCTTTTTGGTGGTTAGGGTGCGCAGTTGGCTGAGCACGCCGGCAAGCTTGACCTGTTTGCCGTTCCAGTCGGCAGTGATTTCCTGGATGGTGGTGGAAGTATGCTGGGCGAGAATGCGCAACGGCCGTTCCAGAGGATGTTCCGACACGTGTACCCCCAACGCCTCCTTTTCCCACTCCAGAATGACCTTGTGCTCAACCTTCTTTACCTCAGAGAGCGGGCGCAGTAAGTTTACTTCCATCTGCGCTGGAGCCGCGCTGCCCCCAAAGAGGGTTAGCTGTCCGGCAGCGGCGGCACGGTGGGTGCTTTCACTATAGCTCACCAGGCGGTCTAGCGCATCTAGCATTTGCGCCGGTGTACCCCAGCGTTCAAAAACCCGCGCCTTAATCATGAACTCCAGCGCCCGTTTGCCCACCCGGTGCAGGTCCACGCGGTCGGCTAAATCTTGCAGGCTCTCAAAACGGCCGTTGGCTTCTCGCTCCTCAATAATCACATTAATCGCCCCTTCCCCAGCATTTTTGATGGCCCCCAGACCAAAACGGATCAACGGCCGTTCCCCATCATCCTCAATCGTAAAGTCCAGCATCGAACGATTCACATCCGGCGGTGCAATGTCAATCCCCAAATTCTTTGCCTCGGCAAAATAACGCCGCACCTTATCCGTATTATCCCGCTCCACCGAAAGCATCGCCGTGAGGTACTCCACCGGATAATGCGCCTTCAAAAACGCCGTCTGGCACGTCACCTTCGCATAATCTGCGGCGTGAGCCTTGTTAAACCCGTACCGCGCAAAAAACTCAATGTCCCCCCAAATGGCGTCACACACCCCCTTACTGAAACCCCGCGCCATAGCCCCTTCAGTAAACTTAATCTGGTGCTCCTCCATCAACTTCTTTTTCTTCTTGGCCACCGCCTTGCGGATCATATCCGCCTCGCCCGGCTCATACCCCGCCAGGTCTGAGGCAATGCGAATAATCTGCTCCTGGTACACCAAAATGCCGTATGTATCCTGCAAAATCGGTTCCAACTCCGGTGTGTGGTACGTCACTACGTCCTGCCCATCATATATGTCGGCGTGCATGCGGCGAATATATTCGGGAATATTTTCCATGGGGCCAGGCCGGTACAGCGAAATGGCGGCAATAATGTGGTCAAAACGACGCGGCTTCATCTCCATCATCAGGCGGCGCATGCCCGCCCCTTCCACCTGGAACACCCCCGCCACATCTCCACGCCCCAGCATATCAAAGAGCTTCTCTGGCTTTTTCGTTGAATCAGGCCCTTCCTGCCCTACGTCATAGGGGATGTTGTCCATGGTATATTCAATGCCGTACCGCTCTTCAATCAGCCGCGCCGCCCGGCGCATCACCGTCAGCGTACTCAGCCCTAAAAAGTCCACTTTTAGCAGGCCAATGGCTTCCACAACCTCCATGGGCCACTGAGTCACCCGGTCTACGCCGCCCAGCCCTTCGTCGCCGCTGGTGGGGCGGTTTAGGGGCACGTACTCGTGCAACGGCCGATCCGATACAATTACCCCTGCCGCATGGCTAGAGGCATGGCGCGCTACCCCTTCCAGATTCTTGGCAGTATCCAGCAGCTCGCGCACCGCTTTCTCCTGCTTATACCGTTCCGCCAACTCCGCCGCATAAAACTCATGGTCCGGGTCCAGCACGTTGGCAATTTTTACCGGCTTACCGGGGATGGCGGGCACCATGCGCGCAATGGCATCCACCTCTGGCAGCGGCATGTCAAACGCCCGCCCCACGTCCCGAATAGCCGCCCGCGCTCCCAGCGTCCCAAAGGTGATGATTTGGGCCACCTTTTCCTCGCCATACCGCCGCTTGGTATAAGCCACCATCAAATGACGCGCATCGTCAGGGTAATCCAGGTCAATGTCCGGCATAGAGACACGCCCCGGATTTAGAAACCGCTCAAAAATGAGGCCATTTGCCAGCGGATCAATGCTGGTAATGCCCAGAGTGTAGGCCACCACCGAACCCGCCCCCGAACCGCGCACATTCCACCAGATGTCGTTCTCCTTCCATTCACTGTAGTTGGCGTAAGGGAAAGGATCTTGGTGCTGTTCCCACCAGCGATCAGAGCGCACTGCCCACTGGCACAAGTCCCACACAATCAGGAAATAGGTATCAAACCCCATGCGGTTGATGATGCGCAATTCATGCTCCAGGCGGGCCTGGAGTTGATGGTCGTTTTGGGCGCGCTCTGCACCGTAACGCCACGCCAGCCCTTCTTCGCATAAATAGCGCAGGTAAGCGTGGGGAGTGTAGCCAGGCGGCACGTCAAAATCTGGCAGGTGATACCCTTCGCTATCCAGGTTAACGGCACACATTTCAGCAATACGCAGGCTGTTTTCCAACGCGCCGGGAACATGGGCAAACAAAGCGGCCATTTCCGCATAAGATTTCAGATAATACCCTTTGTCGGAAAAGGTAAGCTTAGGGTCTTTGACAGTGGAGCCGGTTTGGATGCAGAGCAGCACTTCGTGGGGGTCAGCGTCAGAAGCCAGGGTGTAATGCACGTCATTGGTTGCCAGAAAATTATGCTCTAGCCCATAGCGCGGGGCCATTTCCAACAAGGTTTTGTTGATGGCGGTAAGTTCGGGAATGCTGTGTTCCTGAAACTCAACAAAGAACCGCTCCTTGCCGAAAATATCCAGGTATTCGCCCATGAGCTTGTGGGCCAGATTCAGATTGCCATCACCAATGGCCCGCGGAATTTCGGCCGCCATGCAGCCAGTGGTAGCAATAACACCTTCACTGTGGCGGGCCATAAAGGCGCGGTCTACGCGGGGTTTGTAGTAGTAGCCATCAAGCTGGGCGGTGCTGGCAATTTGCAACAGATTCAGGTAGCCGGTCTGGTTTTGGGCCAACAGCAGCATGTGGAAGCGGTTTTTGTCTAGCTGAGGATCTTTGTCATACATGGTCCGCGCCGCCAGGTAGGTTTCGATGCCAATAATGGGTTTGACGCCCGCAGCCGTGGCGGTCTGGTAAAAGGGCATGACGCCGTACATGGCGCCATGATCGGTGAGGGCGATGGCGGGTTGGTTTAGCTCCACGGCGCGATTGACCAGGTCGTTGATACGGCTGAGGCCGTCCAGCAGAGAATACTCGCTGTGAACGTGCAAATGGGCAAAGGGTTTGTGTTGGCTCATAATTTGTTGGTTGGTTAGTGTATTTGTTGGTTTTGGGGGTGGTAATTGGTGGCTATTGTTGTGTTACCCCGCAGGTACTGGCGAGTATAGCACAGGATGGAGGCAGAACGGAGAATTTTTAAGGATGAATTTCTGTCTCTGGTCTATTGTGGCGTAGGCTGTAAAATGAGGCCAATGGGCAACTCTGGCGCGTTTGCGGGGTTGTAAGCTAGAGTTTAGAGATGGCACAAAAGTAACGAGTTAAAGGATCGCTAAGAGTTGAAAACTGATGGCTGATAGAGGTTTTTATGAATAATGGGTGGATGGGAAAACGGCCGTTGCACATTTTCCCCATCGCGGCGGATACGGCAGAAGACTTGGCGGCCAGGGCGGCGCATCTGGCCGCACATCCACAAGATGGATGGGCGGAGACAGCACGGCCGTTCCGGGCGGTGGTGTTGGCCCAAGACGAGGCGCAGTTGCGGGAGCGACTGCTGGCTCTGGCGAATGGCCAACAAACTGAAGGCGTATGGGTTTCCTACGGCCCAGTAGCGGAGCCGCCGCCGCTGGCTTTTCTGTTTACCGGGCACGGGGCGCAGTACGTGGGCATGGGACACGATTTATACCAGAGCGAACCCCGTTTCCGTCAGGCGATAGAGGCGTGTGACGACCTGCTGGGCGGGATGCTGCTGCCCATTCTCTACCCTGCAACCGACCCCGGTGCGGACTCCCCCTTGCTCACAGGCATGACCCATTCCCAGCCCGCCCTCTTTGCCATTGAGTACGCCCTGGCCTGCTTGTGGCAGGCGTGGGGGGTGCAGCCCACGGCCGTTACCGGGCACAGCGTGGGCGAATATGCGGCGGCCTGCGCGGCGGGTAGCCTCACCCTGGAAGACGGTCTGCGCCTGGTGGCCGCCCGCGGGCGGCTGATGGACGCCCTACCGTTGAAAGGGCAAATGGTGGCCGTTTTTGCCGCCGAGGAGCAGGTGCAAGAGGCGATTGCGCCCTATGCCAGCCAGGTGTCCATTGCCGTGGTTAACGGCCCTAAAAACGTGGTCATTTCCGGCGAGTGCGGGGCAGTAGAAGAGGCGTTGGCGGCGCTGCAAGGGCAGCGTATTCGCGCCCGGCGGCTGGTGGTGGCGCAGGCGTCCCATTCACCTCTGGTGGACCCCATGCTGGATGAGCTTGAGGCGCTGGTAGCGGAGATGCGGCTGGCCGCGCCGCAGGTAGCTTACGTTTCCGGGGTGACGGGTACGGCCGTTAACGGCTACCAGCTTGCCCAACCCGCCTACTGGCGGCAGCACCAACGCCAGGCCGTGCGCTTTAGCGACGCCATGCACACCCTGTTTGCCGCCGGCGTGCACCATTTTGTGGAAATTGGGCCGGATAATACCCTGATAGGCATGGCTCGCCGCCTGCCTGCGCCGGAAGAGGCGGAGATGGGCTGGCTGCCTTCGCTGGTGAAGGGGGTAGGCGCGTGGGAGACGCTGCTCTCTAGCCTGGGCGTGCTCTACGTTCAGGGCGTCAACGTGAATTGGACGGCGGTAAACCGTAAGCCGTGAGCCGTAAGCCGTATACGGCTCACGGCTTACGGACAACGGACTGGAGCGTGGAGATGGAGAATTTTGGTGGGCAACGGCCGTATCACACCCTGACCCTGGCGGCAGAGAGCGAAGCTGCTTTGCGGCGGCAGGCTAGCAAGGTGCGCAATGGGCTGCTGGCGGGAGGGAATTGGCCGGAAACGCGGGGCGGGGATGGGCAACGGCCGTTTCGCCTGGCGTTGTGGGCCCAAGATAAGGCCGAGGCGGTTGCCCGGCTAGATGCTTTTCTGGCGGGAGAAGCGCCCCAGGGTTGGGTCAGCGGACAGGCGCCGCAGACGCCGCCGGCGGTAACCTTCCTGTGTACGGGGCAGGGAGCGCAGTACGCGGGCATGGGGCGCGAGCTGTACGAGACGGAGCCGGTGTTTCGCCGGGCGCTGGATGCGTGCGCCGAAGGGTTACGGCCGTATCTCGACCTGCCCCTGCTGGACGTCATTTACCCTGCTGACCCGGCGGCGTCGCCGATTCACGAGACTACCTTCACCCAGCCGGCCCTCTTTGCCGTGGAGTATGCCCTGGCCCAGCTGTGGCTGGCTTGGGGCGCGCGTCCGGCGGTGGTGCTGGGGCACAGCGTGGGGGAGTACGTGGCGGCGACCCTGGCGGGGGTTTTTAGTCTGGCCGATGGCTTGAAGCTGATTGCCGCCCGCGGGCGGCTGATGGGGGCGCTGCCTTCTGGCGGCAGCATGGCGGCCGTCTTTGCCGACGAGGCGACGGTGGCCGCGGCCCTGGCCCCTTACGCGGAGCGGGTTTCTGTTGCCGCGGTGAACGGCCCCACGCAGACGGTGATTTCGGGGGAGGAAACGGCCGTGGCCGCCATTCTTGCTACCTTGAAGAAGGAACGGGTGCGGGCACGGCCGTTGGTCGTCTCCCACGCCTTCCACTCCCCGCTCATGGAGCCAATGCTGGACGATTTTGCGGAAATTGCCGCCACCATCACCTACCATCCACCGCAAATCCCCCTGATTTCCAACGTCACCGGGCAGTTGGCCGCGGCGGACGCAGTGACCACGCCCCGATATTGGCGCGACCACGTGCGCACGGCCGTGCGCTTTGCCCCGGCCATGCAAGAGATGTACGAAATGGGCGTGGGCGTTTGCCTGGAAATTGG
>CAZDEO010000066.1:0-27635 GCA_964504445.1 uncultured Anaerolinea sp. | reverse complement strand
GACGCCAACAGCTACCTTTACGTGACCAAGGCCATGGATTATTTTGACCTGGGGGCGCGGGGTTCTTTGGTGTCTGCTTTTCGCGGGGCGGCGGCGGTGAAGTTTTTGGTGGTGAGTTTTACCAGCGATTGGCTGTACCCGACGTATCACAGTAAGGAGTTAGTGCGGGCGCTAACGGCCGTAACTGCCGACGTGACCTACCTGGACATTCTTAGCCGCTGGGGGCACGACGCCTTTCTCTTGGAAGTAGACACCATGACCGGGTTAATTGGGAACTTCTTAGGACGGCTGGCCCGCGAGGACACAAGCCATGGGCAATAATCAATGGGTAGGAGAGCGGCGACCTTCGGTTGCAGGGGTGCATTCTCCTCCACTCCTCCGCTCTTTCGCCCCCCTGCGGGCAGATTTACAAGCGGTGGCTAACCTTATTCCTGCCGGGGCGAGGGTGCTAGACCTGGGTTGCGGTAATGGTGACTTGCTGGCTTACCTGGAGACAGCTAAACAGGTGCGCGGGCGGGGCATTGAACTGAGCGAGGCGGGGGTGCTGGCGTGTGTAGGGCGGGGCCTTAGCGTGCGCCAGGGCCACCTGGAAGAGGGATTGGCCGATTATCCGGATGTGACCTTTGATTATGTGGTGTTGAGCCAGACTTTGCCTTATTTGGATGACCCGGCGCGTATTTTGGGCGAAATGCTGCGGGTGGGGCAGCAGGCCATTGTTAGCTTTTCTAATTGGGGGTATTGGCGCTGCCGCCTGCGATTGCTGGCTACGGGGCACATGCCGCCGGCTCCAGATTGGCCGGAGGCGTGGCACGCTGCGCCGCGCTGGCAGGCGGTGACGGTGGCGGATTTTCTGGCGCTGGCGGCGCAACTGGGGGTGAGCATTGTGCACGAAGTGTATCTTTCCCGGCAGCGTCTGGCCCCGGCACGCCCCTGGCTGAAGAATTGGCTGGCGACGACGGCCGTTTACGTGCTGCGGCGGAGCGAGAGCTAGAGCAAGAGTGCGGAAGAGGATGGCAAGGGTGATGATTGGCGAGATGGGGGTAACGGCCGTACCGGATTTAAGCCTGGTAACGGTGGTCGGGCGGGGGCTGCTGGCGGTGTCCGGATTGGCCATGCGCGCCTTTGGCGCTTTGTCTGGTGTGCCGGCGCGCGTGCTGCTCATCAGCCAGGCTTCGGCTGCATGCTCCCTCTGCTTTGTGACAGGCAGAGAAACGGCCGGGTTGGTGGAAGCGTGCCTGCGGCGGGAGTTTGGCCGGGAACTGCTGCGGCAAGAGCTGACGGGCATTGGTGTAGAGGGGAAGGTGACCCTGGTGACGGTGGCGGCAGGCAGCGGCGGTGTGGGGCTGGTGGGTCAGGTGTTAACGGCGCTGGGCCGGCAGCAGGTGAATGTGGTGGCCATTGCGCAGAGTGTTGGGGACGGCCGTTTGAGTCTGGTGGTGGCGGAAGAAGATGGGCCTACGACCGTTTCTGGCATCCAACATTTGCTCCAAAATGGTTTGGGTCAATCGGCTGGGTATGGGGCGTAGTCGCGCTGGTAAACGGCCGTAAGCTGCTTGATGAGGGCCGCACGCCGCGCAAACAGGGGGTGCGCCGGGTCGGTCAGCCCGTTTAGCCGCTCAATGACCAGTAAAATCACCGGACCATATTTGCGGCGGAAGTGGGCCTTGCGCGGCCCTTCCGGTATTTCGACCAGCCGCAGAGCGTTTTGGGCAAAGTCGGCCATCTTGATCAAGAAAGCTTCGGCATCCTGCTCGAAAATGCCCAACACGTGCTGCTGGTAAAGCTGGTACTTGGTGGTGGCGCGCCCGGCGGCGTGGTGCTGGGCCAGCAGGCTGGCAAAGTCGGGGTTGGTGAGCAGCCCGACCAATTCGGCCACGCGGGGGCCAAAGCGAGCATCTAGGGTTTGCAGCGCCTGCTGCGGCAATGGGCTGCCCGCCCGTGGGGGTTGCTTTTCCAGGGACAGCAGCCGGGCGGGCTGGTCTTCGACGGTGTCGTGGAGCAGGGCGGCAATGATGATTTCGGGGGCGATGGCCCCAAACTCTTCGATGACGTGCAGGGTAACTTCTAGGGGGTGTAAGGCGTAATCCTCACCGGGGCGACGGCCGTCTTGCCCTTGGTGGGCGTAGAGCATGACGTGCAGGGCGTCGTGAATGCGCGCCCGCGAGGCAGGTTCCAGCGCTTGCAGGTGATCCTGCAGTTGGTGGATGCGTTGGCGGGTTTGGGGTTGGAAACGGCCGTAGTCATCCATGATGGTAAGTCTATGAGCGTAGCCAGCTCTTGTAACTGGTTTTTCGTAATCGGTTTACGGTTTACGGGCTGCGGCTACCCTTTTCTGGGTTACACCAGCGCCAAATAAAAGGACTGAAGACCGGACAACCGCCAATCTTCAGTCTCCATTCTTCCAAGAAAGCAAGTATGCAAAACCCTTACTGCACTTCCTCCAATGAATTGATGATTTTCCCCACCAGACCGTAATCTTGCGCTTCCTTAGCCGACATCCAGAAATTCCGGTCTGTGTCTTTCTCGACCTTCTCAAGGGGCTGGCCCGTTTGCGCGGCAAAAGTCTCGTTCAGGCGGCGGCGCATCTTCAAGATTTCCTCTGCTTCAATGGCAATATCTGTGGCCTGGCCCATGGCGCCGCCCATCGGTTGGTGCAGCAGGAAGCGGGTGTTGGGCAGACTATAGCGGTTCTCTTTGTCTGCAGCAGCGTAAATGAGGGCGCCAGCGCTGGCTACCCACCCCGTGCCAATGACCTTCACCGGGGACTGCACAAAGCGAATCATGTCAAAAATAGTATCCCCAGATTCTACGTGGCCGCCAGGGGAGTTGATGAAAATCTTGATGGGATCGTGGGAGTCGGCATCCAGGACCAGGAGCTGGCGGGTAATTTCCTGGGCTACCTTCATGTTAATTTCGCCAAAAATGAGGATGGTGCGGGTGTCGAGCAACTTGTTCATCAAGGCCATGGGGCCTTGCTCTTTGGTTTCTTTTTCGTTTTCTTCAGCCAGAATGTGCATGGTTGTCTCCAATTTGTGTTTAAGGGATCTTTGTCAGCGCGGATTGTCCCCGCCAATTATACCCGCACATGATGGGTGGGGGGTATAAGATTGGCGTTAGATTAACCCTAGCTCTTTGGCTTTGAGGGCCGCCTGGGTGCGGTCGCGCACGTTGAGCTTGCCCAGAATGTTGGTCACGTGGTTTTTGACGGTTCCTTCGGTGATGAAAAGCTGCTGGGCAATTTCGCGGTTGCTGGCGCCCTGGGCCAGGATGTGTAAAATTTCTAATTCGCGGTCGGAAAGGGGTTCCACCAGGGGCTGTTCGTCGGCCTTGGCAGTTCCAGGTGGGGTGGACATGCGGTTGAGTTCGGCGACGACTTTGGCGGCGACGGAGGGTTGGAGGAAGGTTTCCCCGCGCACGGCCGTTTCTATGGCCTCAATCAATTTTTGCGAGGACACGTCTTTGAGCAGGTAACCCACAGCCCCGGCGCGCAGCCCTTCAAAGACGTAATCATCGTCGTCAAAGGTGGTGAGAATGATAACGGGAATGTGGGGCTGTTCCTGGCGCAGAATGCGGGTGGCGGCTACGCCGTCCAGCACCGGCATGCGCACGTCCATCAACACCACGTCGGGCTGGTGCGCGGCGGCGAGGGCGACGGCCTCTTGCCCGTTGTTTGCTTCACCAATGACCGTTAGGCCGTCATGGATGTCGAGCAGCGTGGCCAACCCTTCGCGGAAGAGGGGCTGGTCGTCAACCAGTAGGATGCGAATGCTCATGGGAACCCTTTTCCGGGGGGATAGGCTGCTGCTGGGTGGGCAGGGTGACGTGGAGGGTGAAGCCTTGGCGCACGGCCGTTACCACCGTCATCTCTCCGCCCAGCAGGTTTACCCGCTCTTGCAGGCCCAGCAGCCCAAAACCGCCATCAGCTTGGGCCGCGCCAATGCCGTTGTCACGAATGGTCAGGGAAACGGCCGTGGCCTGCCGGTAATCCAGCTTCACGTCCACCCTGGATGCCCGCGCATGTTTTCGCGCATTGGTCAAACCCTCTTGGGCCACCCGATATAATGTCAAACCCAAACGGGGGTCAAGCGGACACTGCTCTCCCCGCACCTGCATGTCTACCACAAGGCCCGCCGCCCGACTTTCTTCCACCAATTCATTAATTGCCTCTGGCAGAGGCTGACGGTCAATGGGCGATTCCCGCAAAGCCGCTACTGAACGTCGCACCTCTTGCAAACCCTCCTGGGCTAACTTTTGCGATTTTTCCAGGGCGTCCCGCGCTCGTTCCGGGTTGGTTTCTAGCGTTACCTTGGCGGCCTCTAACTGGACGTTGATGACCGTGAGGAAATGCCCCAAGGAATCGTGAATTTCGCGGGCCAGGCGGTTGCGCTCTTTGGTCGTGGCCAATTCTTCCGCTTGAACGGCATATTCCCGCAGCTGCTGGTTTGCAAACTGAAGCTGGTTAGCAAGCTGCTCTACCTTTACCCTGGATTCCTCTTCGCGTACCGCAGCATAGGTAAAGACCATCGTAAACAATATGGCTACACTAATATTAGCAATGGCATTATACGCACTTCCTAAAGGAATGAATTGCGATAGCAGCCAGATGAATCCCCCAAGCAATAGACTGGGCACCAATATTCGGCCCCAGTGGGGCAGGGTGATGCTTTGACCGGCAATAGGCATCATTAATATCCAGCTTGTGCCAGATAAATCAAATGCTAACCATTGAATATAAAAAACCAACGGAATTTGAATTGTGAAGTAGATGTGCGGGCCAAAGCGGTAGCGTCGTTCAATCAGCAGCTCCCAGCCCCAAATGGCCATCACCAGGTAAGCGGCGCTGCAAGTCAAATAGAGAAAGATGCGCCCTGACGACCAAAGCGCAAAGTCGCCTGAAAAGAAGGTGGGGATTGTGCCCACAAAGACAATGAATAATACAACGACATTGACTCCCTTGAGTAGTATAGAGGGCTGAGTGTGACGTGGCATGCTTGAGGTTGGCATGGGTGTTTCCTTCCGGCGGATAGCTTGAAAAAGTATATCACATCCTGCGCCGGGGTACCGCAAAACAAACCGCCCTCTTTGGAGGAGGGCGGCCTGTGATTGGGCACCCCCGCTACCCGGAGGTAACGAGAGCTGGGTTCGACAACACCAAGGCTTGAGGAGGGGGTGGCGTTGCCTTGTACTTAGATGGGGATCTTATCGCGTTTATCTCGTGCCAGTTTTGGGGGGAGGTTTCCACAAGCCATCCCCCACCTAAGCATGCTTGATCCTAGAATGATATAACCAGTATCTCAATAGGTAATGGTTCTTATTTTGGCCGAGGAAATTAGTGTAAGCAGAAGAGTGCTAGTCTAAAACGAACAAAGGCCACTCTCTAAGAGTGGCCTTTGCCTGTCCAGACACCAGGAGGGAAGTGTTCTGAACATACGGGCTTCATCAAGGCTGCAGGGAGGGTGATTTCGCCCTGGGCCCGGTTAGGTTGTTCCAGTCGCGTTTCTCTCGTGCCAGTTTGGGGGGGAGGAGTTTTCCCACAGCCTTTTTTACTAACCGGACTTGCTATAATAATATAACAATGCGGCGTAAAATTGCAAGTAAATAATAAAAATATGATGGATCTCTTAGACCAATTTGCATCTTATGAATTTTCTGCATGGGGTACTGATTCCTGATGGAAACATTTGCGGGTGGTGCTAGAATTCGGCCTATGAAAGAACATGTACAATCCACAGAAGAAGTGGTTTGCTAAAGGAATAGAGGAGTGATTTGTGCGTCCACCCATTGATCAACAAGTGACCTTTTTGGCGGCGACTGATTTACAGGAAACGGCCGTGTTCTACGAACAACTGTTAGAGCTACCTCTGGTCCTTGACCAGGGAGCGTGCCGCATTTACCATACCGGCGGTGGGGCTTTCCTCGGCTTTTGCCGGCACCTGACGGCTGGCACGCCCAACCCGGAAGGCGTTATACTTACTCTGGTTAGTGAAGATGTGGATGCCTGGTACGAAAATTTGCTGGAAAAGGGCGTTGCTTTTGAAAAAGCGCCAACCTTAAATGAGAAATTTAATATTTACCACTGCTTTTTCCGGGATCCCACTGGCTATCTTATTGAGATTCAGCGATTTTTAGACCCGGCGTGGCCTGTTTGGCGGCACGGCCACGATATTTGATGTCTATGCCCCATATTTTTGAACGCGCATTTCGCATTCGCCATTATGAATGTGATGCTTACGGTCATGTCAACCACGCCCAGTACCTGCGCTTTATGCAGGAAACGGCTTTTGATGCCTCGGCTGCCGTGGGCTATGACATGGCTCGCTACGACGAGCTGGGTGTGATGTGGTTGATCCGGCAGACGGACATTACTTATGAACGGCCGTTACGCTATGGTGACACCGTGATTGTGAAAACCTGGGTGGCTGACTTCCGGCGCGTGCGCTCCCGGCGGATGTATGAAATGCGCCAGGCCGCCAGCGGCCAGCGCGTCGCCGCCGCCCATACTGACTGGGTTTTGCTGGACCAGCGCAGCCAGCGCCCGGTGACCATTCCCCCAGAAATGATGGCCGCCTTTTTCCCCGAAGGGCCGCCTGCCAGAGTTTCCCATTATAAGACGTTTCCAGATCCGCCGCCCCCGCCGCCGGGCGCCTTTACGCTGCGCCGCCGCGTGGCCTGGCGGGACCTGGACACCGTGCAGCATGTGAATAATGCGAACTATATGGTCTATTTTGAGGAGTGTGGGATAGCAACGGCCGTCGCCCACGGCTGGCCTGTTTCGCGCATGATTAATGCAGGCTTTGGTATTGTAGCCCGTAACTACCAGATTGATTACCGGTTACCGGCCTTGCTGGGGGATGAGCTGGCCGTTTCGACCTGGATATCTGACGTGAAGCGGGCATCGGCCGTGCGCCATTACACCCTCAAGCGGGTGCAGGATGATGCGCTGTTGGCCCGCGCTCGCGCTCTTTGGGTGTGGATAGACCTGGATTCGGGGCGCCCGATTCGCATTCCCCCTGATCTGATCGCTGATTTTCAGCCCAACATTGGGGAAGATGGGGAGCGTAGATAAACATGATGGGTAACGGCCGTTTCTCAATTCCTCTGGCGCTCTTGACGCTGCTTTTCCTTACTGCCGCCTGCTTGCCCCTGGCTTCCGCGCCGGTAGACTTGGCGCCGCTTCCTACCCGCATGCCCCTGGCTAGCGTCCCCGACGTGCCCACCTGGACGCCCCGTCCCACCATGGCCGTGCCGCCTACCCACACGCCAGGGGTAACGGCCGTCGTTCCTCCCACGGCCACGCCCACCTCCACGCCCACCGCTACTCCAGACCCCTACGCTGGCGTTACCATTGCCGACTTGCGCGCCCGCAGCTATGGTGCAGGCCTGCTGGAAGAAGCGGGCTTCATGGCTGAAACCAACACCTTTACGCGCCAGCTCATCACGTACCCCAGCGATGGCCTGACTATTTATGGCTTTATGAACGTGCCCAAAAACGTAACTGGACCGCTGCCGGTGGTACTGGTGCTCCATGGCTACGTCAACCCGGCTGAGTACAACACCCTGGCTTATACCACCAGCCACGCCGACTTTTTGGCCGCCAATGGTTATCTGGTCATCCATCCTAATTATCGTAACTACCCCCCTTCTAGCACCGGCCCCAATGATTTGCGCGTTGGCTTTGCCCTGGATGTGCTGAATCTAATAGCGTTGGTGCAAAAGCAGGGGGGCCAGCCGGGGCCTTTGCAAATGGCTGACCCCACTAACATTAGCCTATGGGGGCACAGCATGGGCGGGGGCATTGCCCTGCGGGTGCTGGTAATTAACCCAGATGTGCGTGCCACCGTACTCTATGCGGCCATGAGCGGGGACGAGTACAAGAATTACGAACAGATTTTTGCCTGGACAGACGGCCGTTCCGGGCAAGAAGAGCTGGCTATTCCGCCGGAAGAGATGGCCCGCATTGCGCCCATCAACTACCTGGAGGCCATTAACGCCGCTATCACCATCCACCACGGCACCGCTGACGGGCAAGTACCGTTGGGCTGGTCCGCCGAGCTGTGCGATAAGCTGCGCGAATTGGGTAAAACGGTTTCCTGCTACACCTACGAAGGCCAGCCCCACTACTTTTGGGGTGCTCAGGACGACCTGTTTCGGGAACGGGTATTGGCCTTTTTTGCTCAATATTGATCCAATAACTTTGATTCCATTTCTCATAACCCATGATTCAAATCCTCATTGAAAACCCGTTACTTCTACTGTTTGTCGTGTCTGCCTTGGGTTATTTGGTCGGCCGGATCAAAATAAAAGGCAGCAGCCTTGGTGTGGCGGCCGTTCTGTTTGTGGGATTGGCCATCGGGGCACTGCATCCGGACCTGGCACTCCCTGATATTGTTTTTTTGTTAGGGTTGGCTATTTTTGTCTATACCATTGGCCTTAACAGTGGTCCAGGCTTTTTTGCCTCTTTTCGCCGCAAGGGTCTGCGAGACAATCTGTTTGTTGTGGCCATGTTGCTGGTAGCTGCGGGCATAACTTTAATAGCGTACTGGCTCTTGGATCTCAAACCAACCGTTACCGCTGGTATGTTTGCCGGAAGCCTGACCAACACGCCTGCTTTAGCAAGCCTGCTAGACACAATTCGCAACACAGCCCCGCCTGAGCAGCTAGATGTTTTCCTGGCCGAACCGGTTATTGGGTATTCTGTCGCTTACCCCATGGGTGTGCTGGGAATGATTATGGCAATCGCCCTTATGCGGCGGGTGTGGAAGATTGATTTTGCCACGGAAGCACAAAGCCTGCGGGGTTTTCATTTGGTTGAACAGGATTTATATAATCGAACCGTACTTGTTACGCAGGTGGTTGTCACCGGAAAGTTACTTCGCGATTTGCGCCATGACCAAGATTGGGACGTTGTATTCGGCCGTCTGCAACGGGGAAATCAAATGTTTTTGGCTACGGGGGATACAGTATTGCAGTTAGGAGACTTGCTCACGGTAGTGGGGACGCCGGATGAGGTGGATCGGGTGACCCCGAAGTTGGGCGAGAAGACAGAGGAACATCTGGAATTTGACCGCACACAGTTTGATTATCGCCGCATATTTGTTTCCAACCCCCGCATAGCGGGGCGGAGCCTGGCGGAGTTGCGGCTGCCGCAGCAATATGGCGCTATCGTGACGCGCGTGCGCCGGGGAGATATTGACTTACTGGCTCATGGCGATACCGTGTTGGAATTGGGTGACCGCGTGCGCGTTGTTTCCCGTCGTAAAGATTTAAGCGAACTGAGCCATCTGTTTGGTGATTCTTACAAATCATTGAGCGAGTTGGACTTGTTTTCTTTTGGCCTGGGCATGACGGTGGGGCTGCTGGTGGGGTTGATACCCATATCGCTGCCTGGGGGTGTCGTGTTTAAGCTGGGCTTTGCCGGCGGCCCGCTTCTGGTGGCGTTGGTATTAGGCGCGCTGCGGCGTACAGGCCCGCTGGTGTGGAGCTTACCCTACAGTGCCAACCTGACTCTGCGCCAGGTGGGGTTGATTTTGCTGCTGGCAGGCATAGGCATTCGTTCTGGCTATACATTTTATACAACCTTTGCGCAGAGCGGCGGGGTGTCGATTTTTTTGGCCGGAGCGGTGGTTACCTGGGTGACGGCCGTTCTCACGCTGTGGGTGGGTTTCAAACTGCTCAAGATACCTTTTGGCATGCTCATCGGCATGCTGGCCGCCCTGCAAACCCAGCCTGCCGTATTGGGCTTCTCTCTGGAGCAGGCCGAAAACGAACTGCCGAACATGGGGTATGCCCTTGTATTTCCTGTTGCTACCATTGTTAAAATTTTATTTGCGCAGCTGCTGTTGACCTTGCTGCCCTAGATAATCAATCAATTTTTTGGGAGGGACATAATGCTGGCAATTTTATCACCGGCGACCACGATGGATTTGGCCAGGCCAAATCTCCCTGTGGAATCAACCCAACCGCAATTTTTGACCGAAGCAGCGCCATTGGTGGCTATGTTACGGCCGTTATCCATTCCAGACCTGGCGGCATTAATGAACTTGAGCGACGAGCTGGCAGAGCTAAATGCCACGCGCTTTACCGCCTGGCGGGCTGAGCATACCCTGGAAAACGGCCGTGCGGCCCTCTCCGCCTTTCGTGGTGACGTGTACCAGGGGCTAGACGTAGACACCCTGAATGCAGCAGACCTGGCCTTTGCCCAACAGCACCTGCGCATCTTATCTGGCTTGTATGGCGTTTTGCGCCCCCTTGACCTGGTGCAGCCTTACCGCCTGGAAATGAAAACAAAGCTGTTCGGACCAGGGTGGGACAACCTCTACCAGTTTTGGGATGATAAACTGACCTGCGCTTTAAACCAGGATTTGGCGGCCACTGACAGCGACGTCCTCCTTAACCTGGCCTCTCATGAATATCTCAGGGCAGTGCGTAAACAGGCGCTGCACGGCCGAATTCTAGACGTGCAGTTCAAGGAAGAGAAGGGGGGCAAATTCCGCACTATCAGCTTTTATGCCAAGCGAGCGCGGGGCCTGATGGCGCGTTACATGGTGCAGCGGCGCATCACGGAACCGGCAGAGCTGCGGGCCTTTAATGAAGAGGGTTACCGGTTTAACGAAGGATTGAGTGCAGACCGGCAGTGGGTGTTTACCCGCCAGGGTATGCCTTAATAACGCTCAGGTCGCGGCCGTTTCCCCCAGCATATCTCCATCAGGCAGACGGGTTTCCACCTCGCGCACGTCGGCTACCAGGTAACCGCTCAGGCTCATCAGGCAGCCCAGCACGGCCGTGCCCGCAAACATCAGCCCCATGCCAGACCCCGCTCCGGTGCCCACTAGCCAGCCAAAGCTGGTGACCAGAATGCCTCCGGTTGCCATGGCTGGCTCAAAAAAGCCATCGGCTAACGGCCCCGCCAGCAAATAGCCCACAGGCATCGTGGCCGTTTGCAGCGCGCCTTGCATGGCAAAAACCCGGCCCTGCATGTCTAGAGGCACTTTAGCTTGCCAGATGGCGCGGTAAGAACCAACCAGCAGCGGAATAAAAAAGGAGGAAACGGCTGCTGCCGTCAACCACACCGGCAAGCTGCGCCCGATGGCGAAGAGCATGTCGCCAAAGAGAAAGGAAACGGCCGTAAAGCCTAAAGCACCATGGATTTTGCGGCGCGGACCGCCCCAGGTGCTCATGACCAGGCCCCCTGCCAGTGCCGCGGCGCCCAATGTGCCTTGCACACTGGCCAGAGCCATCTCGCTGCCCCCCGAACGGGCCAGAATCATGGGGGGTAAGATGGCAAAATAGGTCAGGGCGGCAAAAAGGTTGATGCCTACATACACAATGAGCAGCCCCAACAGTCCCCGCCGCGCGGTGATGAAACGCAGCCCGGCGGTGATTTCTGGCCAAAAAGGTTCCCTTTCTGCCTTAGATTTGGGTCTGGATACCTGGGGCAATCGCACAATGAAGAGGGTCAGCATGGCCACCAAGAAGGTGACCACATCTAAAACCATGACGCCGCCAATGCCCACCAGGGTAACCATCAGCCCGGCGCTGAGGGGCGCAATGATTTCGCTGGCGGCGTTGGCCGTGGAGCGCAGGCCATTGATTCGGCCGTATTGGCTTTTGGGCACCAGGGTGGAGGACACGGCCGTATAGGCCGGAAGCTGAAACGCTTCAAAGAGTCCCGCTATCATTTGCGCTGCATACAGGTGCCAAATTTGCAGCGCGCCAGCGCGATAAAGCACTAGCATACCAATGGTCATGATGCCTGCGCCCATGTCGGACAATATCATAATCCAGCGGCGATCATAGCGATCGACAATGACGCCCGCCAGAGGGCTGACCAGCACGTAGGGCACAAAGGAGAAGAAACCTAGCAGGGCAACGGCCGTAGCTTGTTGCGTTTGTTGGTAGGTCCAGATGAGCAGGGCAAAACGGGTCATGGCGGTGCCAATCAGAGACACTAACTGCCCAAACCAGATGATGATAAAGGTGCGCATGCCGCTCTCCATGGAAAGGTATCAGGGCTAGAAAAACAATGCGCTGTCCTTCCCGTTTAGTCTAGCCTGATTATGCCCTTTTCCAGGGCAGCGGTCACGGCGGCTGTACGGTCACTGACTGCCAACTTGTCAAAAATGTGAATCAGGTGGGTTTTGACGGTGGCCGTGGAAATGTGCAGCACCTTGCCGATTTCACGGTTGCTGTGTCCTTTGGCCACCAGCTGCAGCACCTCAATCTCGCGGGGGCTGAGATTTTCTTCAGCGGGATTGCGCATACGGGTCATGAGGCGGGCCGCGACGGCCGGAGCCAGCACGGACTCGCCCCGCGCCGCGGCGCGAATGGCGCGGAAAAGCTCTTCGCGCGGCGTATCTTTGAGCAGGTAGCCGGTGGCACCTGCTTCTATGGCGCGCACGATGTCGGCATCACTGTCGTAAGTGGTGAGAACGAGGATAGGGGCCGACGGCCATTGCTGACGAATGGCTGCAATGGCTTCCACACCATCCATGTCGGGCATACGCAAATCCATCAGCACCACGTCGGGCTGGTGCTGTTGCCATAGGGTCACCGCCTGCTGCCCATCGCCGGCCTGCGCCACCACCTCCAGGTCGGGCTGCCCGGCCAGCATACCCGCCAGGCCCTCCCGCACCACCGGATGGTCATCGGCAATGAGAATGCGGATGGTCGTCATAGTTTCCTCCTTGGCCCTTGCTGGTTACCCTTTATCCCTCACCGGAACTGAGATAGCTATCGTTGTTCCTTCACCAAGCTCGCTTTCGATTTCTACCTTGCCGCCCAACTGCGCCACGCGCTGGCGCATGGCGGTCAACCCAAAGCCGCCGGATAGGGGCGAGGGGGTCGCGCCATTAATGCCCACGCCATCATCTTGCACGTCCAGCATGACCACATCGCCCATGTAGGATAGGGTGACCTGGACTGCTTTGGCCTGGGCGTGCTTGTGTATGTTGGTGAGCGTCTCTTGCACAGCGCGCAGCAGGGTGACGTCTATTTCGGGGTGCAAGGTAAGGGGGGTGCCAGTGGTAACGGCCGTTGTTGTAATGCCCGTTTCTGCGGCCCAGCGCGCTGTAACCCGTTCAATAGCTTCTGGCAGTGCCTGCTCTCGCAACAGGTCTGGTCGCAAGTCTTGCACCACTTCCCGCGCTTGTTCCAGGCTGTGCCGGGCCGTGCGCCGGGCAATATCCAGGTGATGCCGTAACATCTTTAGGTCCTCAGGCAGCGCCTGTTCGGCGGCCTCCAGGTTGATGACAATGCTGGTAAACCCCTGGGCCAGCGTGTCGTGAATCTCACGGGCCAGCCGCTCGCGCTCTTGCAGCATACCTGCGCGCCGTTCGGCGGCGGCTAACTCGGCTTGCGCTGCTTGAAGCTGCTCAATCAGCTCGCGCCGCTGGATGCTCTGGCGAATAATGGCGTAAATCCAGCCGCCCAGCAGAATGGCCGCAGCCGAATATCCCAGCCAATAGAGCAAACCGCTGCTCCACCACTCTGACGGCTGGCCACTGCTTAAATAGTTGTCGTAGGCAGCCAGGCTGTTGACGATGAGGGTCATGAGGATGGCCCAGCGGAAGGGTAGAAAGATGTAGATGAAGGGGAAGAGACCGCCCAGCATAAAGTAGAAGAGGGGATCAACCCGCACCAACAGGAACCAGAAGAAAACGCCAATGCCCACCAGAGGGGTGGTGAGGGACGGCCGTTCATATAACCCCCGCCGCGCCAGGCTATAAAACAGCCCGCCTTGCCAGGCCGCCAATCCCAGCGCCAGGGCTAAAATACGGGTGACGGCATCCGCATTGGCGGGGTCGCGCAGGCCAATAATGGTGACGATGAGCAGGTTGAGGTGGAAAACGGCCGTCCACAGCCAGCCCGAGCGTTCCCAAACATCTTGCTGGAGGCTAATTGCTGGTTTTTGCCTCTTAGTCATTTGCTACCTCTTACCTGCCCAGTTTAACAGCAACTATTCCCAACGGAAAGTGCGCCGCGACACCACCAGGCATATGAGCAGCATACCGCTCAATACAGCCAGGGATGGCCTATTCCACGTACCCTCTAGCCATAATCCCTCCAGCAATTTGACCACGTGGGTAAGTGGCAAAAAATCAGCGACTTTTTGCACGGATTCAGGCATCATTTCCCGTGGGCCGGCTGCGCCAGAAAGAAAGAGCATGGGGTAAAACAACGCCATGCTCACGGCCTGAGCCGAACGCGGCGTGGGCAGCAGCCCGGCCAGCACAAAGCCCAGGGCCAGAAAGCTCAGGCCACCCAGCAGCGCCGCTGGAATAATGGCCAGGGAGGCCTCGGGAATGCGCAGGTCATACACCAGAAACCCGGCCAAGACCAGCAGCAGCATACCCAAGCCCGTCATGGTCAGGCTAACAAGGACCTGCGACCATAAAACCGTGCTTGAGGCCAGGGGCGTAGCCCGAAAGCGGCGCAGCACCCCTTTTTCGCGGTAGTTTGCCAGGGTGATGGGCAGGCTGATCATGCCAATGGTGCCAATGATCATGCCGATGTAGCCGGGCACTGAGAGGTCAATAGACCCATACCCACCCAAAAATTCGCTGGGTTCGTTGCCGTAAATGCTGCCAAAGATGAAGAGCAGCATGAGGGGAAAGGCCAGGGTGAAAAAGACGCCGATTGGCTCGCGTAGCTGTAGTTTTAATTCGGTCCATGTCATTTTTATTAAGGTGTGCATGATTTTACTCCTATTTAGCTGCGAATTTGGTGGCCGGTGAGGGCCAGAAACACGTCTTCCAGGTCGGCCTGCTCCACGTACAGGTCATCGGGGTAGTAATTATTTTCTTTGAGGGCGGCGGCCACGTGGATGGCCAGGGGGCCGCGACCAAGTACCGTTACGGAACGGCCGTTTTCCACCACACTGTTCACCCCCGGCAAACCAGAAAAAACATCCGGATTGAAGCCGTTATATTTGCCAAAACATACCCGCCGCGCCGTATCCAAACCGGCAATCAGGCGTTCCGGCGTGTCTAGCGCCACAACCTGCCCCTGGTCAATGATGGCCACCCGGTCAGCCAGTTCCTGAGCCTCATCCATAAAATGGGTTACCAATACCACCGTCTTGCCGCGTTCCCGAATGGCGCGCACTGCACCCCAGGTGGCTCGCCGCGCCTGCGGGTCTAGGCCGGTAGTCAGCTCATCCAAAAAGACAACCTCCGGGTCATTCAGCAACGCCAGGCAGATGAAGAGCCGCTGCTTCTGCCCGCCCGATAATTTGGCAAACTGGGTATTGCGCTTTTCGGCCAGCCCCCAATCTTGTAAAAGCTGTTCCCAATTTACCGTTTGAGGATAGAGGGAAGCAAATAAATCCAGCGCCTCCCATACTTTAATGCGGTCTGGCAAGGCCGCCTCTTGCAGTTGCACGCCAATGCGCTGACGCAAGACGGCCTCCTCTTTTTGGGGGTCCATGCCCAGCACGCGAATGGCGCCGCTGTCGGGCTGGCGCAGCCCGATGATGGATTCGACCGCCGTGGTTTTGCCAGCGCCGTTGGGACCAACAATGGCGAAGATTTCTCCTGGTTGAATGGTGAACGAGATGTCCTCTACGGCTACTGTACTTCCATAGGTTTTTCGCAAATTCTTGACTTCAATAATGGCCGACATCGCCACCTCCTTTTGTATCACACCGTGGGCAACTTATTTGTCGTTTTTGTATATTTTGCCTGCTACTTGTAGGGTAAGGTAGGAGGAGGGCTTTGTAACCACCCTGGGGATGGAGAAATGGACAACGAGAAGTTGACCCTTCTTTCAACCTGGTGACGTGCCGACATCCACCGAAAGGTTGATTAACATAAAGTGAGAGGTCGGACAAAGAGGGGGGATTGCAGCCAGTTGTGGAGAGCGGGGTTTAGAGGGGCTTAAATTGCTCGAAGGGTTGCTGGCAGTTGTGGCAGAAATAAATGGCGCGGCATAGGGTCGGCCCAAATTCGTTCTTGACGCTGGTGTTGGCGGAGTCGCAGTAGGGGCAAGTTACAGGCTCGTAAAAGGTGATGGCAATGTTGCCGCCATGACGCTGCGGGGGAGCCAGCCCAAAGGCTTTCAATTTGCGTCGCCCCTCATCGGTAATCCAATCGCTGCTCCAGGGGGGAGAAAGCACAGTGTCTACGCTGACGCTGGCGTAGCCTAGCTTTTGTAGCTGCGCGACAATATCTTGCTGCATAACGTGCAGGGCGGGGCAGCCAGAGAAGGTGGGGGTGATGGTGACGGTGACGCTTTGGTTGTGGAGTTTAACCTCGCGCACAATGCCCATTTCCACCAATGAGACCACCGGAATTTCGGGGTCTACAACTTCAGCCAGTGCTTGCCAAATCGCTTCCTCATTCATAATTCACAATTCACAATTCACAATTCGTTACCATTGTGCATCCGGCTCTAGCCGCGCTACTTTCTGCAGGTCGGCCAGCAGGGGGGCCAGGTGCTGGCTGTGGAGGCTGCGGCTGGTGGTGGGTGGGGTGTCGTTGTGGGGTATGGTGAGGGTGCAGGTGGTGAGAAACGGCCGTACCGCCTCCAACCACGCTGTATGCCATTCTGCTGCCGGAGGCACAATGCCTGCTTCTGCCAGCTCCGTCTCGCCGGGCAGGGGCACAAAGAGCTGCTGGGCTAGGGGCCAAAGGGTGTTTAGGGCATTCTGCGTGCGCTGCTGGCTTTCGGCCGTGCCCAGCCCTAGCCGTTTTAGCCAGGCGCTGGTGTGGCGGTAATGGTACAGTTCCTCGTTGCGCATTTTTACGGCCGTTTCCGCCAGGGGTTTGTACGCACTTTCCACCAGCCGCGCCAGCAGCGCCATCTCCGCCGCATCAAACAAATATTGGCGCAGCATGGTAAAGGCCCAGTCACCGCGGGGGTACTCCACCATTTGTACGTGGCAAAAGTCGGCCGCCTCGCGGAAAAACACCAGGGCGTCCGGATCATCACCCGTCAGGTCGCAGACTAGATTGTAGAATAGGCTAGCGTGTCCCAGCTCATCCTGGGCAATGTTGGCCAGGGCGATGTCCTCTTCCAAAATAGGTGCGTGGCCGATCCATTCGCTGTTGCGGTGGGCCAGAATCAGCTGGTCATCAGCCAGGGCGAGTAGGTAGGTTTGAAGGGAGGGTCTGTTCATGGGCATTCGTGTGTAATGCGTAATGCGTGAAAAATTATCGCGCATTACGCATCACGTTTCACGCTTTTTCGTTGGGCTAACGAAGCCATAATGGCTTTGCTGGCGGTAGGTTTTATCGGCGGCGGGGGCGTAGTGGCTGACCACGTCGGCGGGATCGCTGGCGATGATGGCGCTGGCCGGCACCACCCACCACACCCACACGTTGGTCGGGCTGAATGTGCTGGTGTTAACGGCCGTTGCCAATGCTTGTTGTGCGGAAACGGCCGTTACCTCGCCTACATGGGTGACAAAAGTCATCGCACGGCGCTGGGAGGTTTTGGTGAAGATGAGGAACGGCCGTTGCTCACCCTCCGCCTCTGGCTGCGCCTCTTGCCAGTTGGGGTTAGCCGCCATTTCTTCGGCCGTCATGCTCAAAATGGCGGCTGCCGGGGCCACCCACATGCTGACTGCCTTGGGTCGGCGGGCAAAGACATCCCGCGCATTCAGCAGCGCCATTTCCGCGTCGGGCGCGTGCACCGAACCAACAGCCTGGTGGGGCTTGCCCGGCGCATCTTGCTTAAACACTTCGTATCGCGGCCATTGCGTATCAGACATGACGTTGGTTGGGTTTTCCTTTCCTGTTAATTGTTTTTTGCGGCATAGGCGGCCACTGCTTCGCGTACCCAACGGCCGTCGTCGTGGGCTTTTTGTCGCGCTGCCAACCGCTCCGCGTTCAGGGGGCCATTGCCCTTAACCACACGCCAAAACTCATCCCAATCAATGGGGCCGGTTTCCCAGTTGCCCGTCTCCTCATTAAAGCGCAGGTCAGGGTCAGGAATGGTTAGCCCCAAAGCCAGCAGTTCCGGTATCTCTTCGTCAATGAATTCCTGGCGCAAGGTGTCGTTGCTTTTGGTTTTGATGCCCCAGCGCATGAGCACGGCTGAATTCGGGGAATCGGTGTCATGGGGGCCAAACATCATCAGCGTGGGCCACCACCAGCGGTTTAGGCCATCCTGCACCATCTCCTTTTGTACGGCCGTGCCCCGGGTCATATAGTGCACAATCATCTCCTTCCCCTGCTTGTAGTGGAAGGTCTCCTCAGCGCAAATGCGTACCATAGCCCGCGAGTAGGGGCCGTAAGAGCATTGGGCCAGCATCGTCTGGTTTTTAATCGCGGCGCCATCCACCAGCCAGCCAATCCAGGCCACATCTGCCCAGGTTAGGGTGGGGTAGTTGAAAATGCTGGAGTATTTGGCTTTGCCGGTTAACAGCGCCGCCAGCATCTCCTCACGAGTGGCCCCCAGCGTTTCGGCGGCATGGTACAGATATTGGCCGTGCCCGGCTTCGTCTTGCACCTTCGCCATCAGCACCATTTTGCGGCGCAAGTTAGGCGCGTGGGTAATCCAGGCTCCTTCTGGCAACATGCCAACCACCTCGCTGTGGGCGTGCTGCGAAATCATGCGGATAAGCTGGTGGCGGTACTCGTCAGGCATCCAGTCCCCCGGCTCAATTTTTTCGCCACGGGCAATGCGGGCCTCAAAAGCTGGCAGCTTTTCAGCAGCTATAGCGTCCATGTTCATCTGTGCGCCTCCATTCTTGGGGGAATTCCGTTATAACTAACCTACTTTTCCAAGTGTACCAAAAAATGACCGGAATTTGTATGGGTCTCTCATAATAAATTGTGCGAATGGTGAGGTTCTGGGATAATCCCCTAATCAACCTCCACCATAGGAGCCAAAAAGTCAGGCACAACTGGAAAAACGTATGAATACCCAACATCTTGCCGTAATGATTGCGCGAAGTGCGCAAACGTATGCTGAACAACCAGCCATGAATGTGTATGGAGAAAAGGGAAACGGCCGTGTCTCCTCCGCCGCTCTCCAAACCCTGCCCCTAACTTACCGTACCATGCACACCCACATTCGCGCCATTGCCCGCGCCCTGCTGGCCCAGGGCATACAGCCCGGCGACCGCGTCGGCATTTTTGCCCCCAACTGCCCCCAATGGACCTTGGCCGACTTCGCCATCCTCACCATTCGCGCTATTCCCGTCCCCATCTATGCTACCAACACCGCCCAACAGGCGGCATACATCATCAACGAAACCGCCATGACCACCCTCTTTGTAGGCGACCAGCAAGCCTACGACAAAGTGCGCGGCCTGCAAAAAGAACTCCCCACCTTGCAAACCATTATCCCCTTCGACGACAGCGTCTTTATACAGCAGGGAGACCTGCACTTTAGCCAACTGCTTCAGGCTGGCGCAGACACCACCCACGACACCACCCTCGACCAATGCCTGGCTGACGCTGTGCCCGACGAGCTAGCTACCATCATCTACACCTCCGGCACGACCGGAGAACCCAAAGGGGTCATGCTCACTCACGCCAATATTTACCATCAATTCAGGGCCTTAGAGGGGCAGTTCCAGGTGGGGCCAGGCGACCGTTCTCTCTGTTTTTTACCCCTCAGCCACGTATACGAACGTTCCTGGTCTTACTTTCTCTTCCACAGCGGCGCCGAAAATTATTACCTGGCTAATCCCAAAGCGGTTATCGCCGGTATGCAAGCGGTTAAACCCACCGTTATGGTTAGCGTACCCCGACTGTACGAAAAAATTTATGCCACTGCCTACCACAATCTGGAACAAGGCTCTGCTCTAAAGCAAAGGCTTTTTCATTGGGCCGTTGGCATAGGTCGCGCTTACCAATACCGCCAAAAGGAGGGCCAGCCGGTAGGTGTTGCTTTGGCCGTGCAGCACCGCCTGGCTGATTGGCTGGTGCTGCGCAAAATCAGGGATATTGTTGGCGGGCCAAAGAACTTCTTCTCGGCAGGGGGTGCGCCCTTGTCCGCAGCGATAGAAGAGTTCTTTTTTGCGGCTGGCCTGTTGGTTTGTGAGGGCTATGGTCTGACCGAGACCGCGCCTATGGTGACATTCAATGCTCCCAAAGCCTTCAAATTTGGGACAGTGGGGCGGCCTATTGTTGATTGCCAGGTAAAAATTGCTGCCGATGGCGAAATTTTGGTCAAAAGCCCCAGTGTCACCCAGGGATATTACAACAAGCCGGACGCTACAGCCGCGGCTTTTGCTGATGGCTGGTTCCGCACCGGCGACGTGGGTGAATTTGATGATGAAGGCTTTCTGCGCATTACCGACCGCATTAAAGATTTAATCATCACCTCCGGCGGTAAAAATATAGCCCCGCAGCGCATTGAAACGATATTGGCTAAAGACCATTTTATTGAGCAATTTGTGGCCATTGGGGATCGCCGCAAGTTTATTAGCGCCTTGATCGTTCCGAACTTTGTCGCTTTGGAGGCCCATGCTGCTGCCCAGGGCATTCCCTGGCGCAACCGGGAAGACCTGGTGCAGAATCCAGACATCCTGGCTTTTTACCGGGGGCGCCTTGACAGACACGGGCAGGAACTGGCTGTGTATGAACAAGTAAAACAATTTACCCTGCTGCCTACGCCTTTTACCCAGAAAACAGGGGAGTTAACGCCTTCTCAAAAAATTCGCCGGAAAATTGTGCTGGAGCGGCACAGCCATGTCATTGAGGCAATGTACCCGGCTGATTAATGCGTCTTCAGAGGGGGTTGCGCCGTTTTAGTAAGCACCCAGCTCGTGGAGACGATCATCACTGATGCCAAAATGGTGGGCGATCTCATGAATGACGGTGTGGCGGACTTCCTCGCGTAAAGCTTCCAAATCTCCCCCTGTGGCAGCCTCTAGCGGACCCTGGTAGAGAGTGATGGTGTCTGGCGGAACTAGGTTGTAGCTTGAAGTGCGTTCCGTGAGGGGAATGCCCTGGTACAGCCCTAAAAGCGTGTGCCCATCTGGCACGCGGGCTTCGCGCAGTTCTGCCTGCGTTGGCCAGGGCTTCACCAGGATTTCCACGTTGCTGATTCTTTCTTGCAGCGCCGGGGGAAGGGAGGCCAGGGCGGTAATTACCAGTTCTTCAAATCGTGCGGGTGTGAGCATAGATTTTCCGATGTCCTTTGGGTTTGCCGTCAGTTTACCTCATTTTGCCCCGGTTGTTGGATAGTTGGCAGGCTGTTCATCATTCTCCAAGAGAGCCAAGAGGATGCTGCTGGACGCCGTTTGCGGGGTGATGTATGCTGAGGCGGAGGTGACGACGATGTGGAAGCAAAACGCAAAGGATTCAGATGAAAACGGCCGTATCCCCACCCTCATGTTGATCCTCCTTTTTGCCATGATGAGCCTGTCTGGCTGCCTGTTGACCTTCCTGGTAACCCTCACCAGCGCTACTGCTGGCGAAAACGAGCGGTCTTACGAGCTAATCCCCATTTTTGCCGGGGTCATGGTAGCCGGGTTAGGTGGGGTGTTTATGACCTCTTTGCGGCGGCGATACCGCATGGGCTGGCTGACCTTGGCGACGCTGCTGGTGATTTGGCTGGTGGGCACGGCGCTCTTCTTTTT
This sequence comes from uncultured Anaerolinea sp., assembly GCA_964504445.1. GTDB lineage: Bacteria > Chloroflexota > Anaerolineae > Promineifilales > Promineifilaceae > JACSRF01. The sequence continues at coordinate 6,103 of CAZDEO010000066.1, read as the reverse complement.
TGGCGGCACGGCCGTTTTCTTCTATGACGAACCCAGTCAATTTACCGCCAATCTTGGATTTGCTTTGGGCTTGTGCCTTGTGCCCGGCGGGCTGCTCATCTTGTTGACCCTGGGCTTGTACCTCTTGTTTGTGTGGCGGAGCCGTCGTTCAGCCGCCACGCCAGATCTACTGGGAACCCGCCCCGCAGACGAGGCAGAATGGATTCAAACCCTCAAAGACGCAGAAAAGAAACCAGATAAATAGTCAGATAGACACGCAGATGAGCGCCTGGCATGAAATGCTTTACCCCCTGCAAGTTCAGGCTATGATGGTGGGCGATTTTGGCTGAGGAGAGAAGAGATGAGCACACAAACTGCGCCACGCAAAAAAGTAACTTTGCCCTATTTGCAGTCTAAAAAAAAGAATAACGAACCCATTACCATGATTACCGCTTACGATTATTCCGGGGCGGTGTTGGGCGACCGGGCAGGCATGGACACCTTATTGGTGGGCGACTCTCTGGCTATGGTGATGCTGGGATTGGACAGTACCGTGGCGATTACCATGGAGGAGATGCTGCACCACTGCCGGGCGGTGGCACGCGGGGCACCGCACGCCTTTCTCATTGGCGACATGCCCTTTATGAGCTATCAGGTGAGCGTGGAAGAAGCGGTGCGCAATGCTGGACGCTTTATCAAGGAAGGGGGCATGGAGGCGGTGAAGCTGGAAGGGGGGCAGGCCATGGTTCCCACGGTACGGGCCATCACCCAGGTGGGTATCCCCGTGTTGGGGCATATTGGCCTCACACCGCAAACAACTTCCGCGCTGGGGGGCTACAAGGTGCAGGGGAAAACGGCCGTTGCCGCCCACACCCTCTACCTGGATGCCCTGGCCCTGCAAGAAGCAGGCTGCTTCGCCCTGGTGCTGGAAGCCGTGCCGGCCCCCGTGGCCGCTGCCATCAGCCGCCAACTTACCATTCCCACCATTGGCATTGGCGCCGGGCCAGATTGCGATGGGCAAGTGTTGGTCTACCATGATTTGCTGGGCCTCTTTGACAAATTCACGGCCAAATTTGTAAAACAGTACGCCCAGATTGGGCAGCAAATTACCCAGGCGCTCACCGCCTACCGCCAAGAAGTCGAACAGGGCGAATTTCCTACAGAGGCCCACAGCTACGCCATGCCTGATGAGGAGCTGGCGCAGTTTTTGGAATTGATTGCCGATAGCTAATCAGCGAGTCAGCACATCAGCGTGTCAGCTTGTTTACGTTTTGCCTGACCGGCTGACCGGCTGAACGTTTTTGTGGAGAAATTTTGCGCGTAGCAATTATTGGTACGGGGGCATTGGCCTCATTTTTTGCGGCGCGGCTGGATGGGCTGGCCCAGGTGGCGCTGGTGGGTTCCTGGCCCGCGCAGTTGGCGGCCCTGGCCGATGGCTTCATCCTGCAACATTTGAATGGACATGAGACGCGCCACCAGGTTACGGCCGTTGCCGACCCCGGCAATCTCCCACCCGCCGACGTGGTGCTGGTGCTGGTGAAAAGCGCCCAGACTACCGCTGCCGCCCAACGCGCCCGCCCCTTGCCGCCCTCTGGCGGGCTGGTGGTCACGCTGCAAAATGGCCTGGGCAACCGCGAGAAACTGACCGCTGCTTTGCCAGACTGCATTGTGGCTCAGGGAGTAGTGACCCTGGGCGCGACCCTGCTGCGACCGGGCGTGGTGCGCCATGCCGGAGCAGGGAGTATCCATCTGGCCGCCCCCCAGCCGGAGCATGTTCAGTTTGCGCCCCTGGTGGCCTTGCTGCGACAGGCGGGAATGGATGTGCAGGTGGGCAGTGATGTGGACGGCCTGGTATGGGGCAAGCTGGCGGTCAATGCGGCCATCAACCCGCTCACGGCCGTTTTAGGCGTGCCCAACGGCGCGTTAACAACCCGGCCTGAAAGACTGCGGGTACTGGCTGCCGCCGCCCAAGAGGTAGCCGCCGTGGCCGCTGCCCAAGGCATTGCGTTGCCTTTTGCCGACGCGGCCGCCGAGGCTTTGCGCGTAGCCAATAACACCTTCCACAACCGCTCATCCATGCTGCAAGACGTGGAAAACGGCCGTACCACCGAAATTGACGCCATTTGCGGCGCAGTGGTGCGGGCCGGGCAAGCAGTTGGCGTACCCACACCGGTTAACGCCCAACTGTGGCGCTTGGTGATGGATTTGGCAGGGGAAACGGCCGTTTCCGAGCTAAAAATTCGTATAGACAGCGAGGACATCATTTTGAGATGAACGTAACTACAAACATTGACGAACTGCGCCGCTGGCGCTGGCAGAACCCGACAGCCACCTGGGGCTTTGTGCCCACCATGGGCTACCTGCACGAAGGCCACCTGGCCCTGGTACGCCGCGCCCGCGCCGAAAATGAGCGCGTGGCCGTGAGCATTTACGTCAACCCCACGCAATTTGCGCCCACCGAAGACCTAAGCAACTACCCCCGCGACCTGGAGCGCGACCTTTCCCTGCTGCGCCAGGCAGGGGCCGACCTGGTTTTTACGCCAGACGACGCCCTAGTCTACCCGCAAGGGTTTCAAACTTACGTGACAGTGCAAGAGGTGACGCAGGTTTTAGAGGGGGCTTCTCGCCCCACCCACTTTCGCGGGGTGACAACAGTTGTGGCTAAATTGTTTAACCTGGTGCAGCCCACCCGCGCCTACTTTGGGCAGAAAGATTTTCAGCAGACGGTGGTGGTGCGGCGCATGGTGGCCGACCTGAACTTTAACCTGGAAATTGTGGTGTGCCCTACCGTGCGCGAGGCGGATGGGTTGGCCCTTAGCTCGCGTAATAAATACCTCACACCGCCGCAGCGCGAAGCGGCCACGGTGCTGTCGCGGGCGCTGCGCCACGGGCTAGCTTTGCTAGATGGCGGGGAGCGCAACGGCCGGTCCGTGCAGCAGGCAATGCAGGCCATCATTCAGGGGGAACCCCTGGCGCGGCTAGACTACGTGAGCGTGGCCGACCCGTTTACGCTGCAAGAAGTGGCCCAGGTGGGGGAGGCGGCGCTGTTGAGTACGGCCGTTTTCGTGGGCCAAACCCGCCTTATTGACAACATGCCCTGGCCGTCGCTAGAGGCCATCAATCGGAGGTAGCCATGCGCTGGGTCATGCACGCCAAAATCCATAAAGCCACCGTAACAGAAGCAAATTTGCACTATGTGGGCAGCATCACCATTGACGAGGCACTGCTGGAGAAAACCGGCATCTGGCCTGGCGAAAAGGTGCAGGTGGTGGACAATACCAATGGTACGCGCCTAGAAACCTACGTCATCCCCGGCGAGCGCGATTCAGGCGTCATTTGCATGAATGGCGCCGCGGCGCACCTCGTTCACGCCGGCGACGAAATCATCATCATTGCCTATGAATTGCGGGACACCCCGCTGGCGCAAACCCGCGCCATTTTGGTAGATGGGCAGAACCGTTTTGTAAAGTATTTGTGAACGAAACCCAGCCTTTTCACGCCTCTGCTTTCTGCCTTCCTACCTTTGTTTCTTTGTGTTAAATTGCTTTTTCAGGAGTAGATATTGATGACAACAGTTATTCCCGAATCTCATTACGACTTGCTAGATGGCCCAGTGGTGGTGATGCTGGCCACAGTAATGCCCGATGGCAGCCCGCAGGTGACGCCGGTGTGGTGCAGCCGTCAGGGGAACCAGGTGTGGGTGAACACGGCCGTTGGTCGCACCAAGGACCGCAACTTACGCGCCCGCCCCTGGGCTACTGTAGCCGCCATGGACCCGCAAAACCCGTACCGCTGGCTGGAGGTGCGTGGTCAGGTGGTGGAGGTGGTGGAGGGGCAGCCCGCCCACGACCACATTAACGAGCTGGCACAGCTTTATTTCGGACGGCCGTTTACCTACAACAGCCCCGGTGAAGAGCGCGTCCTCTTCAAACTTGCCCCCACGCGGGTCAATGCCAGAGGTTAAAGGGGGCATTCACATGATAAACGCGCTGATTTTTGACTTTGACGGCCTGATTCTGGACTCTGAAACGCCTGATTTTATCTCCTGGCAGGAAACCTATGCCTCCTTTGGCGTGGAGCTGCCCCTGGACGTGTGGAACCAGAATATCGGCTCCGTGGATTTCTTCAATCCGTACACCTACCTGGAAGAGCTGGTAGGACGGCCGTTAGACCGCCAAGCCGTCTATGCCGCGCGTAAGCAGCGGGACAATGAGCTGATGGCGCAGCAAAGGGTGATGCCCGGCGTGGTGGATTACCTGGACGCTGCGCAGCAGCTAGGGTTAAAGCTGGGCATCGCCTCTAGCTCGCCGCATAGCTGGGTAGATACCCACCTGGCGCGGCTGGGGCTAGACGGCCGTTTTGCTGCCATTTGCTGCCGTGACGACGTGGGCGACCGGGCCAAGCCCGATCCGGCTGTGTACCACGAAGCGCTGGTGCGGCTAGGTGTGCAGCCCCGGCACGCCCTGGCTCTGGAGGACTCCCCTAACGGCGCCACGGCGGCCAAAGCGGCTGGGCTGTGGTGCGTGGCCGTGCCCAACGGCATGACCCACAACCTGCCTTTCCCGCCGGTGGACGGGCGGCTGGCTTCTCTGGCGGACATGCCTTTGCGGCAGTTGTTGGCGGAATTGCGCGATGGACAGGCATAATAAAGTGCCATCAAGGCTAATGGTTGGGCGGCACGGCCGTTTCTGAATCTTTGAACAACCATTTTTCTGCTATACTTTATCTAACAAAGTGAGGGGTAAAAGCGCGAGGGAAATTGAAAAATTGGACTCTTTGCGCGCCTTTACCCAACCAAAGGATCCAAGTCAATAAATGCAGCAAAAAGAAGTTCTCAACATTTTGCAGGCACATAAGCAAGAGCTGGCAGCAAGATACGGCGTCACAAGGCTGGGCATTTTTGGCTCCTTGGCCCGGGGCGAAGCGGACCACGGCAGTGATGTCGATATTGTAGTCGAAATGCCGCCCGATCTCTTCAAAATGGTCCACCTAAAAGCGGATTTAGAGCAGCTTTTACTGACCTCGGTTGATTTGATCCGCTACCAGAAATACCTCAATGACTTCTTAAAAAGCCGGATTGATGCTGAGGCCATCTATGTCTGACGAGGAGCTTGTGCAGGGCATTTTGATGAACATCCTTGTCGCCATCACGCGTGTTGAGCGCCGCTTTGTCGGCATCAATACCCCGGAAGATTTTGTCATCAATGACGCTGGCATTGACAAACTCGACGGCATTACTATGATGCTAATTGCCATTGGCGAACAGCTCAAACAGCTTGATAAAGTGCTCGATGGGGATCTTAACAGCCAATTTCCGGATGTTGACTGGAAAGGCGCCAAGGGTATCCGAGATTTTCTGAGCCATCATTACTTCTCAATTGACGCCGAGGTTATTTTCGATGTCTGCCAAAATAAGCTCGCGGGACTCAAATACGCCATACTCGACTTACAAGCCAACAATTGAAGTAGATTCCAGTAATTGGCCGGAAGTGTGATCATAGTGAACCCTGTTAACGCTTCCTGCTAACGCTTGCATCCGACGCGAGGCGCGGCTGGGTTTCGCTGCCATTTGCTGCCGCGACGACGTGGGCGACCGGGCCAAGCCCGATCCGGCCGTGTACCACGAAGCGCTGGTGCGGCTGGGTGTGCAGCCCCGGCACGCCCTGGCCCTGGAGGATTCCCCTAACGGCGCCACGGCGGCCAAAGCGGCCGGGCTGTGGTGCGTGGCCGTGCCCAACGGCATGACCCACAACCTGCCTTTTCCGCCGGTGGACGGGCGGCTGGCTTCTCTGGCGGACATGCCCCTGCGGCAGTTGTTGGCCGAAGTGTTGGATGGCCGAGCATGAAAAAGTGACATTTGTCACTAGAAAACTTGACGTTTCCCAGGTTATACTTTCGGGGTTGCAGCAGCTTGTAGAGGGAAATCTAGATGCCGAATGCCAAAAAACCAGCGGCCGACAACAATTGACGCACATCACTTCCAACGTTACCGGGCGCTGAGCACGACTGCGCTGCGGCGGCGGCCCACAATTTGTATTTTGCTACGTGGGACGTGCGCCAACGTGTGCTGTATAATGACCCCCAAAAACTGGACCGCATGCTAAGGAGAAACATATGTGCGAAA
>CAZDEO010000065.1:0-28294 GCA_964504445.1 uncultured Anaerolinea sp. | reverse complement strand
TTGCTAAGCTGTACGTCTAGTTCAATGCCATCGGCGCCCTGTGCCAGGGCCAGGGTGAAGGCGGCCAGCGTATTTTCCGGGGCATCATGGCTGGCGCCGCGGTGACCCAAAATGTACGGCCGTTGCCCTGAAACCCAGTCCGCCATGCCTACAACTCCACAAAATAAGCTGCCGCCGCCCGGTCAATCATCTGGCGCGTCATCACCGGTTCCATGCCCAAATACTCGCTAATATCCTGAATTTGCTCCAACAAATCTCGCGGATGGTTTGCCCGCAGTTTGCGATTCTTTTTAATGTAATGCTCTTGCAGTAGATAAATCACGGCCTGTTCGTCATAGGCCACCCCCCGCCGCTTGGCCACCCGCCGGAAAATTTCCCGGTACTCATCATAAGAAGGGGACGTCACTTCAATTTTGTGCCGGATACGCCGTAGAAAAGCCTCATCCACCAAATCTCGCGGTGGCAAGTTTGTGGAGAACACAATCAGCACCTTAAAGGGAACTTCCACTTTGCGCCCCGTATGCAGCGACAAAAAGTCCACGTTCTTTTCCATGGGCACAATCCAGCGGTTAAGCAAATCGCGGGGCCGAATTTGCTGCCGTCCAAAGTCGTCAATTAAAAACATGCCGCCGTTGGCTTTCATTTGGAAGGGGGCCTCATAATATTTGTTGGTGCGATCATACACCAATTCCAGCCCATCCAGCGTCAACTCGCCGCCAACCATAATTACCGGGCGCCTGATCTTGACCCAGCGTGTATCCATCTTCATGCTTGACGACAACCCACTACGGCCGCTCCGCCGGGGCATGGCGTACTCATCCTCACTATCCACAATCTCATGGTTAATCTCGTCGTACACCTTAATAATTTGCCCATCAGCCTCCACGGCGTAAGGAATGTACATATCATGGGTGAGCACCATACGGCCAATGCTTTCCGCAATGGTGGTTTTGCCATTTCCTGGCGGGCCATAGAGGAACATTGATTTGCCAGAATTGATAGCAGGGCCAATTTTTTCCAGGATGGACTCGTTTAATACCAGGTGCGATAGCGACTGCTCTACCATTTGGGGGTTCACGCGCAAGGTATTACCTCCCTGGGCATTAATTGCGGCTACATAGTCATCCCAAGGAACAGGCGCCGGGCCGACATAGGTCGTTTGCTCCAGCCGCTCTCTGGCGCGGGCTGACCCCTTGTTGGTGATGACGTATTGGTAGGTGCCGGCGCCGATGCCGCCAGAACCCTTCACTTCGCACATTTGCTCTCGTTTTAGGAATTCTAAAATGGGCAGCATGACGGTTTGGAACGGAAGTTTGACTTCCTCGGCAATAAGGTGGCCGGTAACCTGACCGCGGTTGTACATGATTTTGAGGGAGAGGTCTTGTAGAAAGGTTTCTGAGAGACCGGTGTCCTCAATGTCCTTAACGGCTTCCGGGAACCAGGTTGGGTTGTCCATTAAAGGGGGGGCGAGTTTGGCCATAGTTGCATCCTATTTCTATGAAAGGCGTTGCGGGATAATTGCTGTTGAACCATCACAAAGTAAAACTCAGCAGGTAAACGGCATATCTGGGATGATTATACCATGAGTTTGCGTACGGCATACCTTGCTTAGGTAGCCCCAAAAAGGGTGCTGTTTGGGGCGCAGCACCCTTTCATTGGGTAATTTGTAAGCTGAAGAAGGTTAATCGGTGTGGGGTCTGAGGGTAATTTGAATTTCGTCTTTTTCAAGCCTGGTTACGATTAATTCGATTTTATCATCGGGCATGAAGGCATCTTCCAACCACTCATGGCTGCCAGGGCCTAAGACGAGGCGCGCCATATCGTCTGGCTGCATTCTCCAGACGGAGCTTTTTTTATCGTACAGCCCTTCGTAATAGACGGTGACGGGGCGGGTTTCGGTGCGGGCATTGAGGGCAAAGAAGGGCCATTCGTTGGGGGACATGTTGATGAAGCCGCGCCGAATGTGCAGGGGTTTGAGTTCGGCGATGAAGGTAAAGGTGTCTTCGGGAGCAACGGCCGTTTCCAACACCGGTGCTTGCTTTGTTTGCTGGGCCGCCGCTTTCCGCGCTGCCGCCCGCCGCGCACCCTTCTTTCGCCCGGCTCGCCCCGTAAAAAACGAAAGCACCGGCATCAATAGCTCTACCTGCTCTCCCATGACCTTCACAATGGCAGATCCCATGGCTGCGGCTTGCTCGGAATTCACCCGCCGGCTCAGGTAAAAGCCCAACAGCCATTTTTCCTGTCCAATCAGATAAGCCGCTTTGTTAAAAACATCCTTCGCCACTTCTGGACTAAATTGCGTTACACTATCCTTGAATAAATCCTGGTAATGAGAAATCGTCCCCGACTCCTCTTCCACCAACATCTGTTGCACCCGCAAAGACCATTCGGGGCCTAATTGCGTTACCAGACGATGGGCGTTCAACAAATCCTTGTCTGCGGCAGAAAAACCCTTGGCTAATACCTCTTTCGCCGTAATCGCCAGTTGAATTTCCAAGCTCATGGGCCGCGTATAGAAGGCAATGTGTGCGTCCCGTTCTACGTCACTGTTAGCTGACAAATACACACCCTGATTTTCACGACTCAAACCATAAGCCGGTAACTCGCTCTGAATGTTAGGGGGCAGGTGCAAGTGTAACTGCATGATAAACAGCTCTAGTTGTTCATAAGCAAATTTTTGCGCTGTTTCTTCTCCAGCCCAGCCAAAGGCGGTGAAAACCGGCATCCCTAATCCGTTGAAAGCTGTATTAGACATTGTGACGAACCTTTTATTTTGTGGTGTAAATAAACGGATACAAATTCACGCCTCTGATCTCAGAGCAACCGAAATCATAATTCCTGACTCCCGCATCCGTTAATTGTTCAAAAGCATTGAATGAAATTAAAAAGGGGATAGCTTTTGAGGATTATCCTGAACTTCTTACCTGTATTGTAGAAAAAGTTAAAAAGTATGCAAGTATATACCTGCGAGAATGAGACCTGCGCGGGTTCGGGCAGCGGGCCACCATCCTCGCAGGTCTCAGGCAATTACTTAATGCGGTACCCCTGGTAATCATTGTTGAAGAGCCAGGCCACCACCGCGCCAATTTCAATGGTTTCCGGCAAATAGGTTTTCAGCGTCACTGAAGAGGTGCCTCGCGTATGCAGCATGTGCTGCGTGCGGCGCATGCGCTGAAAGCGGTCTTGCCATACCTTGAAGTTTTGCGAGCGTAAGTCTACCCAGCCTTTATGTGCCCAGGCATCCACGTCTCCTTCTTGCACGGCCACTTCGTGGTAAATGCTCTCAGGAATATTCAGGCGCGGGCCGCGAATGAGCGTGTGCCCGTCTGGGGCTAAAATGGGCACGCCAATAGAGACGATGAGTGTGCGTAGCAGATGGTCATGGGTCAAAAAATCGTAAAGGGTTTCGGAAATTTCGCTAGCAGGAGTCTGAATGACCTCTCGCAGGGTACCATATTTGAGCTTGAGCAGATGGGCCTCGTAGAGCAGTTTGGAAAGTTCTGGCGGTCCCAACTGCCCCAGGGCAACGCTGTGGCTGTGGGTTTCTTGTTCCAGGCGGGCTAGCTTGTCCAGGGCGGTTTGGCGCAGCACGCCAGCACGGTAGCTGGGGTCCATAATACTCATGTCGATGCTGGAAATGATGTCGTAACCGGTGTTGCTCCCCTTGATTTCTAGCACGGCTTGCTGGGCGATTTCTTCCGGGGTGACAAATTCCATCTGGTCCATGTGGGTGATGGTCTCAAATTCGCCCCGCGCAAAGAAGCCGTTTTCGCCGGTGTCTACGCCTGCCATTTGCAGTTTGTCAATTTTGGGATATTGGCTTTCGTCGCCGCGCAGGGTGAGACGGCCGTCTAAACCTACCTCCCGACTCTCATAACGAAACTGGGGGCTGCCTCGCCGCTTGATGGTCTTGTAACTCACCTTGCGGTAGCCAATCATGGCTGCGGGCTTAATCTCTTTCACCAAGGGGCCGCCTGGGGTACGCGCCATGAGAAACATAAGGCCGGTGTGGGCAAAGGCTACGGCCGTTTTGCTCATCAGCTTGGCGCTGGGCCGGTCCTCGCTGTGGGTGTAGGGGATATTCAAGCCCATACCCCCCGTGCCCGTCGTACCAATCTTCAGATATAGCCGCGTTTGCACCGCGCTCATGGCCCGGTGCAATACCTGCACGTGACGAATCAGCTGGGGAATTGCCTGGGAGATCAAGAGCATACTCACGTTCTGCTCAAAATCCCGGCCAAAATCATCTAAAGCTGCAATATCTTCATGGTCCACGATGCGGCTCAGCTCCTGCAAAATGTCATAGGTTTTCATGCTGGTGCTGTGCACGTCCTGATAACTGATGGCCGTAGCCGTATTGATGCAGTCCACCACCACATCCGGCTTATGCTCCCGAATCAGCTGCACCAATGCCGAACGTTCATATGCCTCCTCCAGGTTGCCAAACAAATCTTGATAAAGCGCGTCACGGCGCAGGCGGCTTTGCGTAATGCGACGGCGCTGCTCCTGGCTAAATTCGTCGCGCACGAATACGTCGCCCCACGCGCCCACAAACGCAATGTGCGGAAACTCGCGGCGTACGTCGTGCAAAAATTCCCGCACTTCACCCCGGTATAGGCTGGCAACAACAATGCGCTCTGGCTCTAGCGAACGAGCAATCTCGCGCACGACCTGCACGCCAACCAACCCCGCACCCCCTAAAACGAGAAAGCAGCGATCAGACTTCATGGAAAACCTCCTTTATCTTTCCAGCTCAATAGCCATGGCGACCGCCTCACCGCCGCCCAGACACAGGGAAGCCAGCCCACGGCGCAGCCCACGCTGCTGCAAGGCATAGATGAGGGTAACCAGCACCCGCGCGCCGCTGGCGCCAATGGGGTGCCCCAGGGCAATGGCCCCGCCATTTACGTTGACTTTGCCCCAATCCCAGTTGTGCCCTTCCTGGGTCAGGCGCGCCGCGTTGGCCAACACCTGGGCGGCAAAGGCTTCGTTTAGTTCAATCAAATCTACATCGTCCATGGTCCACCCAATGCGTTGAAGCAGTTGGGGTATAGCCCGGGCAGGTGCGTCAAAGAGCCAGAGAGGTTCCACGGCCGCCAGAGTGTAACCGACGATGCGGGCCAGGGGTTGCTGCCCTTGCCGCTCAGCCTCAGCGCGGCTGGTGACGACGAGGGCAGCCGCGCCATCGTTCAGACCGGGGGCATTACCAGCAGTGACTAGCCCATCTGTGGTGAAGGCCGGCGGCAGCTTGGCTAACTGCGCCAGGTTGGTGCCCAGCTCGTAGCCGCCTTCGCTAAAGGTGGCGCGAATGGGTTCGTCTACGCTGACGGTGATGCTGCTTTTGCGGCTTTTGATTTCCACAGGCACAATTTCGGCCGCAAAACGGCCGTCTGCTGTAGCTGCCGCCGCTTTTTCATGACTGCTGAGGGCATACGCATCCATTTGCTCCCGCGAAATGCCAAATTCTTGGGCAATAAACTCGGCCGAGTTACCCATGGGCCACTGCTGAAAGGCGCACCACAGGCCGTCGTGCAGCACGGAATCCTTCATTTCTACGTGGCCGTAGCGCAGCCCCTGCCGTGCCCCGGGCACAAAGTAGGGAGCATGAGACATGCTCTCCATGCCGCCGGCTACAAAAACGTCTGCTTCGCCAGCAATGATGGCATTGGCCGCCATCATCACCGTTTTGAGGCCGGAGCCACACACCTTGTTGATGGCGGCGGCGCCTACCGTGTTGGGTAGTCCTGCCCCCAGGGCTGCCTGGCGTGCCGGGGCTTGCCCCGCGCCCGCCTGCACGACCTGTCCCATGAGCACTTCGTACACCGTTTGGGGGTCAATGCCGGCGCGAGTTACGGCCGTCGCCACGGCCGTAGCTCCCAACTCGGGCGCCGTTTTACTCACCAAAGATCCCGACATCTTCCCCGTCGGGGTGCGGGCTGCGCCTAAAATGACAACATCTTTTGCGTTCATTAGTCACTCCTTGTTCAGCAGGATGTTTGTGGGTTACCTGTCCATTGTCGCCAAAATCAGGATTAGACACAAGTGACAAACCTCACTTAAGGCAGGGAGGCACTCGAAAAACGGGGTGGTCGCCGCGAAAACTATACAAAAGCAAGAATAAATCTGGACAAATAGTTGACAAACTGCCAGAAAGCCGTTACACTATCTTCTATGTTACGAATTTAAGGCCAGCAACGCTGGGAGCTGCACCATAATCTCCGAGCAAGAGATGCTGATAACAAAGGGAGAAATACAATGTCCGACAATATCATTATTCGCGCCAAAGGTGTGCAAAAAACCTACAATACCGGCAAAGTTATTGTGCAGGCTTTGCGCGGGCTAGATTTGGAAGTGAAGCAAGGGGAAATGGTGGCCATCATGGGGCCATCTGGCTGTGGTAAGACCACGTTGCTCAACACCCTCTCTGGGCTGGACGCTATTGACGAGGGGCTGATTGAGATTGACGGCCGTAACCTGGCCCAAATGAGTGACAAAGAGCGCACCGCCTACCGCGCCGCCAATATGGGTTTCGTCTTCCAGTTCTATAACTTGTTACCCGTCCTCACTGCTGCCGAAAATGTGGAAATGCCGCTGCTGCTCGATTACACGCGACGCATTAAGCCCAAGGAAGCGCGGCGGATGGCCCATGAAGCGTTGGCCGCCGTTGGGCTGGCCGACCAGGCGGAGCAGCGCCCCACGGAGCTTTCTGGCGGGCAGCAGCAGCGCGTGACCATTGCCCGCGCCCTGGTGAACAAACCCGCCATTGTGTGGGCCGATGAACCTACCGGCGACCTGGATAGCAAGACCTCGCAGGAAATCATGGACCTGATGCGCCGCCTCAACCGCGAAAATGGCCAGACCTTCGTCATCGTCACCCACTCCCAAGAAATTGGTGAACAGTGTGATCGTATTGTGTGGATGAAGGATGGCCAGGTAGTAGGTGCGCCTCAAGCAGAGGAAACGGCCGTACCCGCCAACGGCCGTGTCAACGGGCACAGCAGCGACCATAGCCAAAGCGCGACCCTGGTGCCTGACCTACAAGCCATCAGTAACAACTAACAACCACCCATTCCGGCTCACCGATCACCTATTACGAACCACAGATTACGGATTACCGTTTACAGACTACGGGCGACAAAACTATGAACACAATCTTTGGCATACCTGCCGACACCCTGATGTACACCCTCTTAGGCCTGCTGGCCCTGATTTTTCTCGGCGTAGGGCTAACTGCCTGGCGCTATCCCCTTCCCTTCCGCCTGGGCGTGCGCAACCTGCCGCGCCGCAAAAGCCAGACAATGCTTATCGTCGTTGGCCTGGCTCTTTCTACCCTCATTATCACTAGCGCCCTGGGGATTGGCGATACCGTAGACTACTCTGTTAAAGTAGAAGTCTACGACAACCTGGGAGCCATTGACCAAGAAATTAGCCCTACACAGCTAGAGGCTAGTGGTGGCTTTAGCTTTAGCGCCACGCCCAATACGGCTACCGATCAGTCACAATGGTTTGATGCGGCTATCGTTGCCGACATCACCCCTTTGGTAGACAACGTGACTATCGATGCAGCCGTGCCGGTGGTGGTGCAAACCTTACCCGTCTTTAACAGCGCCAACAACTTGTCGGAAGCGGCCGTGGCCATTCGGGGGATTGGCGACATTACTGGTGCGGGTCTGGTTGCCCCTGCCGGATTGAGCAGCTTGGCTAATGACGAAGTTTTGGTCAATGCATCGCTGGCAGAAGAGCTAGATATAACCGCAGGCAACGAGCTGTTGCTGGTGAAAGGGATGCCGACCCCCTTTGTCGTGGCGTCCATTGTGCCTGATGGCGAGTTAGCCGGGGGGGGCGCGGCAGTTATTATGCCGCTGGAAAAGGCTCAGGAGTTTTTTGAGCAGGCGGGTCAGGTAACGGCCGTGCTCATCTCTAATGTAGGTGACCGTGAAACCGGCGCCGCCCTCACTGCTGACGCCGTGAGCCAGCTCGAAGCCGTGGTTGGCAGCCTGGTGGTCAATACCGTCAAAGCCGATCAGCTTGAAGCTGCGGCCACCAGCGCCGAATTCATCACCACGCTGTTTGTTACCTTCGGCACCTTCTCCATCTTCAGCGGCATCTTGCTCATCTTCCTCATTTTCTCCGTCCTCGCCGCCGAGCGCAAATCGGAGCTGGGCATGAGCCGTGCCGTCGGTTTGCAGCGCAGCGACCTGATTCGCCAGTTTGTTAGTGAAGGGCTGGCTTACAACTTCCTGGCTTCGGTCATTGGCGCATTGCTGGGCGTGGGCGCGGCGCTGTTGCTGGCGCAAGCCATTGGTAGTCTGCTGGCCAACAGTTCGTTAAGCATCATTCCCCGCGTCAGCCTACGTTCCGCGCTGATTGGCTACAGCCTGGGGCTGGTCATCACTTTTGTCACGGTCAGCATTTCGGCTGTACGTATCAGCCGTGTCAACATTATCGCCGCCATCCGCGACCTGAACCTGCCGACTCTGCCCCGCGAAAGCCAGTGGACGCTGTTTTTACGGCCGTTTCTCGTCTGGCGCGCCGCTGCTAACAAAGCAGGCAAAGGCAACTTGCGCGAAGCATTCCGCCTGTTTCTGCTGGCTGGCCCCAAGGCCATCCTTAACTTTTGGGGTGGGCTGTTTGCCCGTGGCCCCATCTTGCTGGCCCTGGGCTACGCCTTTGCCTACATTGGCGTCAATGTAGCCGAGCAAATTGGCGTTTACGCTCTGGGCGTATCCCTATTCATCATTGGCGTGGGGCAGTTGGCCCACTGGCTGCGCGTGCCCGACCGCCTAGCTTACTCCTTTGTCGGCCTGGCCCTCATCCTCTATTGGGCGCTGCCCACGCGCAGCAGCGGTGCTCTGGCTGACCTGGGCAGCAACCCTGGCGATTTTTTCATTAGCGGCATGTTTTTGGTAGGCGGGGCCATTGTTCTCTTCCTCTACAATGCGGATGCGCTGCTGAATCTGTTTGCTGGTTTGCTGGGACGTTTTGGTCGCTTGTTGCCGGTAGCTCGCGTTTCTGTTGCTTATCCGGTGATGGCCAAAGGGCGCACAGCCACGACGTTGGCCATGTTTAGCCTGATCATTTTTACCCTGGTGGGCACGACGACCATCACCAACACCTTTAGCAATTTTCTAGATCCCATCAGCGGCAGCGGCGATTATGACGTCCTGGTGCAGGCCAACCCCTTTAATCCGGTAAGTGTGGATGAGCTAGAAACGGCCGTTGCCGACCTGACCGCCGCCGACAAAATCGAAGAACCGCAAGCCATCGCCGCCAGCATTTTTGCTCCGGTGCAGGCCCAAAGCCCCGAAATGGACCAACCGGCTACCTACATTATTAACGGCATGGACGATGCCTTCTTTGCCACCCACCGCCTGGAACTGGGCGGCATCGCCGCCGGGTATGAAAATGCGGCGCAGGTGTGGACGGCCGTGCAAACCGACCCCAGCCTCATCGTTATAGACAACTTTTCTATTGACCGGGGTGGCGACCCCACCGCCCAGCGCAATGACGACGCCTTCGCCGTCAACGCCATCAGCGCCTCTGCCACCACCTTCGACCCCGTCACCATCTCCATTACCGGGGCCGATGGCGTAGCCTATGACTTCACCATCATCGGTGTCATCAACTCTGCGCCCAACTTCTTTGGCGCAACCATGAACGCTGCAGCGGCCAACATGTTGGGCTATGACCAGCCCAACCGCTTCTTCATTCGCTTGCCGGAGGGCAGCGACCCTCGCGCCGCCGCTAATGCCATCGAAGGGGAGTTCAGCCGCAGCGGTCTGCAAACAGCGCTGCCCAAAGAGGAACTGGAAGCCAGCCGGGCCTCAGTACGCAGCATCTTCTATCTTATTCAGGGCTTCATTGGCTTGGGGCTGCTCATTGGCATTGCTGCTTTGGGCGTCGTCACCATTCGTGCCGTGGTGGAGCGCCGCCAGCAAATTGGCGTGTTGCGGGCTATCGGGTTCAACCAGGGCATGGTGCAAAATGTGTTCCTGTTTGAGGGCGCTTTTGTCTCCGGGCTGGCGACGGTGATTGGCTACGGGTTGGCGCTGACCTTTGCCTATAACCTGTACTTGCAAGTAGCCGCCGACCAGGGGCTGGCCTTCCTGCCCCCTTGGACCGCGTTAGCCGGCATTGGCGCAGCCATAGTGGTTACCAGCCTGCTGACGGCATGGCTACCGGCGCGGGCAACATCTAAAGTAGTGATTGCCGACGCGCTGCGGTATGAGTAAGGAAATTAGGCTGTAGAAAATACAGCGAACAACCGAAGATGAAGGATATAAGGCTTGCTATTACGGCAAGCCTTTTTTATGGGTGGCTTTAAGGCCCGTGACGTGATTTACATGGAAAAGGGGCATAAATTTCCCTGATTTTGCTGCTTACCCGTTACTTTTGGGGCTGAATTACGACTAACGAGAAGCATGTTGACCTATTTTGTCCATTTTTGTAATCGGGAAGGGTCAATTTGCCGATCATTCACTGGGTAATGCAGTCATGTTCAATAAACATTTATTTACACGCCTTAGGGCACACCAGACAATCCCTTACTGGTCCAGGCTGCGCGCTGGTGCTGCGTGGCCGGCAGATTGGTTAGCTGTGGCTGCTTTTGTGCTGCCTATGCTGCTCTACCTGCCGACGCTGGCGCCGACTATTTACAATCTGGATAGTGCGGAATTTACCACGGCCGTTGCTACCGACGGCATTGTGCGCGCTACCGGCTATCCTCTTTACCTGCTGTTGGGCAAGCTATGGCTGGCACTACCCTTGGGCGGAGATGCCGGTTACCGCCTGAACCTGTTTTCGGCCATTTGCGCAGCTACCACCATCTATCTGGCGGATAGCATTTTGCGCCGTTTGGAAGTTGGTTCCTGGGCGCGGTTAGGCGCTTTGGGATTGCTAGCCACGGCGCCCTATTTTTGGTCCTTATCGCTCATTGCTGAGGTATATACGCTGCACACCGCCCTGATGGCTGGGATAATTCTGGCGTTGTTGCATTGGGCTGCAAACCCGACGCCGGAGCGCTTTGCCTTGCCTGTCTTGCTGATGACTTTGAGTTTTGGCAATCATGCAGCCACCGTTTTGCTGGTTCCGGGCTGTGTCTGGTTTGTGCTAGTAACCCATGCCCGACAGCTTGGTCGGTTTCGGGTTTGGTTGGCAGGAATAACGGCCGTACTTTTGGGGGCATCTATCTTTCTGACCCTACCCATACGCTATGCGCAGCAGCCTGTTTTTAATTATGCCGGCGTTTACGATGGAAGCGGGAACTTCTTGCCCGTTAATCTACAGACGCTGGATGGCTTGTTCTGGCTGCTGACCGGCCAGAGTTTTTCAGGACAAATGTTTGGTTACCAGCTTTCCGAAATCGGCCCACAGGTAGCTGAGTATGGACGGCAACTGGTGACCGCCTTCTTGTTTGTGGGCATTGGGCCGGGGGTGGCCGGAAGCATCATTTTACTGCGCCGCAACTGGCGCCTGGGTGTTTTTTTGCTTTTTTTATTTCTGGCTAATGCGCTTTTTTACATTAATTATCGCGTTATCGATAAAAACACCATGTACCTTCCCACCTATCTGGTTTTTGCGATCTGGGTGGCCGTGGGTTATCAGGCTTTGCTGCCCAAGAGACTGCTAACTGCCAGTCAACGGTGGGCATGGCGCGGGCTATTGGTGGCGCCGGTGCTGTTGGCCATGCTCTGGAACTGGTCCTTGGTAGATCTCTCGGACGATTGGAGTACACGAGAGCAAAGCGAGGCTGTTTTGCAACTGGTGGAACCTGATGCTTTGGTGCTGGGGTGGTGGGACATGGTTCCTGGTGTGCAATATTTGCAGCTTGTGGAAGGGCAGCGCCCCGACGTGCAGGTGATTAATCGCTTTCTGATCAGTGGCACAGACATGAACCAGCTTATCTTACAGGAAATCGGCCGCCGCCCAGTGTACATCAATAACCCTTCCATTGAATTGCTCAATGTGACGCAGGCAACGGCCGTTGGCCCCCTCTATCGTTTAGAACCGCGCCAATGAAGCGAGACCGGCGCGATTTCATAAATTTATCAGGTCTCGCGTATCAAAGTATGGAGGTATGTATGGAACGAAGTAGAAAAGAGTCACTTATCCGATCTGTGTTCAGTCTGGCAATTTTGTTGTCGGGCATTGCCCTGATCCCGTTCATTGAACGACCGACTAGCGCTATTGGCTGGAAGCTGTTTGCCGGTATCTACACCCCAGAATTAGACGTCAACGAGACGACGGGGGCGCCGGGCAGCGTGTTTGCCTTTACCGGCAGCAACTATCCCCCGCTCAGTGCCGCCACGGTTTACATCAATGGCACAGCGCGAGGCGTGGTTACTACGGATGCCGCCGGGATGGCGACCTTCAAGGTGTACACTACGGGCGCGGCAGCAGGCCTGTACAGCGTGACCATGGAGGTGGACATCAATGCTTCGGCGACCAGTGGGTTTGAGCTGGTCGAAGAGAGTGCTGTGGTCATGCCGCCCGCAGGATTTGAGGGGGCAACGATATTCATTATTAGCGAGGATGTTTTCTTGCCGGTTGTGCAGAAACAGTAAGTTCAGAAAACCTGCGAGGCTGGTTAGCTAGCCTCGCAGGTTTTAGGGCAAAAAATTTTCTACCCTTACAACAAGATAAAAGATTTGGTCTACTAACTAATCGAGACGTGTGGTTAGAATTATCCCTATGGCTGATTTGCTGCCTAAGCTGAGAGCGGCACGCTGGTTGTGGCTGCCCCTGTTTTTATTTACTCTGACGCGCCTGGGCATTGCCCTGGTAGCGTATCTGGCCGTGCCGCTTATTGCGGATTCGGCCAATCCGCCACCTTACCATTTGCGCGCTGACGCCAGTTTGTTGGCAGACGTCTTTGGCAGCCGGTGGGATACCGGCTTTTATCTCAGCATTGCCGAGGAAGGATATAAGTACACGGGGGTCCCCCTGCCTTCGGTAGCCTTTTTCCCGCTGCTGCCGCTGCTCATGCGCGCGTTGACGCCTCTGGTAGGAGACACCATGACGGCCGGGCTGCTGATTAGCAACGGAGCGCTGGCGCTGGCCGTGGTTCTTTTTTACCGGCTGGTGCTGGAGGAGTGGGGTACGGCCGTTGCGGACCGGGCGGTCTGGTATCTGCTCATTTTCCCCACCTCTTTTTTCGGCTCCGCCATTTACACAGAGTCGCTGTTTTTGCTTACCACCATTGGCGCGCTATACGCCGCACAGCGGGGGTACTGGGAAATAGCGGCTATGCTCGGCATTGCGGCCACATTAACCCGCTTGATGGGCCTAATTGTAGCGCCCATGCTTCTGCTGGAGTGGTGGCGGCAAAGGCGAGAACAGGAGGGAGGGAAACGGCCGTCCATATGGGCATTGGCCGCGCCCCTGGTCGTCCCCCTGGGCACGGGGGGCTTCATGGTTTACTTATGGCGCACCTTTGGCGACCCTCTGGCCTTTGTTCATGGAGCTTCTGCTTGGGAAAGGGTGCCTCAATCACCATTGGTTACCATTGCCGACCTGCTGCAGCCGCCCGCTGGCGGTTGGTGGGCGGCACTGCGCCTGGGGCATATTCACGTGGACAATTGGCTGGATTTTGGCATGGTGGCACTGTTTTTGCTGTTAGGCGTGGTGCTGCTGCGGCATCGGCGCTGGAGCGAAAGCGTGTTCGTGCTGCTGGGCATCCTCATTCCCTTTAGCTCCGGCCTGCTGATGAGCCAGCGCCGCTACGTGTGGGTGCTGTTTCCGGCTTTTGTGCTGCTGGCGCAGTGGGGGAAACGGCCGTGGCTGGACAAACTTATTACGACATGTTCCCTGCTGGGGCTGGCGCTTTTCACCGCTCTGTTTGCCAATGGATATTGGGTGGGTTAGCCGGTTCTGCTTAACCAGCCTTTCGTCAAACCCTTCTCTGGTGCAGTCGCCCGCCGACCCGCAGCCAACCAATCGTCCCATCCGACCGGCGAATCACGTCTACCAGCGCGTCCTTCATGGGGCCGTTGAGGACAATGAGGCGGTCTGGCGCGCACAAATCCAGCGTGAGGGGCGGCGGGGGCGGGGGCGCGGGCACGTCTTCCGTGGGAAAGCCCCCTTTGTAGGTGACCTGGGCCGTTAGTCGCCCGCCCAAAATGCCCAACTCTACGTCCATGAAGGGACGGCCGTACCGCCCCACAAACTGCGCCAACTCATCCGGTTTGGCATGTAATGGCTGGGGCAGCGCCGCCTCAATGCCCAGGTAGCTTTGCAGCGCCGCTTGCCGCACCGCCTGCACCACCCCATCCCCTTGATCGGCATTGGTGAAAATGACCAGGGCAAAGTCGTGCTGGGGCACCAGGGTTAACCGCGAGACCTGCCCCTTGGTGCCGCCACCGTGTTCCACCAGGCGCGCCCCATAAGTGTCGTCAACGCGCCAGGTTAGCCCCCAGGATTCTTTGTCCCACAGGGTGACTTGGGGCGTTTGCATGGCGGCCACCGATTCGGCCGTCAGCAGGCGCTGGCCGTCCGGCGTCAGGCCATTGTCCAGGTGGAAACGGCCGTACTGCAACAAATCAGCCACGCGAGTGACAATGCCGCCCAGGGGCGCTACGTAGCGCGGCAGCGTCCACGGCGTGGCCACCTGCGGCGCCTCGCCGTTGAGTGTATGGCCGACGGCAAAGCGGTGTACCAGTACGTCGCCCGGATCAAAGTAAACGTGAGCCAACCCCAGCGGTTCCAGTACCAGCTCCCGCAGAGCAACGTGATAGGGCTTGCCCGTCACGCGCTCGATAATGGCCCCGGCCACGCCAAACCCGGCGTTGTTGTAAGACCAGACGGTGCCAATGGGCGCAAGCTGCGCCAAATCGGCCATGTCGGCCACGTAGCGGGTCAGGGCGTCGTCGCCGCAGCCGGTGTCGTGGAAGAAGTCGCCGACCCAGCCGCCGGTGTGGGTGAGCAGGTGGCGCAGGGTGGCTTTGGTGGAGGCTTCGGCGTCGGCAACGCGGAAACCAGGCAGGTAGCTTTGCACGGCGGCGTCCAGGCCTAGCTGGCCCGCTTCTACCAGGCGCATCACGGCCGTTCCCGTGAAGGTCTTGGTAATGGAGCCAATCTGGAAGAGGGTGTCCGGCGTCACCGGCAGCGGATGGTCCACGTTGGTGACGCCAAAGCCAGCCACCGTCATTTCCCCCCCGTGCCAGATGCCCACCGCCACCCCTGGCACCATTTTCTCGTCTATGGTCTGGCGCACAAATTCACAAAAATGTTCCCATTTAGCCTGCTTACTGCTTTCCATTGGTTATCCTCCATACCGATGAATTCTGGTGTTTGGGCCAATTCTACCTAAAGCAGGCGCATGAGACCTGCGCAGTTTGCCGCAGGTTTGCCCCGGTCGTTGACAAAGCGCCCCGCTTGGGAAAAAATCTATCCTGTTAAACGGACGTGCTGCCCGCCGGACAGCACCCATAACGCAGGAAGGAGAAATGAATCATGGCCCAAAAAATTTACCAGTTCAAAGTGACTCTTCGGGGCATCACCCCCCCCATCTGGCGGCGTTTTCAGGTCTATGATGACCTCACCTTCTACCAACTTCACCGCGTTTTGCAGGAAGTGATGGGTTGGTACGACGGCCATTTGCACGCCTTTGATGTAAACGGCTGGCAAATCACCGACGCTGAAACCCTGGCCGAGGGTTGGTATGACGGTGAAGATGAACGAAAAACAAAGGTAAAGAAGCATTTCAAGAGCGCCGGGCAAAAATGCCGCTATGAATATGATTTTGGTGATAGCTGGGAACATGACCTGCTGCTGGAGAAGATTTTACCCGTCGAGCCAGGGGTCTCTTATCCACGCTGCCTGAAGGGGAAGCGGGCCTGCCCGCCGGAAGATTGTGGCGGGGTGTGGGGATATGCGGCATTGCTAGAGGCGCTGGCCGACGAGGACAACCCAGAGCGTGAGGAGTACCTGGATTGGCTTGGGGGCGAGTTTGATCCGGAGGAGTTTGATCTGGAAGCAATCAACGAAAATTTAGCGGCTGCGTGGGGCCAAGGAAGCTGACATGCAAGGATGCCTGAAGGTGCTGGCGGGGGTAGTGGCGCTGGTTTTTGTGGTGTCGGCCGTTTTTACGCTGTTTATGACTAACCTGGCCCGCGTCATGACCGACCGGGAGTTGGTGAAAGCGGCGCTGGCAGATAGCGAGCGGCTGCTCATTGCCACCGCGCCTGACGCTGTGGTTGGCGCGTTACAGCAGCAAGCCCGTGCCCAGGGATTGCCCGAGCTGCCCCTGGACACGGCCGTTCTTGCCGAAGCCGTTACCCTGCTGGCCCCGCCCGGCTGGCTGAGCACGCAAACGGATACGGCCGTAGACACCCTCTTTGACGCCCTGGAAACGGGCAACCTGAATGCCAGCAGCGTGGAGCTGGACGCCCGCCCGCTACTGGAACGGATGCAGGGGGAACCGGGACAGCAGGCCGTGGCGGTGGTGGTGGGCAGTTTGCCCCTTTGCGCCAGCCCCGCGGACTTTGCGCCCCAAACGGGCCAGCTACCCATTCCTACCTGCGTGCCCCCGGAAGTAGATGTGGCGCTGCTGGCGCAGCAGGCCCACGCCAACGTGGTCGAGGCGCTGCGCCAAAATCCCCAGCTAGACGCCCAGATTGGTCTGTTCCGCCTGCCCTTGCTGCAAAACGAGGCTTTCACGCCGGAGGCGCAAGCCGCCTTCCAGCGCGCCAGCCGCACCTTTCGCCTGCTGCAGCAGGGCACGGCCGTTCTCTGGCTGCTGCCGCTGAGCTGCCTGCTGCTCATCGCCCTGCTGGCGGTGCGCTCTTTGGGCGAGTGGGGGCGCTGGTGGGGCTGGCCGCTGCTGGCTGCGGCGGTTAGCGCACTGCTGCTGGCCCTGGTACTGCCTGCCCTGGCCACCTTTTTCTGGCGTACGGCCGTACTCACCCCTGCTGCGGGCTTCGGTCTGGCCCTGCCCGTGGAGCAAATGTTGCCCCAGCTTGTGGAGCCGCTTTTTGCAAGCTGGCAAAGCCGGGTGGTTACCCAGGCAGGGGGGATGCTGCTGGCCGCGCTGGCACTGCTGCTGCTGGGGCTGGTAGGCCTCCGGCGCGCCGGGTCTGAATATCAGGCGTGAGGGAAACGGCCGTCATGCTGACTGATTTTTTCGCCAAAGAGTTTGCCGGACCGCCGTTCCAGCTTTTTGGTCCCCATCACCTGGTGGCGCTGGCCCTCATTTTGCTGCTCAATGGCGGGCTGCTGGCTTACGGGCGGCGCATTCCGAGCCGGTGGCGCGCCCCGATGCGCTATGGGCTGGCGGTATTGCTGGTGGTGGATGAGGCCATGTGGCACTGGTGGAACTGGCATGTGGGCCAGTGGACGGTGCAAACCATGCTGCCCCTGCATTTGTGCAGCCTGTTGGTCTTTCTCAGCGCCATCATGCTGGTGACCCGGAACTATACTCTGTACGAGTTTGTTTACCTGCTGGGCATTGCCGGGGCTATGCAGGCCATTCTCACCCCCGACGCCGGCCCTTATGGCTTTCCCCATTTTCGCTTCTTTCAGGTCTTTGTGTCCCACGGGTCCATCGTCACGGCAGGGGTGTGGATGACGGCCGTAGAAGGATTTCGCCCTTACCCGCGCTCGCTGCTGCGCGTGGCGGGCATTGGGCTGAGCTACATGGCGCTGGTGGGCGTCATCAATGCCCTGTTGGGCAGCAACTATCTCTTCATTGCGCGCAAGCCGGACACCGCCAGCCTGCTGGACGTGCTGCCCGCCTGGCCCTGGTACATTCCCTTCATCATGTTGCTGGGCGGCCTGTTTATCGGGCTGCTGTATTTGCCCTTTGCCCTGAAAGACCGGGGGCAACAGCCAGAGTGATGGTGCGGTGGGTCCTTTGGGTGGTTTTGGGCGGGCTGCTGGCCTGGGTGCTGGCGGGCTGCGGGCAATCTCCGGCAACGGCCGTTCCCCCCACACCCCCATCCATTCCCCAGCACCCATCGCCCACCCCAACCAGCATCCCGCCTGCTTCCCTGCCCACAATGACCGCCGAGCCTTCAGCCACATGGCTGCCGCCAGCAACGGCCGCGCCCCCCACTATTACGCCATCCCCTCCACCCGACCCCTACGCCGACCTGACTGTTGAAGCCCTGGCAGCGCGCAGCTACGGCGGTGGCCTGCTGGACATCATCGATACCCTGGAAGAAAATGACCAGTGGACGCGCTACCTCATCACCTATCCCAGCGATGGGTTGACCATTTATGGCCATCTCACCGTGCCCAATGTAGGCAGCCGCTTTCCGGTGGTCATCATGCTGCACGGCTACATTCCCCCCGCCGAGTATGAAACCGTAGCCTACACGCGCCGCTACGCCGACGCCCTGGCGGAAGCTGGCTTTATGGTCATCCACCCCAATCTGCGCAATTATCCGCCCTCGGACAGCGGCGAAAACCCGTACCGCATTGGCATGGCCGTGGACGTGTTGAATCTGCTGGCCATTGTGCGGGCGCAAAGCGCGGATCCCCTGGGCTATTTGCGCCGCGCCGACGCAGACAGCATACACCTGTGGGGGCACAGCATGGGGGGTGGGGTAGCACTGCGGGTGATGACGGTAAATAATGCCCCCTACCTGAAAACGGCCGTGCTTTACGGCAGCATGAGCGGGGATGAAGGAGTGAATTACGGCCGTATCCAGCAGTGGAGCAACGGGGAGCGGGGGGCATTTGAGCTGGCTGCGCCGCCGGAAACCCTGGCGGCCATTTCCCCCATCCACCATCTGGGGCGCATCAAGGCCGCCATCAGCATCCACCACAGCGACGCCGACGACGTGGTCCCCCTGGCCTGGTCAGAGGATTTGTGTGCGCTGCTGCAAGCTCTGGGCAAAGCAGTCGCCTGCTACACGTACCACGGTGCGCCCCACACTTTCAATGGCGCCAATGACGCCCTCTTCATGGAGCGCGTTGCCGCCTTTTTTGCCGCCAACCGTTAAAAGCGCTTATTCCACCGTGATGTTGGCAAAGGTCTGGATGCGGTTGCCGTCCAGGTCTTCCACGATGAAGCCCACCACGTAAGCCCCCGGCGCAGCGTCTAGTTCTTCCCAGAAGAACATCTCCTCGCCAAAAGTCAGGGTGCCGCCTTCTTGGGTGCTTTCGGCCACAACACGGCCGTTGCTATCCAAATCCAGCCATTCCTCCAGCACCGTAAAAGCGTCGCCGGTGGCGGGTAAAATCTCCCGCGGCGCGCCGGTCTCCGTCGTGCCATTGAAGCCCAGCACCTGCACCAGCAGCCCATCACGGAACACCAGCCGCGCATACCGCTGCTCGCCGCTGGCGTAAGTGTACAAGCCATCCACCGTATAGGTGGCGTCCGCCTGGGTCAGGCCAAAGGTGCGCGGCGTCAGCAGCGCCACCACCGACTCCGCGCCGTCGCTAATGGCGTATACCACAGGTTCCCAAGAAAATTCCAGCGTGAAGTCCCCTTCTCCCCAGTTGGGATAGTAAATGCCATCCAGCTCGCGCACCGCGTCACTCTCAATAAAATCGGTGTCGGCCACAAAAATCGAGTTGGCTGCCGGGTCGTAGTAACCGGCAAAAATGTAGATGTGGCCGATGTTGCTGCCGCTGATGTCGCTGCTGAGCAGCACCGGACGCCCAGCCGCAGCCACAGTAGCCGAAGTCGTTACCGGCGACGCGCTGAGGGTTCCGGCCCCCGGCGGAATGGCTCCTTCGCTGCGGGCCACGCTTTCCAGCGGTTCGGCATCTATGTTGAAGCCCCGCCCGGTGTAATGGTAAGTCAGAAAATCATCCCACAGGGAAACGGCCGCGAAGCGCCTGGCAATGGCCGTGTAGGAAGGCATGCCCGTAGCCGGAAGCTGGTAAAGCTGGGAGTTGGGGAAGTAGATGGAAATGCCGTTTGCCGCCGGTTTCTTGGGGCCATTTTTGCTGGCAATGACCGCACTGTTCAGGGACGCCAGCAGGTCATCCCCCGATTGACGGATGGCTACGTCCCCGGATTCTTGCTGCAAAATTTGCACGAAGTGGGCCAGATCAATGTAAGAAGGCGGCACGTTATTGCCAAAGACACTGGTGAAAGATTGGGCATAAGTGCGCGCCTGGGCTACCAGCCGCTGGTCGGCCTCTTGAATCAGGTAGGCGAAGTTGTTGACGCTGGTAATCAGGTCGGGCATGGCAGTCAGGTCGGCGGCTGTGAGGGTGACGCCCTGGCCCATTTGCGAAGCAACCTGGGCCGCCGAAGGCGCGGCGCTGCTGCCGCCACCTAACAGGCTAAACAGTCCACCCAAGGGCGAACCGCGCTGGGTCATTTGCGCCCGTGCTGTTTCGTCGGTAATGCGCTGGTCGTCTACGATGTAGGTATCCACAATGGCCTGAGCCAGGTCGGCGCCGCTCATGCCGGGGTTGTTCACCAGGTCGCCCAGAAAGCCGGTGTAAGCCCAGCCCAGGGCCGGTTCCACCTCTTGCGAGGCCACCGCGTAGCGGGCGTGGGGGGCCAGCATGGCGAAGACCTCCAGGTGCCCCATCAGGCAGGCGTCCATGCCAATGAGTTCGAACTGGGCAACGCCTGCACGTTGGCGAATTTCCTCCAGGGCGGCGTCCAGGTCGTGCAGGTACAACTGCCCGCCCAAAGAAGCCGCCAGGGGAATGGAACTGTCCCCTCTGGTTGCCGGGTCTTTGTCGGTCCAGCCGCCGGGCCAGCCCATGCCGTGGTCAGACATGATCAGCACATAGTTGTCGGCAGGGTAGTTTTCTACGCTCCATGCCACAAAATCAACCAGGGTGCGGGTATCGCCCATGTTTAACTCGCCCAGGTCCATGAGCAATTGGGACCCCAGGCGCGCCAGGTCGTCGTCTTGGGTGACGTAGTAGCGGCGGGTGCCACTCCAGTCGCCGTCACCAGTGTAGCCACCCCGGTAGCGGTCAATTTGGGCCACAATGTTGACCTGGTCGGTGGAGCCAATTCGTTCCGCTTCGTTGAGGTCAATGAGGATGTCTTGTTCCAGGATTTTGTCGTCGGCGTCCTGGTAAAGGAGGATGGTCCAGGTCTGGTTGGAGCTGTAGCTGGCGGGGGCGGCAGCGGGCAGGACCGCCAGCGGGGCGGCGTCGGGCAGCACCAGGTTTAGCGGGGCCGGGGTTCTGACAATGGCAGATTGAACGGGGGCGGGCTGGGGTGTGGCAACGGCCGTGTCCTGCACGCTGTCATCGCCACCCCCAAAAAACTGCCTCCCACCAATGACGGCAAACAAAATCAACAGCACAATCACCACAATGGGGCTTTTGCCCAGGGACAGTCCGCCCGGCAGGCCGCCGCCGGGAAGACCGCCCATAGATGCGCCCCCACCACTGGGTGGGCGAGTGCTACCCCCACCCCCGGACGGCCGTGCTGGTTCGCGCCGGCGCTGCGGTGCAGGAGCCTGCTTGCGTCCCCCGGAGCTGGGACCGCTGCTGCGCCGCCGCCCACCCTGCACGGTGCGCTTTTTGTTGCTGCCGCCGGTAGCCATCAAAATGGGCGGCGGCTGGTTTGCTGCGCCAGCAACTACGGGCACCATGGCCATATATTCTTGATTGAGAATTGGTAGCTTGTTCACGCGAACCTCCCTTACGAACGGAAAACAGAAATTGCTTTAGCGCATAAAACGTCCTGCACCATACATAACGGAATCGTAGTGGAGTTGAGAAGCTTTGGCAAATGGTTGGTGCTGGGCGGGGTGTTACTCTGTGGCGTTTTGAACAGCAGCCAGGGCCTCCAGCAGTTCGGCGTGATGGGGATTGATTTCCAGGCCGCGGGCGTAGGCGCGGCGGGCGCCTGCTGCGTCGCCTTGGGCCAGGTAGGCGTGGCCCTGGTAGAGGTGGTTTTCTTCGACGCCGCGCCCCCCTTCGGTGGCTAGTTGGGCGTTGGTGAGGAGGAGAACGTCGGCGGTACGGCCGTTTTGCAAATAGGCCACGTAGGGTTCAAACTGGTACCACAACATGCGCCAGGGCAGGCCAATGCGCCGCGCCTCGTCGAAGCTGGCGGCAGCTTGTTCGTAGTAGACGCTTTCGCCGGTAAGTTCACCCAGGTGGGTGAGGCTGCTGCCCAGGTTGAACCAGGCGTAGGGGTCGGCGGGGCTGATGGTTACGGCCGTTTGCGCCACTTCCGCCGCCTGTTGCCACATGGTCAGGGGGTCTGTGTAGTCGGGGCCGAGGAGGGAGAGGACGGCCGTTTCTTGCGCTGCCGGGTAGACCACGATAAAGCGGTTGTGGAAGTGC
The DNA here is from genome assembly GCA_964504445.1 of uncultured Anaerolinea sp. Classification (GTDB taxonomy): domain Bacteria; phylum Chloroflexota; class Anaerolineae; order Promineifilales; family Promineifilaceae; genus JACSRF01. The sequence goes on along the minus strand of CAZDEO010000065.1, from coordinate 6,079 downwards.
CACCAATACCGCGCCACGTCGGCAAAATCTTCCAACCTGCCCACGCGGTCGAAGGGGCCGAGAAAGGTATCCAGCGCCCAAAACTGCTGCGTCTCCCCTTCATAGCCAAACAGCGTAACGTAATGGCCCATCCAGCCAATTTCCTCGTCAGCCAACAGCAGCCCCTTTTCAATGATGACGGGCAAGCCCGCCGCCAGCAGCCGCTGCAGCAAGGCCAGGTCTCCATTGACGAAGGTGGCAGCCCGCAGGGCGCTGTTTTCTTCCACGTAAGCTACCATTTCCCAAGGGGAGACGTTGCGGTCGTCGTAGGCGGGGCGTATGGTGGCGGCGACGTCGAGCTGGTCCACGGCGACACCATAGAAATTGAGAACCTGGGTAAGGTTAGCCGGGCCGCAGTTGTTGAATTTTTGGGGAATGCTGGTCATACCCTCAATGAGAATGGTGGAAGGTAAGGGAGTGGCACTGGGCGTGGGGCTGGGGGATGGCGTGGCGGATGGGGTGCTGGTAGAGGAAACGGCCGTGGCCTGTTCCGTGGTGGGGGGTGTAAAGGTGGGCGGTAACGTGGGCGTGGCGGTGGGCCGCAGCGTGGGCAATACAATGGTCGGTGGCGGATCAAAGCGGGTGGGCGCAGGCAAGGCCGTAGGCACTGGGGTGGTTACCAGGGCTATCAGCAGCTCTGGCAGGCGGTGGCGCACCGGGCTGGGCAGGGCGTTGAGGAGGTGGGGCAGGCTCCACCAACCCACCACCCCCAGTAGGATGAGGGATAGGAGGATAAGGAACGGCCGTTTACGCTGCATATCCGCTATTTCGCCAAATAGTGTTATCGTGACATTTATCGCGATTCAGGCATGACATCTAGTACTGTTCTCCCATACAGAACCGATCTATTCTGCTCATGAAGCAATATTGCTTCAATTACCAATTTCTAAAGGGGACGACAGGCGTACAGACGTTGCATCATAGAGGAAAACAAACCTCATTCTTTTCTCTCTGCACCCCTGCGCCTCTGCGGCAATTTATTCTCAGAAACATAGTGTGACTTAAGGAAAGGAGCATATCACATGGCAACTATTGTAAAACCTGGCTCCCAAGAGGGGCGGGATATTCTGCAACCGTTTAGTTTTGGTTATTTACTGCGCTGGCTGATTCCCCTGCTCATTGGGGCAATTATCTGGTTCATTCCACCCCCAGAAGGCGTGGAGCAAAATGCGTGGCAACTTTTTGCTATCTTTGTAGCCACCATCGTCGGCATCATTGCCAAACCCTTACCCATGGGCGCCGTCGCCATGATCGGCATCATGATGACCGCCGCCACCAACACCCTGCCAATAGGACCAGCCCTTAGTGGCTTTGGCAATTCCGTCATCTGGCTGATTGTCATTGCCTTTTTCATTTCGCGGGGGTTCATTAAGACGGGTCTAGGTGCGCGGATTGCCTACTTATTCATGGCCGTGTTGGGTAAAAAATCGCTAGGTCTTAGCTATGGGCTGGTTGCCAGCGACCTGGTGTTGGCTCCTGCCATTCCCAGCAACACAGCACGCGCCGGGGGTGTCGTATTTCCGATTTTGGTCTCCATTGCTCAGGCCTATGGCAGCAACGCCGACGACGGTACCAGCCGCAAGTTAGGCGCTTTTCTCACCAAAGCTGCTTTCCAGGGCACGGTTATCACCAGCGCCATGTTCCTGACGGCTATGGCGGCTAACCCGCTGGCCCAACAGCTAGCCGGCGACCAAGGGGTTGAAATTACCTGGGGAAGTTGGGCCCTTGCCGCCCTGGTGCCAGGCATTATCAGCCTGATTCTTATTCCCTTGTTGATCTACAAGATTTATCCGCCGGAAGTTAAAGAAACGCCAGCCGCCGCGCAAATTGCGAAAAACAAGCTGGCTGAAATGGGTAAAATGAAAACCAGCGAATGGATTATGCTGGCTACATTCTTCCTGTTGTTGGCGTTGTGGATTTTTGGCCCGGACCAACTAGGCATGAATGCGACTACAGCCGCTTTGGTTGGTTTAGCCGTGCTCCTTTTTACCACGGTTCTTAATTGGAATGATGTGCTAAATGAGCGGGGCGCCTGGGATACTTTGGTCTGGTTTGCAGCTTTGGTGATGATGGCTACCCAACTTAATACCCTGGGCCTGATTCCCTGGTTTAGTGAGCGCATGGGGGATGTAGTCGGTGGTTACGACTGGGTTGTGGCCTTCCTGATTCTCTCTCTGGTTTATTTTTACAGCCATTACTTCTTTGCCAGCAACACGGCCCACGTCAGCGCCATGTACGCGCCCTTCCTGGCTGTAGCAATTGTGGTGGGTACGCCGCCGTTGCTGGCGGCGCTGGTGCTGGCCTTCTTTAGTAACTTATTCAGCAGCATGACCCACTATGGCACAGGTCCGGCTCCGGTGCTCTTTGGTTCGGGGTACGTGCCCATGTCGGATTGGTGGCGAATTGGCGCGCTGATCAGCGTGGTCAACATCGTGATCTGGCTAGGCATTGGCGGCCTGTGGTGGAAGATTTTGGGCCTCTGGTAGTAGTTGTTAGACATCATAGACATCCGATTTCTCGGAGAAATCGGATGTCTGGTTGCGGTTGGAGATTAAGCAATCCCCAATCTCTACGCTTCAATCTCTGCAACTAGGCTATAATTCGTCTCTATGAGGCGAATAGCGGTCTGGCTTTTGTTAATTTTGTTGGGGGCAACAGCGTGTAATAGCGTGGCTTTGCCTAACCCGTTGGCGACGGATATCCCGCCGCCAACGGTCGTCTCCACCCCAGAACCCACGCCTACTCCCATTACCGAAGATGCTGGCGGTATTGCCCGCGCCTTTTACCGGGCTTGGGAAGGCTTTGACTACCTGGGCATGTATAGCCTGCTTTCACCGCAAAGCCAGGCGTTGGTAGACAGCCAATCTTTTGTTAACCGGTATACCGACGCCATGGAGACCGCCCGCGTGGTGGCGGTGCATACCCAACCTCTGGCGCAAAATCAGGATGGCGCGGAAGCGGTATTTGGGGCGCGGGTGACGTGGGAAACGGCCGTTGTTGGCAGCATTACCCGCGACCACAACGCCCGCCTGGCCTATAGCCAGGGACGTTGGGGTATTGTGTGGGATGAAAGCCTGATTTTGCCCGAACTGGCGGGCGGCAATCGCCTGGCTTTGGAATACCGCATTCCCGCCCGCGCCAACATCTACGATATTAACGGGCTGGCCCTGGCCTACCAGGGCAATCTTGTCACCCTGGGCGTTGTGCCGGGCCAGATTGAAGATGAAGAAGGGCTGTTGGCGGCCCTCAGCCCGATGTTGGGCAAGACGCCGGAAGAAATCCAAGAAATCTATGCGCCGGCGCTGCCGGACTGGTATTGGCCTATTGGGGATGTGCCGGAAGCGGTGATGCAGGAAAACGGCCCAGCCTTACAGCCCTACATCGGCCAGGGGCTGGCTGCTCCCAGAACCCGCCTCACCCGGCTTTATAGCGAGGGGGGCGTGGCTCCCCACATAATTGGTTACACAGGCCCCATTCCCGCCGAACGTGCCGCCGAGTACGCGGCTGCCGGTTTTCGCGGTGACGAGACGGTGGGCCTGGCGGGGCTGGAGTTGTGGGGCGAAGAGTATCTGAATGGCGAACGGGGCGGCGTTCTTTCTGTGGTTGGCCCTAACGGGCAGCTTGTGCAAACGTTGGCCGAGGTGCCCCCGGTGCAGTCGCGCAGCCTGTACACCACGCTGGAGCGGGAGTTTCAGCAGGCGGTGGAGCAGGCGTTGGCGGAGGCGATTACCAGCCACCCCATCGCCCGCGCCGGGTCGGTGGTGGTGCTAGATGTAAACAGTGGGGCGGTGCGCGCTATGGCCAGTTACCCCACGTATAACCCCAATATTTTTGATCCCGTACGGCCGAATGCGGCGGCGGAGTTGGGCGCAGTGCTGAGTGATCCGCAACGGCCGTTGCTCAACCGTGCTGCACAGGGCGCTTACCCCGCCGGGTCTGTCTTCAAAATTGTAACCTTTTCCGCCGCCCTCAACAGTGGCCTATACGACGCGGGTAGCCGCTACAATTCTACCGGCACCTGGAACCGTCTGGGTGACGCTTTCCTCAAATACGACTGGCGCGAAGGTGGGCACGGCTACATTACCCTACGCACGGCCGTTGTTGTCTCTTGCAACTCCTGCTTCTACGATGTGGGCTACACCCTAGATGGCGTAGACCAGTTTCTCATCCCTAACACCGCCCGGCAGTTTGGCCTGGGGCAAGAAACCGGCATCCAGATTCCCGAATCCGCAGGTCTTATCCCCGACCCCGCCTGGAAAATCGCCAACGTCGGCCAGGGTTGGGCCACCGGCGACTCGGTAAACATCTCCATTGGGCAGGGAGATGTACAGGTGACGCCGTTGCAGATGGCCGACATGATTGCCGCCATTGCTAACGGTGGCTATCTTTACCAACCGACCCTCATTGACCGTATTGGTGCGGCGGGCGGCGCGCCAGAAGAGGTGTGGCCTTCGCAGTTACGTGGTGAACTGCCCATTACTACTGACGTATTGGAAACCATTCGTGGCGCGTTGTACGATGTGGCGAACGACCAAAATTCGGGTACGGCCGCCTATCAATTTGTGGGGCTGCCGCTGCGCGTGGCGGGCAAAACGGGCACCGCGGAGGATCCACCCCGCGTATCCCACGCCTGGTTTGCCGGGTATGCGCCCGCGGCCCCCTACACCCAGCCCGATGGCACGGTGATTGAGGAGCCGGAAATTGCTATTGTGGTCATGATCGAAAATTCGGGAGAAGGTTCGGAGGTTGCGGCCCCCATTTTCCGGCGCATTGTGGAGATTTACTATGACATCACGCCGCGCACCCGGCTGCCCTGGGCGGCAGAATAGGTTTTTTGCCAGCCTCAGGATGACCCTGATTATTGAAAGTGGGGTGGGAGAGGGACGGCCGTTAGAGAAGTCTCAGGAATTACCTCCCTGCCCATTGTCAGAGTTAGGATAAATCTGGTATGATGTTTACGGGGCGAGTCCCAGACGAATCCCACTGTCAGATCGAACCCAAAAATTAGGAAGAGAAAACACAGTCCCACACAAAGTGCAAAAGGAGAAGAGACCCATGAGTTCCCCGTACGCAGAAAAGCCTTGGTTGAAGCAATACGACGATGGCGTTCCCGCCACCATTGACATACCGGACTACCCTGTTTTTCATTTTCTGGAAGAAGCAGCCCAAAAATATCCCGAAAGCACCGCCCTCATTTTCAAAGGTCGCCGCATTAGCTACAAGCAGTTCAATGAGCTAACAGATGCGATTGCGGCGGGTTTAGCAGCTAACGGCTTCAAAAAAGGAGACCGTGCCGTCATTTATATGCCCAACACCCCTCAATTCGCCATCAGCTACTTTGGCATTATGAAGGCGGGCGGTATCGTCATTGCCACCAACCCCCTTTACACAGAACGCGAGCTGGAACACCAACTGGCAGATTGCGGCGCAGAAACGGTGTTCGTCATGAGCCTGTACTATAACCAGCTTAAAAACGTGCAGCGCAAAGGGCACACCCACGTCAAGCGCGTCATTGTCACCAGCATCAAAGAGTATCTCCCTGCCCATTTGGGGTTGCTCTTCGGGTTGCTGAAAGAGAAGAAAGAAGGACATTATGTAGAACCTGAACCAGGTGATATTTGGTTCCAAGACTTTCTGGCCCAGGGAAAGCGCGCTCCAAAACCAAAGGTCTCGGTGAGCGGCAATGATATTGCCCTGCTGCAATACACCGGGGGCACCACCGGCGTTGCCAAAGGCGCTGTGGGGTTGCACCGCAACCTGGTGGCCAATACCCTGGCTTTACAAACCTGGATTGATTGGGAAGCGGGCAAAGAAGGTTTCCTGGCGGCTATCCCCTACTTCCATGTCTATGGCATGGTCACCGCCCTGATTTTTGCCGTCTCTGTCGCCGGGCAACAGATCATTATTCCCAATCCCCGGGATCAGAAAGATTTGTTGAGCAGTATCAACAAGTATCAGCCGGCCATCTTCCCTGGTGTGCCGGCCTTGTACAATGCTATCAACAACAACCCCGACGTGGCTGCCGGCAAGTACGACATCC
>CAZDEO010000064.1:0-28890 GCA_964504445.1 uncultured Anaerolinea sp. | reverse complement strand
TCCTATTCTCTTTCTTTTTGAAGACCGTGTCCATTTCCGTCTGAACTATAACAATTCCAACAGGGAGTAACACATCCCAATATCCAGGTGCAACCGGTGGCAATTTCGTTGCGTATAGACAGCTAATTGAAATTAGTAGATTGAGGGAGTAGTTTCACATCAACTACCCTGTGGAGAATAAAAATGGCCAAGATAGACGAAACTTTAGCTCGGGAATTTGTGTGCGCCCATTGTAAATCCCAAGGCGGAGAGGTGCAAAGACTGTCCATGTCCGGAACCGGTGTTTCTCGGTTCCTGGACATTCAGCCTTACCGTTATCTCTTTGTGTCGTGTAATAATTGCGGTTCTACCGAAATCTTTAACCTCAAGGTGTTGGAAGGAAAAGACGACCTCGGCTTCTTCCTTGATACTCTTTTCTCTGGCTAAAATAAGAGATTGGAGATCGGATACTCGATCAATCCCTCATCTCCAATCTCTACTCTCCAGTCTCCAACAATTCAATCACCGTCGCTTCCCCTTGACCGACCCCCACACACAGCGTGGCCAGCCCAAAGCGCATTTGTTGGCCCAGCGCTGCCCGCCGCTTCATCTCGTGCAGCAGCGTGGTCAAAATACGCGCCCCAGAACAGCCCAACGGGTGGCCCAGGGCAATAGCCCCGCCGTTCACGTTGGTGATAGCTGGGTCCAGGCCTAGCTCATGCATCACCGCTAACGACTGCACGGCAAACGCCTCATTTAGCTCAATCAAATCTATGTCGGCCAACGTAAGCCCGGCGCGGCGCAGCGCCTTACGCGTGGCGTCCACCGGCCCCAGCCCCATCACGCGCGGGTCTACCCCCGCCGCCGCCGAACTTAACCAGCGCGCCAGCGGCTTCAGCCCCAGCGCCTGAGCTTTGGCGGCGCTCATCAGTACCAGCGCCGCCGCGCCATCGTTCAGGCCACTGGCATTGCCGGCCGTTACCGTACCCCCTTTGCGGAAAGCGGGACGCAGTTTGCCCAACACTTCCATGCTGGTGTCCAGCTCAAAACGGTCACCGTTCCACCGGATGCGCGGATGTTCGTCTACGCTGACCATCACGGGGAGGCCTTTGCGCTGCGGAATGGGCACGGGCACAATTTGGGACTGGAAGTAGCCGTTGTTGATGGCTTCGCAGGCGCGGCGCTGGCTTTCCAGGGCAAAAGCGTCTTGCGCTTCACGGGAGATTGGGCCGCCTTCGATTGCTCCGGCGCAGCTCATCTCGTAAATGTTTTCGGCCGTTTCACCCATGGCTTCCAGGGGAAACAGGGCTTCCATCTTGGGGTTGGGGTAGCGCCAGCCCAGGGTGGTGTCGTACCCGGTAATGTTGCCCGGTGGCCCCCAGGCGCGGGCGTTCTTGGGGAAGGAGTAGGGGGCGCGGCTCATGCTTTCCACGCCACCGGCAATGTAAACCTCTCCTTCGCCTACGGCGATGGCGCGGGCGGCCTGGTTAACGGCGTTTAGTCCGCTAGCGCAGAGGCGGTTGAAGGTAACGGCCGCTACGTGGTGGGGCAGTCCGGCTAGCAACGCCGCCATGCGCGCCACGTTGCGGTTGTCTTCGCCGGCCTGGTTGGCGCAGCCAAAATACACTTCTTCGATTTCGTGGGGATCAAGGCCCGCATCTTGCACGACGGCCTCGATGACCAGGGCGCCCATATCGTCAGGGCGCACGTCGGCCAAAGCGCCAGCATGGCGACCAATGGGGGTGCGTAGAGCGTTTACAATGACTACTTCTTGCATAGTGGGAAACTCCTGAATTGACGATTGATGATTGATGATTGGCGATTTACCCTTGGGCGGCAGCAAAAACGGCCGTGACCTCCACGCCAAACCCATCTGGCAAAACCGAGGTCGCTGTCTGCCCTGGCGTGAAAACCCCATGCTCACGGTAGCTCTGCCCATCCAGGGAAAGGACGATCATTTGCCCCTCTTTAATTGCCAATCTGCAGATTTGCTTCTACTGCTTCCTTGATTATACCCTCCGCCACAAGCTGCCGCACTTGCTCAATGTGGGGAGCCAGGATGGTGTCTTGCTTTAGGAAGGGAACTTTTTGGCGGATGAGTTGGTGGGCCACGGCCGTACCCACACCCATTTCTACATGTTCTCCCATGGCCCGGCGGCGGAAGTCTACCCCCTGGGCCGCCAGCAGCAGTTCAATGGCCACAATGGTTTCCACGTGGGTGATAATTTGCGCCACCTGGCGTACGGCCGTAGCCCCCATGCTCACGTGGTCCTCCACATTGGCACTGCTGGGAATGGTGTCGGCACTGGCGGGGTGGGCCAAAACCTTGTTCTCTGAAGCCAGAGCGGCGGCCGTGTACTGGGCCATCATAAAGCCACTTTCCAGGCCGCCATGCTCCGTCAGGAACATGGGTAACACGCCGCCGTTGCTGTCGGCGTCTACCAGGCGGGCGCAGCGCCGCTCGCTCATATTGCCCAGTTCTGTCAGGGCCAGGGCCATGTAGTCGGCGGCAATGGCTACCGGCTCCCCGTGAAAATTGCCCGCCGAAATCACGTCTGCTTCACCCGTTTTTTCATCCACAAAGATGATGGGGTTGTCATTGACGGAGTTTAGCTCGATGTCCATGACCCATTTCGCGTAGGCAATAGCATCGCGTACCGCGCCATGCACTTGGGGCACGCAGCGCAGGGTGTAGGCGTCTTGCACGTTAAAGGGATCATCGCCGCGCAGCAGGTGGCTGCCGCGCAGATTTTGGCGTAGGTAAGCGGCGCAATCTATCTGCCGCGGGTGGGGGCGAACGGCGTGGACGCGGGGGTCAAAGGCACGGTCGGTGCCGTGCAGGGCCTCCAGGCTGAGGGCGGCGGCGGTGTCGGCCGTAAGGGCGAGGTTGATGGCGCGGCGGACCAGCAGCGCGCCGTACCCGACCATGAAGGCGGTGCCATTCAGCAAGGCCAGCCCCTCTTTGGCCTGGAGTTCTACTGGTTGCAGGCTGGCACGGCTGAGGGCGGTACGGCCGTCTAGCACCACCCCCGCATATTCTGCCTCCCCTTCGCCAATGAGAACCAGCGCCAGGTGGGCTAGAGGAGCCAGGTCGCCGCTGGCCCCCAGGGAACCTTGCGCGGGGATGCGCGGGTGGACGCCCGCGTTGAGCATGTTGAGCAGCAGGTGGATGACAACCGGGCGCACGCCGGAATGGCCCAGAGCCAGGGTGTTGGCACGCACCAGCATGATGGCGCGTACCACGGCGGTGGGCAATGGGGGGCCAACCCCTACGGCATGGCTGCGCACCAAATTTATCTGCAATTGTTGGACTTCGGCAGGGGAGATGATTTTGTCTTTAAACCGGCCAAATCCGGTGGTGATGCCATACACCACCCGCCCATCGGCCACAAATTTGTCTACGGCGGTGCGGGCGCGTTCAATCTTGGGCAGGGCGGCGGGATCTAGCTGTACCGTACGGCCGTTAGCCACGGCTACCACATCGTCAATGTGTAGATTTGTTCCAGAAATCATTAAGGGCTTCATAGGGAAATTGTACCGTGATAAACGGGAAGTATAAAACGCAGTACGGATGAGTGCCCTGACCATACCGGGCAGGAATGTTTTTCTGGAAAAAACTAATTACACTGTAATGAAAGTTTTATTCACCATTTTCCCGGAAGCTGCGAACCAAGCACTGTGGAAAAAACGCCTTCTCAGCTTCCGGGAAAGTTGAAATTCTTTTCTGACAATGCACTAATTACTCAGTAACAAAAGAGACTTGAAAATCTCTTGAATGCTTTATAGAAAGTAGATAAGCTCACGGGTGCTATGAAAAAACAACATGTCACCCTCAGCGAACAAGATCGTCCTTATCTGGAAAACTTAATCAGTAAAGGCAGTTTACCTGCCAAAATGTATAAACGAGCAGTAGCTCTCCTCGAATTAGTACCTTTACAAGCGTGGCCCAAATCGTCGGTGTGACGATCCAAACCGTTTCGACATGGGCCCAAAAATATGGAGAAAATGGGCTGGAATTTTTAATCGACAAGCCGCGTTCCGGTCGTCCCAAAGAAATTGACGGGATTACCTGTGCCCAAATCACGGCCCTGGCTTGCAGTGACGCCCCGGAAGGACATAGCCAGTGGACGTTGCGTCTTTTAGCCGAAAAAGTGGTCGAGTTAGGGTACATTGACGCCATTTCGCACACCGAAGTTGGTCGCATTCTTAAAAAAACGAACTCAAGCCCCACTTGAAACAACAGTGGGTGATTGGCAAAATGACCCCTGCTTTTCTGGCCGCCATGGAGCGCATTCTCTGGTTATATGCCCAAGCTTACCAGCCTAAACGGCCTGTGGTCTGCTTTGATGAACGTCCTTGTTTTCTGATTGGTGACACCGTTGACCCCATAGCCATGCAAACTGGTCAAATCCGCAAAGAGCATTATGCCTATGAAAAGAACGGTTCTTGCGCTCTTTTGGCAGCGATTGAACCCTTAACGGCCAAACGAGTAGCGGCGGTATATCCGCAACGCACAGGTAAAGAGTTCACCCTTTTCTGTTAGCTTTTGTCACAAGCTTATCCCGAAGCAGACAAGATTTGTCTTGTTTTAGATAACCTTAACACCCACGCCATGGCCTCTTTTTACAAGCATTTGCCGGCTGATGAAGCCTTTGCTTTGGGGCAACGCTTTGAATTCTGGTTTACCCCCAAGTCGGCCAGTTGGCTCAATATGATTGAGATTGAGTTCTCGGCCTTGACCCGGCTTTGCCTGAATCGGCGGATTCCCACGATAGAAGAATTAGCGACTGAAGTGCTGGCTTTGCTTGCTGAGCGGATGCAAAAGGGCATCAAAATCAATTGGCAATTCTCCATAGCCGTTTGTCGCCAAAAGCTAAATTCTCGTTATACAGTTGTTAATGATGCGAATTCCAAGTTTGCCGAATCAGCTACTTGGGAACTAAAAAATGTTTAGATTATTTATGTTACAGAGTACTAATTTAGCAAGGGGCCGAAATGACCCAATCGTAGCTGGCTAGAGCCGAATAATCCGTTCGGCTGTTGTCATCATTGCTACCGTGCCATCCATGTCGCCCACCTCGCCGATGAGTAGGGCGTCCCGTTTGCCGTGATAATCCAGGCAGGTTCCGCAGGTGAGAATGCGTGCCCCCCGTGCTGCTAACGCCTGTAAACTGGCCAAGGCTGGGCTTTCTTCGGTAGTTAAGTGAATGCCGCCGTTAACGCAGCCTACAGCGTCAATGGGTGTATCGGATGCAGCCAGCTTTTGCAAAAAGATGTGCAACAATTTACGCCCCAATTCCGGGTCGCCTTGACCCATTTGGTCTGAGTTGAGATAAAGAACATTCATGTGAAACCTCCGATAGGTGATGTATGAAATGGTGGTTAGTTTGTTGTGGTGGGCAGCCAATGGGCAAACCCATTCATCGCTAAACTAACAAGACTGACCAATGATTTTACTGGCAATATGCTGCCAAAAACTCAACGGCCGTTGGTCCATCCGGTACAAAGCCCAGGCGGCGAGCTAAACGGAGCAGTTGGGGGAGGGTAACGGCCGTTTCTTCTTCCCACGCGCCATCAGCCAACAAGGGCCATGTTGGCCCATCGGCCACAATTTGCCCCTCGTGCAGCGCCACCAACCGCCCAAATTGTTCAGCGACAAACTCCATGTCGTGGCTGATGGCCAGCACTGTGCGCCTGGCTGCCCGCCACTCTGCCAGCAGTGATGCCAACCGCTCTAAAAAGAAGGCATCCTGCCCTAGCGTTGGCTCATCGAGAACGATGATTGGCGTCTCCATCGCTATAACGGCTGCCAGCGCCACTCGCCGCCGCTCGGACAGGTTCAAGTCATATGGGTTGGTGTGCGCCGCAGCGGTGAGTGCTACGGCTTCCAGGGCGGCGGTCACGCGCCGCGTCACCTCCGTCGCTGGGCAGTTGAGATGGCGCGGGCCAAAGGCCACCTCTGCCCAGACAGTACGCTGACAAAGCTGCTCGCCTGGGTTTTGGAAGAGGTAAGCAATGCGGTGGGCTAACTGGGCCACTGTATGTTGACTTGCCAGCCAATCACCAATCTGCACCTGCCCTTGCGTTGGGCGTAGCAGCCCGTTCAGATGCTTGACCAACGTGGTTTTGCCTGACCCGTTTGGGCCTATAATTGCTACCTGTTCGCCTGCCATAATGCTCAGGCTGATCCCCCGCAAGGCGTGAACGCCAGCAGTGTACTGAAAGTGAATATCTTTCAGTTGAATTTGGGGGGTAGCGGTGGATCTGAAGCCAGAACCGATGTCAGGGAGGGAATGGTGTGTTTTTGGGGGTGCTTGTGGAGCGAAGCCGGCAACGGCCGTTTCTAGCGTCACGGGCAGGGGGTAATCGGCTGGCCAAAGGCCCTGTTTCCTCGCCAGTCGTGCTGCTTCGGTGTAACGTAATGGGCGCAGCCCAAAGGCCGGCAAATCGGGGCGGGTCAGGATGGTATGGGGCGACCCATTGGCGATAAGTTCTCCATCATGCAGCAGCAAGACCCGGTCAGCAACTGCGGCAACCCATTCTAGCTTGTGGGTGGCCATGACAAGGGTGGTTCTTTGCTGGCTGAGGCGGCGCAACAGGGTGAACACGGCCGTGTTGCCCTGCGGGTCCAGTTGGGCAGTTGGTTCATCCAGCACCAGGATGGGTAACTGGAGCGCCAGCATAGCTGCCAGCGCTACCCGCTGCTGCTGTCCGCCGGAGAGGGCCAGGGGCGGTCGTTCTGCCAGATTGGCTACCCCCGCCAGGGCCAGCGCTTGAGTCACTCGCTCCCCAATATCTGCGCGGGGGACGCCCAGATTCTCCAAACCAAAGGCCACCTCTTCGGCGACGGAGAAGCGGGCGCCGCTCATTTGCGCCGCGGGGTTTTGGAAAACCAGGCCAATTTGGGTGACAAGCTGAGGCAGGGGGGTAACGGCCGTTTCCTGCCCCAGTACCCGCACCACACCTGCCAACTTGCCCTGGAAAAAGTGGGGTGCATAACCGCTAAGCGTGTAGCAAAGGGTAGATTTGCCGGCGTTGTTTCCGCCGATGATGGCAACCATCTCCCCCTCCGCCACCTGAAAGCTGAGATTATGCAGTGCTGGTCCGGTACTGGCTGGATAGTGATAGGTGAGATTAACCACTTCAATTACAGCCATAAGCTTGTCCCTATCAACAGCACGGTTAGCAAGACAAGCACCCGACGCAGCCAGCGTTGCGGTGTAGAGTCTAGTGGCGGTCGCCATACAGTCTTCGGGCCAGGGGCGCGGAAGGCCCGCGCTTCCAGGGCAATGGCCCGTTCTTCCATCTCTACCAGGGACCCCAGAACCAGAGGGATTAACAGGTGTGGTAGCGCGCGGGCGCGGCGCAGTAGCGAGCCTTCCGTCTCCAATCCACGCGCCCGCTGTGCTTCCATGATCGCCCGCCCCTTATCTTGCATTTGCGGAATGATTTGCAGACTGCTGCCGAGGATGTAGGCCAGCCAGGGAGGCAACCCGCACACCGTGAGGGTTGCTATCAGGTGGCCGGGATGGGTGACGAGGTGGAGCAGCATGGCCGCTGTGACAAGGGCCAGAAGACGACTGGTAACCCAATAGGCATATCGTGCCCCCTCGTGCGTAAAGGTGAGGGTTCCCAAACTGAAGAGGGGTGTGGTCCCTTGGGGATTGAAGAAGCCGTGAATGAAGAAGAGCATAACGGCCAGGGGGGCGATGATTGTCAGGCTGCGGCGTAGTAGCGGGCGGGTAACTCCGCCCCAGGCCGCTAGCGGTAGCAGAACGAAGAGGAATAGGATGGTAGCAAGCCAGTAACCTGGTCCGCCCAGGGTAGCTGCTATAGCGCTAAGGCTGATTGTCAGCTTGGTTAGCGGGTTTAGGTGGTGCAGCGGCCCACAACTGGGCTGATAAAGGGTGGCCGGCGAGGTCATAGCAGGTGGGTGCGCTCCCTTACTTGCCTGTAACGGCCGTTGCCCGGGGAAAGCGGGCCAAAAATCGGGTAGACAACCTCTTGACGATGGCCCAGGCGAGGAGTGCGGTGACGATCTTATCTAGCAGGTTGCTAGTAATGACGGTGATGATGACAGAACCAAACAGGCTGCGACCAACGGCGAGCAGGTAAGCGGTGATGAAATCCGCGCCGCTGCCGGTGACGCCGCCAAATAGATAGATTCGAATGGGTACAGCCACAAAGGCAAGAACAACGGCGATAATTACACCACTGAGAATAGCTTGCCACCAGTGGCGGAAAAGACCAAACCAGGCTAACAGACCGGCGACAATGCCAATTGTCATGGCGACTGGGGCAAAGGCGGCCGCCGTTGGCCCACTGATCAGGCCCCAAATCAGGTTAGTGAGCAGGCCGACCAAGCCGCCGACCCAAGGGCCGACTAGCAGTGCTGCCAATATCGTGCCAATAGAATCGAGGAAGATGGGCAAGCTCAGGGCACTGACAATTTGCCCGACGACGATGTTTAGAACAATGGCGACGGGAATGAGGGTGAGGGTGATGGGGGTGAAATCTGCTTTGAGGCGCTGGGTAAATGACATGAGAATTTTTCCTTTTGGGTTTATGAAATTGTTGATTTACGCGATGGTTGGCTGGATGGCGAGTTCGTCGTAGCCGGTGTGGGGGTCGTGCTGGCGAAGGAAGCGGTATTGGGGAAGGATGGCTAAGACGATTTCGGCGGTGGTATAGATGTGGCAACCGGGTAAAAGATGCCCACCATAGCAACGGCCGTTACCATCCGCGATGCTGATGTGATAATGGGAACCATGCCGGGAGAGGGTTCCAGTGAGGGAAACAATCTCAAACTTGCCATGCAGCGCTGACCCCTCAGATTGGTCGGCAAAACGCAACACTGCCTGGCGCAAGCTGCCTACGCAGGTTAATACGCAAGCTGCCTCAATAGCGTACTCTCGCGCCCAATTATCTAATTCAATTTGCAAATCTTGGTGAGGATGCAACCGCACAGCATGGATGTTCATAATAGCCTCCTTTGTTGTCCTCCTGAGCCAACAAAAAACGCTGCCCCGATCCGGCGGCAGCGTTGGCTAAAACATCCAGCCTAATAGACTAGGTTGGAAAAGCTCTATCACCACAACCATGCCGGGCAAGCGCAAACGGGCGCCAACTGGCGTCCCTGTAGACGGCTCAGGGGCAATGACAGATGGGGTTTAAGTGTGTGTTGACCATATTTCCATTCATTTTTTATCTTAGATGGGCAGATGATAATTTGATTTTAGCGTATTTTGCAAGATGGGACACCTATGTATTTAACGTATTTTTTTGCTCCGAGGATTTGCCGGATCTCATAGTCTAAGCCAGTATGGTTCCCCATGGCTATCCAAGCGAATTTACCCGGTGGGATGACTGCTATACTTGTCAAATTGCCTAGTTTGCTTGACATGCCCAGCACCTTTTTTGTATAATGTTGTCAGAGGCAAACAATGAGTGAAAAACGATTGGGTAATCAGCTAAAAGTGGCGCGAGCAGAGAAGAATTTTTCGCAAGAAGATCTGGCGCGACTGGCAGGGGTGACACGCCAGACTATCAGTTCTATTGAGACTGGACAGTATTGCCCTTCCACATTACTTGCCTTCATTCTGGCAGAAAAGCTAGAAAAACCAGTGGAGGGCTTGTTCTTTTTGGAAACTCTCGCGGAAAAGGACTAGTAGTGTGTACCGGGTTGTTGATAGATTAAATATTGAGAGTAAATAAGAGGTGAAAGATGGGTAATCAATCTGTGATGCGCGATGAACGAACAACAGCAGTGGAGAATGCCAGTTACCGTCTGGCGTACATCTTTTTGTCTTTTGGTGTGCTGCTGGCGACGACCTATCGGGGCTTTTTAGGACAGAGTGGTTGGGATTTACTGGCATTGGTCATTATTAGCAGCGGGATTGCAACCTTGTATCAGTGGAAGCAGCAATTGTTGGAACGGCGGGTGCTGCTTCCAGCAATTATTGTAGCCCTTTGTTCTGCTGTTCTTGCTGCATTGCTGGCCTGGTTTTGGGCATAGAGGGGACGGCGCAGTACTGGCCCGATAAAGGGGCGCAATAGTTGAGCGCCCCTTTTTGCATTGTGCGAATTGTTTGGGGTTAATGATGTTGATAAAGTGCCCCTGGTTTTAGAGCTATCTGGGAATGGCTATGCTTTTGGCCTGGCGCCATATGTCTAACGTTGCAGAAGTTTTTGAACGGCGGGCTGTTTCCTGTTGTGTTGCTTTCCCTGGCTATGCCGTGTAGAAGCCATCAGGTGGCTTGCCTTATGGCCAATATGGGGGGCTAAATTGAGTCAGTCTCTTGCGTTGATGCAATTTTACGGATTACAATCTCTTTTATGGTGACAAAATGGAGTCAAATAATTGGTCATGATTGGGCTGTGGCACTATTGCGGGGAGCAATTTCCCATGGGCGCGTTGGCCATGCTTACCTGATCACTGGGCCAGGGCAAATTGGTAAGACGACGTTGGCACGAACTTTTGCCCTGGCATTGAATTGTGAGGCGTTGGAAGCAGAAAGGCCGTGTGGTCAATGTCGCACCTGCCACCTCATTGCCGCTGACCGCCACCCCGATGTGCGACTGCTGGAACCAGAGGTGAGCGGGCGGGGCCAGCCTACCATCAAGATTGACGCTATTCGAGAATTGCAGCAAGGGCTCAGTCTGGCGGCTTATGAGGCGCGCACCAAAGTAGCGATTTTGCGCCAGTTTGACGCTGCAAACCCGAATGCCGCTAACGCCTTTTTGAAAACATTGGAGGAGCCGCCCAGTAATGTGCTATTG
This sequence comes from uncultured Anaerolinea sp., assembly GCA_964504445.1. Taxonomy (GTDB): domain Bacteria; phylum Chloroflexota; class Anaerolineae; order Promineifilales; family Promineifilaceae; genus JACSRF01. The sequence continues at coordinate 18,132 of CAZDEO010000064.1, read as the reverse complement.
CTGTTGACGGCCACGGATGCGGACACCTTGTTGCCTACTATTGCCTCACGCTGCCGGGTAATTGGGTTACGGCCGTTGCCCACTGACCTCATAGAGCAAAGCCTGTTAACCCGCTGGCGCGTCAGCGAAGACGAGGCTCATTTGCTGGCGAGGTTGGCTGACGGGCGATTGGGTTGGGCCGTGCGCGCTAGCCACGAGACGGATATTTTGCGGGAACGGCAAAGCCAGCTAGAGCAATTGCAGGAGACGATAAACGGCCGTCGGGTGACCCGATTTGCTCTGACCGAAAAGTTAAACCGCAAACCTGAACAATTGCCTGATTTGTTGCGTACCTGGTTAAGCTGGTGGCGCGATCTAGCCCTCATTGCCCAGAGCCATCCCATGGCCCCCCATACCCCCCCCTTACTTATCAGTAACATAGACCAACAAACCCAGCTACTCCACTTTGCCGCTATCTGGCCGCGTCAACAAATCCAGCATAGTTTGCAGCAGACCCACTTGGCTTTATGGCAGTTGGAGCGCAATACAAACACCCGCCTGACTTTGGAAAACCTACTTCTCGTTTACCCCTATACAAATTAGTTCGTATTTATACTCCCTCCTTGACAAGAGCGTGCGTTTATCTTTATAATGTCGTTATAACGATTAATAACGACGATAATATATCGTTATCCTGGAAAAGGAGGTGATACAAGATACAATGCGCAGCGGGTCCAGGGGCTGCAGCACAGAATGAGCCAGAATGGGAGGTTGAGGTGAACATTAAAAATCTGTTTTTAATTGGCATGGGCACACTAGCCATAGCAACTTTGGTGGGCGCCGCAGTCGGTCGTGAAGGTTTTTGGGCCGTAGTAATTTTATTGACGGTGGTGGTTGGTGGGGCATTGGTTGACAAATTTGTGTGGGTGCGCATTCCGGAGATGGAAGTGGGCATTGCATACAATGTGGAGGCGCAGGCGTTTACCCGGTTTTTACCTCCAGGGCGGCATCTATTGCTATTCCCTGTGGAACGCGTAAAAGATTACATTTCAACCGCGCCGGGCACCACCCGCGGGCAGGTTGTGGAAACGCAAACCGGTGATGGTGTAGCGGTGACGCTGGAGTGGACATTGCTATACGTGCTAAATCCACTACGCATAGAGACTGACCTTCAGCCCAGATTGGCGCGGTCACTGCCAAAATTTGCCGGGAAGCTAATTGGCAGCCACGTTAACAATTGCGTGCAAGAGTTTGTCAGTGAAACGCAGGCTAGAAATTTGCATGATAACGGGGCACGTGGGCGATTGGAGCGAATTTTGCGTCAGCGCGTGGCAGAGCGCGTTGCGCCGTTTGGGGTGGAAGTGTTTCGGATTATAGTAACGGCCGTTGCTTTTCCCAGCCATGTGCAGGCCACTATTGAGGATGTTTACCGCGAGCAATTGCAGGCGCAAAGCCAGGCCCAGGTTATGGTGCGGTTACAAGAAGCAGTAAATAAATTCAGTGATCGGGACATGGACATTCTCATGCAATTGGCGCAATTACGTGTATTGGGCGAGAATGGCGTGCTGTTGCAACTGCCCTATGCGCACCTAATGGACATGGTTAACATGCGCCCGCCAAACAGGGCTGCCCGACATCATGAGGATGGGGTAAAGCGGCCCCCTGCTGCATCGTTAGGTGACGATTTGCTGGATGAACCTGGTGTATGGCCGCACGCGCATTAGGTTTATGCAGCCGCGCACATAAGTAATTGATGTGAAGTCGTAACGGCATATATGGGATATTAGAGATCTTCTGGCGGTAAATATGCCGTTTTATCAAAAAGCTCTACGAATTTATTTATCCGTAGAGCTTTTTGTTTGCAATGAAGCTATTTTGTGTTAGACTTCATGTGGCTCCCCCCCCAGAGATGTTTCCGTAAGCGCCCGCTTGCGGAACATCTCATTTTTTTGCTTATTAGTCGCCAGATTTTTTGCCCCAAAACCTTACCGTCCACTTAACTCAGGAATAAATTGTGCCAGGGAAGAAAAATCAGTTGCGTAAGCATTCCCATTTTGTTTTGCAGACAGAGTAGGGCGGCAATATTATGGAGTAGCCGCTAAAATTTCAGCAGCGTGTTGGGTTTCGTGGACGGCGATGAGGGTGCAAATATCGCCAATGCGCATGATTTGCCCACTGCCGTGCCGCCCTTCCTTAGACCAATCATCCGGTTGGAGAGAGTCTACGAATTGCAACAGCTCTTGTCGATAGGTTTCCAGGTCCTGCAGCAAGTCTGCGGGGGTTTTGTGCTGGGCTTTGGCCACGCGACTGGCGTTCCAGCGAGCAAGATCGAAATCGGGAGAAGCGCCCGGCCCACCCTGGCGGATGTTGATCATGAGGCGGGTCATGCTGCGTTCGGCTTCTGCCAGATGGCGCAGCAGGTCGGCTACGGTCCAGGTGGATTGCTCGTCGTGGGGGAACACGGCCGTTTCCCATCCATCTTCAGCCACCTTTGCCACAGCCTGCAACAGGGTCTCTCTGGACTGAGCCAATTGGTCCTTGACCGTTATCTGCGGTTCAACCATACCTTCCTCCTCCATGCTGGGCAAGGCCAGCGTATAAATTATCAGGCTTCACAACAGGGCATGGCAAAATATTTTTCATGCCATGTGAAATTGCAGGCCTTGGGGTGAAGCATCTACTGTAATGATGCTGTCTTTTTCTCGTAGACCCTGACTGAGCAAATAATTGGCCAGGGGTTCTCGCAGGTTGCGGGCGATGATGCGGCGGAGAGGGCGAGCGCCAAACTCTGGTTGGTCATTTTGTGCCAATAGCCACGCTTTTGCCGCAGCGCTGATTTGTAACCGAATGCGCTGATTAGCCGCCAGCTTGACTTCTCCTTTCAGCATCAGGTCAAGAATTTGGGCCAGTTGGGGTGGCGTAAGCTGGTGGAAGAGAATGACGTCGTCAATGCGGTTTAGAAACTCTGGGCGTAAAAAACGGCGCACTTCTTCCATGACCAATACTTTTTCTCGTTCGCCAATGACCGGCACCAGCATGTGCATGGCTCCCAGATTGCTGGTCATGATGATCACCGTTTCGCTGAAGGTGGTTAGCTGCCCTTTACCATCGGTCAAGCGTCCTTCATCCATGACCTGCAGCAGCACGTCCAGCACTCGGGGATGCGCTTTTTCGATTTCGTCGAAGAGTACGACCGTGTAAGGGTTTTCACGCACGAAGTCTGTGAGCTGCCCACCACCCTCGAAACCTACGTAGCCAGGAGGGGCGCCGATGAGCCGGTTTAGGCTGGCTTCCTCTTGGTACTCTGTCATGTCCAGGGTGATCATGGCTGCTTCGGTACCAAACATGAATTCGGCCAGTGCTTTGGCCAGCTCGGATTTGCCCACGCCACTGGGGCCAAGAAAGAGAAAGGAGCCAATGGGGCGCTTGGGGTTGCGGAGGCCAACGCGGGCGGTTTTAACGGCCCGGCTGACGGCCATAACCGCCTCTTCTTGCCCAATGATGCGCTGATGTAGGTGTTCGACCATGTTCGCGTATTTGCTTTGTTCGTCTTCGGTGAGTTTGGTGACGGGAATTTTGGTCATTTGGCTGAGGGCGACGGTAATGTCTTCGCCATCTAAACGGCCGTCTGCAGCAACCTGCGGCAGGTTTTCCAGATGTTCTTGCGTGACCATGCGTACCAAGGCACAGGCGCGGTGCACCAATTGCACGGCGCTGGCAGGCAGCGCCATGGTTTTGATGTATTGGTTAGCCAGGGTAACGGCCGTGTCCAACGCCTCATCCAGCACCTCTACGGCATACTCTTCTGCCAGCAGCCCTTTATGAAAGCCCAGCATCGCAATAGCTTCTTCCTTGGATGCTGCCGGTACATCCAGCCGGTTACTGTACTGCCGCACCAGTGCCTCCTGACTGAGCAAACTGTACTCTCCAGGCGTCGTTGTACCAATTACCACCTGCTCATTGCCCAAGAACGCTTTTTGAATTTCCCGGTTCACCTGCTCTGGAAATCTAGCTTTCAGGCGATTTGCAAAAAAGCGTTCAATATCTGGCACCAACAAAATTCCACCACTAGCCCGGCGCAAACCAGCCCTTACCGCAGCCAGAGGGTTTTCCAGCAGAGCCGCCTCATTCATTTGCACCACAGAGCGCAAACCGGCAGGTCCTTTTCGCTCGGCCAGCAGCAGGGCCAGGCTATAAACCAATGATCGCTTTCCTGCACCCTCTGGCCCAACCAAAATTACGTGTCGTTTTTGGCTTAAAGCCAAAAGGCTTATAAGCTCCTTAAGCAAACCGTCTCGTTGATAAACGGCATGGGCTTGCCCTTTTTGCGCCTCATCCACAAAATCATGAATGATAAGCGTGCCGTTAGCTGAAACGTCCCCTAACGCTTCCAAAATGGCCGCAGACGTAATTCCCATACGCTGCAAGACGCCATAAGTCGTCACGTTGGGGTTCGCCATGGCGGCCAAAGCATGTCCACTGTGGACTTTAAGCTCATCTCGGGATTGGGCAATTGTTAGCCCTTCATCAATGACGACAAGCATTTCTTCTGCCAGGGGAATGTCTTTGCCAAAGTCATCGGTAAAATTAAACTTGGCATCACGGCCTTTGGCGCTTTGGGCCATCATTTCTACGCGGTTTAGCAGTTCCTGCATGTTAAAACCGCGCTCTTTTTGGAGCTGTTGCACAATTTGGTGCGCTGTGGCGTTGGGGTCTTCTAGGATTACGCGTAGCAGTAGTTGCGGGGTAAGGAGGCGCAGTTGGTAACTGCTCATCTTACTTGCGGTGGTGGTCATTAACCGGGATAATTCGGCAGACGGGATGTTGGGATTTAGTGCATTGCTCATACAGTTCCTATAATTGCACTGAAAAAGTGCGGTCTAGTGGATGGTTTGGTCTACTTTTCTGTCGATAAATTGTACGCCACTTTGCGTACAGGGCACAATTGCATAAGACCTTTTTAGCATTCATTGTCACGACCTCGAAAACGAAACATGGTGAAAAGCGAGCCTCGAATTACAGTCATAGCGGCGTTGTTCATATTGGCGCTGCTTTGCTGGCGTTCTTTTGTGACGCCTATGGATGTTGCTCTTGCTTTACCGATGCTTTTATTTGGGGTTTTGGTTTTATTTTCGCTTTCATATGGGGTTATTTGGGTAGGGGGGTTAACCTCGACGCTGCCGGTTATTTCGGCCGTGGCCTTTGTGGTGCTGGGGATTTTGCCAACGGCCTGGATTATTTTTGTTAGCTCTTGCCTGCATGGTGTGGTGCGCTACCGGTTTCGCCGGGCGTTGCGCTTGTCGCAGGTATTGTCGTGGGAGCAGGTGGTTAGTAGAACGGCCGTTAATATTTTTAACAATACGCTGAGTTTGATGGTGGCTGGGCAGGTTTTTTTATTGCTACAACCTAACCGACTGAGCGACCCTTTTACCGTGACCTGGATTATCGCTCTTCTTTTTTTCGCTTTTACCTATTTTACTGTTAATTACACCGTTATTGCCCTTTATTATCACTTTTTCTCCCGTCCCCAGGCTAGCATATTTATCCAGCAAATCCCCTTCCTGCTTTTTTATGAAGGAGCACCATTCATTTTCTTACCCTTCATCACAGACGTTTACATGCAGTTAGGGCTGGGCCATATTGCCTTTCTCAGTCTCATTGTCATGGGGTTTTCTTTAATCACCTACAATTTAGATCGCACGCGCCAGGGTTTAGAGCGGCGCCTGCTTGAACTAGATGGGCTGCAAACCGTGGGGCAAGCTTTGGGGGCTAGCCTGGAACTGGACAAGGTGTTGCAAGCCATTTATGAGCAGGTGCGCCAACTGATGCCTGCCGACACGTTTTATGTGGCCCTGTACGACGATGAAACTAAGCGAATTACTTTTCCTTATTTTGTGCAGGAAGGAGAGCCGGTGGTTTTTCCATCACGCCGCCCGGCTAATGGAGTTACAGAATACATTTTGCGGACGCAACAATCTTTGCTCATTGCTGACAACGTGGCCCAAAAAGTGGCGGATTTGCAGCTAGAGCCGATTGGTGTATTGGCTTCTTCTTATTTGAGTGTGCCCATTTTGGCTGGGAAAAAGGCGCTCGGGGTGATGTCCGTGCAGTCGTTGCAAAAGCAAGGTATTCATACGCCGGCGCACCAGCAACTATTGGAAACCGTGGCGACTCAGGCTGCCCTGGCTATTCAAAATGCGCGGTTGTATGCTCAGATTCGTAGCTCATTAGCCCGGCGTGTTCAAGAGCTAAACTCAATTTTCCGGACAACGCAGGATGGCATTTTGCTTTTGGGTAAGGATTGGGAAATGCTGGCAGTTAACCGGGCTTTTTGTGGGTATGTAGGGCTAATTGGTCTGGAGGCGAAAGGCCAATTGGCGCGCACGTGGCCGGCCGAGGGCGGCACGCTGCTGGTACGCATGGGTTACACGGCCGAAGCGTTTTATCAGGATTGTGAGTTGTTAGTGCATGAGGGGGAGGGTGCACAAATAAAAAAGCAGATTATGCTTTCTGGGTATTCGCCGCGCTTTGTGGAACGGGTAGTAACGGCCGTTTACGACGAAGAACACCGGCAGGTAATGGGGTGGCTGCTCATTTTGCGGGACGTCACCGAAGAGGTAGAGTTAAACCGCCTGCGCGAGGAAATGACCCACATGTTAGTGCATGATTTACGCGCACCTTTAGCCAATATCCTCAATACCCTGGAACTTGGCCACCTGCAGGCCAACAAAGGCGAGATTGAGTATCTACCCACCGTGTTGACCATGGCCGAGAAAAATGGCCTGCGCATGATGCGCCTGATCAATGATTTACTGGATATTTACAAGCTGGAGAGCAAAACCGTCCCCCTCAATTTGCAGCCGGTGCCGGTAAAATTGTTGTTAGATGATGTTGCGGCCCAATTTGAAGCTGTTGCCCAGGAGGCCCGTCTCCAGCTCGCTGTCGAAGCGGCGCCTGGGTTACCGCCCCTCAATGTTGATTATGAATCCGTGGTGCGCCTGGTGTATAACCTGGTGGATAATGCCATCAAGTTTACCCCGGATAACGGCCGTGTGCGTCTTTGGGCACAACTGGACAAAAGTGACTTTCCGCCCACCATGCTGCTCGGCGTTAGCGATACAGGAAATGGCATTGCTCCTTCAGCGCGGACCAACCTATTTGAGAAATTTAAATTTGGGTACGCTTCTGGGCGGCGCAGCGGCACAGGTTTAGGGTTGCCCTATTGCAAATTGGTCACCGAAGCTCATGGTGGTGAAATCTGGGTCGAGAGCACCGGCCAGCCTGGCGAAGGCAGCACCTTTGTGGTGCGCCTGCCAGTGGTTGAAAATAACGCGCCGGCAGCATAGAAAAGCCAGCTTTTTTGCAGGAGTATGTTGTGAAAACCATTGGTCTGTTAGGGGGTATGAGTTGGGAATCATCTCTAGCCTACTATCGCATCATCAACGAAGCTGTGAAGGCACGTTTAGGTGGTTTGCATTCCGCCAAAAGCCTCATGTTCTCTTTCGACTTTGCTGAAATTGAAACGTTACAGCACCAGGGGCGTTGGGACCAAGCCACCAGGCTGATGTGCCAGGCTGCCCAACAGTTGGAGCGCGGTGGGGCGGATTTTGTGGTGATTTGCACCAACACCATGCACAAAATGGCGGAAGACGTCCAGGCCGCAATCACCATTCCCTTGCTACACATTGCCGACGCCACGGCCGTGGCCGTTCAGGCAACAGGTTTGCGGCGCGTGGGGCTGTTAGGCACCGGCTTCACCATGACCGAGGATTTCTATAAAGGCCGCCTGGAACAACGCCACGGGTTGGCGGTGTTGGTTCCCGAAGCAGCCGGGCGGCAAGTGGTGCACAACATCATTTACGAAGAACTGTGCCTGGGCATCACCAGAGCAGAGTCCCGCCGACAATACCGGCAGATTATGGCGGATCTGGTCCAGCACGGCGCCGAAGGCATCATATTTGGCTGCACGGAAATTGGGCTGCTGGTGGACCAGACGGACAGCCCGGTGCCGGTTTTTGATACGACGCGCATTCACGCAGAAACGGCCGTTGCCCACGCTTTGGAGGAAAGTTCATGACAATCTGGCAATTTAACCAAACCCTTACCCGGCGCCTGCTCAGTTGGGCCAGCGCCAGCATAGCCACTGGCCTCAGCCTGCTACTGCACGGCAGCCCAACGCAGCAAGGCGTGGGGACACAATTCGTAGGCTGGGGCGTCATCAACCTGCTCATTGCCCTCATTGGCGGGCGCAGCAGTCGCCAACGCGCCGCCGCCCCCGCCGCCCACCAACCGGAGACCCTGGCCAAAGAAACCCGTAATCTACGCCGCTTGTTATGGATCAATACTGGCCTGGACGTGTTTTACATGCTGGGTGGCTGGCAGTTAGCCCGCACCAAAGGCAAAGCAGACCCGCGCTGGCGTGGGCAAGGTTGGGGAATTGTGGCGCAGGGCGCTTTTCTCTTTTTCTTCGACCTAATCCACGCCTTCATCCTGTCTGATTGGCGTGCAAAAGAGCATGACCGTGTCTAAAACCGCCATTCGCTTGCAAGAACTGCGCAAAACCTACACCATCTCTGAGCGGGATGCGGGCTTACAGGCTGCCTTGCGCAGCCTGGTGCGCCGCAAAACTCGGGACATTCACGCCGTGGATGGTATCAGTTTCGAGGTGCCACCGGGCCAGATTGTGGGCTTCTTAGGGCCAAACGGCGCCGGCAAAACCACCACCCTCAAAATGCTGAGTGGGTTGCTGCACCCCACAGCAGGCACGGTAGACGTGTTGGGTCATACACCGTGGCAGCGCAAGAAGGAATTTTTGCAGCAAATTACGCTGGTGATGGGCCAGCGTAACCAGCTTGTATGGGATATTCCGGCCATTGATTCCTTTGAATTAAACCGGGTGATTTATCACATTCCGCAAGAACAGTTCCGGGCCACCCTGGATGAACTGGTGGACTTGCTGGAGCTGGCCCCGCTTATTCACAAACCGGTGCGCAATTTGTCGCTAGGCGAGCGTATGAAGTGTGAGATTGCCGGGGCGCTGCTGCACCGCCCCCAGGTTCTTTTTTTGGATGAGCCGACCATTGGCCTAGATGTGACAGCCCAGCGCCGCATACGGGAGTTTGTGGCCGAGTATAACCGACGGCACCAGGCGGCGGTGCTACTTACCAGCCACTACATGGCGGACGTAGAGGCGTTGTGCCAGCGGGTCATTGTCATCCATCACGGCCGTATCCTTTTCGATGGCGACTTGAGCGCCCTGGTCAAGCGCTTTTCGCTCCACAAGACCATCGTGGTTGATCTGGCTTCGGGGGCCACCCAGGGACGGGGCGCGGCTGCTTTACAGCCTTATGGCGAGGTGGTGCGCTACACCGAGGGACAGGTAGCGCTGCGGGTTGCCAAAGAGGAAACCGCCCGCGTTACCAGCCAACTGCTGGCCGATTTACCGATTCATGATTTGACCATTCAGGACCCGCCCATTGAGGAAGTAATTGAGCAGGTATTTCAGGGGGGATAAGGTAGAGGCAGGTTTCAAACCTGCCTCTACAATGGGTTAGGGTTATAGAGGCCAGTCGCGCAGCATGCGCTCTGTTTCTTCAGAATGGCCCATCTCGTCGCGGACCATATCTTCTAGAGCGACTACGAGGCCCTTGTCACCATACGCTTCAGCTTCTTCAGCGCGTTTGGTGTAATCTTTCCCCGCCTGAAGTTCAGCCGCCAGCACGGCTTCCAGCATCTCTCGGTTGGTTTTGGCCGGAGCTACAGGGCGGGCCACTGTAGTGGGTTCACCCCCCAGCGCTACAATTTTATTGGCCAGGAATTGGGCGTGCAGTTGCTCATCCGCCACTTCTGTCAGGAAAAACTGGGCCAACTGAGGGCGGTAGGGGCCGGTGGCTTTGGCGGCATAGGTAATGTATTGGGCAATGGCGCTGAGTTCGCCAGCCAAGTCTTCGTTCAGGTGGTCAATAAGGGTTTGTTTGTCCATACAAGGCTCCTTTCTAGAATTGAATTTGGGTATTGGTTACCCGTAACTGGTCATATTAGCTGCCATTATAAGCCAAAAAGGGTAAATTCGGTAGCGCAATTGGGTTTAGGTTGGCGGTCATGCTGGCTAAGTGAAAAAGTTGCGGTTGGATTGTGAAACGGCCGTTTCCTTACACAAAAAAAGGGCACACCATTTTGTGTGCCCTTTTCAAGCATTGTTTCAACAACTCATTTACCCATTGCTGGGCGCCGGGGCAAAGCCGTGGAAATGCCCACCTGGGCCGCCATGACCCCCACGCCCGCCCATGATGCCTGGCATGCGCCCACCAGGAAAGCCGCGCATGTTCATGTTGCCCACATTTTCCAGCATCTGGTCGGCTTGACCCTGCGTAATCACGCCGTCAGCCAGGGCTTGCTCAATGGCGGCCTGGTAGAAAGACTGCATTGTTTCCGTCAGGGCGTCATAGTCCACGTAATCCTGCACGTTGCGGTACGCCTGGATCATATCTGCCTGCTCCTGAGTCAGAACACCAGTGGCCACTTTCTCAGCCAGGCGAGTGGCCTGTACCTCGTCCAGAGCGGCTTGTAGCTCTTCCACAGAGATGCCCAGTTCAGAGGCCAGCATTTCCAGGTGATTTTCCGCCGCCAGGCCAATGCCATGAAAGCCTCTGGCCCCGCGGAACCCCAACGGGTTCGCCAGCAGTTGGTCAGCCTGTTCCTGCGTTAGCAGACCCGCGGCGACTGCCTCTTCAATGGCTGTTGTGCGCACCGTTTCTTGGGCTGCTTCAAGCTCTTCTACCGAGATGCCCAACACTTCAGCCAGCAACGCATTATCGTTGTTAAAGGCGGCTTCGTGGGGCATGCGGTCAAAACCACGAGGTCCAAACTGGGGCCAGGCTGGGGTTTCCGCGGTTTCGCCGCTCTCTTCAGCCTCGGTTTCATTTTGCGCCGTGTTCTCATCTTCGCCCGTTTGGGCAAAAGCTGCAAAAGCGCCAAAGGTTAACGCCAGGGCCAAAAACCCACCCAGTACCATATAGACAAACTTTTTCTGCAGTAACATGTATTTATCTCCTTTTCAAATAGCTTCTATTGCGTGCCATTCAATTGGCTTGCCGTTACTGCCCTGAGGATAGCGAAAGATTGTTCAGATTTTTTTAAGAAGCGATAAATAAATCATTGTTTTCCGAAAGCTGCGAACCAATTGTTCTGGCAAAGAGGCTTTCTCAGCTTTCGGGAAAGTCGAAACTCATTTTTGACAATGTAATAAACCATTTAGATTTGGCGTTTTGGAAACAGTGTGTGGTCATCAGCGAGGATGGCTTTGCGTCACGACACGCAGAAGGCTGATTTCTGGTTACGGGTATTGGCCTGCCGCTGGAAAAGCTCTATACTCCTGCCTATGAACGAAGAAAAACGGGTACAGTGGGCGGCCATTACTTTGCAATTGCAAAACCCTTTTCGAGTTTCCTACGGAGTGAGCGCCTCCCGGCAGGCTTTTTGGTTACGCTTGGCGGGTGATGAAGGGTGGGGGGAAGGGACTATTCCTCCCTATTATGGTGTGGATACGGCAGAAATGATTGCCTTTTGGGAAACCGTAGCCTATCGCCGCGATCCCTTTCCCGATGATCTGGCTTCTATTCCTGCATGGGTGGGCGCTAATGGCCCTGCACCGGCACGCTGTGCCCTGGATTTGGCGCTGCATGATCGCCTGGGGCGCCAGCAAAATTTGCCCCTCTATGCTTTGCTTGACCTGCCCCGCCCCACGCCCAAAATTACATCCTATACCATTGGCATTAACACCCCGGAAGAGATGGCCCGTCTGGCGGTGGAAAAGGCTGGCTATCCTTTGCTCAAACTGAAATTGGGTAGCGAAGGTGACCTGGCGCGCGTAACGGCCGTGCGGCAGGCGCGCCCCGACGCAGAATTGTGCATAGACGCCAATGGGGGCTGGCAGGCTGAAGAGGCCGTGGCCTTAGTGGAAAAGATGCTGCCCCTTGGCATTACCTTTGTGGAGCAGCCGGTACCCAAGAGTGACATTGCCGGCCTGGGCTTTGTGCAGGCCCGCGTGCCTGTACCCGTGGTGGCCGATGAGTCATTGCAAAGCCTGGCTGATGTTGAGCGACTGGCTGAAGTGGGCGTGCAGGGCGTCAATTTGAAGCTGATGAAAGTGGGCGGGTTAGCCCCTGGCTTGCAAGTGTTGCGCCGGGCACAGGCGTTAGGCTTACGCATTATGCTGGGCTGCATGGTGGAAACTTCCTTGGGGGTGACGGCGATGGCGCACCTGTCGGGGCTGGCCGACTGGCTGGATTTGGACGCGCCGCTGCTTATTGGCAATGATCCTTTTGATGGCGTGCAGATTGACCAGGAGGCGCGGCTGTCTTTGCCGGAACGACCGGGCATTGGCGCGGTACTGCACCAACCGCAGGAGAATTGATGTGGAGGATACTATGTTGGCCGAAGTTCAAAATAGGTTAGCGACGTTTCAGCAGAGTTTAGATGGACGAACGCAGTTTTGCGAGGTGGAGGCCACGGCCGTTTCCGCTGGCCAATGCGTGCTAACCGGACGGGTATTGGACGAGGCAATGAAAACGGCCGTTAGCCAACACCTGTCTACTCATTTCCCTGCCCTCACCATTGACCCTGCCCGTGTTCTGGTGTTGCGGCAGCCAGAGGCGGCTATGCTGACCGTCTGCACCAACCTGGCAGGACTGCACCGTCATCCTTCGCGCACTACGGAAATGATGAGTGAGCTGCTTAACGGGGCGCAGGTAGAGCCGCTTTTTGCCGCCCAGGGCTGGACTTTTGTGCGCCAGCAGGATGGTTACCTGGGTTGGGTGAATGCCGCTTATCTGGGTGAATGGCCGGAGACTTCGGCGACCCATTTGGTGGGCCAACCGCTAAGTATGCTGCGGGCGGAACCGCGCATCAACGCGCCTTTGGTAAGCCGGGTGCTGGCCGGCACGGCCGTTGCCCCAGAACCCTTTGCCGATGGGTGGGGGAAACTTACCCTGGCTGGTGGGTTAGTGGGTTGGCTGCCCCAGGCCGATTTGCGCGCATTTGATGATTTGCCGCAGGATGAAAACGGCCGTCGCCAGCAAATGGTGACTGACGCTTACCAATACGTTGGCGTGCCCTACCGCTGGGGAGGCTGCTCGACCTTGGGCATTGACTGCTCTGGCCTGGCCCAACTGCTGCACCGGTTGGTGGGCGTCCCGCTCCCGCGGGATGCCGATATGCAGCTTGATGCGGGGAAGCCGGTGCAGCCTCCTTTTCAACCGGGCGACCTGCTTTTCTTTGGCAGCGCTGGCGGACACCGCAAAATTACCCACGTGGCGATGAGTGTGGGCGGGTGGCACGTCATACACTCATCCGGTTCTCGCAACGGCGTGTACGCCGATGACGTGCAGGCTGTTCCTGCCTTGCGCGACAGTTTTGTCGGCGCTTGTGCCTATGTGTAAATTCTGGCGTTTTTTGCTTTTCGGGGATTTGTTTAGGGCAGTAAAACCTCTCTAAATGCCTTGCACGAGTTGCCCATTAGTTGGCCAAACGGCCGTCCAACTCCAGTAGCCCGGCTGCGCCCTGCATAGCCGCCAGCACGTTGCCGATATGTTCCCATAGTTCCAACTGGCCAGCGAAGCAAGCGTGGCTGAAATCGGCCGTTACTTCGGTGACGTGGGGCCGTTCTACCCCGGCGGCAAAACGGGTGTCTTTCCATTTTTTACGAACAGATTTGAGGGTGACGTCGGCGATGTTTTTGGACGGCCGTACCAGGGCCGTGGCAATGATTAGTCCCGTAATCTCATCGCAGGCCAGCAGCGCAAAATCAATGGGCTTTTCCCGCGCAACGGCCGTGCCCGCACTGTAATGGGACAAAATCGTGCGAATCGTTTCCTCATTCCAGCCCCGTTCACGCAAAATCACGGCGCCCTTCGTTGGATGCTCATTCAAGTTAGGGTGAATTTCCCAATCAAAATCATGAATCAGCCCCACAATGCCCCAATACTCCGGATCCGCCCCTAATTTTTGCGCATAAAACTGCATGGCCGCAGACACAGCCAGCATGTGCCGTCGCAGCCCTTCATCCTGCACAAATTCACAAACCAGATTCCAGGCCTCTTCGCGGTTTTTTTGCATGCCATTTTCCTCTCAGCGCGCGCCACATTCACAGCCGCCATTTTCGTGCTTAGAGCAACCTTCCTCAGCCTTTTTTTGCAAAGCCTGTAGCTCATCCAAAGGCTCCAGCTCATGGCGAAACACCTCGTATCGCTCCCCTTCAACGTCCACAATCACCGAGTCGCGAATGACCCGCACGTCCCGCACCTTGCCCTCACCGTAGGGGGTGCCCACGCGTTTGTTTACCTTGGGCAAAGTCTTTTTGGCGCTAACATACTGCTCGTATTCATAAATCAGGCAACAGCGCAAACGGCCGCACATCCCCGTAATTTCCTGCGGGCTGAGAGAAATGCCCTGTTCCTTCGCCATACGAATAGAAATAGGGCTGAAATCCGTGAGGAAGGTAGAACAGCAGCGAGGCGCACCGCACGCCCCAAATCCGCCCATGATTCGCGCCACATCGCGGGGGCCAATCAACCGCATCTCAATTTTGGTATTAAATGCCTGGCTAAGGCTGTTTTGCAGAGGCTGGATATTGAGCTTTTTGTTTTCGGTGGTATAGAGAAAAGTAAGCCAGGAGCCATCAAAACTATATTCGGCTTTTACAAATTTGGCGTCTCTAATGCCGAAGCCTTCTGCCTTTTCGCGGCAGGTGATCAGGGCATCCAGTTCTTTGGCTTCCCATACCTGCTTCATCACCATGTCCCGCGGGGTTGCTTTACGCTGAACGAACTTCATCCCTTTCAGGCTGTGCACTTCTTCAGGTTTCACGTAGGCAATGACTTGCCCGAGTTGTCGCCCACGTTTGGTCTCCAGAATGACGTGGTCTCCTGGGTCAATGGTTTCTGGCTCCCGAACCCGGAAATGGTAGAGTTTTCCTAATTTTTGAAAGCGGACACCTACAATGTCCGATATTTTGGTATTGGTTGCCACAGTTGTCATGGATTCTCCACTGGTTCGGATATGGTTTGTACAGAATTTAACCGTTCTGTGTCGGTTTGGGATTGCAATTGCATATAGTTATAGCGAATTTGATAAAAATGACCAAAGCAGATCATAAAACCGCTTCCAATTCGCTTTTGCTTGCGGCTGATAGTGCAAAAGGAAAAGCCAGCCAACCGGCTGGCTCTAACTCACAAAACCAACGAACTCCTAAAGAAGCTATCTCACCAAACTACCCAATCATTTGAATGGGTATTACATTGGACGCCTGCTGCTGCAGTGTCAGTAAGCTCACGCGGGCAGCCACGTCTTTAGCAATCGTTTTCAATGCCTCCGCTGCCGGTGATTCAGGATGGGCAATCAAGATGGGTTGCCCGCTGTCGCCGCCCACGCGCACATTGGCATCCAACGGCACGCTGCCCAGATAGGGCACGTTGTATTCCTGGGCCAGCTTCATTCCGGCGCCGGTGCCAAAGAACTCGCCGCTCATATTTTCGATGACGCCGATAATCGGCACGTCTAGCTTTTCAAAGGTCTTCATGCCGCGCAAGGCGTCAGAGGCGGCCACCTGCATGGGTTGGGTAATAATCAGCGCGCCGGAGAGGGGCAGCACCTGGGCCAGGGTAAGTTGCGCATCGCCAGTTCCCGGTGGCAGGTCCACAATCAGGTAATCCAACTCGCCCCAATCTACGTCGGTAAGCAGCTGCTGGATGGCGCTGTGCAGCATGGGGCCGCGCCAGATGAGGGGTTGGTCTGGCTTGACCAGGAAGGCGGTGGAAATGAACTTGACGCCGAAGTTTTCAGCGGGAATCATCTTGCGGTTGCGGGGTGGGGGCATGGTGGCCACGCCCATCATCATGGGGATGTTGGGGCCAAGAATGTCGGCATCGAGTAAGCCGACCCGCGCGCCAGCCTGGGCCAGGGCAATGGCCAGGTTAACGGAGATGGTGCTTTTGCCTACGCCACCCTTGCCGCTGGAAACGGCGATGGTGTTGCGGAACTGCTGTCCAATCTGGTTGCGGATGCGGTTGTCTTGGGGCACGTTGGCGTCCCAATTGATTGTAATTTCGCCAATGCCACTTACTGCCGCCAGGGCAGCACGCGAGTCTTTTTCCATCTTGCCTTTGAGGGGACAGGCTGGGGTGGTGAGCATGATGGTGAACTCGACTTGGTTGCCCTCGATTTTTAGGTTGCGAATCATGTTTAACGAAACCAGGTCGCGGTGCAGTTCTGGCTCGATGACGTTAGATAGGGCGGCCATAACGGCTTCTTCGGTTATTTGCGTGTTTTTGTCAGACATAGCTTTCTCTTTATAAATCTTATAAAACAAAAATCAATACTTGCCCACCGCCCCCAGCGATAGTGAAGTATTGATTTTCATTGGCTGGTAATGATGATAAAAAATTTAATACTGTACACCTTTGTAGGCAAGTTGACGGGCCATTATTTCGGCCAGGCGTTCTTCACGGCCGTCGTCTTCTTCACCTCGTTTGGCCTTTTTCTTTTTCTTGGATTCTTCGGCAAAGTTACGGGCGGCGGCTTCTGCCTCAGCTTTTTGGGGTGCAATTTCACGCCAGTAGCTGATGGGCTTGCTTAACCGCTCTTTATCGTGAATGTGGGCGGTAGTGCGGTTGTAGCTGGCTAACTCGTAGTCGTGGTCCATCTTAATGGCGTCGAAGGGGCAAAATTCGGCGCACAAGCCGCAGTTCATGCAGATGTCGATGTCAATGTAGAATTCTTCAGGCTCAGGTTTGGGACGGCCGTTAGGTTGGGTCCCCCGTTTAATCCAGATACACTGGGGCGGGCAAACTTTGGCGCAAATACCACAAGAAGTACACCAATCATGGCCCCACTTTTGGCCTGGCTCAGGCTCATCGGTTATCAGGAAGGGTACAAAACGAAAGCGTTCAGGTACCGGCAGCTTCTCTTCCGGGTAGAAAACGGTGATGACCCCTTTCCCTTCCAGGCTTTGGCGCACGGCCAGCGCCTCATCATTATAGTAACGGCCGCCGCGAGAAGCCCAGAAAATGTCATCCACATAGCTGTTGACAAAATGTTTGAGGGTAATTGCCATTCCCTTCAAGATTCCAAGTCCGTACATATTAGCTCCATAAAAATACAGTATTCACTGTTTAGTAGCGGTACTGGTTACTGTTTTACCGATCCACCTCGCCCAGCACAATGTCAATGCTGCCCAAAATAGCGACCACGTCGGCTACCTTGTGCCCTTTGCACATTTTTTCGAGGGCGGTCAGGTTGATGAAAGAAGGAGACCGAACATGATAGCGAGCCGGGTTGGCGTCGCGTCGTTTGGCTGTGACATAATAGCCTAATTCACCTTTTGGGTTTTCCACACGGCCGTACGCCTCACCAGCCCGCGGCATACGAATCGCATATTGCGGCTTCCCGTCACTAATTGGTGCCCCCTCCGTTTCCTGCAAATGCGGCAGAACCTGCTGCAAAATACGCAAACTCTGCATCATCTCATCAATACGGATCAAGAAACGGTCATAAATATCCCCATTGTAGCGCACCGCCACGTCGAAATTCAGGTGCTCATAGTACGAGTAAGGGTTCGCCTTGCGTAAATCATAAGGCACGCCACTGGCGCGCAAAACCGGCCCGGCAGCGCTGTAAGCAATGGCTTCTTCTGGCGAGAGATAGCCCACACCAATACCACGCGCGCGCACGATTTCATTGCCGGTCATCAACTGGTCACCCTGCTCCAGCGCTTTGGGTAACCTTTCATAAACAAGGTCATGCAAAAATTGCATAATGGGCTGGCCACGCACCTCGTCCGGCAAATCATACGCCACGCCACCAAAACGCATATAGTTACACATCATGCGCGAACCAGAGGCCGCTTCAAAAAAGTCCAAAATCAACTCGCGCTCAATGTAGTAATACAGCATAGGCGTTTGCAGCGCCCCCAAATCATTGAGCAAAAAGCCAATGGCCCACAAATGGTTGGCAATACGTGTCAGCTCCACCATCAAAATGCGGATCCATTCCGCCCGTTCCGGTACAGTGGACCCCAAAAGCTTTTCCACAGCTAACACATAACCGTGATTATTGGACATGGATGAAATGTAATCTAGCCGGTCGGTGTAAGGGATA
>CAZDEO010000063.1:0-29742 GCA_964504445.1 uncultured Anaerolinea sp. | reverse complement strand
AGTTGTATTTGCAGCACGAGACGGGCATTACTCGCGTGGTAGACCCCTGGGGCGGCTCCTACTACGTGGAAACGCTGACGCATGAACTGGCGCGGCGTGCCTGGGCGCACATCGAGGAGGTGGAAGGACTGGGCGGCATGGCCAAGGCGCTGGAGACGGGGCTGCCGAAGATGCGCATTGAGGAAGCGGCCGCCCGCCGCCAGGCGCACATTGATTCCGGCCAGGAGACGGTGGTGGGCTTGAATAAGTACCGCCTGGATGAGGAAGCGCCGTTGGATATTTTGGAGGTGGATAATACGGCCGTACGCGCCGCCCAAATCGCCCGTTTGCAAGAATTGCGGGCCAGCCGGGATGAGCACGCCGTGCATGCTGCCGTGGAAGCGCTAACCGCAGCGGCCGTATCTGGCGCGGGCAATTTGCTGGAGTTATCGGTGAATGCGGCCCGCGCCCGTGCCAGCTTAGGCGAAATCAGCAGCGCGTTGGAGCAGGTGTGGGGACGGCATCAGGCCGTCATCCGCTCTATAGCCGGGGTATACCGGGCGGAGTATGGCGAGATGGATGCAATTGCCGAGGTGCGGCGCATGGCCGACGAGTTTGAGCAGTTAGAGGGGCGCCGCCCGCGCATTTTGGTGGCGAAAATCGGCCAGGACGGCCATGATCGCGGCGCAAAAGTGGTGGCGACGGCCTTTGCCGATTTGGGCTTTGACGTGGACATTGGCCCGCTGTTCCAAACGCCGGCGGAGGTAGCGCGGCAGGCCATGGAGAATGACGTGCATGTGGTGGGCATCAGCTCGCTGGCGGCGGGGCACAAGACGCTGCTGCCGCAGTTGGTGGCGGAACTGACGGCGCTGGGTCGCGCGGACATCATGGTGGTCATCGGCGGCGTGATTCCGGCGCAAGATTACGAGTACCTCTATACCCACGGCGCGGCGGCCATTTTTGGCCCCGGCACGGTGATTCCCATTGCGGCGAAGAAGGTGCTGGTGGAGTTGAACGGCCGTTTGGGACATTCTCACGAGTCGCTATAGTGGTTTTCGATAGGTAAAAAATGAGTAACGAAATTATTTCGTATTTGGAAATGTGTCATCGAGAAGGAACCAGCTTACAAAAGGGAATGAACTTTCACTTGAGCGACGATCATTCTGTAATTTTGATGTCTGTTCGCCCAAATGCTCCCTATCAAGACCAGGTTGAGGATGATGGAGCAACATTAATTTACGAAGGTCATGATGAGCCGCGCAACTCTAGCACACCGGATCCAAAACAGGCTGACCAACCTGAATTTACAAAAACGGTCAGGTTGACTGACAATGGAAAATTCCACCGAGCGGCACAAAATTTCAAGCAATTCGGACAGCCTCCAGAGCGTGTACGTGTGTACGAGAAACTTAGAGCAGGGATCTGGTCCTATAACGGACTTTTTCATCTAGTAGATTCTTGGACCGAATCTAATGGAATACGAAAGGTTTTTAAGTTCAAATTGATTGCTATTGATGATGATTCTCTATCTGGAGACGGTCGTATTGAGAGTGCTGAGCGAAGCCGGGTGATTCCAACACACGTGAAATTGGAAGTTTGGAAACGCGACAAGGGTCGTTGCGTTGAATGTGGAGCAACAGACGAATTACACTTTGACCACGTTATTCCTTATTCCAAAGGGGGAACATCGCTTAAAGCTGAAAACATTCAATTGCTTTGTGCGCGTCACAACTTGGAAAAACACGACAAAATCATTTGACAAAGTTGTAACGGCCGTTCCTCCCCCTCCCATCTACCCATTTACCCACCTTGCCGCAAGCGCAACGGCCGTTTCCCCCCGCCGTTAATCTACGCCACACCCAGCAAACTTAGGACAATCGTTCATTGGGGATGAGAAGTTACCCGGTAAAGCAGCGCCCCGTGCTAAAATCGGGGCGATTTTCCTCTGCTGGCCAAAGCTTTGTACCTGGCCGCGCACAAACCAAACATCAAACTACAAAAAGGATTCTACAGACACATGGCTAACAAACGCATCGTAGTTGCCCCTGGAGATGGCATTGGCCCTGAAATTATGCAGTCCGTTCTGGATATTTTGGCTGCGGCTTCCGCCCCCCTCGACTATGAGTTTATTGAGGTGGGCGAAGCCGTTTATCGCCAGGGCATCACCTCCGGCGTGCCCGATTCCGCCTGGGCGCTGCTGCAAGAAAGCGGCTGCCTGCTCAAAGGCCCCGTTACCACGCCCCTGGGCAAAGGGTTCAAAAGCGTCAACGTCACCATCCGCAAAACGCTTAATCTGTTTGCCAACATTCGGCCGTGCAAATCCTACAGCCCCTTTGTCGCCTCTGCCCACCCTGGCATCAACCTGGTCATCATCCGCGAGAACGAAGAAGATCTGTACGCCGGCATCGAACATCGCCAGACGCCCGAAGTCACCCAGGTCCTCAAGCTCATCACCCGCCCCGGCAGCGAAAACATCATTCGCTACGCCTTTGAGTACGCTCGCGCTTACGGCCGTAAAAAAGTCACCTGCATGACCAAAGACAACATCATGAAACTGACCGACGGCTTATTTCATCAGGTCTTCGAGGAAGTGGCCCAAGAATACCCCGACATCCAAGCCGACCACCAGATCATTGACATTGGCGCCGCCCGCCTGGCCGCCCAACCCGAAATGTTCGACGTCATCGTCACCCTAAACCTGTATGGCGACATTCTCTCCGACATTGCCGCCCAGCTAGCCGGTTCCATTGGCATTGCCGCTTCTGCCAACATCGGGGAACAAGTCGCCATGTTCGAAGCCGTCCACGGCTCGGCCCCCGATATCGCCGGGCACGGCGTAGCTAACCCCTCTGGCCTGCTGGTAGCCGCCACGCAAATGCTGGTGCATTTAGGATTGGGCGTGGTGGGCGAAAAGATCAAAAACGCCTGGTTGTGTACTTTGGAAGATGGCATCCACACGGCCGACATTTACCGCGAAGGGCTGAGCCAGCAAGAAGTAGGCACACGGCAGTTCACCGAGGCCGTCATTGCCCGCCTGGGCCAAAAACCGCGCCAACTGCGGGCTGTCGAATACCGCAGCGCACCCATCAAGGTCACCCGCAAGCCGCAGAAGCCCGTAAACCAACGCCTGGTTGGGGTAGATGTGTTCCTCTTCTGGGACGAGCCAGGTCGCCAGCCCGACGCCCTGGCCGCCCAACTGCACGCCGCCACGCCCGAACAATTCCGCTTATCCCTCATCACCAATCGCGGTGTGAAGGTTTACCCCGATGGCCTGCCAGAAACCTTTTGCACCGACCATTGGCGCTGCCGTTTCCTGCGCGAAGAGCCTGGCCCATATGGGGAGGTGGTGCAGCTCCTTGACCGCCTCACGCAAGCTGGCCTGCAAATGATTAAGACTGAAAATTTGTATACGTTTGACGGTCAACCAGGGTTCTCCCGCGGGCAGGGTGAATAGTCTGCGATCTGATACAATCACCATATGGATACCAACTTTGCGCAAGAACTTACCTGGGCGCGGCAGCACATGCCCCGTTTGCACCGGGCTATGGCGCGCTGGCCCGCTATGGACGGCGTGCGCCTGGCCTGCAGCATGCATCTGGACCTGAAAATGGTTCCTTTGGTGGAAGGGTTGCTGGCCCGCGGCGCCCAGGTGTTCCTGACTACCTGCAACCCCACCACCGTGCAAGATGTCGCAGTCGCCCATCTGGTTAACCAGGGCGCCACCGCTTCCGCCTGGCGCAACATGTCCCCTGCCGAGCACCGGGCGGCCTTGGACCAGGCCCTGGCGTGGCAGCCCACCCATCTTGGCGAAATGGGGGCCGACCTGACCACGCGCCTGCACGAAACCGGCCAGGAAACGGCCGTACGCGCCGCCCTGGAAGCCACCGGTTCCGGCATCAACCGGCTGGGGCAGGTTTCGCCCCGCTATCCCATCTTCAACTGGGACGATTTGCCCGTGAAAGAGGGGCTGCACAACCGGCACATGGTGGGGCTGACGGCCTGGCATACCTTCTCCGAGACCACCCGCCTGACCCTGCACGAAAAGCAGGTGCTGGTGGTGGGCTATGGGCTGGTCGGGCAAGGCGTGGCGGCAGCGGCCCGCGCCTACGGCGGGACGGTGGCGGTAGCCGATATTGACCCCACCCGCCAGATTCAGGCCCGCTACGACGGCTGGCCCGTGCGCAACCTGGAAGAGGCAGTGCCCCAGGCCGACGTTATCGCCACGGCCACCGGGGCGCGCCACGTCATCGGCGCCGACCACCTGCCGCGGCTGCGCGACGGCGTCTTTTTGCTGAATGTGGGGCACGCCAACGACGAATTTGACGTCACCGCCCTGCGCGCCTACCCTCACAAGACGGTGCTGCCCTGCGTAGAGGCGTTTAACGTCAACGGCCGTACCGTGTACCTGCTGGCTGGTGGCGCTATGTTTAACCTGACGGCCGGCTGGGGCGACAGCCTCAATGCCTTTGATGTGACTTTGGCGGTGATGGCCGCCGGGCTGGGCCACATTGTGGGCGCAGGAGAAGCCGCCCCGCCGGGCGTCCATGTGCTGCCCCAGGTTGTGTGGGCGGCGGCTTTGTAAGCATGATGAACGACAGCGGCAAGAAACCAGAATGGACCCCGGAAGACGCCGGGGATGCCTTTGCCACGCGGGTGATGAGAGGCGTAGTGGGCGGGCATGATGGCCTGGATGGGGCGCAACCGAGACGAGAAACGGCCGTTGCGCCCCATCGCCTGACCATTGACCAATACGTGCAAGGCGTCCTTGCCGGAGACCGCGCCGTGCTGGCCCGCGCCATCACCCTCATCGAAAGCAACGCGCCCCGCCACATGACCCAGGCTCAAGACGTGCTGCGCCAGCTGCTGCCCCACACCGGCCATAGCCTGAGGGTAGGCATCACCGGCGTGCCCGGCGCGGGCAAAAGCACCCTTATAGAAACCCTGGGTGTCATGCTGGTAGAGCGGGGGCACAAAGTAGCCGTGCTGGCTGTGGACCCCACCAGCAGCGTTAGCGGCGGCTCCATCTTGGGCGACAAAACGCGCATGGAGAAGTTGGCCCGCCATCCCAACGCCTTCATTCGCCCTTCGCCCACGGGCGGCATGCTGGGCGGTGTGGCCCGCAAAACCCGCGAAACCATGCTGCTGGGCGAAGCCGCCGGGTTTGACGTGATTTTGGTGGAGACGGTGGGCACGGGCCAGAGCGAAATTGCCGTGCGCGCCATGGTGGACTTTTTCCTGCTGCTGCTGGTTCCTGGCGCGGGCGATGAGCTGCAAGGCATCAAAAAAGGGGTGGTGGAGCTGGCTGACGCCATCCTGATTAACAAGGCAGATGGCCAGAACCAGGTGCGGGCAGAGGCGGCGCGAGCCGAATACAACCGCGCGCTGCATTATCTGACCCCGGCAACCGAGGGGTGGCAAACGCGAGCTTATGCGGGATCGGCCGTTTCTGGCAAGGGAATTGCCCAATTGTGGGCTGTGATTACCCAATTCCAGACTCAAACCACGGCGTCTGGGGTTTTTGCGGCGCGGCGCCGGGCACAAAGCCGTGACTGGCTACACACCCTGGTGGCCGAGCAATTGCGCGCCTTCTTTTACCAACATCCGGCGGTAGAGGCGGCCCTGCCAGAGATTGAGCACGCCGTCATGGAAGGGGAGATGCCAGCCACAGCCGCCGCCCAGGCGCTGCTGAAGCTGGTCAGTAAATCAGGCTGACGGGCTGAACCGCTGAAAGAGTATCAAACCAGGAGTTTGTTTCATGGAGTTGTATATTATTCGCCACGCGCAGTCGGAAAATAATGCGCTGTGGGCTAGTACGGGACAAGAGGCTGGGCGCAAACCGGATCCGGGGCTAACGGCCGTTGGCCATCAGCAGGCACAGCGCCTGGCACAGTACCTGGCGCAGCGCCCGGCGGTGAATGGGCTGTCTGAGGCGGCCCGTCAGCAAAACCCCCATGGCTATCCTTTTACCCACCTGTACACCAGCCTGATGTGGCGGGCTGTACAAACGGGTCATTACGTGGCCGAGGCGCTGGACATACCGCTGCACGCCTGGGAAGAAATTCACGAGTGGGGCGGCATTTACGAGCATGATCTAGAGACCGGCGAACGCAAGGGGCTGCCGGGTGCCAATGGGCAAGAATTGGCCGCGCAGTTTCCGCGACTGGTGCTGCCGCCAGAACGGCAAAATGGGGCTGGCTGGTGGAACCGGCCTTTTGAGCGGCACGAGGCCGCACGGGCGCGGGCCGCGGCGGTGTGGGAGAGGCTGCTGGCGCGCCATGGGCAGGGGGATGACCGCGTAGCCCTCGTCACCCACGGCGGCTTTTCTTACACCCTTCTGATGGTTTTGTTCGCTTTCTCCGGGCAAAATACCATGCCAGATGGGACACGCGAGGTGTGGTTTTCGCTGCATAACAGTTCGGTTTCCCGGTTGGATGTGGGGCCGGGCTTTTGCAGTGTGCGTTATTTAAACCGGGTGGCCCATTTGCCGCCGGAGTTGATGACGTGAGGGGCAATCATGGATACGGCCGTTACCCTTCCTTGTCACCTTTTCTCCCGCACTGCATCTAACCTTAGTGGAGTGCAAACTGAAAAAGTCTATAGAGAAACAGGAGACTTGGATAAATGGCAGTGACAAGAGCACAAGACAAGAAAAAGCAGCCGCGGGTGATTATGTTCTCTACGCCCACCTGTTCTTACTGCAACATGGCCAAACGGTATTTTCGCCAGAACAAGATTCGCTTTCGCGACGTAGACATTAGCAAAGACCCTGCCGCCGCCCGCGACGTGGTGCGGCGCAGCGGGCAAATGGGTGTGCCCGTCATTGACATTGGCGGTAAAATAATTGTTGGCTTTGACAAACCCAAAATTAATGAACTTCTCGACATCAAAAACTAATCGATTTGGAGGTTTACAATGACCATTGAACCATTGGGAGCACGTGTACTAATTCGTCCCCTGGACCAGGAGACAACGACGAAGAGTGGCATCATTTTGCCGGAAACGGCAAAAGAGAAGCCGCAGCAAGGGCGCATTGAAGCTGTGGGTACGGCCGAGGAAATGGTGACCGATTTGGCCGTAGGCGACCGGGTGCTGTTTGCTAAATACAGCGGCAATGAGATTGAAGTAGACGGCACCAAGTACATCATCATGGAAGAAGGGGACGTGCTGGCCCGCATCAAGGCTGACTAAAATGCGGTTTATTTCTTACAAGGCCCCGGCAGTCCGGGGCCTTTTTGTTTGGCGGGCTGGTTAGAACCAGGGATTGCAGGGTATCTATTTGTAAGAATAGGATGCTCTAGCATTGAGGGCATGAGGAATGAGAATGAGTGAACTCGCTGCATTTCGCGCTGAAATTGATGATTTTATGGCAGATCACCCGCAATCACCGCTGGATGAGGCGCAAAAGCTCCATTTTGAGGGATTGAATTATTTCCCTGAAAATGAGGCGCTGGTTTTGGAAGTGGAGGTTACGCGCTTTCCGGCGGATGAACCGCTGATAGAGATGCAGACCAATACGGGGGAAGCGCGGCTCCATCGCCGTTGGGGACGGTTTACGTTTACCGTTGCCGGGGAAGAGGCAGCACTGGTGATTTTCAGCGATCCTGATGGACAAGAGCTGTTTATGCCGTTTAAGGATGCGACCAATGGGGTAGAGACGTATGGCGCAGGGCGCTACATGGACAATCACCGTCCTGGTATGCGTCACCTTGGCGGTAACCGCTTTGAGGTTGACTTCAATTATGCCTATAACCCGTACTGTGCTTACAGCCCTTACTACAGTTGCCCGCTGCCGCCGCGGGGGAACTGGCTGGCGGTGCCCATTCGCGCAGGGGAAAAGGATTTTACATAAATAAAAAGGCCGCCGGAATGGCGGCTTTTGGGGTTGGGTGAAGTGGGGCAAACGGCCGTTACTGGGTAACGGCCGTTACTGGGTAACGGCCGTCAACGGTAAATGAAGCGTAAAGGTCGTGCCTTTTCCCACCGTGCTGTCTACGGTAATGCCCCCGCCGTGCTGGGCGACAATCTTCTTGGCGATAGCCAGTCCCATGCCGCTGCCTTCAGCCGAGGCTTCAGCGTTGGGCACGCGATAAAACCGTTCAAACAAGTGGGTCATATCTTCTGGCGCGATGCCGCGCCCGGTGTCGGCAATGGCGATGACCACTTCTTTGTCTACTATTTGGACACTGATGTGGATACGGCCGTTTTCCACGTTGTACTTGATGGCATTACTCACAAAATTTAGCAGCACCTGCTTCAGGCGGTCAGCGTCACCCACCAGCGCCGGGCTGCTGTACGCGTTGGGCAATGCTTCGGCCAAATCCAGGTGAATGGCAATGCCCCGGCTACTGGCTTGCGACTCCGCAATATGCGCCACGTCTTGCACAATGAGCGCCAACTCTACAGGTGTCCGGGCAAGCTGCATCCGGCCCGATTCCAGGCGGGCAAAATCCAGGAAATCCTGCGTCATTTTGGAGAGGCGCACCGCTTCTCGTTTAATCATCTGTACCAGGTCAGCATGTTTCTCCTGGGGAAAGTTCGGCCGGCTCATCAGCTCGCTGGCTGAGCGGATAGCCATGAGCGGCGTCTTTAGCTCGTGCATAATCTCTGCTAGCAGGTCAGACTGCACAAACAGGCGCGCATTCATAATGGCCACGGCGGCCTGGGAAGCAACAGCCTCTACCAGTGCCACATCTTGGGGGGTATAGGGCGCATTATTCCGCTTATTCAGCACCTCCAACGCGCCAATGACTTTCTCGTTGGTCACCAGGGGCACAGCCAGCATAGACTGGGTGAAAAACGCCAGTTCTTGGTCTACGTTGGCATAAAAACGGTTATCGGACTGCACGTCTTGCAAGATGAGGGAACGGCCGTTGCGCACCACCCAGCCAGCAATACTGCTATCCAGCGGCACAATGGTATCTTCCGGCACAGCCCCTTCTGTAGAGGCGGCAAAGTGCAACTGCCCCGTGCGTTCATCCACCAGCAAAATAGAGGCCACCTCCGTCTCCGTTAGCTCGGTAGACACATCCATAACCAGGGTCAACAACTCGTCCAACTGCAAGGTTGAGCTGAGCCGCCGGCTAACTTCCAACAGGCGCAACATTGCCTCCGGGCTAACCGTTTCAGCCAGTGGTGTTGGGGAACTTTGCGAAGTGTTTTGCTCCATAAGGCATTACGTCAAAAGGGCCGGCACTTAACCGGCTAACAATTCGGCTAGCTTTGGCAGCACGTCAACCACGTCGGCGTGGATGACAAGGTCAGCCATATCGTCAAAATGTGTACTTTCCAAATTGATTATCACAACTTTTGCGCCGGTTTGTTTGGCCAAAAGGGGTAAATCACCCACCGGGGCGACTTCCAAGGAAGAGCCAATTACCAGCATCAGGTCACATAAACGGGTTTGCAGCCTGGCCTTGTTGAGTACGCCAATAGGCAGCATCTCCCCAAAGAGAATGACATCCGGTTTTAGCACCCCCCCGCAAAGGGTGCAGTAGGGCACAGCATGGGTGGTTAAAAAATGGGGCATAACCTGCTCGGCAGGAAACCGGGCGGCGCAAGACAGGCATGTCAATTGGCGTAGATGACCATGCACTTCATGCACTTCGCAGGAACCGGCCTTGCTGTGCAACAGATCAATATTTTGCGTAATAACACTTTTGATTTGCCCCACCTTTTCCATTTGGGCCAGGGCAAGATGGGCAGCGTTCGGTTGGGCATCCAGCAGGCGTGCGGCCAGGGGGTGCAGCCAATCATAAAAACGCTGCGGCCAACGCTTGAATGCGTAAATTGACGCCACTTCCATGGGGTCAACTATCTGTGACCAAACACCCGAGTCTGGGCTGCGGAAATCGGGAATGCCGGAAGGCGTGCTAATGCCTGCACCTGTGAGGGCTACAACATGGTTTGCCTGGCGTATGAGCGCCGCCGTTTTGGCAATGAGTGTGGTGGTGTCTGTCACAGGTTGTTGTTTCCTAGGCCACCATGGCTATGCGCTGACTAGTTTGTGCGTGACTAGCCGGAAAGTTTCGGCAGCCTCGCTATCTGGGGCGACTTGAAGCAAAGGCATGCCTTTGTTGGTGGCGCGAGCTAAATCTTTAATGTCTAAATTGACGGCGCCAAGCAGAGGATGGCCTAAGAAGTTTTGCATGGCGTCTTGAGGCAAAATGGGGCCGCCGTGGATGTTGGTTATGAAAGCGCTCAACCTGGTATGGGGAAACTTAAGGTTGTCCAACTGATGGAGTAAAATTTTTGCCGCACTAAGGGCTACGCGTTCGGAGCGCAGGCAGACAATTATTTGGTCGGCGCGATCAATGATGGGGCGCGTACTTGGGTTTATTCCTAAGCCCAGGTCTATAACGACACAGCGCCCTGGCTTGACGAGTTGTTCAATCAGGCTGATGGTCTGCACGGCCGTAAACCGGGGGCGTTGGGCATCTAGGTCGGGTTTGGTGAGTAAAAGTTGCAAGTTCTCGCCAAAGGGGAGCAGCAACTTGGGCAACTGGGTGGCAAAGGCCTGAGGTGGCAATTGGGCCAGGGTATTCAACCCGCCCCCAGCCAGGGTCTGGTTCAAATAGATAGCCATGTGCCCTTGGGTCATATCCATGTCAACCAGAACGGTAGGGATTTTCATTTGTGCGGCGGCAACGGCCGTATTGATTGCGGCTGTGGTTGTGCCCGATCCGCCACGAGCACCCATCAGGGCAATCAAGGTTTCTTGCATGGGTAGAGCCACTGTACTTTTGGGCGCGCTGGGCACATCAGCAAACATTGTTTCCAGCTTGGCCATGTCCGTAATTGCTGAAGCCGGCTCTTCTCGTGGTTCATCAGCCAGTTCTGGCGGCTTGCCCACACTAGAAAGCATACTTTCAATGCGCGCCAGCATCTCTGCCGGTTCCGTAGGCTTGGTCAAATAATCATCAGCGCCGGCTTCAAATCCGGCTAGTTTTTGGTAGGCTTCTGCTTCGGCCGTAAACATAATGATCGGAACTTCGGCCAGTTTCGGATTAGCGCGCAGGCGTCGGCACACTTCTTTGCCGTCCATTTCCGGCATCATCATGTCAACTAACACGAGATCAGGGCGCATCTTCTCCGCCAAAACCAGGCCACGAACAGGCGATTGGGATCCTAGCACTTCATATCCATTGCTGCGCAAGGTTGTTACTACAATGTCTAATGTTTCGGGGTGGTCGTCTATCGCCAGAATTTTGTAAGCCATAATGTTTTGCCAATGCGCACAAGTCTGCTGCATCTTTGCAGCCGTTGTTAAACTGGCGGCCAGGGGTAATGGCGCCCCGGCCCAGGGGCCGGAAACTTTCCTTGCTTAATTAATCGTTGCGTTCTTTTTTTCAAAGCAACTATTTCTTCCGCAGAAAGCAACTCTTGCAGTTGGCACCGAAACTCGCTGTCAGGTGTCTCCATCATTGCCAACAGGTCAATCAGGTTGTGCATGAGGTCTGCGGGTATGGGCTGCTCCACAAATTCCCAAATGACGGTACGCAATTTGTAGTCTGTGTGAAAACAAATGCCGTGGTCAATACCCCACAAGCGTCCTACAGTAGCCATTTCGTTTTCTTCGAGCAGAACATGGCCACTCTTTCGATCCGCATTGTTCACAAGTATATCAAAGAGTACGATTTTTTGAAGCTGTTGGCGAAAAGCTGGATCGCCCTCAAAAGTGAGGTAATGGCGTTCCGGATCGTGGTCGATAAAAAGCTGGAGGGAACCGAGGCCATGAGTGGCTTTGCGCAAAACGGTGGGCGGCACTATTTGCCACCCTGCCGCTTCGCTAAGTAAGAAAGCAGCCCGCTCGCGCAAGCATAGTGTACCTTGCGCAAAGTCCCACAACGGTCGTTCCCCACGTTGGGGTTTGTACACAGCCCGCAAAGTCGCAGAGCCGCCATCTGCTGTGTGGCCATCAACCTGCACCAAGAAGGTGTAATTTGAGCTCCAAGGGAGCATTCCCTCCATCTCCAAGCTGCCAGTTTGCAACACAGTTAAGAAATCGGCCGTTGCCAGTTCCGCCATTGGCGCGTCCTACCCTGCTACTGGGGCTAATGAAGGTGCCCGTTACGATTGGGGCAAAAATGACCCTCTGCATCAATGGGGCGCCCGCAATTCCCGCAAATCGGCCGTCCGGCGCTTACTACTTCTTGTGTATGTTGTGTCAGGGTGCGGATTTGTGCCCGCGTAGCCCAAAAGCTCACCACATTGGGGTCTTCTTCTTCAGCCACAAGTTCATAGGCCACCAGCACAATCTGGTCCGTGCTTTCATTGTAACCCACCCCCATATTCCCCACGCGAAATAGCACGTTAATCGGTTCACGCAAGCGCATATCCTTCCACACCGGCTCGTGAGCCTCCCGTGCCTCCTGCGGATATTTTTTATTTAAATCTTCTAACAGCGACTCGAAACTATCGGCCATCATAGACGCCTGCTCCTTTTCAATTAGCAGCGTCACCGTTTGCGTGCCTCGGCTGCCCTGCAAATAGAAGGCACGTTTTCCAGGGGGACCAATCGTGCCTACAGTCAGGTGTGTGACGGGATTGAGTTCAATTTGCCGGGCCATAATGACCTCTTTTACACTAACAAACCTTGGTTTTCAATAGCCTTTTCTGCCGGCTACTCTTCTTCATCATGAAGCTTGGGCTTGGCTGATGCGGGAAACTGCAAAGGGCCAGTATCATTGATGCGCACCACGCGCACCGCGCCATTTTTCATTAAGGCCAACACGCTGATAGAAGCGGGAGAAATGACCATGCGCTGGAACAAGTCTAAATGGATTCCCAAATAGTGGGCCAAAACCATTTTGATCAGGTCTGCATGGGATACCACAACAATGATCTCTTTGGGGTGAATTTTGCCAAGTCTTTCCAAAGCCTGAATAGCGCGGAACTGCACTTCACGCAGGGCCTCTCCCTTGGGGAAACGAAAGCGGCTAGGGTAGTGTTGGACAGCATGCCAGGATTTTTTCTTGGCCAGTTTTTTTATCCGTCTCCCCTCCCATTTTCCGTACTGCACTTCGCCAAGGTCATCCAGCTCGACAATGGGAAGTTGATGGGTGTTGGCAATATATTCGGCCGTTTCCAGGCAACGAGTAACAGGGCTACTGTAGATCGCTTTGATTGGCAAATTGCCCAGACGGGCTGCTGCTGCCGCCGCTTGGGCATGGCCCTCTTTGTTGAGGTGAACACCGGGCAGCCAGCCTGCCAGGCGATTCTTTTTAACCCAATTGTTTTCACCATGCCGTATTAAAATAATCGTTGTCATGGGTGAATGATAGCACAATTCCCCAGGGTACGGTAAGCTGGATTACTCACAAGGCGGCGCAATTGTAACGTAATCTTCAGCAACCCAACCTTCTTCTCCGCCAATAACGCGAACCCTGCGCCAGGTGAAGCCATTTAGTACAACAGGTTCTTCTTCAAGTATAGTAACGAGGGTTCCCTCTGGTAAAGTGCGGATTTCTGCGCCGCTGGGAGCATCGCGCAAAAGGAGGCCGCTGCCGCCGGTATTTTCGATGGCGCCACGACACACGATGGGCGTTGCTGTAGGCGTTGGCTGATCGGGGTTGATGGTGGCTGTCGGCGGGACTGTGGGCGGGAATTGTTGGATGTTTTGGGTCGGCTGCGGGGTAATGTTTTCTTGAATGGCCTCGATGGCAGGGTCTTGAGGAGGGGCTACAAGCTGTTGCCTTTCCAAAAAGAGCAGACCGAGTGCAGCAAGGAAGAAGAGGACGGTAGCAACCAGGGTGAAGCTGGCGCGGCGCAGCATGGCTTCGCGTTCCAGGGTGTAAAGGCGGGCGCCCCCACGCCGGATGCCGCGGTAAGTGGCAACGGCCGTTACCAAGCCGATAATCATTAACACAACAGGCAAAAAAATTCCGCTCATAAACTTATCAGCGGGGCACGGTTTCCCCGATGCCCGCTTTCCTACAAATTCAAAGTTATTTCGACAATGCGGTCGTGTCCGGCCAGATCAGGCAGCACCCGCACATGAGCTTGGGGAAATGCTGCCTGAGCCACAGCTTGGGCAGCACGACCTTGCTGCCAGCCTATTTCGAGCAAAATGAGGCCGTTGACATGGAGGCGGGCTGCTGCCTGGTGCAGTAGGTCTTGAATTAAAGCCAACCCGTTGGGTCCCCCTTGCAGGGCAACAGCCGGTTCGTACCATTTTACCCCATCATCTAGTGCCGTCCACTCCTGGTCGGTGACGTAGGGTAAATTGGCCACAATCAGGTCAACAGGATGAGAAAGCGGTGAAAGAAGGCTGCCCTGCAGGAATTGGATGCGGCCTAGGGCGTGGCGCTGCGCGTTTTCTTGGGCAATGGCTAATGCCTGCAGGGAAATGTCTACGGCCGTTATCCGTGCTTGCGGCAAGTGGACGGCCAAACTCACCGCAATGCAGCCACTACCCGTGCCCACATCCACAATGTGGACGGGGCCGCGCGGACGCGCCCAAGCAATGGCTAGCTCAACCAGTTGCTCGGTTTCGGGGCGAGGAATGAGCACGGCGGGCGTAACGCGAAAATCCAGCCCGAAGAAGGGGGCTGTGCCGGTAATGTAGGGGATAGGTTCTTTTTGCCGGGCGCGGGCCAGGAGGGCGCTGTACTGGTGTTGGGCAACGGCCGTTACCCCCTCATCGCCATGCCCTACCAGGTAAGCATGAGATACCCCTAGCACGTGTTGCAGCAGCAGCCGGGCGTCCAGTGCCGGGGTTGGCGACACGGACCTAAGCTGATTGTGGCCAAAAGCCAACGCCTCACGAATCGTCATCACTTGCACAAAAAAGTGGCATTGCTCAATATACAATGCCACCTTCACATTCAAATCGAAAGATTCCCTTTCTTTACGGGAATTGGGGGGACTACGGTTCCGACAACCTGACCATTATCTGCCCCAAGTCGTAAGCCTGACCGCCTTCCACATCAATCAACATTTCCAAACCAGATTCATCTGTCAATGGAAATTGGGCAAAGCCCAGGTCAATAATCAGGCCATAAGTACCAGGGGGGACATCGCTAAAAATAAACACGCCAGTTTGGAATAGCTGTGCCTGAGGCGAGTCAGTTCCCTGAGAAATGAGGGCTTGTTCTCCGGTGCTGTTTAGCAGCACTTCACCCAAATACAAGGCACGGGGAACGACAGGCTCAAAGCTATTTTCATCCATCTGATGGACCAACACTCCGCCCACAGCGCCTGTGGTGCTATCCGGTACAGGAATATCTCGTTCGGGATTTGGAGGGTCAGGCGCTCCCGCAGCTTCACTATTGGCGCCAGGGTAGTCAGGCACTCCCGCAGCAGGAGCTTCCGGGTAATCGCCTGATGGGGCAGGATAATCCGGAACTGCAGCAGTTTCCAGGTTTTGGCCGGCGCCATTTTGTCCCGTATTGTTTCCGGTTGTGGCTGGCGCACTTTCCACTGTGACCGGGATTGTTTCCGGTGTGGGCGTGTCAGCTGAACCACAACCTGCCACAAGCAGGGAAAGGAGCAAAACTAACGCCCAAAATTTGCTTACTACAACAGTTTTTTGTCTATTCATATTTACTCTGTAAATGAATGAGAGCCACCAATGGTGGCTCTCAAATTAACTAATTAGGTGAAATTTATGCTTATTGGTTGAAACCGGTATAAGCAAATAGGTTGTCACCAGCAGCGGTGGCCAATTCATTTGCCACGCCTAGCAAGGATGCGCCCGCACCGGTGCAGGTAGCGCTGCCTACAAAGCGGCCTGTGCCCGTCTGAACGGCCGTCAGGGTAGAGCCAGCAGCAACCGTGGCGTTAACCGGAGCCGGAGCGCCCGTGCCACTGAAGGTGCAGGTCACATCGGCAGAAGCGCCACCAGCATTGTAGATATTAAAACCAGTGAAATAACCGAAGTTGTCGCGCATGATAAGCGGGAAGTTAACAGTCGCTGTTGCGGCCGCAGGATCAAAAGCATTATAAGCCGCACCCTTGCCAGCAGCGCCGTTGAGCTGGTTCACAATGGCGACCAGCGGTTGGTCCGCACTGTTGGTAGAAACTGCTGCGCCACCCACAAATCTTGCGGCAGCCAGGCTAGAGCAATCCTGGAATGTGCCAGATGCACCAGCAGCAATGGTGCGTGTCTGGGTGCAGGCGCTTCCAGCTACCCCAGGGGTATAGGTAATGGTTACGTCAGTTTCTTCGGTACCAGTGTTCTGCACCTGGATGCCGGTGAAGTAACCAGAGTTGTTACCCTGAACCAAGGGCATAACTGGGTTGCTTGCCCCAGTCGTAAAGCCATTGTAAGCAAAGAGAGTCGTTGGGCCAGCTTGTAACACGGTCGCTACGACATCCCCACCGGTAGCCGTAATGGTGGCCGCACCAACATAGGGGGTAGGCAGACAGGTGTTGGTCGCCTGATTAAAGGTAAAAGCCGCACCCGCCGGAATGGTCTCATTGTGCGTGCAGGCTGTGCCAGCAAAAGAGATGGCAACGTCCACATCAGCACCACCAGGGGAAGCAGCGTTTTGCACGTTGAACCAGGTGTTGAACCCAAAGTTGCCCTTCATGATCAGGGGCAGGTTGACAACCGGCGCGCCCGCCTCGAAGCTCTCATAGCTGGCGCCAAAGGCTAAGCCATCACCCAACACGTTGGTGATAGCCGCTACGGGCTGATCGGAAGAAATGACCACAGAGCCATTAAAACCAGCGCTAGCGCCAACTGGGAAATACGTTTTCGAGCCATTGGCGGGGATGGTGTCGTCGACAGTAGCATCTACTGTTCCGTCTTGATTGACGTAGGTAATGGTAATGGTGGCATCTGTACCAGACTGGTTAGCTACTTGAAACCCAGTGTTATAGCTGCTAGGCTGAGCGGCGACAGATGATACCAAGATCATTGCCAGGGCGAGGACAAGTACAACAATTACTTTCTTCATGTAAAACCTCCAAGGTGTGATAAATTTCCGGGTTAGTACCCAATTCCGTTCTTACAATGCCTAGTATAGGAGCGTATAAGCAAAAAACAATAACCCGTTTGTGTTAATTGAAGTGGTATTAGGGGGAAATTGAGAGGTAGAACCGTGTTTTTATAGTTTGATGGAGATAAGTGCGCTTAATGTTTCTCCTCCTAACCAGACAAGCCGAATGAGGATGGCCACAATTAAAGCAACTGGCATGGGCACCAATATTGTTAATAAAAGGGTGAGGGAGATTTCTCGCAAGCCCACGACAGAAATTGTTAATGCCCCAGCCAACGAAATGGCGCCGGCTAAAGACCAGATGCCAATAACGACGATTATCTTGGAAAATGGCACAGGGTAAAGCAAATTAATGACGCTGAATAGAATGAAGGCTCCTAAAATCCTGGTGATGACATAATTACTCATCCAAGTAATCGTATCTCGCCATTGGAGTGGCTGCAGGGAAATTTCTGATCTTAAGCGCCGCCAGATGGTTTCTAATATCCGAGGATGAACAAGGAGCAAGCTTAAGGGGAGAAATAGCGAGAGCAGCCAAATCTGTTGGGATTCACCTAAAACATTGCCAGGAATGGCCCAAAACGGTAAGGTCAGCATGGTGGTTGCCAGGCTTGAAAGGAAGAAAAGTAGTAGTTCAAGGGTGCTGAGTAAAGAGATAGTAATCTTGCTGACACCAACTTGCTCATATAGCACAGCACGTCCGGCAATGTACCAGACGGGGGTGGGAATGCGCCGCGCTAGATTGGCGGACCAGCAAATTTTCGCGCTGCGGCGAAAGTTGTTGTAATTTGCCAGGCGCACTACCAGCAGGTGCCAGGCCCAAGTAGCAACGATGAGATCAATTGAGAAGAAAAAGATGATGGACAGTAACCAGATAGGGCGAAGCTGCCATTGGAATGTGGTCAGGGTATCCCAATTTTGCCATATGATGCGCGCAATGACGATGATACTGATGAGGAGAAAGATTGCGCTGAGCAGTTTTCCCCGCCAACCGGAAAAGAGTCGCTGGCTGAAACGGCCGATGAACCTTGCCAGACGCTGCTGTAATGGCGGGTGGGTGGGGGTATCGGAGTTACTCATGAGGCGCACGGCCGTTCCGCAAATACAGTCATCAGGCTGGTTTGGTTAAAATACTCGCCCAGCCGGTACAGAGGCCAGGTTGCCAGACGGAAGGGGAGCGAATAGGCTAGCTTTAGCCAACGTTGCCACTTTTCGGCCGGAATCCCCCGCGCCTTCAAAGCAAATTCAATCGAGATCAGGGTGAGGCGGAGACGGCCGTTAAAGCTTTCAATACCCACAAACTTCAGCCCCACTTTCTGCAAATAAGCGGGCACCAGGCTGGGAGGGATCAGAGTCAGGTGCCGCGGCCGTTCCCAACCCAGCCAATTGCCACCAAACAACCGCGCTTCCAGACCCGCCGGATTCGGCACACTAAATACCAATAGCCCGCCTGGTTTCAAAATGCGCGCCACTTCCTGCAACGTGGCCTGTACATTTTCTACGTGCTCCAGCACATCCCACAGCGTAACCACGTCAAAGGTAGCATCTGGGTAGGCCGCCTCTTCCAACAAACCCACAAACACCTCCAAACCATACATTTCATGGGCCTGAGCTGCCGCATGAGCAATAGGCTCGACTCCCTGTACCTGCCAGCCCCGCTGCTGCATCCCATGCAAAAAAGCCCCGGTGGCGCAGCCTACGTCCAGTAACCGGCCTGGCTGCGGGCGGTGATGAATCACCCGTTGACAAAAGCGCGCAATTGCTTGCTCCCGGGAAACCTGCGCAATGCGGCTGGCGATATGCAGCACTTTTCCCCCATCATCATGCTGGTAAGGCAGATATTCCTCAGGATAGTGCGCGGTCAACTCGTCCTGAGACAACTGCGGATTTTGGTAAATCAGGCCACACTGCCGGCAGCGCACCAGGTAAAAATCCCCGGGCTTTTGCAGCAACAAATCTGGCCCATGATTGACCACTTCCGTATCATCTGCGCCACAAAAATTACAACAAATGTGTTTCATAAGGTCGGCTTACGCGCCACAAAAACAAAGCAAAAAGCAAGGTTTAGGGGCACCAGGGGTTTAAACAAGACGCGCGCCATATCTTTTGGATGAGTCAGGTAATATTTGAAATCACCCCACGTGCGCGGCCATTCCCGTTCATACTTGTGGGTTTTTTCTACTACCAGGCCATATGTCTCAATGAGCGCCTGCCATTCTTGCCGGGCGGCATACCGCTGAATTGGTTGATCATCAATGCTGGTGCGCCCCTGGCGCAGGGCGATCCAGATATTGGTCGTCAGGCTAAACGTGTTGGGAACCAGCACAAAAGCCCGGCCTCCTGGCTTGAGAACCCGCGTCATTTCGCGCACGGCCGTATACAAATCCACATAATGCTCCAGGCTGCCAATATTGCTAACGGCATCAAAACTGCCATCAGCGTAGGGTAGTTCCTGACTGTTACCCGTTACCAGGTTTGCCACACCTCCATGCTCTCGACCCCCCTTCAGCGCCGCGTGGGACAAATCCAAACCGTGGGCTTGCACGCCCGCCGCCTGAGCCAGGCGGGGCAAGTATGCCCGTCCGCAAGAAATATCTAAATACCGGTCGCCCGGTTTCAGGGCAAACAAATCATGCAACCATAAGTAAAACGACTCTCTTTGCGAGATATCCCCTTCAGTATAGAGGGCATCGTAGGCCTGGCGGCTGTCATTATCCGTCGCAATTTGCGGCAGGCGGATTTCCAGCATGATTTCTGGTCTTGGTGGGGGTTTGTTTTCCATCTTATCACTCTGCCCGCCGGGCAAAAATTGCCATGACAGACCCTTGCTTTCGCCGCTCCAACAGCCAAAAACAGGGTAAGCTAAGCAGGCGTATGGGCAAAGAACGCATGATAGCCATGATGCCTCGCCTTAACCAGGATATGGCCAGCCTGTTCTGCAGCCAATGGGCCAAACTAAGGTTAAAAAGCCAGATGCGTCCGGTAATGCAGCGCATATCTTCCATGTGCCAACCCGTTTCTTGCAGCAGGCGGTGAATAACCGGCTGTGGATAAATGTAGAGATGGCGTGGGGTGTCCCAACCCGCCCAGTATTGTCCAAACAGACGCGCCTCTATGCTGTCAGGATTGGGCAGTACCAAAAGCAACGTGCCCCCTGGTTTAGCAACTCTTGCCGTTTCTTGCAAGGTTTCGCGGGGCTGGTGTACGTGCTCTAGCACGTCCCACAAAATAACCAGGTCAAAGGCACTGGCAGGTAACTGGGCTTCCTGGAGTTCACCGGTGAAAACGTCCAACCCATGCCGCTGCCGGGCATAGTCAGCGGCATAGGCGCTCAGTTCTACGCCTTGTGTTTGCCAGCCCTGGGCACGCAGTGCTACGAGAAGGGCACCGGTAGCGCAGCCAACGTCCAGGGCGCGACCAGGCTGCGGCAAACGCTTTTGCACCAGGCGTATGCGCTTTTTCATAGCCATGCGACGGTTGAAGCGCTGCCACCAGGAAGGTTCGTCTTCAATGGCGCGAAAGTATGGCGCGTATTCATCGGGATAATACTGCCCGATCTCATGCCGACCAGGGCGTGGGTTCAAATAGATAAGGCCACATTCCCGGCAGCGCACGGTGGGGAATGTTCCCGGACGGCCGTACCATTCATCCCGGCCCATAAAAAGCAACTCTGTATTATCTATCCCGCACAGGGCACAGCCAACATATTCCAATTCCAAAGAAAACCTCGTGATACACCTGTTCCGCCGTAGTTAAGGATCGTCTCATCAGGCGGCGGGCGGGTTGGTTGATGCACATCTTGTTGCAGAATAATGGCCTAACACAAAGATCATAACAGCAACAAAACTCACGATGGTAATAATACAACCGATACTTACACTAGCAACATACAGCGTATCTGGATTAGACCCTAGTGAAAAATTTGGCAACTCCTTTTCCGTCAACACCTGACCCAAGTTGTGGACTCGCCAAAGAATGGAATGGTTTACAAACTCATGGGCCATGAATGGTATAGCCATCAACAAAACAGGTTTGCTCTCTTTTGGATAACGGTGAACCAGTTTGTCAATCCCTGCTGTAGATACGATCAGGTACATTAAAAATGACATGATAATAAACCTGGATGGCGCACGCTCAATATTGGCGAATGGTAGGGGAGATTGCGTTATAAGGGCATAAACATCTCCAAGAGAAAGAACGAAGAGGACCAAGGCAGCCAGTAAAAGGCCATGCTTATTAACCATTGCGCCATGTTTAAGGGCGGTAAAGAAGCCAATACTAAGAACTATCAAAGCAACAAAGCCAATATAGATATTGTATTCCCACCACAGATGATTCTCATAACTGCGCAATGATGTAATAGCGTCAAGCAGCGTTCCAATGCTTTGGTACCCTGGAATGGTAGCGATTCTCTGGGAAGTAAATAGTGCAGCAGGGAACAACCGCACGAAACCTAATAAGCTACCCACACCAATAGCAATAACAACTTGTTTCAATAGCAATGGTCTTTCCAAAAGAAGGATCCCCATCAACATCATGCACCATATTGCAATATGGAAAGATCCATTGAGAAAGAGTAAGCCGAGGGTTAGCGCTATGAAAAGGCCATTGATACGACTAGCTGGGGAGGCTTGCGAATCCGTTAGCATATTTAGGAGCAAGTAATAAAAAACAGGAAGAACAAAGTAACCCGCCCATTGAAAATGACCAACTGCAAGGTGGGATGTAATATGGCCGTTAAAATTAAACACGAGCCAGAATATGATAACCGCAACCAGGTTATTCCCCGCTTTCCTGGTTAGTAATAGCATCCCTAAAAAGCCTGCGGAGTAGAAAATGATGGTATGAACGACAATAAAAACCTCGTTTGAAGCCCACGCTAACAAAATAATGTCTGGAGTGAAGACGACCTCCGGAATTGCAAGAATTTTATCCGTTCCGTGAAGAGCTAAATCACTCCATTGCCATGGGATCGTTCTGTTAACAAGTGCTTGCCGGAGGGTGTTGATATAAACGCTTTCCTTTGCCCAGTCGTATGTAACGATAGCCAGGTTATCAGTTCTAAAAAAGTAAACCCAATAAGTAGCTCCAATGATGTAGAGTAGGGTGATGAGACTTGCCCTAACACCCCATAGACTTTTTTTTATGGGCTGTGTAAAGAAAATGTCGTCTAGAAAATATTGAGCAGACCTGAAAAACTGGATCATGACCCTTTGTCCAATTGCTTATAGAACTGCGCTAGTCTGGCGGTAACGACGGGCCAGGCATACTCTGTTTCAGCGACGCGGCGGGCATGCAGGCCCATTCTGGTGTGCGCGGCGGGTTCGGTGAGAATGTCGTTGATGGATTGGGCCATCATGATTGGTTCGGCCGGCGTGACATACCCTAGTTGGTGGCTTTGCACAAAGTTGCTCAGGTCGCCCACGTTGCTGACGATTAACGGCCGTCCTGCGGCCATAAAATCATGGGCTTTCATGGGAAATCGGCCCCGGTTGGCGGCATTATCGGCCAGGGGCAGCCAGCCAGCATCACAGGCGGCCACGTAATCGGCCAGTTCCTGGTGGCTGACGGGGCCGGTACGCAGCACGGCCGTTTTCGCCTGCACCATCTCCTCGACGCCCAAATTGGTATAGCCAATCAACAATAACTTTACCTGAGGATGCGCCGCGTGAATCAGGTCGAAAGCAGGCGCCATTAGCTGAGCATCGGCCAAAAACAAGGCGCCCGTATAGCCTAAAATGAAGGCATCTTCCGGCAGGCCCAGCTTCTGGCGCATGGCCTGTTTGTTTTGGGGAACAATTCCTGTGACATTCGCTCCATTGGGCAGCAGCAGCAACCGTTCTGCGGGGACACCCAGCATCAGGGCTTTTTGCTGCAGCGCCGTGTTGATGACCGTTGTGCCCGCCGACCGCGGGCGGGGGTACTCCTCAAAAAATGTCTCCACAGGGCGCAGCAGCGTGCGCAGCAGTGGGTTTGGGCGCTGCTCCACGGAGCCCCCGCGGCCAAACCAGTCGCACCAGTCTGTCAGCAGGGGCACGCCCAGCCGCCACCGCGCCAGCAGCGCCGGAAACAGGTTAACGGGCCGGGTTTCAAAGGCGTGAATGAGGTCAAAGGGCCGTGGCCACACCCATTTCATCCGGTTTAGGGCATCCCACGGGTCATAGCCAGAACGGGGCAGCAGGTCAGGGGATTCCACAATGTGCACACCATTCAAGGTGTGCTGAGAAAAACCACGGCGGCGGTTAGGCGCCACAGCCAACAGCGTCACCTCATAATCCAGGCGTGCCAGCTCTTGGGCAAAGCCCAGGGCGCGCCAATAGGTGCCCCGCCCTACGCGATTTTGTACCAGCATGAGCAGACGGGTTTTCACGGCCGTTCCCTCAATCCGTGCCCCAGGCCGCGCCAATAGGCCCGCAGCGCTGCCCATTTGCGCCCTTGCGCCAGGCGCATTGTGGTGCGCAGGGCGCTGCCAGTGCGCCAAAAGCCAATCAGGGGCCATTGCCACAGGCGCGCGTGCTTGCGAAAGTAGAGGACGCTGGAACGGGCCATCCAATAGCGCTCATTCGGCGAATTGCTGCCGCCGCTGCTGAGAGAAACCTTGTGCCACATTTTTGCCCGTGTCAGGAGCTGAATGCGCCAGCCAGCGCGGCGCACGCGCAGGCAAAAGTCCAGGTCCTCGTAATACATAAAAAAGCGCTCGTCAAACAGGCCTACCGTCTCAAAAATGGCGCGTGGCGCCAGCACACCACAGGCAGGCACAAAATCTAAATCTAGCCTCTCTGGCCATTGTCCCCGGTCTTCTTCGCCGCGCCGATTTTCGCGGGTTTCCAGCAGCCAGAGGTTGAGCGTGCCGCCCAGGGACCAGACATGCTGTGGCGCGTCGGCGTAGTAAATGATGGGAGCCAGCAGCGCCACGCCGGGGGTCATTTGGGCCACCAATTGCGCTATGGCATCGGGCGCCAGCAAGGTGTCATTGTTGAGCATGAAAACAAACTCGGCGCCCTGGGCCAGAGCTGCGCCAATGCCCAGGTTCATGCCACGGGCAAAGCCGCTGTTTGCGCCATGGGCCAGCAGGTGCGTTTCTGGGTGCGCGGCGCGGATGCGGGCAACCGAGTCGTCGCTGGAGCCGTTGTCCACCACCAGGGCGCGCAGGTTGGGGTAGCTTTGCTGCGCCAAAGAATCGAGGCAGGCAATGGTGTCGTCGGGGCGGTTCCAATTGAGGGTGACGGCAAAAACAAGGCTAGAGGGAGACATTGTTAGAGGTATCCCAGGGCACGCAGGTGGGCGGCGATGAGCGCTTCCTCTTCAGAGGTATACTGGTGGTCAGTAGGGGTTATGGGGGCAACCGGGTCACTTTGCTCCAGGATAGCCAGGAGTTGGTCGGCGTATTCTTTGGTAAACAACTCTGAAAGGAAACGGCCGTCCATGTCCGCCGGGCTTTTTATGCCTAAGATACCCAGCAAAGTGGGGGCCAAATCTAACAGGCTGGCGCCTTCAACTTCTGCGCCATGTTGCATGCCGGGGCCGTTGGCAATCAAAATTCCTTCGGGGCGATGGGAACCTGTCAGGGGCTGGTCACTGAAATCGAAGTGGCGCTGTTTTTCAAAGGCCGCACTCTGGCTTTCATATTGACCACGCCCCCAATAGGCATAATCAGACCATTCGATGACAACGTCAGGAGCTTGCTCCAGAAATGAGCCAGAATAGAGCGCTTCCCGCAGGTGGGCTTGTTTAACAACCGGTTGGCCCGAATCGGGGTCTCGCATGGTCATGAGGTGGGCGATCAGCTCCTGGCGCACTCGTTCATAATCTGCGCCGGGTTCCACAATACCGGTTGGCTCGCGTCCTTTTAGATTAACATAAATATTCCCCCCAGCGCCTAAGGCGTAGGCACGGGTTTGTTCCCAGGCAACGTTAGAGGTGAGCAGGGCGGATTCAAACCCCCCTTTCACCTGCTCGAATCGGGCGACGCCGAGGCGTGCGCGCATGGCAGCGCGCAATTTTCCAGGTATGTAGCGGCGATAGCCCAAAGCGAGCTGCTTCAAGAGGCGGGCTTTTTGCTGTTGGAGCGCGCTGGTGCTGTCCTGGCGAAAATGTAGAAAACCCGCATCTGCTAACCAGCGATTCAGGTTGATCATCCAGGCAAATGGCCCGGCGCCATGGTCGGAGACAATGAAAGTGGAGAGCGGTG
Source organism: uncultured Anaerolinea sp. (assembly GCA_964504445.1). Classification (GTDB taxonomy): domain Bacteria; phylum Chloroflexota; class Anaerolineae; order Promineifilales; family Promineifilaceae; genus JACSRF01. The sequence goes on along the minus strand of CAZDEO010000063.1, from coordinate 4,632 downwards.
TGTCGGGGGAAACGGCCGTTGCTGCAGCCAGCAAACGCCCAATTGCCTCATCCAACCGTTGGTACACCTGCAGAATGGTGTGGCGATAGCGAAAATCTGAAGATGCTTCTGGTGCATCCAGGCAGTGCCAAAAAGTGTGCTGCACTTCATCACTTTCCATGAACACCATCATAAACAAGTCCCAAGGTTCATGTTGTAACAAATGAAGGGCAATTTTCTCTCGGTTGGCAATGCCCACAGACAGCTTGTGGGCATAGTCAGCCAGGGGATCTACCGCACGGCCGTCGTAATCAGGCAAAACGAAATACCCAGGCACAAGCCGCATAATTTTGTCGTAATATTCCTGCGGAAAGAACAAATCGGGGGTTACAGTGGGCGCAAAGGGGCCGCCAATGAGAACGCCGTTTACCGGGCGTGCTGGCGCGGTGTACGGAATATTTAACCCCAGCACTTTCAGCCCCTGCTGCCCGGCATAGTCAAAAATGGAAGCAGCTTTAACGTGCGCGGAGCTGGTGACTTCCAGGTTGTAACCGTCTTGACGGCGCGCCACAAAATCAAACAAACCATGTTTGCCCTGGTTGACGCCGGTTAAAAAAGTGGTCCACGCCGGGGCGGTGGTTGGTTGAATTGTGGAACGCAGCGGGCCGCTGCACCCGGTTTCCAGCAATTTTGCCAGGTTGGGCAAAAACCCTGCCTCCGCCCAGGGGCGAAGCAGGTCAAATGTCGCTCCATCTAAACCAATAACTACGACACGTCCTTTCAACATCTGTCTCAATAATTATCCTTGCATAAACCTACAGGTCCTGATACGCCCTTAGGGTTCTGGATTCAGGCGAAAAATTGACCAGTCGCCCACATTTTTTTGCGGCACCAGAAACGGTAGTGCTGCGGCTTTTTCCTTGAGAAGGGGATCACGCAACGCTATCAGTCCTACTTGCTCCGCTACCAACCAGCCCTTCACGGCCTGCTCGCTTTCTAAAAGCCGGGAAGGGTTTTCGCGGTGTAAATAATCATGCTCCCGATCATAGAGTAGCCGCGCATCTTGTTCCATCATCAACTCCAGCGCTAAAAAATCCCAATACCGTGCTTCTAGCATTATTTTTTCTTGCGGTTGTAAAGGGGGGCTGCTTAAAGCCGGTTCAGCGAGGGTTTGGCGCAGGTAACGACCCGTTTCCACCGTGTCGCCGGGCATCCCATTGGGGAACTCTTGGGCCGCAACCACAGACTGGCCTAGAAACCCCAAAAACAAGATGCTTATGATAACGGGCCAGGCATTCGCTAGCAACCTTTTACGCTTGCTAGCTGCCCATTGCTGACCAAAGGCAGCCACCTGGTAAAAGCCGTAGGCAACATATGGAGAGAGCAGTAGCAAGTAAAACAAGGCATAGCGATCCGGGGCGGCGCTGGGTGGGCCGGAAGCCAGATTGAAGATGCTGGCCAATGCCACCGTCATTAACCCCAGCGCCAGGAGCAGCAACGGCCGTAAACGCTGCTGCATCATTAAGAAAACCACACCTATACCCGCCGCCAGCCACGCCCAAAGCGGGGTCACACGCCCCACAATACGGGGAAAATAGAGGAGTTTTTCGCTGCTGTCTACAAGGTAACCACCATAAAACCAGCGGGAATATTCAGCATGGCTGTTCAAAATGGCGAAAAATTGTCCAGTGGTAACGTATTCAGCCACGCCCCAAAAAAGAATAAAGCCATTTCCCAGTAGCCAAAACAAAAGCAGGCGACCAACCAGGGCAAGCTGGCGCTGCTTAATCCATACCACAAAAAAGGGCAGGGTCAGCAAGTTAACCAGATTAATTTGCGCCCAACTTTGCACGTGCAAGCCGCTGGCCAGGAGGAAAAGAAAGCCAGCATACAGCCAGCCCCATCCTCGTTTGGCCCGCAGCCAGGTTAGCAAAAAATAAAGACCGCCGAAGAAGCATGCCAGGAAATAGATTTCTAACATAGGTGTTGCGCTGAGCCAGATAAACCAGGGCTGAGCAGCACAAAACAAGACGGCTAGCGTAGCTACAAGCCAGTTTTCCAGAAAATGATGAACGAGAAAAAAGAGGCTGAGCAGCAGCAAAATAGAGGCGATAAAGACAGTAACCCGCGGAGCCAGATAGGGGTCTGGCAGCAAGCGGATAGCCAGGCCATTCAGGTACATCTCAAAGGGTGGCCATGGGCTGCGCAAATCCGTCAACAGATTGACGTGGAGGCTTTTACTCCAAGCCAGAGACCGCAATCCGCGGGAAAATTCGTCTGCCGACAGGCTGACAAAGCCCTGGTTGTAGAGCTGACGTTGAAACAGGAAACGCCCGATGGTGAGGGCCAGAAAAAAAAGGAGAATGGGTCCGCCGACTTTAATGCGCGGTTGTTGGGCAGTTTGGGGCAATGGGTCGGTTGTGCTTAAATCAGGCGTGTTCATGAGCTAATATAGATAATTGCCGGACCAGGCCATCCCAGGCGAAACGGCCGTTCTCTTTCCCTATGGCCTTTTCCATAGGTTCTCGCATATTTTCCGCAAAAAAGCGGTTAATGGCTGCTGCCAGGGCGTGGGAATCCTCCGGCGGTACCACCAGTCCCGTTTTTCCATGGTGCACCACCTCTGCCAAACCGCCCACGTTGGTGGTAATCACCGGCGTGCCCAGGCCAAAGGCCAACTGAATGATGCCGCTTTGCGTGGCGCTGCGATAGGGAAGGACAACCACGTCCGCCCGGTCCACGCAGGCAGCTAACACCTCGTTGGGTAAATATTTATCCACAAGAGTTACCACATTGTCTAGGCCCAGCCGCGCAATTTGCGCCTGGTAGTTAGCGCTGCCCTGCCAAAACTCCCCTGCCACCAGCAGGTGTACGGGCCTTTGGGCCAACACCATTGGCAGCGCATCCAGCAAAATGTCCAGCCCTTTGTACGGCCGTACAAACCCCGCAAACAGCAACAAAGGGCGGTCATCGGGCACAACAAAAGGAAACTCCGCCGCCGTAACGGCGCCCAATGGAGCATAAGTTGGATGTGGGGAAACCTGGTAAACGGCCTGGGGCAATATTTCGCGCAATATTTCCCCGTCAGCGTGCGAGTGCACCACAAAGCCATCTGCAGGGCCTAAGGCCAGGCGCGCCAGCCCCGGCAGAATGGGGCGCAGCCGCCCCTCTTCGTGGGGCAGCACATTGTGGCAAACAAACAACAGCCGGGGTTTGCCCGGCAGCCGTTGGATGCCCCGTGCCAGCACTGCCCAGGCCGGCGCCCAAAAGGGTACCCACCACTGCATCACCACAACCTCGGGCTGCCACGCCCGCAGCCGGCGCAGCGTGCGCCACCAGGTCAGCGGATTTAGCCCGTCCAGCAGGTACTCAGCCTCCGTGCGCAACGGCCGTTCACTGGGATCCTTGTCGCTCTTCCCCGGAAATAACCAGGCCGGGTACTGCCGGGAAAAGGAAATGAGAAGCACATCGTGCTGACGGCGCAATTCCTCCGCCAGCAGCGTGGTGTAGTGGGCAATGCCCCCGCGATACGGGTAAGTGGGGCCAACTATCGCATAGCGCATCATGCCCCAAATTATAGCCGACCCCTTGCTTTGGGCGAACCTGCCGCTGTTTACTCCCAGCCCAAAGCACACTAAAATTGCCCCATGATCTTAATTACCGGCGCAAATGGCTTCGTTGGCCGTTCCGTCACCCGCCAGCTCACTACGAGCAAACAAGAATGGCTGGCTTATAACGGCCGTCTCAACGACCCCCATCAACTGCGCCAGGCCCTCAAAGGCATCCACACCGTCATCCATTTAGCTACCAGCGAAGGGCGAGGACGCGACCGTCTGTTGCAGCGCATTGATCTCACCGGCACCATGCGCCTTCTGGAAGAATGCCGCCGCGCCCAGGTGCAGCACTTCATCTTCATTAGCCGCATCAGTGCCGACCCCAACTCACTCCACTCCCTGCTGCGCGCCAAAGGCGAAATTGAGCAAGCCATCCGCAATAACCGCATACCCTACACTATCATTCGCTCTCCCTCTCTCTTTGGCCGCGATGACCGCTTCACCGAAATCTTGCTGAGCATGGCTTTATGGAGCTGGCCCCTGGTCTGGTTACCCGGGGGCGGGCAAATGTCTTTGCAGCCCCTTTGGGTAGAAGACCTGGCCCGCTGCGTAACCCTTACCGTCAACCAACCCAACATGTTCAACAAAACCCTCACCATCGCCGGTGATGAAAGAATGACCTACCGGGATATGATGCAAATTTTGCTCCACGCCCATGGAACCAGCCGCCTGCCTTTCAAAATACCCTTAGTGCTGCTGCGACCCGTAACAACGCTGCTCTTCAGTTGGTGGTATTGGCCCCCCGTCAGCCGCTACTTTGTAGACCGTTTCTTCGTGCCCGAAATTACAGATCTAGATAGCGTACTTCGCCAGTACGGATTTCGTCCAGCCCGTTTGGTTAACAACATTGCTTATATCACCCGGCCCGGTCTGCGCTGGCGCATCTTTCGCCGCTAAAGCCTTCACAACGCCCACGACTTCATAACAGGCAAATATTGCACCCCATTTTCTTCAGGGGGGCTGCCGCTGTTGCCAAAAAATGGCCAGGCAAAAAAAAATCGGGCTGGCCTAAGGGCCAGCCCGCTTATTTGCTTGAGAG
>CAZDEO010000062.1:0-29763 GCA_964504445.1 uncultured Anaerolinea sp. | reverse complement strand
ACTCCACGTTTTTGCTAAACGTAGAGCATTTTCCTAGAGAATGCAATTGCCCTGCAGATGATACCAGGCAGTTTGTCTATCGGTTTCCAGGTAAGGTACACTTTCACCATGAAAAGATGTAGCGTGTTTCTGTTTTTGTTGTGGATTCTGGTGGCTTGCCAGGAACCGAACCTGCCTGAGATGTCAGCGGAGGCGCTGGTGACCGAGGCTGCCGCCAGCATGGCGGCCTTGCCGGGGTTCCATTTTCTCATTGATCGCACCGGCGCCCCAGCGTATATTGACAGTCGGCAAACCCTTTCTTTTCGCCGGGCGGAAGGTGAATATGCGCCGCCAGACCGGGCGCGGGCGGTGGTACGTTTAATTTTGCCCGGCTTGGTTACCGATGTGAGCGTAGTAAGCGTGGGGGCCGTGCAGTGGGAGACAAATCCGCTCAGCGGCCAATGGGTGGAGCTGCCGCCAGATTGGGGCTTTAACCCCACGGTTTTGTTTCGCGAAGATGTGGGCTTGCCGGCTATTTTGGCTGCCGACCTGACCAATAAGGTTGTAGCGGCTCCTGAACGGTTGGAAGATGGCCCGGATATGTTATTATACAAAGTGTCAGGGATGGTTGCGGGAGAACGGCTCTATGAGATGAGTGGAACCCTTATTGGCCCTGATTCGGTAGAGGTGACGATGTGGATTGAGCCGGAAACCTTTTTTATCCACCGCATTGTGGCGGTGGAGCCGGTACCTGACAACGCAGAGCCAAGTGTGTGGCAGGTGGATTTTAGCCAGTTTGGTACAGCATTTGCCATTGAGCCGCCAGTTTCGGAGTAATTGGCTAAGGAGTGAATGATGAGTGAGTCTTCGATGGATGAGACGATGATGGGACCGAAGCTGGACGACAACGGCCGTTTCCGGCGCCTGGTGATTGGCAGTACGGCCGTCTCCCTGAGCTTCCTAGCCCTGGTTGCCCTTTTGCTGTGGGTTGACCCTTTTAACTGGCAGGTACTGGCGCGCCTTACCGGTCGCCTCGACATGACGGCAACGGCCGTGCCCCCCCAGGCCCTCCTTTACACCGGCGTTAACCTGCTGGAAGGCAACGTGGAAGAGCTGCAAGCTCTGCGCGATACCTTTGCCCAGCCCCTGGCTGACGCCGACCTGGATTTAGAAGAAACCCAGCAAAATCTAGACACCGATCTGGCCGCCCAGTTTGGCGTCACCTTCAGCGACGACGTTCAGCCCTGGATTGGGCAATACCTCGGGGCCGCGGTGCTTGCCGTGACGATGGACGATTATGGCGGCATTGAGCAGGCGGATTGGCTGCTGCTGGCTGAATCACGGAATAACGAGGCGGCGGACGCCTTTCTGGCCAAACTGGCCGAACACTGGGCCACGGAAAATGGGAGTACGGCCGTTACAGAAAGTTACAACAACGTCATCATTACCGCCCTGCCAGACGCGGGCTACCAAACCGGCTTTGCCCTGGCCCGGTCGGGTTCCCTGGTACTCATTGGCGCCAATGCCCCAACTATTCAGCAAGCCATCGACGCCCAAAATGGGCAGTCTCTGGCCGACACAGACGTCTACCAAACGGCCGTAGCCCAGCTCCCCGCCACGCGGTTGCTTACCTTTTACGTAGACAGCCAACAGCTAACCAGCCTGGTCTCGAACAGTGTAACGGGTTTTACCAGCAGCATGATGAGTACGGCTGGAATGAGTAAAGGTCTGCGCGGCACCGCCTTTTCCATCACCCTCACCAACGACGGCATTCAGCTAGACAGCATTGGCGATTTCGTCTACGAAGATCTCACTCCCGTTCAGCGCGACGTCGTGGCTGGCTACGCCCCCTCACCGGCTCTTGGTTATTTCCCGGCCAACACGCTGCTGTACGCTGGCGCTAAGAGTAATGCTTTTTCCTGGTCAGAAATCCGCGAACTGCTTGTCACCCAACTGGGAAGTGATATGGAAGCCTTCAACGAATCCATGGCCCTCTTTGCCCGTGACTTTGGCATCAACCCCAATACCGACATTTTACCCTACATCAGCGGGGAATTTGCCCTGGCCCTCCTGCCTGGCAGCAGTGGTCTTCTGGCTGAACAGCTAGACCTGCCTCTGGAAGTAGTACTCCTGGCTGGGATAACCGATGAGGCACAAATTGACGGCGCCCTTTCCGCCCTCACCGGCGCCATCACCGACCCGCAACGTGGTGGGCTGGGGGTAACCTCCCAAGTAACAGCCAATGGCTTTTCCATGGTTGATTTTGCCAGCACCTTTGATGAAACCCTAACCTTTGCCTATGGCAGCGGGCGCGGCTACCTGGTTTTTAGTACCAGCAGCGCGGTTATGGAAAATTTACGCTTTACCGGCGGCGAGAGGTTGGCAGACAGCCCAGGTTACCGGGCCGCGCAGGCTGCTTTCGCGGCAGACATGACGCCGACCATGTACGTAGACATGAATGGTCTGCTGGATACGATTCGCGCATCTGTGGCGGCAAACAGCGGTGGTGACGGGACAATGATGGCTGATTTTGACGAGGTGGTAGAAGTGATACGGCCGTTGCACACCATCGCCTCGGCTGCCAAAGTGACCGACACCTACACCCATCAAACAGTCATCCTTTTCATCAAAAAATAGCCGCAGCCGCCCGTCACTGTTTCCGCACCCGGCTCATTACCAGCCAAGCCAGGGCCATGAACACCGCGCTAAAAGCAAACAACCAACGGTATTCGTCAGCCAGCACATCCACCACTATGCCGCCCAGGGTTGGCCCCAACACGGCTGCCGACTGCGACGAAAAATAATACAGTCCCGTGTACGCGCCAATTTTACGCTCATCTCCGTAGTCATAGACCATGGGCAGACTGTTAACGTTGACGCACGCCCAAAAAATGCCGGTGAGCACCAGGGCAATGACAAAGGTTAGCGCACCCTGAATGACCACAAAGCTGGCCAGAAAAATGAGGCTCAGCCCGGCTAACCCCACGAGAATGGTTTGCCGCCGCCCAAACTTGGTGCCGATTAACCCCGCGGGCAGCGCAAAGGCTACGAAGGTCACCGTAACTGCCCCGGCATAAATGGAAGCCTGCCCGGCGCCAATGCCCAAAGTAAAAACGGCAAAGGAGGAAAGTCCGGCCTCCAGGGCGTTGAAGGCGATGAACCAGAGCAAAATGGCCAAGAGTACCAGGATGCCGCTTTTGTCTGGGTTGCGGAAGACGGTGCGCAAGTTGGCCAGCACGCCCTCGTCTGGCTCGTCGCTGGTGGTAATTTGTGCCGGTTCGCGCACGCGCCACACGGCCGTTAAAGCCGCCACCGTCAGCAGCACAGCCCCCCCCATGAAGGGCGCCGCTTTGCCAAAATTGTTGTACAGCACGCCACCCCCAAAAAAGGCCAGCAGCCCACCCACGCCGCCCATCAGGTTGATGATGCCATTGGCCTTGCTGCGGTCGTCGGCGGGGAAGAGGTCGCCCAGCCAGGCTACGGTGGGCGAACGAAAAAGGGCCATGCCAAAGTTGGTGATGAGGATGAAGGCGGCAATGGCCACGGCCGTTTGCGCAAAAGGCAGCAGCACAAACCCCACCACAGCAATCGGCAACCCCAGCAAAATCCACGGCTTGCGCCGCCCAAAGCGGTTCCAGGTAGCATCGCTCTTCGCCCCCACCCAGGGCTGCACAAACACGTTGATCAGGTTGTCCCAGGTCATAATGAACAGCGCCAAAGCTGGCGTCAGCCCCAACCCAATGACACCTGCCGCCGGGTCGCCATCCTGTAAAAAGATCGGTACAAACTGGTTAAAAATTGGCCAGATGACGCTGATGCCCAGGAAACCAAACCCTACAATAAACGTTTTGCTGTAGTCAAACTTGTGATTACCGTTCATGGTGCGCTCCTTGTCGTAATTTGAGCCGTGGGGCAGAACCTCTGACCTTTGCCCCAGGAAGTCGCCAAAGTGTATCCTACATCGCATGATGAGCGAATGAAAAATTGTCATTTTTACCCACTTTCGCACTATAATTCAGCCCTTGGGAAGGTAAAGGGATAAATGAGGTCATCATATCCGCATCAACTACGCACGCCATTTACCCCAAAAGCTTCTAAAAACAGCATTTTTCAAGATGGAGGCCCCATGTTTGCACGACCCGAACCTATTCCCCCTGGCCCTGGACAGGAGTCTGTATGGGATTATCCTCGCCCCCCCCGTTTGGAACCCACCCGGAAACATATTCAGGTCATTTTCAACGGCGTAACCATTGCCGATACCAGCCGCGCCTATCGCGTTCTGGAAACCAGCCATCCTCCCGTGTACTACATCCCGCGGGATGACATTTTGCAAACTTGCTTGAAGCCCGCCCCGGGGTTTTCTTGGTGTGAATGGAAGGGCCAGGCGGAATATTACACAGTTGTTGTCGGCGACCGCGAAACAGAAGCTGCAGCCTGGTACTATCCCAATCCTACTCCCGCCTTTGCGGCCATCAAGAATTACATCGCTTTTTATGCCGGCCCCATGGACGCCTGTTTGGTGGATGGTGAACAGGTAACGCCCCAGCCAGGTGATGTCTATGGCGGCTGGATTACGAAAGATGTTGTTGGCCCATTTAAGGGTGAATCCTATACCAAGGGCTGGTAGCAAATAGAAGACATCGTGTTTGTTGTCTTTTTCCTCAGACGCCTGACAGCGGCCCACGCTTGCAACCCATGCATTTACAGCCTTTAACTCTCTCGCCCCCTTCTGCGCTGCGTTGGCGTTGGGCGTTTACGGCCGTTTTGTGGCTGCTCGTTTGGCTGGGGGGCTATGGCTTGCTGCGCCTGCAGTGGAGCAACGCCGGGCGGTGGGCGCTGTTGGCGGCACCGCTGTTGCTATATGGGTTGTGGGCCCTGTGGCGCGGCCTGCCGCTCAACCACCGCGAGGGCGAAACGGCCGTGCTGCCCACCTTAGGCTTTGGCAATGCCCTCACCCTCTACCGTGGCCTGGCCCTGGCCCTGATCAGCGGCTTCCTCTTCTTACCCTGGCCCACTGGGTGGATGGCCTGGCTGCCCATGCTGCTCTACACCTCCGCCATCATCGCCGACTACCTGGACGGCTACGTGGCGCGGGCGACAAACCACGCCACCACCCTGGGGGCACAGCTCGACATGGAATTCGACGGGCTGGGCATGTTGCTCATCACCCTGCTGGCAGTAAGCTATGGCCAACTGCCCCTGTGGTACTTGCCCCTGGGCCTGGCGCGCTACATCTTCCTCTTGGGCCTGTGGTGGCGGCGGCAGCGCAGTCGGCCTTTACACGACATGACGGACAGCGTGCATCGTCGCATTTTTGCCGGTTTCCAGATGGGGTTTATGAGCGCCGTCCTTTGGCCCATTGTGCCGCCCGTAGGGGCGACCATTGCGGGCACGCTTTTTGCTACAGCCACGGCCGTTAGTTTTTTGCGCGACTGGCTGGTGGTGACGGGGCGGCTAGACCCGACCAGCACCAGTTATAAGGTCGGGCAGCGGCGGGTGGTGTGGCTGACCCGGCAGGCGCTGCCCCTTATTTTGCGCGGCGTGTTTGTGGGTACGGCCGTTCTCCTTGTCCGCACCCTGGCATTGCCACCGGTCCCCTGGCAAGCACTTCTAACCACCTGGGGGCTGCCCCTGCCTGGTGTGCTGGCCGCCGCGACGCTGATCCTCTTTGCCGTCGGAACCTTCGCCATCGCCTTGGGCATCTTGGGGCGGCTCTTTTCTCTGCTGCTCATCTTCCCCATTGCCTTCGACTTCATCAGCCAGGGCGCAACCGCCCTTAACAGCATAATTCTAACCTGCCTGATCACCCTGATGCTGTTGGGAACCGGGCCATTTTCTCTGTGGCGACCGGAAGAGTATTTTTTAACGCGGCGCTTTGGCGGGCGCTCTGGTGGGCGCTCTAGCGAGTAACCATGGGAAACTGGCTCTCTACACACCTGCGGCAGCTCTTCACAACCCGCAATCTACAATCCACCCTGTTTTTTCTGTTGGCGGCGGCGCTGCTGGCCTGGGTCTTGGCCCAGGTGCCCCTGCGCGAGGCGTGGCTGGTGCTGCGCCGTCTCTCGTTGGCAGACGTACTGGCTCTGACCGCGCTGAATGGGCTGGTGCTGCTGGTGCTAAACGGCCGTTGGTGGCTAATTTTGCGTGCCCAGGGTTACCGGCCGCCCTTCCTGATCCTGACCGGGCACCGGCTGGCGGCTTTTGGCGTCAGCTACTTCACCCCTGGGCCGCATTTTGGCGGTGAACCCTTGCAAGTAGCTTTAGTAGAACGGCATCATGGCGTACCGCGAGCAACGGCCGTGGCCGCCGTTACGCTCGATAAACTTCTGGAACTGCTGGTAAATTTCCTTTTTCTATCCCTAGGCGTGGGGCTGGTGCTGCAAAAAGGCTTTTTGGGTAAGAATGTGGGTTGGGAAACGGTCGTGTTCCCCTTCCTCCTCCTGGTCACTACCCTGCTATTTCTCATCGCCACCTGGCGTGGCCAATACCCCATCGTCCGACTGCTTCGCCTTTTGGGGCGGCTTCCCCTTTGGCAGCACCCTCGGTGGGGCAATAGCTATCGCCGCGCCAGCGCCCTTCTGCAAGAAAGCGAGTGTCAGGCCACCCAATTCTGCCAGAGTGCGCCTCAGGCCGTGCTGGGGGCGCTGCTCATCTCTGTTGTTAGCTGGGCGCTGCTCATTGCCGAGTACGCCCTTATGCTGCGTTTTCTAAACGTGCCCCTCAACCCCGCGCAAACCATTGCCATGCTCACGGCAGCCCGCGTGGCTTACCTGCTGCCGACACCCAGTGGCCTGGGTGCCCTAGAAGCCGGGCAGGTCTTTATGCTACAATTGCTTGGCTTCGGCCCGGCAGCGGCCATAGGCGCCAGCCTGCTAATTCGCCTGCGCGACGTCTTGTTGGGAATATTAGGTCTATTTTGGGCTGCCCGCCACTGGCCCCAAAGAGGTTCTCAGAAGCTTGCCCTGAGGAAATTGCTGGCGCCCCAAAAACATATGCTTGAACGCTGAGCCGGGGAGCCCTTTTACTCGGGGGCTACCTGCCATTTAGCTGAAGGCTAAGGGGTAGGCAGCCGATAGCTCAACGGAGGTTAGGATATGAACTTGAGCACGAACCAATGGGGCATTGTGGCGCTGACGGCGGCTACAGCACTAATTCACATTGTGCTGGCCCTGGGCAGCGAAGGATTTTTCCTGGTCACGTTTCTGTTGAACGGGCTGGGTTACCTGGGCCTGGTGGCGGGGCTGTATTTTGTGCCGCAGCTCCGGGAGCAGCGGACCCTCGTTCGCTGGGCCTTACTAGGGTTTACGGCCGTTACCTTCATCCTCTACTTCGCCTTCAACTGGCCCGACATTTGGGGGCCAATTGGTCTGGCAGACAAGGCTATCGAACTCGTCCTCCTCATTTTGCTCTGGCAAGACCGTTAAAACCAGCCACCACCGCACCCTGCTACAACCGGCTTAACCGGGCCAACGCCCCAGAAAATCTAGCTGGTGGGCGATATAAACCAGCTCTCCAGCCCGAATTTGCGCATGGCGTTGGGCAATCCACTCCGCAAAACGCGGCGCATCCAGGGCTGGGTGGCCCTGGAGGGCGTTGTGCATGGTTTGCACGATGAAATGCAGGAAATACGCCTCGTCCGCCGGATAGCCGTCCTGGCCCGCAAACACCACCCAGTCCGAACTGCCTGCCGCTAAAATCTCTGCCCCGGCTTGCCTAAGTTGGAGGAAGAGGTGTCGCCCTGCCTGGCTGTCGCCCGACGGCCGTCCAGCGGTAATGCGCTCGTCCATGGTGCGATGGTAAAGGCTCTCCACCAGCGCGTCAAAAGCGGGGTCTATGGCTGGCTGGAAAATGGTGCCGCCATCGAAATTGATGGTGAAGTAAAACAGGCCGCCCGGTCGCAGTAAGCTGAAAAGCTGGGCCAGGGTGCGGGGCACGTCCATCAGATCTAGAAAAGCGTGGGCAATGAGCAAATCCCACTGCCGCTGCCCCTGCTCGCGGTGGATGAAGTCAAACAGGTCACACGCTTCTAGCTCCAGGGGAAAGAGCAGCGGCAGCTTCTCCAGGCGGCGTTGGGCCTCTTGGATGTTGGCGGCCATGGCGTCGATGGCCGTGTACCGGGTCTGGTGGAGCAGGTAATGTTCGTGCAGGCGCTGGATCATGGTGCCAATGCCTGCGCCCACTTCCAAAATGCGGCACGGCCGTTCCTCACCGCCTCCGGGCCAATGGGCCAGCAGCATATCCCACACGTACCGGTTCAACGCCCGGTCATCTACCGTCTTCTTTGCCGCCAAATAGCGGATGAAGTCATGAGTCAAATAGTCTTCAGTCATCAGTCTCCAGTTTTTTGGTGGGTTGGCCGGTTTGCACCCCCGCCACCGATACAATTAATCATCTAGCCAACTGACCAACCATTCACGAATATTTGCCGTCGTTTTTTCCCAGGTTGGGTGCACGTGGTAACGTTGCTGTGCCGCCAGGCTCATGGCTGTCAGCCGCTCCCGGTCCTGGTGCAAGGTGCGAATATGCTGCGCCAGCGTGGAGGCATCATTCACCAGAAAGCCGTTTTCTCCATGCCGCACAATTTCATGGGCCGCGCCGCCGCTGCCGGCGATGGCGGGCAGGCCAAAAGCCATGCCCTCCAGGTAAACGATGCCGAAACCCTCATAGCTGGAAGGCACAGTCAGGAGGTGGCTTTGGGCCAGTAAGTCTGCCAATGCTGCGTCAGGCAGCGGCCCGTGCAGGGTAACGTGGCTAGTAAGCTGCCAGGCTGCAAGCTGCCGCTGAATGGTGCGGGTGTAGGTGGGGTCAACGGCCGTTCCTCCCACCACATCCAGTTGCCACTGGGCACGGGGCAGGTACCGCAGCGCTGCCAGCAACTTATGCAGCCCTTTGCGGGGAATGAGGTTGCCCACAAAGAGCAGCCGCAGTGGTCCGGTAGCATACGCGCGCGCCGTAATTTGCGCGGCCGTCAGCCCGGCCCGGAACCGATCGCCAGCCGGGTAGGCGATGACATGGGGACGCGGGGAAACCAACGCCTCTACAGCCTGCCGCGTGGTCTGGCTGTTAAACACAAAGCCGTCCACCGTCGCCAGGTAACGCCGCTCCACCTGGCGATAGAGCCAATTTTGCCAGGCGGGGCGTTCTTCGCTGCAGCGCAGATGATGGACAATGCTGACGATCGGGCAGGTTAGCGTCTTTTTCAACTGGCGGTTGAGCCAAAAAAGAGATGGGTGATTCAGCTCATCTTGCAGCAGCAGGTCAAAGCGGGGGTTTTGCAGGCGGTGGCGCAGCAGGCGAGAGGTGTTTTGCAGCAGGTGACGGCCGTATCCCTGCCAGGGCAGCGAAATCACCGCCACGGTGTCGCCTTGCGCCCGCAGATGAGTCACCAGTTGGCGATCATACAGGTAGCCACCAGAGACGGTGTCTAAACGGCCGTAAATTACCAACCCTACTACCATAGCAGGCAACTACCCATTCATTGCCCATGCCCTTTGCACAACAAGCATCAGCTTTGCAAGCGCATGTGGTAACTGGCCCAGGCGATGTCATTCTCCCAAATTTTTACCGTCATGGCGCTTAAGTTGGGGGCCTGAATGCTTTGCGCCAATCCCTGGCAAAAAATCCGCGAAAAATGCTCAATGCTGGGATTCAGCCCGGCAAACTCGGGCAAATCGTTCAACGTTTTATCGCGGTAATATGCTACCAGCGCTTCCAGATTCGCTTCAATGTCCACAATATCTACCAGATAGCCATGCTGATCCAGCCTTTCCCCAGTAAGCTGCACCTCCACCTGGTAATGATGGGAATGCCATTCATTTTCTGCTCCCCAATCACCCCCTATTAAAAAATGTTGGGCCACAAAATCTCGTTTAACTGCCACCGTATACATGAACTAATTTAGCTCCTTGATTCGCCCAAATGGGCCTGCACAATGTCAATAAGCCGCAAAGCATTGTAAGGTTTTTGCAAAAAACCAGCTACGCTCAAGTTATTAAGCAGGCCCGTGACCTCTTCTTTGGTGTAGCCCGAAGAGAGAAGCACCTGCACCTCAGAATCAATTTCTTTAAGCTGGCTCAACGTCTCCTGGCCACTTAAGCCGGGCATGGAGAGATCTAAAATGACTAACGAAATCTCTGCGTGGCGTTGCGCAAAGAGCGCTACGCCCGTTTCGCCATCAGAAGCCGTCAATACGGGCAATGACTCGAGATCCAGAATATCTGTGACGGCTTCACGCACAGCTTCCTCATCATCAATTACTAACACAAATTGCTTTTGCGCCATCGTGTACACCTTTGTTCATCACGTCTTTTTATCGAGCCGATTATAGCAACCCGCCAAGGCTGCGCCATAGGTTGGCTGGGCAGGTTGTGATACACTTCCTCAGCAATTTAAGCAGGGAGACAGAGAACGAACCGACCCTTATTAGGGCTTACGCAGGCTCAACTGCCCATAAATGCGCAAGGACTGCTTAGACGCTGTTACGCCATCTGTTTTTTGAGGAGGCGAGATGCGTGTAGGCTCAACATTCTCTGCGGCTCTGCGGCAATTTATTTTCAGGAGAAAGCGTCATGACGCATTGTTATGCCCAAACGATGCCAGGAGTGGAAAAAATAGCCTGGCTGGAAATACGCGACCGTTTGCCCCAAGCCAGATTTACCGATTACCTCTTTGCAAAAGAGCAAAATGGCATTGTGCGTTTTGTAGATGATGGCCCTCTAGAGAATTTGCTGACGCTGCGTACTGTTGAGGATGTGTTTGTGCAGGCCTTGTTTGTGCCCAAGCTGACGCGGGGCCGCCGAGATTTGCAGACTTTGGCCAATGAAGTGGCCCGGGGTGAGACGTTGGGACAGGCTGTGAATGCCCTCATGCGCTTTCTGAAGCTGAGCAAGCCGCCAACCTACCGGGTGATCAGTCGGTTGTATGGTAAGCATCCTTACCGGCGGGAAGAATTGGCTAACACGGTAGCCGAGGGGCTGCGCAGGCGCTACTCGCGCTGGACGCCGGTGCCTGATGGGGGCCAGGTGGAGGTGTGGGTCAATGTGCTGGGGTCACAACTGCTGGTAGGGCTACGCGTGTCCGACCGCACCATGCGTCACCGGCATCAGAAGCGGGTGGAACTGCCGGCCTCGTTACGACCGTCCGTAGCTGCCGCCATGGTCTATCTCACCCAGCCTGAGGCCAGCGATGTTTTCTTAGACCCCATGAGCGGCAGCGGCACGCTTTTGCTAGAACGGCGTGCCTTTGGCCCAGCCAGGGCACTGCTGGGGGGCGACATTGATCCTGGGCGGGCAGAGGCTTCTTACCAAAATTTGCTGGGACGTAGCCGCAAGCCGCGGCATGGGCAACAGCCAGTTTACCCGGCGGTGGCACAATGGGATGCCACGCAGTTGCCCCTGGGCCGCGGCACGGTAGACAAGCTGGTGACGAACCTGCCTTTTGGCCGCCAACTGGGGTCGCCAGAGATGCTGCAGCGCTTGTATCCCCTCTTTTTTGCCGAATTGGCGCGGGTGTTGAAGCGTAACGGCCGTGCTGTGGTGCTCAGCAGCGAATACGACTTGGTGAAAGAGAGCGTGCGCCAGCAGCCTACCGTGCACATCGTCACCGGCTATTCCATGGCCATTTTGGGCAAATGGGGGCGCATCTACATTATTGAACCGCAACACCCCGGAGCAGACAATGACGCCTGAAGCCTACCAGAAATTTACCGACCGCCTGACATCTAATCTACGCGACGACTCGCGGGTACTGGGGCTGGTCGCCGCCGGTTCTATGGCCAGGCAAGATTACCAGCCAGACGCCTATTCTGATCACGACTTTTTCGTCATTGTGCAGCCAGGCGCGCAGCCAGAAATACGCCAAAATTTGGCGTGGCTGCCGGACGTGCCCCAAATTGCCCTGGCTTTCCAGGAGACAGCCCACGGCATGAAGGTCGTCTACGAAAGTGGCCACTTGCTGGAATTTGCCGTTTTTGATCCGGAAGAGCTGCTTATGGCCCGCAGCAACCGCTACCGGGTGCTGCTGGACAAGGGCGATGTGGCCACCCGCATGGCCCAGGTGGCGGCCCAAACGGCGGACGCACAGGCGGGGGAAACGGCCGTTTCCTTCCACATCGGCCAGTTCATCACCAATTTACTGGTGGGCGTGGGGCGACAGCGGCGTGGCGAGCAGCTCAGCGGGCACAAATTCGTCAAACTCAACGCCCTCACCCACTTATTGCCGCTGCTGGCCGCGCACCTGCCAGCCGCTAAGAAGGGGTTGCTAGACAACCTGGACGCCACGCGCCGTTTTGAGCAAGCCTACCCCGCCCTGGGCGCAGAAATTAATGCCTTGCTGTTGGCCGACACCGAAACGGCCGCCCGCGGGCTGCTGGCCCTAGCCGAACGGGAATTAGCCCCCATCTGGCCAGAAGAAATGCGCCGGGGAACGGCCGTTATCCGCCAATTCCTCCAACAAACAACCTAAGAGAAAAGACCCATGCTCCGAAAAAAACACCACACCCAAGAGTTTGCCGTCATTGGTCTGGGCCGTTTTGGCCGCAGCGTTGCCCATCACCTGGAATCTCACGGCTATACTGTGCTAGGGATAGATTTATCTCCCCAAATTGTGCAGAGCTTTACCAACCAGGTCACCCAGGCCGTAACCTTGGATTCCACGAACGAAGAAGCATTAAGAGCCGTGGACATCACTTCCTTCGACACGGTGGTCGTGGCGATTGGCACCGACTTTGAAGCCAATCTATTGACCACAGTAGCCTTAAAAAATTTAGGCGTGCGACGCGTAATTACCAAAGCATTAAACCGCCGGCAAGAAGAAATTTTGCGGCGCGTGGGCGCGGACCGCGTCATTCGTCCGGAACATGATGCCGGGGAGCGGTTGGCCGAGGAATTGATCACACCGGCTATGCTAGAAAAGCTACATTTGGGCGCCGACCACAGCGTGCTGGAACTGGTTGTGCCCCAACCATTGGTTTGGAAGAGCCTGGCCCAAATGGACCTGCGTAACCGTTATGGCATCACCGTGCTGGTGGTAAAACGAGGTGAAACAATATTGGTATCTCCCCCGGCAGATTGCATTTTGCAGGAAGGAGATATTTTGGTGGTGCTGGGCAGCAATCAAGACCTTACCCGTTTTACAGCCCTGTCATGATCGAGACCCATCAAGAACCGCTATCCGTCTACATCCGACTGGTGGCCGGGTTGGCGGTGCTTATTCTCATCGGGGCAGGATTGTTGATGCTGCCGGGTGTTTCTGCGGAACGGCCGTTGCCCTTCATGGACGCCCTCTTTACCGCCACCTCTGCCCTCACCGTCACCGGCCTCACCGTCGTCACCACCAGCATCCAGTTCACCCCGGCCGGCAAATGGCTCATTCTGCTGCTCATTCAAATTGGCGGTGTGGGTTACATGGCCGTTGTAGCCGTCATTCTGCGCTTTGTGGGGCGGCGCATCTCCCTGGTAAACCGCCTGGCCCTCTCCAGTTCTCTGGGCCTCGATCGTCCAACCAATATTCTACGTGTACTGCGCCGCACGCTGTTAGGCATATTAATCATAGAAGGCCTGGGCGCGCTGCTCCTGCTCATTCATTGGCAGGTCAGCGGCACCGTTCCCCCAGAAAACGCGTTCCTTTTTGCCATGTTCCACGCTGTTTCGGCTTTTTGCAATGCCGGTTTTGATCTCTTTGCCGGGCAGCGCGCTTATCCGGGCGGCATTCCTGCCGACAGCACCAGCCTGGTCATCATGGGTACGCTAATTGTGACCGGCGGCATGGGTATTCCGGTACTCACTGACCTGTTTAGCTGGCGCACACGCCGCAGATTAGTCCCGAACACGCGGGTCACCTTAGGCATCGCCGCCTTCCTCATTCTCGTGGGTTGGCTGGGTCTTTACCTGATAGAAACCCGCAGTGGCGGGGTGCTTTACAATGCCCCACTGGAGCAAAAGCTGGTACATACCTGGTTTCAGTCCGTTTCTGCCCGCACGGCTGGTTTTCCCGGTTTTCGGGACTTTACGCAGATCTCCCCGCCGGCACAGCTTCTGCTGATGGCGCTGATGTTTATTGGTTGTGCTCCGGCTTCTATGGGCGGGGGTATTACCACAGGCACCTTTGCCGTACTGGTGCTGGCGCTCATTAGCTATGGCCAAGGATTGCCTACCGCTCACGTGGGACGCCACGCCATTGCAGCTAACACGGTGCGCCGGGCGGCGGCGGTGCTGACGGTAGCCATTGGCGTGGTTATGCTGGCGACCTGGCTGCTGCTGATGACCCATGACTTCACCATGAATGAAGCGTTGTTTGAGGTAATTTCTGCCTTTGCTACCTGCGGCCTTTCTCTGGGCGTCACCACAGAGCTTAACGTCTTTGGGCGCATCCTTATCATGTTTATGATGTTTTGGGGGCGGCTGGGGGCACTGACCCTGATTATTGTGTTTACGCGACAAAGTAAACCGGCGGGCCTGATGCAGTACCCGGAAACGACCATTTTGATTGGGTGAGTTTAGGGGATCAGCTTGATGAGCTGACTAGCTAGCACGCTAAGTTAAATTGTCAATGGGGATGGCAACGGCCGTTTCTGCCAGCACGAAGCCAAAAACCCGGCTGTAAAAATAGAGTTCTGCATCCAGGCTATGCTTGATGTTTTCGGCACGCCGGAAGCCATGCTGTTCCCCTTCGTAAGGCACGTAAGCAACGGGGATGCCCTTGGCTTTTACCGCCTCATACATCAACTCCGACTGGCTAGGGGGCACTACCGCATCTTCTAGCCCCTGGAAGAGAATGAGGGGGCAGGTAATTTGGTGGGCGGCGTGAATGGGGGAGCGAGCCACGTACAGATCGCGCTTTTCTGGGTACGGGCCAATGAGGCTGTCCAGGTAACGGGACTCGAATTTGTGCGTGTCGCGGGCCAGAGCTTCCACGTCGCTGACGCCAAAGTGGCTGGCCCCCGCGCTGAAGAAATCGTGGAAGGTGAGGGCAGCCAGGGTGGTATACCCACCAGCGCTGCCGCCGCGAATGGCCAGGCGACGGCCGTCGGCGCGGCCCTGGGCCATCAGATATTTGGCTCCGTTGAGGCAATCTTCTACGTCCACAATACCCCAGTTGCCATTGAGGCGCTGGCGGTAGGCACGGCCGTATCCCGTGCTGCCCCCATAGTTTACGTCCAACACGCCAAAGCCCCGGCTGGTCCAATATTGCAGCCCAAAATTGAGGCTAATGTTGGCCATGCTGGTGGGGCCGCCGTGGCTGAGCACCAGCAGCGGCGGTTTCTCTCCTTCCGGTGCGGCAAAATCCTGGTTTTGTGGCGGGTAGTAGATGGCGTGGGCGGTACGGCCGTTGGCGGTGGGGAATTCAATGGCTTCTGGTTCCGTCAGGTAACCGGCGTCGATGTCCAGGCTGCTGCCCAGGCGCAGCGTCTCCAGGGTCAGGGTTTTCAGATTGAGGCGGACGATGGCGGTAGGCTGGGTGGCGGCGCTAACGTTGAGGTAGGCAAAGTCGGCGCCCACGGTGACGCTGTTGATGGTGTCGTAGGGAATTTGCAGAGAGGTGAAACGGCCGTTTTCCGTGTTCAAGGCGCCCAAAAACCAGCGTCCATCCTCGGTGAAGGCACAGATGATGGTGTGTGCATTGGCAAAACCGTAAGTGGTTATGCCAAACTTCCATTGCGGACGGCCAAATTCGGCCGACATGGGATGCAATGATTTGGTACGGCCGTTGCGCCAGCGGTACAAATTCCACCAATTGCTGCGATCAGAGACAAAATATAGGGCGCCATCTGGCCCCCACGCCGGCTGAAAGATAGATTCAGTCGCACCGCCAGCAATGCAGCGCGCGTTGGTCACGGTCACCGCCGCTAGGTTTAGCGCCAGGTCAGCCAGCCACAGCTCCGTACCATCCCAGGGCATGTGGGGATGATTCCAGGCCAGCCACGCCACCTGCTGTCCGTCCGGGCTAATGCGGGGCGAGCTGTAAAAATCGTGACCGGAAACCAACACCGTGCCGCTATCTTGCCCGTCCAGGGCTAAAGCGACCAGCGTGTTGACGGCTTCTTGGGTAGGGTTGGTGTGATCTTCACGCACGCAGAGGAAACGGCCGTTGGGCAGCACCACGCCATCTGCATACCGGTACGCCCCTTCCGGCGTCACCGCCTCCGGCGCTTTCCCTGGCTGCTGGCGGTACAGCCGCTGGTCCGCAAAATTGGCAAAATAGATGATGCCCTCGTGAATGGTGTAGGAACCGCCGCCATATTCGTGTACCCGCGTGCGCACGTTAAAGCCTTCCGGCGTGATGGTTTGCGGCCCGGCAGGCGTATGTTTCACCAGCACATCGCGCCCGCCCTCTTGGGGGCGCCCCTCCAGCCAATACACGGCATCGCCATCCAGGGTCACGCCGCCCAGGGGCGTGCTGCCAGCGATCACAAAATCAGACGTGATGGGAGATTTCCAGGAACCATAGGGGGCAATGTGTGAGGTCATTCGTTTCTCGTTTTTTTCTGTTAGCAACTATTCAGCTTCCTGGAAGCTCACTGGTTTCTTAACCACGTTGAGAAGCGTCTTGATTTTTGCGCTCATCAGCGTCCAGGAAGATACCTAAATAGATACTTCTGTTTTTTGTTTTTTGTTCGCTGCATCTGCCCGTATACTATCTCCCTCAACACAACCCGTCAATGGGTAAGGATGAGAAGGGAAGGGTGAAAGGTGAAGGATGAATGAGGTGATTTTGCAAGCCTTTGGCACATGGCAGCGGTTTGCACAACCCGTTGACATCATTATGACCCGGCAACCAGAAGAGGTGAGAGGGGCGCTGGTAGCGGTGGAAACGGCCGTGGTCCAGCACAACCTCTACGCCGCCGGCTTCCTCAGCTACGAGGCAGGGGCCGCTTTTGGCCTGGCTACTCATGCTCCGCAGCCCCACAACCCGCCCCTGCTCTGGTTTGGCCTGTACCGCCAGCCAGAAGCCATTGCCCCACCGCCCAACCCCGCCACACCAGATTATCGTCTGGGCCAGTGGCAAGGGGGTATTAGCCAGGCGGCCTATCACGCCGCCATTGGGCGCATAAAGGATTACATAGCCGCCGGGCACACCTACCAGGTAAACTACACCTTTCCCCTGCACGCCGATTTTAGCGGGGATGCGTGGGCGCTTTTTGCCCAACTATCGCATGCACAGCAGGCTACCTACACTGCCTACGTTGACATTGGCCGCCACGCCATCTGCTCCGCCTCACCCGAACTCTTCTTTACGCTGGAGGATGGGGCATTTTGCGCCAAACCGATGAAGGGCACGGCCGTCCGCGGGCGCACCCTGGCCGAAGACGAGGCGAACATGGCCTGGCTGCGCCATTCCGAGAAAAACCGCGCCGAAAATGTGATGATTGTGGACATGATTCGCAACGACGTGGGGCGGGTAGCCGACGTGGGCAGCGTAGCCGTGCCGCGCCTGTTTGAGGTGGAGCGTTACCCTACCGTGCTGCAAATGACCTCCACGGTCACCGCCTGCACCCGGGCCTCTTTTTCGACAGTGATGGCGGCGATGTTTCCCTGCGCCTCCATCACCGGCGCGCCCAAGCACCGCACCATGCAAATCATCCGCGAGCTGGAGGTGGAGCCGCGAGGGGTGTACACAGGCGCCATTGGCGTGCTGACGCCGGACAACCGGGCACAATTTAACGTCGCCATCCGCACGGTGGTGGTAGACCGGCAGCAGGGGCGGGCGGTCTATGGCGTGGGGGGCGGCATCGTGTGGGATTCGCAGGCGGCGGAGGAGTGGGCGGAGTGTGAGGTGAAGAGCAGGGTGTTGAGGAGGCAACGGCCGTCTTTCCACCTGCTAGAATCCCTGCGCTGGATGCCAGAAGCGGGCTACTTTTTGCCAGACGAACACCTGGCGCGCCTGGCCGACTCTGCCACATATTTTGGGTTTGAGGCCGACCTGCCCGCCCTCCGCCACAAGCTGACTGACCTGGCGGCTACGCTAAACGCCCCGGCCAAAGTGCGCCTGCTGCTGGCGGAAGATGGGGCCATCACCCTAGAGGCAGCGGCCTTGCCGGCAATGGGCGACGCGCCCGCGCGGGTGGCTCTGGCGCCCACGCCCATAGATTCGGGGAACGTGTGGCTGTACCACAAAACGACGCGGCGGGAGGTGTACGCTGCCGCGCGCGCCGCTTGCCCGCGCGGTGACGACGTGCTGCTGTGGAATGAACGGGGGGAATTGACGGAGGCGACCATTGCCAACGTGGTGCTGGAGCTGGATGGGGAACTGGTGACGCCGCCGGTGACGGCGGGGCTGCTGGCGGGGACGTTGCGGGGATGGCTGTTGGGCAACGGCCGTATCCGTGAACGCGCCATTCTAAAAACCGACCTGCCCCGCGCCGACAAAATCTGGCTGATCAACTCTGTGCGCGGTTGGCAAGAGGCGGAACTGGTGGAGGATCGTGATTAGCGATGGGGAATTGAGGATTGGAGGTTGTCTCAGGCCCTAATCTGCGCTCGCCAGTCTCTTGGTGGCGACGATTTCGGCCATGATGGAGAGGGCAATTTCCTCTGGGGTTTTGGCGCCGATGTCTAAGCCGATGGGGGCGTGGATGCGGGCGATGGCGGCTTCATCGAAGCCCATTTTTTGCAGGCGGGCGACGCGTTTGGCGTGGGTTTTGCGGCTGCCCAGGGCGCCAATGTACCCTACGGGGCTGTTAAGCAGCGTTTTGAGGGCTGGGTCGTCAATTTTGGGGTCGTGAGAGAGGAGGGCCACGGCCGTTTCTGGCCCCAATTCCATCGCTTCCAATGCTTTTTCCGGCCACATTTGAATGAGACGGTCAACATGGGGGAAGCGGGCGGCGCTGCCGAAAGCGCGGCGCGGGTCAATGACAGCCGTACGCCAGCCCAGGGTTTTAGCAAAGGAAGCCAGAGCCACAGCAATGTGGACGCCGCCTATTAGCACCAGCAGGGGGGCGGGGTGCAGCACATCCACAAAGGCGTCTATGCCGTCGGCGAGGGGGATGAGTTGGGAGGTGGGGAGGGATTGGGCTGCGGCAACGGCCGTTGCCGTCCACTGGGCCAAATCCCCCACCTGTTGCCCGGCGCGGTTGAAGGCCAGCTTGCGCCCTGCTTCTGGTCCGCTGAGTAGGGTGATGGTGGTCACGGCCGTTTCTTCGCGGATGTGCTGACGCAGAAAGGAGAAGACCAACTCGTCCAGCGGCTCTACCCACACGCTGATAGAACCACCACAGGCTAGCCCCACGTCCCAGGCTGTTTCGTCGGCCACGCCAAAGTGCAGCAGTTGGGGCTTGCCGCGGGTCAGGGCGTCCTGGCCCGCTTTCACAACGGCCCCTTCCACGCAACCGCCGCTGACGGAACCAACCACGTCGGGAACGGCCGTAATCCCCATTTTAGCCCCCACTGGCCGAGGAGATGACCCCCAGGTTTGAACCACCGTCGCCAACGCCACCGCCTGGCCCGCCGCCAGCCATGCTTCAATTGTGGGTAAAATGTCGTGCATGTTTACTTTGCTCGCTTTAGACTTGCCAGGTTTGCAGCCGGGGGTCGCCTGGAAACCTGGCAAGCCTGGAAGATTTGTACATTTTTGCGGTAATTTCAGGTATACTGAGCGTCCGCTACCCGAATTTGACCCCAAACCTGGCAGCTTTGCAAAAGAAGATGCGCCGGGAATTCCCCATTTACAAAGACGCCATTAGGCGAGTGTGCGTGTATGCGTGTAGGCGACTACCAGTTCACCCGCAGGCTTGCAAATCCGTAAACGCTTAAAAAGATGGACGAAAAATCATTACGAACTCTGGAATTCGACAAAATTCTGCACATTCTGGCAGGCTATACCAGCTTTAGCGGTGGCGAAGAGCTGGTGCGCCACCTGCGCCCAACGACAGAGCAGCTTGAGGCGGAACTGTGGCAGGCGCAAACCCAGGAGGCGATGCAGCTGCTGGATATTCACACCAATGTGACGCTGGGTGGCACGCGGGACGTGCGCCAGGCGGTGGATAACTCTTTTCGTGGCTTTACGCTGCCGGCGGAAGAGTTGCTGAATGTGAAGGCGACGTTGGAAGCGTCGCGCACGCTGAAGCGGCAGTTGCTGAAGCTGCGGGAGGATTATCCTCATCTGGCGGACATTGCGGAGCTGGTCGAGGAGTGTCCGGGACTGGTTGTGGCCATTAGCAGCACGCTGGATGAACGAGGCGACGTGTTGGACAGCGCTAGCCCAAAGTTGGCGCGGGTGCGGCAGGAGCAGCAGGTGGTCCACGGCCGTATCCAGGACAAGCTGCAGCGTATTCTGAACAGTGACCTGAACCGCTTTTTGCAAGAGCCAATTGTAACCCAGCGCAACGGCCGTTACGTGGTGCCCCTGCGCGCCGACGCCAAGGGGCGCATCCAGGGCATCGTCCACGACCACAGCGGCAGCGGAGCTACCTTGTGGATAGAGCCGCTGGCTACCGTAGACCTCAACAACGAGTATCGCAGCCTTTATCTGCAAGAGCAGGAAGAGATTAACCGCATTTTGCGTGAACTGTCAGCCAAAGTTGCTGAGCAGGGCGACGCCATTAAGCGCATTGTGGAGCGCATGGCCGAGCTAGACCTCATTTTTGCCCGCGGGCGCTATGCCCAACGCCTGGATGGCGTAGCCCCCATTTTTGTGGATTGGCGCGAATTTGCGCCGCCGCGCCCGCCTAAACACGCCAACGAACGGGCCAAATGGACGCCGCCGCCGCCCAATCTGCACCCCGGGTCTACCGTGTGGATGAAGGGCGCGCGCCATCCTTTGCTCAATCCGGAAACGGTTGTGCCTACCGACCTGACTTTGGATGAGGACACCTTTATCGTCCTCATTACCGGGCCAAATACTGGTGGCAAAACCGTCAGCCTGAAGACCATGGGACTGATGGCGCTGATGGCCCAGGCGGGGCTGCATTTGCCGGCGGTGGAAGCGCGGCTGACTATTTTCCAAAATGTGTTTGCCGACATTGGCGATGAGCAGTCCATTGAGCAGAGTTTATCTACCTTTAGCGCGCACCTGACCAACATTGTGCGCATTTTGGCCCAGGTGGACGCGCGCGCGCTGGTGCTGCTGGATGAGTTGGGGTCGGGCACGGACCCCAGCGAGGGGGCGGCGCTGGCGCAATCGATTACGAACTTTTTGCGGGATAAGGGGGCGACGACTTTCATTGCGACCCATTACCCGGAGTTGAAGGTATATGCCAGCCAGACGCGGGGGGCGACTAATGCGTCGCTGCTGTTTGATGTGGAGACTTTGTCGCCAACTTATGAAATGAGTATCGGCATCCCGGGGCGCTCTAACGCCTTTGCTATTGCCCGCCGACTGGGGCTGGATGAGACGATTTTGGCGGAGGCGATGCGCCTGGTGGGCACGGAGAGCCGGGAAGCGGAGGATATGCTGGAATCTATCTATGAGCTGCGGGAGAAGATGGAGTCGGAGCAGGCGGGCACGCACCTGGCGCTGCGGCAGGCGGAGCGGGCGCGGGCGGATCTGAATGCGCGGCTGGCGAATATTGAGGAGGAGCGCCGCCAGATTTTGGCGGAGGCGCGGGCGGATGTGGAAGCGGAGTTGGCGGCGGTAAAGCAGGAGGTGAGGCGGCTGCGGCGTACGTTGCAGGATGCGTCGTCGGTAACGGCCGTCAAAAAGGTGGGTAAGCAGGCGGAGGAGTTGGCGGTAAGCCTGGCTGAGTCTGCCCCCCTGCCTCTGGCGCGCCCGGACGAGCCTAAACCGCGGGTGAAGAAGCTGCAGGTGGGCGACATTGTGCAGGTGAAGACGCTGAATACGCGGGGCGAGATTCTTTCTATGAGCAAGAAGGAGGCGCTGGTGCTGGTGGGGCGGCTGCAAATGCGTGCCGGGTTTGAGGACCTGGAGTTTAGGGAACGGCCGTCGGACGCTGAAGAGGTGGTAGAGGAGAGCGTTTCTGTGCCCATGGGCGCCTCGCCGGGTATGGAGTTGGACATTCGCGGCAAGCGGGTGGAGGAGGGGCTGAGTGAATTAACCGCTTATCTGGACGCGGCTTTTTTGGCGCGGATGCCCTGGGTACGCATTATTCATGGCAAAGGGACGGGGCGGCTGCGGCAGGCGGTGCGCAAGACGCTAAGCCAGCACAGCCACGTCGCATCTTGGGAAGAAGGGAAAGATGGGGAAGGGGGCGACGGCGTGACGGTGGCGAAACTGGTGGCGCACCGGTAGGGATGGGGGTGTGCTGCTTATTGGTTGTTATTTGTTTCCGGCCAGGGGGAGGGTGAAGATAAAGGTTGTGCCGTGGCGAAATTGGCTGTGGAACCAGATACGGCCGTTGTGCAGTTCTACCAGGCTGCGCGTGATGTTTAGCCCGAGACCGGTGCCGGGGGATTTACGCGCTTCGTCGTCATCGGCACGGGTAAATTTCTCGAAGATGGTGGGCTGATCTTCTTCTTTGATGCCCAGGCCGTTGTCGGCGATGGCAATGCGGAGCATGGGCTGGGTAGGGCCACTGGCTGGAGTCTCCAGGGTTACTTCGGCGGTGATGGTGATACGGCCGTTTTCTGGGGTGTATTTGTGGGCATTGCTGACCAGATTTGTGAGCACTTGCAGCAGCCGCGAGCGGTCTCCATGCACCAGGGGCAAGTCTGAGGGTACATTTAGCGTTAAAATTTGTGACTTTTGCTGGATTTGTCCTCTGGTAGATTGGATGACTTCATCTACGACTTCTGGAAATGGGGTGGGGGCGAAATCTAGGCGTAAATGGCCGGATTCGATGCGTGAAATGTCGGTGAGGTCTGAGACCAGGGTTGCCATGCGGTTGACGTTGGCGCGAATGGTGTGCAGGAATTTCGTTTGCATCTCGTTGGTTCCGCCAAAGCTGCCCGCCAGCAGCAGGTCTGCATACCCTTTGATGGCGGTCATGGGGATTTTTAGTTCGTGGGAAACGAAGGAGACGAATTCTGTTTTGGCCTGGTTGGCGGATTGTACGGCCGTGTACATTTGGGCGTTGGCTATGGCCATGGCGGCGTGGTCGCTCAGGCGATTTAAGAAGGTTAGGAGGGAAGTATCCCATTCTTTGGGGGCGTTGTTTTCCATCACGAGAAAAGCCAAAATTTGGTCGTCGCGGCAAATAGGCATGGCGAGTTGGCTTTGGGTTTTCAGCAACATGCCGGTGCCTGTGGTATTGGTAACAAAAGTAGCTTTGCCACTGTTAATGGCTAGTGGAACGGCGGGAAGTTCGTCTACGAGGAGGGTGCGGTTGCTGTTGGTTAGCTCGTAGGGGTAGCCTTGGGCAACGATGACGTGGATACGGCCGTTTTCATAGAGGCCCATAAATCCTGCCTGATCTTTGGAATGGCGCAGTGCCCAACCCAATGTGATGTCCATGGCGCGGGTAACATCCAGGGTAGCGTTTAATGCCCGGTCTATCTCTTGCAAGATGGCCATTTCGGTCATGAAAGATTTTTCACTGTCTCGTAGCACCTTCTTTTCTAAACTGGCCCCAATGCGCGCTTTGAGGAGCATGGCGTTATAGGGCTTGGGCAAGTAATCTTCGGCGCCCAACTCAATGCAACGCACGATGCTCTCCATGTCGTCTGCCGCCGAAATCACGATAACGGGAATGTCTCGCCACTCAACATTGGCTTTTACCTGCTCCAGTACCTGGTAGCCGTTCATAACCGGCATCATGATGTCTAGCAAAACGAGATCGAAATGATGGGCACGCAGCTGTTCGATGGCAACAAGCCCATTTTCTGCCAATGTTGTCTGGTGGCCCTGGCGTTGCAGTCGGCGTGCCAATAGGTCACGGTTCATTTCGTTGTCATCAACGATGAGGACGTGGGCTTTGGTTTTTGTCTCCATAACCGTGTGTTTAGCGGCGGCGTAAAAGTGCTTCTATTTTACCCACCAGGCTTTGGAAATCGATAGGCTTGGGAACATATTCATTGCAGCCAGCCATCAGGCATTTTTGCCGGTCTTCGGGCATGGTATGGGCAGTTTGGGCAATGATGGGGATGTTTCGGCTGTGGGGATCTGCTTTGAGTTCGCGGGTGGTGGTCCAGCCGTCTTTGATGGGCAGGCTCATGTCCATGAGAATGAGGTCGGGCGTTTCCTGATGGGTTTTGGCCATAACTTCTGCTCCATTAACGGCCGTGATGACTTCGTAACCCCACCGCATCAGGCGACGCGAAAGCATATCCCGGCTCATTTCATTGTCTTCCACAAGCAATATTTTAGGCATAGATATAGTCTCTGATAAACAAGTTTACCTACCCGTCCAGGGTCAGCAAACAACCATTTACGTTGTGGATATTGGCCAATGACAAAAAAAGCCCCCTACCCTAGTAGGAGGCTTTTTGCCATTTTACGGTGTTAGATCAAATAGACAAGAAGGCGTTTATCAGCAATATAAGGGCAATGACCGCCAGAATGATTAATGTCATGAGGACTAGATTCCAACGCTTTACGGCGGCTTGGGCAGCGGGCTGTGGTCGTGTTTTTTGTGGGGGCGTTGACTGCACCGATGTGGAGGGATGGGGGTGGGTTTGGGGTTGTGACGTAGGTTTTACCAAATCAGGTGGCGTGCCCAGGAAATCATCGCTCACGGATTCCTGCAGCCAATCGGGCAGTTCTTCTTCTGGCGCAGGTGCCGGTAAGGCGTCAGGTTCAGCAGGGGTAACGGCCGTTTCTGGCTGCACCAATTCTGCATCTTCAACCATCCATTCAGGAAGTGTATCGCCTTCAGCTTGCACAACTACGTCTAGGCTAGCATCCGCAACCTT
Organism: uncultured Anaerolinea sp.; assembly: GCA_964504445.1. Taxonomy (GTDB): domain Bacteria; phylum Chloroflexota; class Anaerolineae; order Promineifilales; family Promineifilaceae; genus JACSRF01. Next base: position 5,044 of record CAZDEO010000062.1, on the reverse strand, counting down.
CACCACAGGCTCCACGGAGGACCCTTGGGCAGCACCACCCGTTTGGCCGCTGCGCAGTAAGGCTAACCTTTGGCGAGCCTGCTCGTGAGCGGGATCCAAAGCAAGGACTTTACCCAGATAGGCTTGCTGTTTTTGGGGCGATTCGACCAGATGGCTGAGCAAAAACCACGCCTGAATCTGTTCCGGATCATCCTTTAGTATATCGGTCAATAACTGTTGGGCGGTTCGTCTTTCCCCCATCCGCGCCGCACCAATTGCTTTTTGTAGTCTCGAATCCATCATTCCCGCTCCTTGGTACACAACCAAGCAAATTGTCCATAAAGGCTTATGTCAAACATTTTAACACGGGTCAGGTCAAAGAACGAATATGAATTTAGGCTAGGGTTGCAGCCAGGGGCGTATGTGGGCAAGAATGGGACAGGGGTGGTGACGGTGAGCCTGAGTCACGGCCGTTTCCTGCGCCAACACCGGCACCCCCCAGGCATGCAGGGCTTGGATTAGATGACAAACAGATAACCCCATAACCCCCGTAAAGCAACCCTCTAATTGCGCCACCGGTTGAAATATTGGGTGTTGAATGCCATAAGCGCCCGCCTTATCTAGCGGATCGCCGCTGGCAATATAGGTGGCGATTTCCGCATCTGCATAATCACGCATGGTAACCACCGAAGTCTGCACCCCCGCCCATTCTCGCTGCTGGCGGGTATCAATCAGAGTCAGCCCAGTGTGTACGTGATGAGACCGCCCACGTAGCTGCTTAAGCATGGCCATAGCATCATCAGGAGAAGTAGGTTTGCCCAGGAGACGGCCGTCTACAACAACTGTCGTGTCCGCCGCAACCACAATCACATCCTCCTCATCGCTGCCTCCCAAAATATCGGTAACAGCTTTGGCCTTTAACCGCGCCGTCTCTCGCGTATTCACCACCGGATCCGCATCCGCTACCATATCCTCGTCAACCCCAGCAACTGTCAACCTATATGGCAGACCCAACAGCCCAATTAATTCGCGCCGGCGAGGCGACTCCGAAGCTAAAACCAAAGACACCATTTTTCACCCTACCCATAAACAAAAAGGCCAACCGTTTTAACCGGTGGCCTTTCCATCCAAACATATAGCTACCTAAAAACTACTTAATTTCTACGGCAGCCCCAACAGCTTCCAACTTCTCTTTAGCTTCATGAGCAGCTTCCTTGCTCACAGCTTCCATTAGCGTGCCCAGATTGTCCACGACTTCCTTCGCCTCTTTCAGGCCCAAACCGGTCAAAGCGCGGACTTCCTTAATGACATTAATCTTCTTCGGGCCAATGTCCTTCAAAATAACATCAAATTCAGTCTTTTCTTCCTCAGCCGCAGCCTCTGCACCAGCGACCCCCGCCATGGGCATCATGCCCATCGCCATAGGAGCAGCAGCGCTTACACCCCACTTCTCCTCCAACATTTTCGTCAGTTCAGCAGCCTCCAATAAAGTCAGCTCGCTCAGTTGTTCAACAATTTTTTCCAAGTCAGCCATTGATATATCCTCCGGGATCTTTATTTTCTAAATTGCCAATTATCTTTAAATTAAGCAGCAGCCTCTGCCACGTCATCTTCGCTTTTTACGTAAGCATCAATAACATTGACAATCTGCCGTACGCCACCCGCAATAACCGATGCAATATTTTGCGCAGGTGCACTAATCAAGCCAATAATCTGACCACGCAGCTGATCCAAAGATGGTAGTTTTGCCAACGCTTCCACATCTGCGGCGGACAACACGTTATCACCTAAAATGCCGCCACGCAGCGTCAAAGTGTCATTGCTATCGGCAAAATCAGCCAGCGTCTTCGCCAAAGCTGGCGCTTCACCCATTGCAAAACCTGTTGCTATCTGCCCTACCAAAACTTCCTCAGGAACAGGCTTGTTAGACGACTCCAACGCATACTTAAGCAACGTATTCTTCGTTACGTGGTATTCGCCATTTACTTCATACACTTTATTGCGCAGGTCATCCATGGTTTTCACGTTCATACCAGTGTATTCCGTGATAAAAATAGCACCGCTACGCTCAATCAAGTCAACGTACTGCGCAACCAACTCTTCTTTGCGTGCTTTAGAAATAGCCAAAAGCTGTCACCTCCTTTCATAAAATATGGTGTTGCACACAATTTAAACAAAAAAGTCCTCGAGCCAGCCGACTCGAGGACATAAGAATACAAAGAGCATTAACGGAAGGTTCTCCTTCCAAGCCAATTATCTTAATTTATCCTCGCCTCGGCTGGTATCTTTAATACAACGCGTGGTTGTAACCAACTGTCTTCAGCAGAATAGGTAAAGAAATTAATTGTTAACCAATCTCCACTTAAAAACAAGTATGGGATTTTACATCATAGCTTCAGCAGCGTCCACCCGAATGCCAGGTCCCATTGTATTCGCCACAACAATTCGGCGTACATACGTACCTTTTGTTGAGGCTGGGCGAGCACGCTTGATGGCATCAATAATGGTTTGCAAGTTTTCCCGCAGCTGTTCTTCTGAAAAGCTGGCTTTACCAAAGGGGGCATGAACATTGGCTGTACGATCAACACGAAATTCCACACGTCCAGCTTTTGCTTCCTGAATCAGGTTTGGTAAATCAGCTCCTGCGGCAACGGTACCAGCACGGGGGTTGGGCATCAAACCTCGCGGGCCTAAGACACGGCCTAATCGTCCAACCTTGCCCATCATTGAAGGCACGGCAATAGCCACATCAAAGTCTACCCATCCTTCTTGAATCTTCTTAATCATTTCATCATCGGCGATGATATCCGCGCCGGCTTCTTCTGCTAACCGGGCATCCTCGCCCTCAGCAAAAACCAGAATACGCACCGTTTTGCCCAAGCCGTGAGGCAACACAACTACATCACGCACCTGTTGATCAGCATGGCGAGGGTCTACTCCTAGCCGAAAGTGAACTTCCACGGTTGGGTCAAATTTAGTTGTTACCGTTTCTTTTAGTAACTTAACTGCTTCGGCGCGGGAATAATTGCGGTCGCGATCGACTTTTGCTGCCGCTTCTTGATATTTTCGTCCTCGTTTTGACATGATAACTCCTTGTGGTTTTAACGAACCCTTCAGATTCTCCCACCTAAGCTTGATAACTAATCAGTAACCTTGATGCCCATGCTGCGCGCCGTACCAGCAATGATTTTCATTGCGGCTTCGACATCTCGGGCATTCAAATCTTTCATTTTCGTTTCGGCAATTTCACGCACTTGTTCAGAAGTAACGCTGCCCACCTTGTCACGGTTAGGAACAGAGGAACCACTCTTAACACCGGCGGCCTTTTTCAACAAATCAGCGGCGGGTGAGGTTTTGAGAATAAAATTAAAACTACCATCCTGGAAAACAGTTACTTCCACAGGTACAACCTGGCCAACCATGTTGGATGTTTTGGCATTGTATTCTTTGCAAAATTGCATCAGGTTAATACCATGGGGACCCAAAGCAGTACCCACTGGTGGCGCTGGATTTGCTTTACCACCTTGAATTTGAATCTTTACAACAGCTTTTACTTTCTTTGCCATAATACTCTCCGGGAGTCCAAACGCCTTGCGGCTCCTCCAAAATCTAAAGTTGCTATAGAACAGGAAAGGATGAGGTATGGAAATTTCTCTCATCCTTTTAAAAAACAAATTTATTAAATCAAACTTTTTCTACGTGCAAAAAGTCAAGTTCCACGGGGGTTTCCCGGCCAAAAAAGGAAACCATCACACGCACTTTTGCCCGGTCAATGTCAATTTCGGAAACTGTACCAATAAAATCCGCAAACGGGCCTGTGCCAATGCGAACTTTTTCCCCGATTTGGAAATCAAACTTGACTTTAGGTGCTTCGGCTTCCATACGGTTCAGGATTTTAGCTACTTCTTCTTCCCTTAATGGGGTAGGCTCATTTCCCATGCCTACAAAGCCGGTAACTCCCGGGGTATTGCGCACGACGTACCAGGAATCTTCACTCATCACAAGTTGAACTAAAATATAGCCGGGGAACACGCGACGTTCTACTGTTCGTCGTTTGCCGTCTTTGATTTCGATTTCTTCTTCTGTGGGCACGACGACATCAAAGATTTTATCTTGCATGCCCATGGTTTCAATACGTTGCTCAATGCTATGGCGAACCTTATTTTCGTAGCCCGCATAACAATGGATAACATACCAGGCACGGCCGTCATCAGGAATCACCCCTTCATCAGCGTCTAGAATAAAGTCATCATCAACGTCAAACAGCGAGACTCTATTTTCCTTTTGTGACGCTTTTTCTTCAAATTCCTGATCACTCATCGTAAACATCCATTTGGTTAGAACATCCAACCTTTTGCAACATCCCTATAAAGCCTTACTAGGTTTAAAGTATCAACTGATCTATCAATAACCTAACAGAATTTGAGAATAGCGTGTCAAAAACCCAGAGGAAAATTGAAAATGCCAAAGAAACACCCATCACAATGGCTGTCAAACGCCAAGACTCTTCACGGGTCGGCCAAGTAACTTTGCGCAATTCCCCACGCGTCTCACGAAAATAACGGCTTATAGGATTTGACTGACTTGTGCTCTTCTTCTTTACTATTGACTTTTTAATTTCGTTTGTCTTAGGTTCTTTTTCGCTATCTGCCACTTTAGGTAATTCCTTCGTAAATTAAAGTAAGACAGGGGGTGCAGGAATCGAACCCGCAACCTGCGGTTTTGGAGACCGCCGCTCTGCCAATTGAGCTAACCCCCTACACAATTAACGCGCATCAATTATCGCGTCTCACGATGAAGTCTGTATTGCCGACAACGCGGGCAAAATTTATTCAACTCAAGACGGCCGGGATCATTCCGGCGGTTCTTTTGCGTAGTATAGTTTCGTTCCTTACATTCAGTGCATGCCAGCGTTATGACTGTGCGTACTGCTTTTTTTGCCATGATCAACCTCATTACAGGGACGTTGTGACATAGCCCACGCCCCTGTAATTAAATTTTCTTTGGTTTTTACGCCAGGATTTTGGTAATAACCCCAGCACCTACCGTCAGTCCACCTTCACGA
>CAZDEO010000061.1:0-30800 GCA_964504445.1 uncultured Anaerolinea sp. | reverse complement strand
CTTACCACGGGGCCGCTGTCCACCACACCGTCACCCAGATCCCAGGTGAAGCTGACGTGGGTGCCGCTGGTGATGACGGCCGTGAGCGTGGTGGTCTGGCCCAATTCCGTTGGCCCGTCATTGCTAGCCATCAGCCCGCTCACCGGCACGTCGGTGATGGTGACTACTGTGGTAGACGTAAGGCTGCTGGTGGGGTTGCTGGCGGCAACGACGGCCGTATACACCCCAACCTGGCTATATTGATGGGTGGCCGTAATGCCACTGGTCGTAACGCCATCTCCAAAAGACCAGAGGAAGGAAACGTTGCTGCCCTCGGCAATGGTGGCCGTAAAGGCGGTCGTCTGGCCCAAAGTCGTGGGGCTGTCGTTGACGGCCCCTAATCCAGCAACGGGCCGATCCAGAAGTTCCACGGCCAATTGGCTGCTGATTTCGCCTGACTGCGCGGTGACAACGGCCGTTCCGGGGGTGGTTGCGGCCGTCAGGGTCGCAGTCACCACGCCCATTGCCGTAGTCGTTCCGGTAAAGACGTCCAGGGCGCCCAACGACGTGGTAAAGGTAACCACTTCCCCTGGCAACAGTACGTCATTGCCATCCAGCACTGTCGCGGTGATAACGGCCGTGCTGGCGCCATCAGCGATGATGCTATCCGGCATGGCTTCCAGCGTAACAAAAGCCGGTTCACCAGCTTCGTAAAGCAGCGTTATCACTTCCGCCGTATTCTTTGGCGCTTCCTGGTTTCCGGCATTATCCCGCGCCAGCGTGTAAAAGCCATAGGTGTGACCTGTAGGGCCATCAAACACAACCGTCGACTCGGTAATCCCTGCTTCTGCCAGCACAAACGGCTGACCATCTACCGAAACGTAGAGATCTAACGCTTGGAAACCAGAACCACCCTCATCGTCCTCACCGCTCCAGGTCAGCACCACCTCATCACCGATGATTCTTTCCGGCAGGGGATCTAGCGAAGAGAATGGTCGGCCAGCATCCAGGGTATTAAAGATGGGCGGGGTATCAATCGGATCGTTGTCATCAAACACGATCCGCGCTTCGGCGTCCACCACATCTCCTGTAGCTGACGTAGAACGCGGGCGGATAATGTAGGTCACAAAACCTTCGCCCTCCCCTTCGACAACATTGGGGGGCAAGAATCCGGCCAAAGCATCCACCGGTGGCGCGCCGGTGGCGGGATCAATTGATTGGAATTGCCAGAAAAGTTCACCCGTTACCAGATTGATGCCGGCCAGAAAATCAACAAACAGGCCAATGTCATCAACCAGGTCAATGCGTGTCTGGTAGAAGGAACGGTTTTCCGGCACTTCAAATACATAATCGCCAAACCCAAAGGATCCCAGGCGGAAGGTGCGCACGTCCAGATCGTCGTCCAGGGTTTGCGCAATGGTCACACGCTGCGCTGGGGCCGTGGCCAACTCTTCGTCATTTTCAAAACGAATGGTGTACCCCATAACGCTGCTACTGGGTATCCAATGGGCGTCACCGTATCCGGCAGGGCCAATGATGTCATTGGGATCGAAGGAGAATATGGTGGGAATGTCGAATCTAAAGAAGTCCCAGAACCTGTCCCAGCTATCTCGCAGAGAATCCCAAACATCGTCAAACCAATCCCCTAAATCTTGCCAGAACTGGTGGCGAGGATCAAAGGGATTCAAGGGATTACCAGGGTAAAAATTACCATCCAGGTCAACATAGCCCTCAAAACCTGGCCCAAGTTCTGTCCCTGGGCCATTGCGGTCAAAGCCATAGGGGCCGCCATTTAATGTTTGCTCAATCCAGAAGTCAATGGCGTGGGAATGTTGCGCGCCTGCCTCCCACCAGCCATAGGGGGTTTCAACCCAGAAGCTTTCGTTGGCAGTGGTGAAGGCTGTGCCGGCAATTTCGCCTGTGTGGTAAGAGACGCTGTAATCAAAGTTGTTGCTGAAGTTCAGGTCCGGCAGGTTGGTAGGATTGAGGCCGAAACGGTTGGCAGGATCGAGGGCGACCAGGGAGTTGGCGCCGCCCATTTCCCCAGCGGCCACGTTGGAGACGTAGGTGCCAAAGCTGTGCCCAATGAAGTCTGTGGTGTTGGCGTTTACGCCCATTTGCTGTAGCTGATTGGCAACTTCTTGCCCCGCGGCGTTGATGTTGTAGGCGGCATCATTGGGGAAGACACGATCTGCGCCAGGCCCCCAGCCTACGGTGACAATGTTGCGGTTAGGATCGGCCGTTTGTACCGCGTTGGCGACGTCCTGCATCCAGGGGGTGTTGGCGTCATTATTCCAGCCGTGGATGATGACCGTAGTCGGGCGGGATGGGTCGAAGCCGTTGTAGGGGGTGACGGTCACGTCTTGGGAGGGGTTAAATCCACCTGTGGGATCGAAGACGGGTAGGGTGGTGTAATGGTCGTCAAAGGGGGTTAACCCGTTCTGGTTGGAAACGGTGGACTCGCCATAGGCTAAGAAGAGTTCCCATGTTAGCAGTTCGTTGAACCCCACGGCGTCGGTTCCAAGCCCGGCGCGCCTGGCGCTCTGTGCAAGATGGCCAACAACTTCGCCCCAGCTTTCGCCCAGGCGGGTACGCAGGGTGGCAACGGCTTCTTGCCAGGTAGGATCGTCAACGGGGCCGGAAGCCAGGAAAGCGTCCCAATCAAAGGGGTCTGTGGAGGAGGCGTCAATGGCGAGGATTTCGATGTCGGCAACGGCCGTTGTCGCCCTGGTTTGCAGCGTAATTTGGCCGGAACTGCCGGGCATCATGGGGCCGCTTGACCCCTGGGACGCCATACTGAACAGGGCCAGGGTAGAATCACTGGATTCCCCCGTTGGGCCAGACGTTGTGAGTACATTGCCATTTCGGCTGCGCACCAAAATGAGCGAAGGCTCCACATTTGAAACGCCATTGTTGGCATAGCTAATGCGAATAGTCAGCGGCTGCCCGGGTCGGGCATTTGCCGGCGCTGTGACGTTGAAAACAAGGTTGCCCCCACCCTCAACAATTTCGATGGGATAGGGAGCGGTGAATACGTCGCCATCTTTGGCCTGGATGAGGTAGTTGCCAGGAGCCATACCGTCGGTATTGAAGGTGGCGTAGGCCACAGCCGGGTTCAGGATAGTCTTTTCGTTTAGCGTAGCGGCTTCCAGGAGCAGGTTTCCATCCAGGTCGGTGAGAATAAAGGTGGTCATCGTGGCGAACTTTGCGCCGCGAATGTCTATAGTAGCCGTACCAATGTTGCCGATTTGGTCTGGACTGACAGAGGTTATCTCAAACTCCAGCAGTTCAGCCGTGAGGGTGGCGGTTTGCGCTCCCCCAGGCACACTGGCTCCAAAGAGGGCGATGTAATAGGTTCCTTGCCGGGTAGTGGGCACAACGACCTGCTGGTCGGCTTGTAATGGAACGCTGTAAGCGTAGTCGAAATCGCTGCGGCTGGGTACCTGGCCATAGCTGACGTAGAGTTCGTTAACGGCCGTACCGTTGTCGCTTTCTAAGGCAATGAGCAAGGTCTCGCCAGCAGGCACGTCCACGCGATAGAAACGGCCGTCGCCCGTGCCCAGGGTGCTGCTCACCGGCACGCCCAAAGTCAATGGTGTTACGTCTACCAGCATCATGTCGGTAGACGCGCCCGCATTGTTGCTCAAATCGCTCTCATGAATGTTGTTGAGAATGTCTGTGCGGACAATGGCGTAGTAATTTCCAGGCGTTACGCCGGGCAAATCCCCGGTCAAATTGGCCAGCACTTCGCGGCTGGGCATCAGGGTTTGCAGTTGGGAAGCTTCGGTGGCGCCGGGCGCCAGGTTAATGGTGCGGCAGAAGTTGCCCACGTGGGCATCGTACACATCCCAGGTATTGTCGCCAGAGATGAAGACGGCGTCGCACATCTGCCCTACGGCCGGGGAATCCCCCACATTTTGTAAAGTCCAGTCAATGGTAATCGGGTCGCCGGGAACGGCCGTTGACGGCACTGTCACGGTCAATACGGTTAAATCAGCCGGAGGGGGAACAGTAACCATGACCGGCCAGCCTACCACGTTGTTATTTTCAGCTTCGTGTTCGTAGACGTCGTCGCGGCTGTCAGTTTGCACCAGGAGATAGTAGATGCCAGACGTGCTCTGCGGAATGTTGACCGTTGCCGTTTGGGTGTAGGCAGATCCTACCGCCAGGTTGCCCAAAATGGTGCGCCGGGCGAGGCGCTGGTCACTTGTTTCCAGCGTGGCGTTGTTTGAAAGATAGACAGCATCATACCAGGGGCCATTGGCGGCCGTATCACCCTGGTTGTTGACAGTCCAGGTCAGCGCCAAGGGTTGGCCCGCAATGGCATTTGCCGGGGGAGCAACGGCCGTTGGCTGCAAATCTGGCGACAAAGAGAGGGTAATACTGATGGGCGTGGTCAACAAAGCCGTGTTGTTACTGCGGTTATCGTCGTTCACCTGGTTGTCAACGTCATGGCGGAAGAAAAGATAGTAATCCCCGTCAATGCCATTAGGCAGATTTACGTTGAGCGTGCGCTGATAGCTGCTGCCGCCGCCCAAAGAACCGGAGCGCAGGCTGGTGGCTAACAAGGTATCTGTACTGGGGTTGAGGGTGGCATCCGGTGACAAATAGACGCCATCGCGCCAGGAAGTGGCCACGGTCCCGTGAACGGCCGTATTCGTCACCGTCCAGCTAACGGCAATGCTGCTGCCAGAGCTGCCGGTTGTTGGCCCAGACACGCTACCAATCAGCAAATCGGTAGGCGCCGCCTGGCTAGGAGCAGTAACAGCCACAGGATTGGCAGCCCGGCTAACATTGTTGTTTTCCAACCCGTGCTCATAAACAGAGTTGGCCACGTCAGTCATGACGTAGATGTAGTAATCATTACTGGCCAAACTGCTGGGCACAATGACCGTCCGAGTCTGGGTATAAAATTCTCCTGGCGCCAGGTTAACCGGGCGGCTAAAAGTACCCAAAGATGTACCAGAGCCATTCCAGGTGGGTAACAGGGAAAGGTACACCCTATCTTGCCAGGAACTTCCGGGGGTCGCCTCACCCTGATTAGCCACCGTCCAGTTAACCACAATGGGGTTGCCACCTACAACGGCCGTAGCGCCTGTCGAAACCTCCGGCACAATTAAATCTGGCGATTGAGCAAGAGACACGGATAGCGCCTCGCTGCGGATCACATTATTATCGTCAAAGATGTATTCAAATACCTGATTATCCGCATCCGTCCAAAGGTAAATATAGTATGTCCCGCTAATGCCATTCGGTAAGGTTACATTCCGGGAACCTGTATAGCTATCCCCAATACCTAAAGCACCGTAGCGGGTCGCCGTATCTAGCACCACGGCTCCTGTAGTGGTAAAAGTGGGTGAAGTTGATAGATAGATGCGGTCGCGCCAGGTGGTTTCAAAAGTCGGCCCGCTGCCCCAATTGGTTACCGTCCACTGAATATTGACGACGCTGCCTGACTCAACGGCCGTTGGGACGCTGAGATTGGTGACTTCCAGATCAGGAACAGCGCTTAAGGAAATGTCTATGGGGCCAGCCGCAGCACTGATGTTGTTATCCTCGTAAATGTACTCATAGACGCTGTTAAAGACGTCGGTGACGGCAAACACATAATACTCCCCAAAGATGGTGTGGGGTAGCGTGACGTTGTGGGTACCAGTGTAGGCTTGCCCGGCAGCCAGCGCGCCGCTGTGAGACAGGGTAGCCAACAGCGTGGCATTGGCGATGTTCAATTCGGGTTCGGCGGAAAGATAAAGCCGGTCGTGCCAGGAAGCGCTGACTGTGCCCCCGGTGCCCTCATTGGTCACAACCCAACTCACGGGAATGGTATCACCAGCAAAAGCAGCGGCAGGAATGGACACGGCCGTTACCTGTAAGTCAGGGGGCGGCGTCAACTGCACGCCAACCGTACTACCACTTGCTCCCGTATTGTTTGTCTCCTCGGATTCCCGCATACGGCTGGTGGCATCTGTGACCACAAAAGCATAATAATTCCCGCTAATACCTTGTGGCAGCGTAAAAGAAGCCTGCCGCGCATAGCTTTCACCCACGCCCAAGAAGGCCGGGTTCGCCTGCTGTCCCAGGTAAATCGCTGTAGCCAAATCAAAGGTGGGGCTGGTCGAGATGTAAACCCGGTCATACCAGGTAGACACAGTTGTACCCCGGTCTCCATGGTTGGTCACAATCCAACTCAATTCCATGGGCTGCCCAGAAAAGGCCACTGGCGGCACGGTAACATTGGTTACCTGCAGGTCGGGTAGAGTTTCCGTAACAAAAGTCCATTCCGGGCCTTGAGTCACACCCGCATTGTTCCGCGCCAACACGTCCCAATAATAGCGGGTATTGGTGGGGAAAAGTGCGCCGGGGTTGAAGCCAGGGCTGGTCAATCCCGTTACCGTTGGTGTACCAGGGCGCGGTTGTCCCTCTGGCCAAAGCGTAAGATCGTAAGATGTCGCATGGGAAGAGGCCGCCCAGCTTAGCGTTTTGTCGATGCGTACGTTAAGCTCGCCATCTTGCGGATTGGGGGTAGCCGGTTGCCCGGGCGCCACTAGCACCACCTGAATGGTAACCGGAACGGCCACATCAGGCGTTTCCGGGTCATTGCTGGTCACGAAAATCTGGTCATTGTAGCTTCCCTGGCTAAAAAGAACGCCGTTAACGGTAGCAGAAATAACCTGCTGCGCTCCCGCCGGAATTGTGCCGGTGATGGGCGCTAACTGCACATGGCCAGAAGCGGTGCTCAAACCAAAGGTAAGATCGCTGAGACCATTGTTGCTCAAGAGGAGGGTTTGCGTCACTACCTGATCCGTATTGACGCTAAAGCTAAAGCTGGTGGGCGCATAGGTGAGAACCGGTGGCTGAATGGCGTTGCCACTGACAGGCACAACCTGGGCGGGCGTAGCCGGATCGTTGCTATACACAATCAAGTTAGCATCCAACAGCCCCGGTGCAGAAGGCAGGTAGCTGACGGTAATATGCCGCTGCTCGCGGGGCGGGATGGTGACTGGTAGCCCGCCGGCTGCCAGTTGCGGGTCGTCGCTGGCAATAGAGTGAATACGCAGCGTGTCAGTGCCCCTGTTGGCAATGGTTAAAAGGCGCGTATTAGCATAACCAACAAATGCAGTACCCATAGCCAGATCCGGGGTCACGAGTTCCAGGGCGGGGATACCGGTTACGTGCAGGGTCACGGGAATGGACGCCTGGGGGGTGATTGGATCATTGCTGTTAACCAGCATGTTTGCCTGATAGGTCGCACTAATCAAGTCTGTGGCATCCAGCAAAATGGCCACTTGGGCTTGTTGCCCCGGCAATATGCTGCCGTTCTGCGGCTGGGCGGAGACAAAACTGCCAGCAGCAAAGATGGCGATGTTGTCTATGGCCCAATGGTCAAAGGTAACACCGCTAAAATTGGGCTGATGCCAGCGGAACCGCGTGTTGGCTGAACGGGCCACTTCCGGTACAACTTCTTGTATCAGGGTAAATTCTGGATAGGCGTTGACGGCATAAGCGCGAATGGTATGCCAGGTGCTACCAGCATCGGTGCTGTATTGCAGGTAAACCTCTTCACCGCTATCGGCTTGTTCACAGTTGGGCGTGGTTATGCGGCTGATTTTAAGATAGAACTCGATGAGACCACCATTGGTTACATCCAGGTCTGGGGTGGTGGCAATACGCGGCGAATTGCGGAAGTAGAGGGCGTTGCCACTGACGGCACCGCAATTGGTTGAGGCGGTAGCCCCCTGGAGGTTGGCCCACTGGCTGCTATCAATGTCGGGATCGAAATCATCGGAGAGGGTAAGCACGGCCGTTCCGCCATAATGTTCGGCTATCAGCGTGTAGGTCAGCGGGCTGTCGCCGCTGTTGCTGATGGTCAGGCTGCGGGTAATGCTGGTGCCTGCGGCGATGGTCTCTTCGATGGCCGGCGGCGCAAAGCCCACAACTGGGGGCAGCAGGCCTTGGCCGGTGACCAGCAGCGTGGCGTTGGTGTTGTCTGTACCCGTGAATGTGATGGTAGCCGTTAAGGGAGCCTGGGCACTGGGCGCGTAGGTAACGGTAAGGAGTTGCTGCGCGCCGGGCGTCAGGGTGATGGTATTGGTCAGGTTAACGGCCGTATCCGGATGATCGCTAGAAGCCGTGAGTAGCGTCAGGTCGGCTGTCCCAGTATTGCTGATGACCACAGGTTGTACGGCCGTGGCCCCCACAAAAACTGTGCCAAACTCAAGCACAGCCGGCGACACAACCATCTCCGGCGTTCCAATTACGGTCATGGTCACGGGAACCGTCACCTGGGGCAAGAAAGGATCATTACTCTCCACGAACAAGTCCACTTGATAGGTTCCGCTGATCAATTCCGTAGCATCCAAATTCAACGTGACTGTTTCAGCGTTTCCTCCCGTGACAGTTCCAGAAACCGGTGCAGCAGAAAACCAGGTAACAGGCTGGAAGGCGAAGTAAAGGGCATTCGCAAACATCTGGCTTGTGGCATTGTTGCTGTCGCCCAAATTACCGGGGTAAATGACAATACCCACCACCTTACCTGTTTCATTTTGCGCCACAACCCGGTTTCCCGCGGTGTCTTGGGCCAGCAAGATACCGCCGCTATTTAGCGGTGGGTTCGAATAATTGCTGTTATACCAATAGGAAGGGGGCGTCGTTAAATTGGCGAAAATGGGGTGTTGGGGATCTGCCAGAGTCGCCATGTCGAGTTGGCCGGAAACAGATTGAGACGTACTGGGCAGGAAAGGCGAGTAGCCCGCATCCAGAATTCCCCCCTGAATGCCCCAGCTTGAAGAAAGCCCATAAGTGGCTAACACCACGCCACCGCCATCGTCCACATACGCTTTCAAGACATTGCCAACGGTTTGGGAGTTACTGAAGGCATTATTGGTCCAAACCAAAACCACGTCATAGGGTTGGAGCATGGCCGGAGTCAAATTGCTGGGGTTATCAAGAATATCCAGGTCAGTGGAAGAAAATAAACCGGTAGCTACCAGGCTATTCCGGGCAGCAGTGGCATTGCCGCCATTGGTCAATAGCAGGGTGCGTGGCGCGTCGCCAATTGGCCCAACACCCCCAAAGGAGGTACGCAAGTTAAAGGTTAAATCGTCGCTGCCGCTGTTGCTGATGGTCAGGCTGCGGGTAATGCTGGCGCCTGCAGGAACAACTTCGTCAAACTGGCCGGGCGCAACCTCAATGATGGGCGGCAGCAGGCCATTACCCACAACGGGAACAGTGAGCACGCCTCCCGTGCTGGTGATGGTGATGGTAGCGGTTAAGGGTACCGGGCTGGCTGGTTGGTAAGTGACGGCCAGGGGTTGGCTGCCGCCAATAGGTACCAGCAGGGGCCCACTAAAATTGCTGCTGATGTCGAAATGATCGCTGCTGACGGCCGTTACCACCAGATCCGCCGTACCCAAATTGCCCAAAGCCACCGTTTCCGACACCGAAACGCCCACGTAAACGTTGCCAAAGTCCAGCGAGGAGGGGGTTGTGGTGAGAACGGCCGTACCGTTCACAAACAAAGTTACAGGCAGCGCCACCGTTTCCGTAAACGGATCATTGTGGTAAATATTCAGCGTAGCCGGGTAAGTGCCGCTAACCAGATCTGTGGCATCCAGGGTCACGGTCAACGCCTGGCTGCTGCCCGGAGCGATGAGGCCGGTAGCGGGGTTCACCGCAACAAAATTCGGCTGGGCCACATACCGCAAGGCGTTAGCCATCAGCAGAGCGCCATCGCTGTCTGCACCCCAATAGCCAAAAGCGGCGCTGCTGGATATGGGTACGAAGTTCAAGTCAATGCGCCGGGCCTCACCCGCAGGCGTGGTCACAGATTTCTCCACAACCAAGGGACGGCCGTTGCTGTATTCCGCAAGAACTACGGCGCCGTTGGTTAATGCCCCGCTGCTATGGTAACTGTAATAACCGCCATCAAAAGTGTTTACCTGGTCCAAAACAGGATGGTCGGGGTCATGGATTTGCCCCAAGCCCAGGTAACTGCCTGACAGCGACTGGTAGCTGCTGCTGACCGGATCAATGGCATGGTAACCATTGGCATGAAAACGTCCCAGCAAATAACCAGAGTTGTACAGGGCAAAGTGCATCATTACCACACCGCCGCCGCTATCCATGTAATCGGCCAAAGCATCGCCGAGCAGGGTGCGATTGTTAAAGCTACTGCGCCGGAAAACCAGCACAGCGTCATAGGCTTGTAATGTTTCCAGGGATGGCGTGCCTGTGGCGGCGTTGATAAAAGTCACGCTGTGGAAAAGGCCGGTGGCCGTTAATTTGTTCACCACGTCATTGGCATAGCTGGTAGTGGTTTCCGCCCCTAGAACAGCTACGTCCAAATAGCCAATGCCGGCCATTTTTTCAACTTCATAGAGCAAATCACCGGTTCCGGCGTTGTTAATTGTAAATTGGTGGGTCACAACCTGGCCGGTATCCAGGTTAGCCAGCAGGGCAGTGGGTGACACGGCTATTTGTGGGGGCCACAAACCCAATCCGCTAACGGGCACCGTCAAAACACCACCATCACTGGTTATCGTCACGGTAGCTGTCAGGGGCGTGGCGCTGCTAGGATGGTAAGAAAGGGGCAACATCTGGTTTTGGCCCACAGGCAACAAAAGGGTAGATGTCAGGTGCGTGGTCAAATCGGGGTGGTCGCTGGCCACGGCCGTTACCCTGGCTTCAGCCGTGCCAATGCTACTCAGGGTGATGCCTTTCGTGGCCGTAACCCCCACGTAAACGGAGCCAAAGTCAACGGCCGTCGTCGTGGTCGTCAGCGCCGGCGTGCCCGTCACGGTAACGGTGAGAGGTGTTTGGCGCAAGCTGTCATCCGGATCATTTGAGCTGATGAGCAGGGTGGCCTCATACGTTCCGCTAATCAGCCCGGTGCTGTCAATGGTCAGCGTGACATTCTGCGTTGCAGAAACAGGCACAACCCCAGAAGTTGGCGCAATGGTCAGCCAAACGGGACGGTCTGCAATGTATACAGTCAACTCCGGTTCAATGTAAGCTTCTTGATAGGCGACCTGCACCCCTTCAGTGCCATCTGCGTTCTCAACGCCGATGGCCCCATTGGCTACTGGCCAATCGCCAATAATGTCCGCGTAATGGATGTAAATTTCATGACGCGGGGTTAGCAATAGCTGGGCGTTGATGCGCGCACTGCCGTAGCCGTAACGGCCGTACAAATCAAATTGAATGATTAAACCCGCGGCCGTTTGCTGGTAATAGACAGCCGAATCATACTGAGGCACCAAATCGTCCCAGAACCAGGCGATCATATTATTAGGTGTGCTGGCGGTGGGAATTGGTTGGACAAAACGGCTGCCATAATTATCCGGCGGTCCAAAGCCAATATACCCATTGTCAGTGATATAGAATTGGTCGTAACTTTCGCTAAAGAAGGTGAAATCAAAGCCAATGGGAAACGGCCCCACAAAGCCGTCGTCAAACAAACCAGTCACCTGCGTACCGGTAGCCGCAATATCCTGCCAGGTGTAGGTGGGGCCCCCTGGCTGATTGCTATCTTGCCAAAAATAATGATGCTCTGTAAGGGAACCACTGTTGTTGACAGCCAACAAGTTAAAGAGCAAGTCACTGTTGCCCACGTTACCCACAGTAAAGGTGCGTGAAATCACCGTATTTGCAGCCAGCACGGCCGTAATAGCCGTCGGTGACGTGGTAATAACCGGAGGCAGCAACCCTTGCCCATTTGCCAAGATTTGTCCACTTCCACCGTTGGTCATCACGTCCAGGGTAGCATTGGTCGTTCCGCTGATCTGCGGCGCAAACGTAATGGTGATAGGCCGACTCTGATAAGGCGGGATGGGCGCAGGCGCGTACGCGGCGCTCACCTCAGAATGGCTGCTGGAAATAGAGCCTATAACCAGATCGGCCGTACCACTGTTGGTTATGACGGCCGTGTAGCTGCTGCTTTGCCCGACAAAAATAGTTCCCATATCCACAGCCTGGGCCGGCAGCGTCAGGCTGGGCGTGCCCGTAACGGCCAGGGTTATTGGCAACTCAGCCTGAGCCACTACCGGATCATTACTGCTGACACGGAGCAAAGCAGCATAAGTGCCGCTAATTAAACTGCTGCTGTCAATGGTTAGCGTCAAATCAACGCTGCTGCCAGCGGAAACTGTCCCTGCTTGCCCGCTGCTGCTGATATAGTCAGCCAAAGCCACATAATCAAGGGCATTGGCCATGAGGCGCGCGCCATCACTTCCAGCCTGCCAATACCAGTAATCCACGTTGCTAGAGATAGGAAAACTGTTGAGATCAATGCGCGGCGCCTGGGTGCTTGGGGCTGCACGCTCAACCAGCATGGGGTAGCCATTGGTGTAATAGGCAACAATTTGCGTATCAGACAAAACCGGCGCCGTACCAATCTCATAACTGGGTTGAAACTGCGTCACATCGCGCAGCACCGGGTGGTCCAGGTCATTTACCAGGCCAATATCCACTGGTGCTGCGTCCCAAACCCAGCTGTTCGCGTTGGTGTCAATGGCATAATATCCCTCGTCCAAAAAACGCCCTTCTAGCCGCCCCCAGCTCATGAACGCATAATACATTACCAGGACTCCGCCACCAGCATCCACGTAGTCGGCAACAACGTTGCCCAAACCCACTTCATCGAACAATGAATACCAGCTATAAACCAAAAGGGCGTCGTATGGCTGTAATTCCGCCAACGTGGGTGTGGTTTCCGAAATATTGATAAAGTCCACCTGGGTAAAGCGGTTAGTGGCGGCCAGGTGGCTGATGAGATCGGTGATGTTAGGCGCATCATAATCGGCACCTAAAATGGCCACTCGCAGCTGACGCTGGCCACTCATGTGAATGGGATTGACCTGAAACAGGAGGTCGCTGTCACCGCTGTTGCTAATAGTGATGGTGCGGGTAATGGCATCACCGGCGGTCATGGTAGCGGTAATGTTTGCCGGGGAAAGGTTAACAATAGGGCCGCTATAAATGTGATGGGTGAGATTAATAAACTGAAAAGGGGTTTCGCTCAGATCGCTTGTAACGCAGAGATGCCCCTGGTAAGTCCCCTCAGTCAGGGCGGTGCTGCTGTAGGTAACAATCAGATCGGTTTGACCTTGGGGAGGGAGCTGCCCGCTGCTGGCACTGAGAGCCAGCCAGTCATCTTCCGTCTGGCTGCCACAATACGTGCGCCCCTGCAGGGCAAAGGCACGGCTGGCGCTGGTTGTGTGCCAACCCGCTGGCTGATTGTTGAGGTTGCCAGGGGCAATTTGCAGCCCACCGGGCACGGCCGTTTCTTGCCACGCCCATTGGTTACTTTCGCCATAATTATCCATGTGCGCATAGGCCACCAACCAGTAACGCCCAGCGGTCAACCCTGGCGAGGTCACGCCTGCATCCGCCAGATCAAGTGTCAGGCTTTCTTGGGTCAGGGTGAGGCCCAGGCTGCTAGTTAACGGTGCGGTGGCGGTATATTGCCACACGGCCGTACCCAACCCATCTTCAGGGTGCCCAGCCGGCTGCCCCGCCAAATCCTCATAAATGTGCCAGCTAAACGCCGTTGCCTCCGCCAGGCCATTATCGGCAAAAAAGCCTTCAACAAAAATACCGTCGATTTCACTGTAAGTTGGTAAGACAAAAGATGCCGCCTGGTACAGACCGGTGCCGCTGTCATTGCTATAGCTGGCTGTGCGGCCCAGACTGGCGCTTGCTGGCTGCTGCCACAGGCTGCCTGCTGCTGTGTTAGTGCTGGTTATAATGCTGCCCGTATCAGTGAGTATGGATGAAACACCCCAGGTAATAGTCACCAGACTGTTGTTAAACAGAGTCAGGGTTTGGGTCAGGCTGCTGCCGGGAAGCTGTCGGGCGGTCATCTGCTGCGGGAAAAGGTGCAAACCATCCGTAGTGTTTTCCGGCGTCCGGTTAAGTTGGGTAACATTGTTTTGCACAACGGCCGTATCCCTTGGGCTGGCAACCGGCATACCTGAGCTATTTCCAGGATGTTCCCCCTGCAAGGGCACAGGGGCAGGCCGTTTCGTTCCATCCGTTTCCCGGGCAGGAAGAACAGGGCCATAAACAACCGTCCCATCATTTTGAGAAACGCCCGCAGCTCCCCCAGCGCCGGTTTGCCAGTCCACCGACTCTCCGGCTTCGGTCAATACCATCCAATCAGCCTCTTCGCCTATTTCCAGGGGTTGGCCCCAGGAGGACAGTAGCGGACTGCCTGTTTCTGTTTGGGGCGCGCCAGGAGTTGGCAAAGGCGCAATAAACGCCGGCGCCACAGAGCCAGTAATCAGGGTAATGCTCACCAAAACATGCAAGGCTTGATAGATAACGGGTAGCAAGTTGAACATGACCATCCTCCATAGCTGGCCCCATACCCACAAACGGGAACCTCCCAAAGCTGACAGGGGCTATTCTTATGAAATTTTCTTTTGTAATAAAATCGCTTATGCGAATAGTTGTGGTTTGCAAAACACACCCCGCCCAAGTCATGGAGGGGAGTGCATAAAGATAGCTTGGAACAAGGGATTAGGCAAGCCGGATCAGCCGGTAATTTTGCGCTTGACTGACAATTTAGAAGCTAAAAATCTGCTCCCCTTTTTCGACTACCGGGAAACGAACCGTTTCCTTATGATAATTTTGCCGCGCTTTTTGCTCTGGGTGGTCATAATAAATTTGCGCCGTCAGTTCGTATTCCGCCGTGGGTTCCTGGTCGCGCAGGTGCATGGTCAGGGTAATATTGGGCGCGTTGGCCTCAATCAACGTCATCATCCCGGCAATGACGTCTTCCCCATTTTTCACCACAATTTCCACGCAGGGCGGCTCCAAAAAGGGGGTCATTTCCAGCCCCACGGCCACGCGGCGCAGGTCCTCGTACACAAAAAGGCCAATTTGCTTAAAACGCACGTCTTCACGCGGCTTAGGAATTTCAAAGGAGTTGTCGAAAAAGTTGATGTCCATAGTATTATAGCCAGTCAGCCTGGCGGCTTTTCAGCAGGGCAGTTGCCTGAAAGGCTGATTAGCTGACAAACTGACTAGTTTTTCTCCAATTTTTCTAAAATTTGCACCAGGGCTACTTGCCACTCGCGGGTGCTCAGGTCACGCTTCATCCAGATGGCTTTCCGGCTAACGCGCACGGCTTCGCCCAGGTAACGCTGTAAGCGATAGCGGTCTATGTTTTCTAGTTCGGGAATGCGAATGCGGATTTGGCCGGCTTCGGTGGTTACGGCCGTTACCAATGCCCGCCCTGCCAAGGCCTTAATCCGCAGCTGATACAGCAAATTATCCAGCGGGTCCGGAATCGGGCCAAAACGGTCGGCCAGCTCTGCCGCCATCTCGTCAATCTCCTCCAGTGTCGCCAGCATCGCCATGCGCCGATACAGGCGCAGACGCAGTGCGGCGTCGGGCACATAATCCGTGGGCACGTAAGTAGCCAGCGGCAGATCAATAAAAACTCCTTCCGCCATCTCCGGGGGCAGGGTTTCCCCTTTCGCTTCTGCCTTGCGCCGCTTTACGGCCGTTGCCAACAGCTTCGTATACAAATCCAGCCCCACCGCCGAAATATGTCCACTCTGCGCGCCACCCAACAAATCCCCCGCGCCGCGAATCTCCATGTCCCTGGTGGCAATGGCATAACCCGCCCCCAAGTCCGTATGCTCCGCCAACGTCTCCAGCCGCGCCTGCGCCTCCGGCGTCAGCCGCCGCCAAGGAGCATGGAAAAAATAAGCATAAGCGCGGCGCACTCCGCGCCCCACCCGCCCACGAAGCTGGTACAGTTGAGACAAACCAAACTGCTCCGCCCGATCCACAATCAGCGTATTGGCATTGGGGAAATCCAGGCCACTCTCAATAATGGTCGTACTCAGCAAAATGTCAATGTCCCCCGCCTCAAAATCTTGCATAATGGTTTCAAGCTGGCGCTCACTCATCTGCCCATGCCCCACCACCACCCGCGCATCGGGTACCAGTTGCTCAATCTGGCGGCGCACAATGTCAATGGACTGCACCCGGTTATGCACAATAAACACCTGCCCCCCACGATCCAGCTCACGCAAAATAGCGCGGCGCAGACGGGCATCATCCATCTCCCCCACATACGTTTGCACCGGCAGCCGCTCCGCTGGGGCCGTGTCTATGATGCTGATGTTGCGCACCCCCGTCAGGCTCATGTACAGCGTGCGCGGAATAGGCGTCGCCGTCATGGTTAGCACATCCACCTCAGTACGCCACTGCTTCAGCTTCTCCTTGTGGGCCACGCCAAAGCGCTGCTCCTCATCAATGATGACCAGCCCCAAGTCTTTGAAAGAAACGTCATCGGAAAGCAGGCGGTGAGTGCCAATGATGATGTCCACCTGTCCGGCACGCACATCTTGCACAATGCGCTCTTGCTGGCTTTGGGTGCGGAAGCGGGAAAGCATCTCCACATTGACTGGAAACGGAGCCAGTCGGTCGCGGAAGGTGTGGTAATGTTGCTGCGCCAGAATAGTGGTCGGCACCAAAATGGCAACCTGCTTACCATCATTCACCGCCTTGAAGGCGGCCCGTAAGGCTACTTCGGTTTTGCCATACCCCACATCGCCGCAAATCAGGCGATCCATAGGCTGGGCTTTTTCCATGTCAGCCTTCACCTCGGCAATGACGCGCAGTTGGTCTTCCGTTTCCTGGTAAGGGAAGCTGGCCTCCAACTCCGCTTGCCATTCCGTGTCGGGCGAGAAGGGATGACCAGGCACCATTTCGCGGGCCGCGTACAGATCCAGTAATTCGCCAGCCAGTTCATCAGCGGCGCGTTGGGCCTTAGATTTGGCCTGGCTCCATGACCGTTCACCCAGGCGGTGCATAGATGGGGGGCGGTCGTCAGAGCCAATCCATTTCCCTAAGCGGTCGGCCTGATGAACGGGAACATAAAGGGTGTCGCTGTTGGCGTACTGTACCAGCAAATATTCCCGCTCAGCGCCGCCAACGGTGCGCACCACCAACCCCTGGAATTGCCCAATGCCATACTCCACATGGACGACGTAGTCGCCAGCCTGAATGTCGGAGAAGTAGGTTTCGGGGGCTGACGGCCGTGGAGCGATGCGGCGACGGGGTGCGGGGCGGTTCCAGCCAAAAATCTCAGCGTCGGTAAGGAGATCGAGCAAAATTTCGTTGTCGGCGCGGCGCACCAGAGTAAAGCCCTCGGCCAACCCGCCATTGACAAAGGTCAGGCTGCCATCGGCGGGCAGTTCCGGCAATTCATCGCGGGGGAGCAAGGGGGCCGGGGAACTGGAGAGGATCAAACTGTCTCCCGTGCTGCCCTGCGCTCCGTGACCGAGGGCCGTCGCCCCCTTCCCCTCCTCGCGCCACAGTTCCGCCAGGCGGGCGGCCTGGCGGCTGACCACAATGACGCGGTTGCCTTCGCGCCGGGCGGCCCGGAGTTGGGTCATGAGGGGGCGCATTTGCCCACCGTAGCGGGGGCCGGGTACAAAGGATTCGGCGAGGTGGCGCAACGGCCGTTCCCCATCTGCCACCTCATCCACTTCCTGCTCGCCCAAAATGAGGGGCTGCCACCACTGCAAGTCAGCAGCCATGGTCTGCCAGTCAAACACAGGGCTGGGGTAGCCAGGGGGCAGCGCGGGCTGCTCTTCGCGCATCTGGTCGGCGTGGGCAAGGAAGTCGGCAACGGCCGTTACCAGGGCAGGCCAATCATCCACCACCAGCAACGCGTTCTCCGGCAAATAGTCCAGCAGGCTGGCTGGCTGAGGGTAAAGCAGCGGCAGGTAATACTCCAACGTTGAGAAGACATTGCCCGCCCGTAAATCAGCGATGTCATCCCGCCAGGAAGGCAGGCTGCCCGCCGCCGGATTTTCCGCTTCGGGAACAGAGAGCGCATAGTCGCGAGCCACGCCAGGCAGCGCCTCTCGCGCCGGAGGAATGATAATCGAGTCCACCTGGCTGCCGCTATCCACCGTTAATGAGCGCTGGGTAGCAGGGTCAAAGTAGCGCATGGTGTCAATTTCATCACCAAACAGCTCAATGCGCACCGGATAGGTAGCAGAAACGGGATAAATGTCTAAAATGCCACCCCGCCTGGAAAACTGCCCGGCGGCCTCCACAACGCTCACATTTTCGTACCCCACGTCGGCCCAGGTTTGGGTGATTTTTTCCAAATCAATGGCGCTGCCCAGGCGTAGCACGCGGGTGGCAGCAATAAAGCGCCGTTTGGGGGTGGTTTTTTGCAGCAGCGCCCGCGCAGAAGTAATGACAAGGGGCGGTTGGGCGGCAGTGGGGATGAGAGGGTGCTGGCCAGCCATAAAGTGCGTGAAAACTTGCAGGCGGCCAATGCGAGTACGCTCGCTCCAGGGGCCGCGATCGTAAGGCAAGGGAGTGGGTTCCGGCAGACGCAGCAGGTTTGTGGTGTCGGGCAGCCAATTTTCCAGAGCTTGCTGCCAGGCGGTGGCGGCGTCCATGCGCCCCGTTACCAGAACAATGGGCACCTGCCGCTCTGTGAAGAGGCTAGCCAACACCGGGGCGCGCGCGCTGCGCGGCAGCAGGAGTGCCGGCAGCGGCTGCCGGGAATCCAGCGCCTCGCTCAGCTTCTGCCAGGCCGGTAACTGGTTGAAAATGTCTAAAATGCCGGAGATGCTCATGGTTTAGGTTTATCTTTTGGCGGTTAGCGATTAGCTGTTGTCTGGTGACGAACGACCGCACACCGCGCCTCGATTATGGTTCGCCGTTTTCAGTGATCTGCTTGTTGTGGCGGGACATCGCTAATTGGATCCCTTCGATAAGGAAGGTTTCGATGGCTTGCAGCGCTTCGTTTAAGACCACATTGAGCAACGGCCGTTCATCCTCGCCAAAGTCCCGCAATACCCAGGAAGCCGGAGCCATCTGTCCTGGCGGACGGCCAATGCCCAACCGCAGGCGCGGGAACTCTTGCCCCAGATGGTTGATGATGGATTTCATGCCATTGTGCCCCCCTGCGCCCCCTTTTTCGCGCAGGCGCAGGGCGCCAAAGGGCAAATCTAGCTCATCGTAGACCACCAACACCTTTTCGGGCGCAATTTTGTAGAAGGCAGCCAGAGGCCCTACGCTGTCCCCACTGAGGTTCATGAAGGTTTGCGGCTTGGCCAAAACGACGGCGCGTTGCTGGATACGGCCGTTGCCCACAATAGCCCGATTTTTCACGCTGTTCAGGCTAATGCCAAACTTCCCCGCCAGCCTATCCACCGCCATAAAGCCAATGTTGTGCCGGTTTGCCTTGTATTTACGGCCTGGATTACCCAGACCAACGATTAGATAACGATCCATAACGAAGGAATAATGAATAGTTAATTGTTAATTGTTAATTGTTAATTGTTATTGTTAATTGTTCAAATCCCATTCCGCCACATTCCATAGCTCCGAAGGCTGGGTAGGATCCAGACGCAAGCCAGAAACTTCAGGGCGCACGGCAGCAACTTTCATGTAATTGAATAGAGGAATCATGGGCAACTGTTGCGCCCAAATGCGCAGGGCGGCCTGGTGGTTTTCTACGTAGGCAGCGGTGCCCGGCAGCGCGTTGAGCGCCCCGTTACATGCGGCTTCAAAATCTGCATTGGCCCATCCGCTCACGTTTACGTTGCCCCAGCCGCCAAACCCTTCTTGCGTTGGGCCGGTAATGTTGCGCTCTAGCCAAAGGTGGCAAGCAGGCTGCGGGCCACCCAGCCAGGCAAACATGCCCAACTCAAACCGCCGCCCGAAGAGCGAACCGAGGGGGCCATCGTTGTACCAATCTTCGGGAGGCAGAAATTCGGTGGTCACTTCAATGCCGCATGCGGCCAGGTTCTCTTGGAAAATGGCCGCAGCCTGGGCGCGAACCGCGTTGGCGTTGTCGGTGGTCAGGCGCACGCTAAAGGGTGTGCCGGTGGTGGGGTCTTCGCGCAGGCCGTCGCCGTTGCTGTCCAGGTAGCCCGCAGCGTCGAGCAGCGCGTTGCCCGCGGCCACGTCATAAGGCCAGGTTGCTAAATCGTCAGGGTAAAGGGGATGACTGGTGGGCACGTAGGCGGACATGACGGTTGTCTGCCCGAAAAAT
The DNA here is from genome assembly GCA_964504445.1 of uncultured Anaerolinea sp. GTDB lineage: Bacteria > Chloroflexota > Anaerolineae > Promineifilales > Promineifilaceae > JACSRF01. The sequence goes on along the minus strand of CAZDEO010000061.1, from coordinate 10,783 downwards.
ATCTCGTCCACCATGCGCTGGCGGTCGGTGCATTGGGTAATGCCCTGGCGCACGCGGGGGTCTTGGAACCAGTCGGGGCGAATGAAGTTTTGGAATCCTTCTGCCAGGTAGAAGTTGACGCTGAAATCAATGTGCTCGTAGACGGCGCTGGGGGCAACGGCCGTTTCCAGCCCATCCAACCCTTGCAACACCGGCCACTGGGCAAAGGGCAGCAAATCCTGGGTCGTCACGTCACATCCGGCCAATTCTGCCGCCAGCAGCGCCGCGCCATCTTCCACAAAACGCACGTTGAGTAAGTCCAGGTTAGGCAATCCTGTGCTGGCGCGGTAATAGTGAGGATTTTTCACCAGTGTCAGGCCATCTTCTGTAGAGGCCGCCACCACAAAGGGGCCGCTGCTCAGGGGAGACACGGCCGTTTCCGGCATATCGCGCAGGTCAGCCGGGGCAAAGGCCCCCAACTGATGCTGCGGTAGCGGTTCCCAAACGTGCGTGACATAATCGGCGGGCAGGTAGCCCGGCAGCCCCGTCCAGCGCAGAGAGAGGTCGCTGGTGGCCTCGTAGCTGGCGGTGCGGCGCACTTTGCGCTTATCGCCAGGGGTGTTCGGGTCAGCGAAAACCTGGTAGCTGAAAACAGAGTCAGCGGCCGTTACCATGACGCCATCAGACCAAACCAGAGGTTGCAGCGTAAACTCCACCACCATTTGCTGCATGGTAATGGGCTGGTCGCTCACTGTCACCAGTTCCCCGGCGCTGTTAAAAACCATTAGTCCTTCGCGCAAAACGTGAGCCTCGCCAAAAACGTCCACCACCGTGTCACCCAGCCTTACGGTCACGGTCTGGATGGTCACGTCGCCCGTGTCGGGATGGGGCAAGGTGGCCAGGGCATGGGGTTGGTAGCCATACCCCAGGGTGGTATAGAGGCTCTCGTAAATGGCATGGCGTAGCGCCAGGGCGGTTAGGGATTGATCGCCATAAAGATAGAGGCTGGCGGGCTGCCGCCCCATGCACACGGTGATTTCTTTGGGGGGAATGGGGGAGGCGGTAGGGGCTGGGGTATTGGTGGACTGGGTTGTGGGGGAAGGCGCGGCCCCAGCCTCAGGTGATTGTATCGCGGTCTCACTCTGGCCATTGACTTCTTGGGCAACAGGCGTTGGGGATACGGCCGTATTAGCCTCCTGGCAAGCCGTTAACAAAATCAAGATCATGAGCAAGGGGATGAGGTTGATTTTTTTCAAGATTTCTCCAACAATCAATTGGCTGTTGATTTTTTTATTCATCATTTTCCGGGAAGTTGCTAACCAGCTGCTCTGGCAAAGATGCTTTCTCAGCTTCCGGGAAAGTTGAAATTCTTTTCTGACAATGTACTGTGAGTGAATTCGCCCCAAAATGTTATATGCTATTGTCTTTGGGCAAAGAAGACGCACAGTCTCAGATTGACCAGGATGACGGCATGGGCATAATTGTCCCCAGTCACCCCAGCCCGAAAGGATAAGCCATTGATAGCGTGTCCGCTGAGGGTGTCGCAAAATACTAAGGTACCGTTAATCACCAGGAGGCTGCGCCACCTGGCTTTTTCAGGCAAAAGGCCTGATAGCTGATTGGCAACGGGCGTGTCCGACGCGCCCGCCAGTTACAAGGCCATTTTGAGCTGCCTACGGAGATGATTACGGTCGTCTGCCAAACTGCACGGCTCTCCGGCGGTTAACAAACTCATGAAAAAGAACACGATTGCTGGCAACCCGCCCTGCTTTCGTTTAAGATTAACTTCACACGCCATCTTACAAAATTTATCAGGTACGCCATACAAGTTTCTGATAAGTTGGTTGAATAGAATAAACATTAAAGATTAACACAAATGGGATTGCCTGACGAATCCCCCCCGGAGTATTTATGAACTCAAAAGCATCTCGACCTGTTGCCCTCCCTCTGGCAATCATTGCTATCATTTTGCTGCTTACTGGCTGCCAAACAGAAACAAGTTCGCGCCTACCCGTGGAAGCCGCGCTAAGCAATGATGAAGGCACAGCCAGCGTCATTGCCGAAATCGAGTCCGGGGTCATGGAATCGGCCAGTGGGTTAGATGTAGATGCCAGCACCGTAGAGGTTGATCAGTTTGGCAATGAAGTGGGCTTCACCATAGAGGGACGGCCCTATCGCGGAAGCCCCAACGCCCCCGTGATTATTGAAGAGTTTTCCGATTATCAATGCCCCTTTTGTGCCCGTTTCTCCCAACAGACCCGCCCCAGCCTGCTGCAAAATCAGGTTGCTAACAATGAAATTGTCTTTGTTTTTTACGACTTCCCCCTCACCTCCATTCACCCGCAAGCCACAGCCGCCGCCCACGCCGCCCGCTGTGCCGGAGAGCAAGGAGCAGCCGCCTATTGGGCCATGCACGATATTCTCTTCGAGACCATTAGCAACTGGTCTAACAACCGCGCCAACGAGATATTTGCTGAATATGCGCAAGAACTTTCCCTGGACGAAGCCCGTTTCCGCGAATGTCAGGAAAGCGGCCGTTACAATGAAGCCATCAACACCGATCTGAATCTTGGTCAGTCTCGCGGCGTACGCAGCACCCCGAGCTTCTACGTCAATGATCAGCCGTTGATTGGCGCACAACCTTTAGAAACGTTCAACAACGCTATCCAACTAGTGAAAGCGGGCAACCCGCTACCCACGGAAGCCCCCCCCGAGCAACCAGCTCCTCCTGGCGTTGCTCCCACACCAGCCACCATCGTCAGCGGCAATGCGGCCATTGCCCTGGGCAACCCCGCCGCTCCCGTCACCATCGTCGAGTTTACCGATTACCAATGCCCCTACTGTGCCCGCCACGCGCTGCAAACCCTTCCTCAAATCCTTACTGGAATGATTGACACGGGCCTGGTTTACTACAAAATCAAAGATTTTCCACTGGATCAACTCCACCCCCAAGCCAGAGCCGCCGCTGCTGCCGTCCGTTGCGCTGGCGAACAAGAAGCAGATTGGGATATGCACGACCTCCTCTTTGAAACCCAACAAAATTGGTCTGGGCAGCAAAACATCAACACCATCCTTGCCGGCTATGCGGCAGATTTAGACCTGGATGTGATGGCCTTTGAAAACTGCCTTCTTAGTGGAAAATATGATGAAGTCATCCAAGACAACCTTGATGAAGGCCTTAGCCTGGGTGTGCAAGGTACGCCAGCTTTCTTCATCAATGGCTACCCCATTTCCGGCGCCCAGCCTTTTGATTTGTTCCAGTATGCGGTAGAACTGGCCATGGATGGTTCTCTGGCGGAAGCCTACGTGAGGCCAGCAGAGCCAACACCAGTCCCAACGCCGTCTGGCCCTGCAGAGATTCCCCTCGGCGGTGCTTTTGCGTTGGGCGACCCCAATGCGCCGGTCACAATTGTGGAATTCACCGACATCCAATGCCCCTTTTGTGCACGCCATCACAACCAAACCTTACCCCAAATTCTTGCGAACTACGTTGACCAGGGTCTCGTTTATTACGTTTTCCGTGATTTTCCACTGACCAGCATTCACCCTCAGGCCGTGGAAGCTGCGGAAGCAGCGCGCTGTGCGGGGGATCAGAGCGCTTATCAAGCAATGTACGACCAACTCTTTTTTAGCCAGGAGGATTGGTCTGGCAATAGTAATGTGGCCGCCATGTTTGCCCAATATGCCGTGGCTTTAGGGCTGGATGAAGCAGCTTTTACCACATGCCTAGAAAGCAACAAGTATCAGATGGATGTTTATCAGGACTTGGAGCTGGGTACGAGCCTGGGGGTTCGGGGCACTCCTGCCTTTTTCATCAATGGATATCCCCTGAGCGGGGCACAACCTTACAACACATTTGTTGAAGCCATAGACTTCTTTTTGAGCGAATAGGAAAAAGGATAGCCTGCAAGGCCCTGGCAAAAGTAATCAGCCAAAACTTTTATATCTCTCCTCTTAATGCCATCCATGCTTCTTCAGCTACACCGTTTGCGTATTTTGTTGGAAAGTGGCGACGCAGCCATCCGCCAACAATGGCAGGCATTGTTTGGTTCTTGGCTGCAACACCCAACCGGTACGGCAGACATCTCTTTGCGCCTGCATTTGCGGCATGAATTGCCTTCTTTGCCCGAAGTTAAACCGTTTTTTCAAGATACGCCTGCACCGCGTGACGTAGGTGTTCTTTCTGTCTTCCAGGTGGCTGGAGGCGCTGTCTTACTACATTTTCTAGATGGGGCATTGGTTGAAGTACCGCTTGTCCCTCATCCAGCCCCAAGAGCAGACGGTATTGTTGTGCCGCAAGCAATCAGGCACGGCCGTTTAGAAGACATCACTTTCACCAGCCTGGCGCCCTTGCTGCGCAGGCGGGGTTACTATCTAGTACACGCCTTTGCCGCCAGCAAAGATGGGCAGTGCATTTTGATTATCGGCCCTACGCGCAGTGGGAAAACCACAACGGGCCTGGCGCTGGTCCTGGCCGGTTGGGAATTGCTGGCTAATGACATTGTGCTGCTGGAAGAACGAAAGGGTGAAATTTATGCCTTACCCACTCCCGGCATTGTCCATATTCGCCCCCCCACATTAGAGCTGCTGCCGCAGCTTCGCGCTTTTCTGGCCCGCCCAGGGGCAGCCAGCAGCTCATACAACCTGAGCGGCGACGCCATAGGCAACGGCCGTTGGGGTACCCCCTGCCCCATTTCCCATCTCTGCTTCCCCTTCGTCGAAAAGCGATCCCATACCACTCTGCATCATCAAAATCGCGCTGTTGCCCTGGCCCGGCTCATGGGGGAAAGCATGGACCGCTGGGATGAAGAAACCCTCCCCCACCATGCCACGTTTTTGCAAAAACTGGTCCGACAAACCACCGCTTATGCTCTCCATGCCGGACAAGACATGGCCCAGCTAGTCCAGGCTATGCAAAATGCTTGACGCCCCTATGAGGCTGCGTTACACTCTCATTATTAACAATTTATAATCAAACCTACCTTAAGGTGCCTGTGCCCCGGATGGCAAGGCTTAAAGGCGAAGCTGGTGGTTTAGTTGCTTGCAACTGAAGAGTCCAGCACGGTCCCGCCACTGTAATTTAGTCTCATTGTGTGCTAGTCCAAAGGTTTATTGTCGTTTTATCAGCTTTTTTATACGACAATTTGACCAAATAACTACCAAACATTTCGACTAATAAGTCAGGTCGCCCGCCTAAGGTAAGTTTCTGCCCTCGTGGACAGGGGTTGGGAACTATGCCATTCGCGATCGAACCTAAATCGCTTCCCCAACCCGATGCCCCCAGCATCGGGTTTTTTTATGGGAAACCATCTCTATGTCCCCTGGGCAACATGAACGGGAGGTTAATCGTGTTGCAAAATCGTACATATTCGCGGTTTTTCGTGGCTTTAGCCTTATTACTTTTCCTGGGTGGAGTAGCTACCACTTCGCCCACTCTGGCACAATCGGATCCCTTGCAAACGGCCGTATCCTGGCTCATCAGCACCCACCAAAATGAAGATGGCGGCTTTACCAGCTTCAGCACCGGCGCCAACCAAGCGCCCTCAGACATTGGCGGAACCCTTGACGCCCTACAAGCCATTGCCGCCGCCGGAGGCGATACTCACACTCCTTTAGCATATTTACGGGCGCAAGGTAGTTTGCTTTCCGATTATGCCCGCACCGACGGCGGCAGCGCCGGAAAAGCCTTGTTGGCCCTCAGCGCAGCCGGGGCAGACCCGCGCAGCTTTGCCGGACAAGATTTAACCCGCACGCTAACCGAAACCATTTCACCCACCGGAGAATACAACACCAATGCCCCCTATGCTCAGGCCGTTGCCATTTTGGGCTTGTTAAGCGTACCTGAATATGTGGCGGACACGGCCGTTACCTGGTTGCAGAACCGGCAGGCAGCAGATGGCTCCTGGGATGACGGTTTTGGCACGGCGGCTAACGTCGACGCCACCGCCATGGCCATCATGGCCTTGGTCGCCGTCGGCGTACCTGCAGATAGCCCTGACCTGACCAACGCCGGGGATTTTCTGCGGCAGGCCCGCCAAGCCAATGGTTGGGAGTACGCCACAGGGTTTGGCCCCAACGCCAACAGCACGGCGCTGGCCCTGCAAGCACTTAGCGCCCTGGGCGACGATGTATCTGCCTATCAGGAAGGGTTGCTGGCCTGGCAAAGTGCAAGCGGCGCCTTCCAGGCCGACTTTGGCAGCGGCCCTTTTGATGATTTCTTTACCACGGTGCAAGCCATTCCCGCCCTCACAGGACGGCCGTATCCCTTGAACCTGACTGCCGAAAATGCCCCGACCGCCGTGAATGCCGCCCCTGACGTTCCAGACGCAGCTGTCGTCATTGGCTGGGTCGCCGCAGGAATTGCCGCCGCAGCGCTGTTTGTCGCGATTGTCTCCGCGCTGCGGCGGCGGAGAACGTCATGATCCGCTGGTTTTTCCCCTTGCTCCTGGCCCTTTGGGCGATGCCCGCCCAGGCCCAGTCTGGAACAAACCAGGCCGTACTGGTGGTGGCTTACGGCACGGGGCAGTCTGAGGCACACTGCATCAGCTTTTCTGAAGAAAGCCTGAGTGGGTATGAACTGCTGCAGCGCGCCGGGCTAGAGCTGGCGGTAGAAACCAGCGGCATGGGCACGGCCGTTTGCCGCATCAACGACAAGGGCTGCCCGGCTAACGACTGCTTTTGCCAATGCCGGGGCGCAGATTGTGAGTATTGGTCTTTCTGGCAGTGGCAGGATGGGGCCTGGCAATATGCCCGGGTAGGTGCTCACGTACAAACCGCCCGCAATGGCGCCATGCAAGGCTGGACTTGGGGACCAGGCTCAGTTACGGAAGCACCCCCGCCCCCCATAATCAATTTTGACGACGTGTGTACAAATGGCGCGGGGGTATCACAGGAAACGGCCGTTTCTGAACCCGCTGTTCCCTGGCTATCCTATGTCGGTTTTGCCCTCATTTTGCTTATTCTGGGCGGGCTGCTGCTACGCCAGCGCCGCCGCTCTTGAGGAGTAGGATATTCATGCTCTTTCACCAGGCAACCCAACGAACCCTCTCCGCGCTGCTTTATCTGGCAGCCGGACTCCTCGGCCTACTGGCCTTTGCGGCCCCATTTCTAACACCGGTTTTCCTGAATTGGGTACAGGATACGGCCGTAACGCCCACCTATCGCCCAGATGCCCCTCTAATTACCGGCCTACTGCTGCTCTTTTCCCTGGTCGTGCTGCTGGTAGAGGTACAAGGGCAAACCATCAACGCCAAAGTAATCGCCGCCTTAGGGATTATGGTTGCCGGAACGGCCGTGCTGCGCTTCATGGAAGTCGCCTTTCCTGGTCCAGGCGGCATATCACCTATTTTCGCGCCCATCATTTTGGCCGGGTATGTCTTCGGCCCCCGCTTCGGCTTTCTCATGGGCACCACAACGCTGCTGGTCTCTGCCCTCATCACCGGTGGAGTTGGTCCCTGGCTCCCTTACCAAATGTTTGCCGTGGGATGGGTCGGCTTAAGCGCCGGCTGGCTGCCCCACCTGCGTCATCCTCGCCACACCATTCTCATGCTGGCCGCCTTTGGCTTTGGGTGGGGGCTGCTTTTTGGCGCGATTATCAACCTTTACTTTTGGCCTTTCATCAGCGAGGGGGGAGCGCCAACCTGGCAGCCCGGTCTCTCCATGGCCCTCACGCTTAAGCGGTATGCCAGCTTCTACCTGACCACATCGCTCATATGGGATATCGGGCGCGGCTTGGGCAATGTCCTGCTCATTTTGGCCTTGGGCATGCCGGCCGTGCGCGCCCTATCGCGCTTCCGTGACCGCTTTCAATTTGAGGCAGAAAACTACCGTTAAAGCCCCACAAAGGGGAGGAAAGGGACGTTCCCCTCTTCCGCATCTCGCCTCTATGGGGTATTGTTAAATTTGGAAGATCTCATGCACCGCCTCCCCCATACAGTCCATTCTCCAACGCCGGCATCCCAGTTAGATGCGCGGGCCTGGTTGGCATGGGTGGCGGCAGCAGCAACGGCCGTCATTGTTGCCCAAAATCCACTCTACACCCTCATCGTGCTGTTGGCGGCGCTAGTAGCCCGGCCAAAGGGAGAATCTGGCACCGGTTTAAACCTGCCCTGGTTCCGCCTTGGTGGCGCTATTCTACTTTTCAGCACGCTCTTCAATTTAGTGTGGATTCATACCGGAGAGCTTGTGTTTTGGCGGCTGCCTGCCGCATGGCCCCTGGTAGGTGGCCCATGGACAGGGGAAGCAGCCGTGTTCGGGCTGGCAAATGGGCTACTGCTGTTGACGCTGCTGGTGGTTTTTCAAACCTTTAGCAGCAGCGTGGCCAGCGGCGATTTGGTACGCTTGATGCCCGGCGCACTACGCGACCTTGGAGTCGTCCTCTTAATTGCGCTGACATACGTTCCAGAAACAGGTCGCCAGTTAAAACGTATTCAACAAGCTCAAGCTATTCGTGGGCATCGCCTAAAGGGATGGCGTGACTGGCAGCCCATCGTCATACCCTTGCTGATTAGTGGGCTGGAACGGGCTATGGCCGTTGCCGAGTCCATGGTTGCCCGAGGGTATGGCGCGAAGACCCCTTCACGGCAGCCCATTCCGGTGCAAATAGGATTGCTGGCGGGGTTGATCCTCCTTTGTGTTGGATGGTTGGTAATTTTGTGGCAGCAATGGTGGGGTTGGCTGTTGTTCAGCGGTGGGGGGATGCTGCTTCTGGCTTTACTATGGCAGCTTGGTCGCCACACAGCGCGTACCCGCTATCTGGCACACCCCTGGCAGGGTACGGATTCGCTGGTGGTGGGCACGGCCGTACTCGTACTTCTGATCATCTTTTTGCCATTACCTGGCGCCCGCCCGCTCACCTACTCACCCTTCCCCGCGCTCAGCGCCCCGCCCTTTCACCCCCTTACAGGCAGCGTTCTGGCTCTATTAACGCTGCCCGGGTTGCTGCGGCGTAGATAGAGCCAGGGGTTGGGCTAGTCCAAATCCGCAAATCAAGAGACCATGATCCACATTCAGCAGCTTACCTATCACTATCCGAATAGTTCAGAGCCAGCCCTGAATAAGATCTCGCTGGCTGTGGCCGCAGGCGAATTCATCCTGCTCACCGGTCTCTCTGGTTGTGGTAAAAGTACGCTCCTGCGCTGCCTGAATGGATTAGTTCCCCATTTTAGCGGCGGGACCATAGCGGGCAGTGTTCGGGTTGCTGGCCTGGATGTGCTGCAAGCTGGCCCCCATGCTCTCAGCCATCACGTGGGCTTTGTGCAGCAAAATCCAGAAGCCCAGGCGGTGCTGGATCGGGTAGAAAGTGAAATTGCCTTTGGCCTGGAAAATTTTGCCGTTCCTGTGCATGAAATGCAGCAACGCGTCAATGACGTGTTGGCCTTATTGGGGCTGGAATCGCTACGCCAGCGTCCGTTGGTGACGCTCTCCGGCGGAGAAAGGCAGCGTGTGGCTATTGCTACGGCCCTGGTCCTGCAGCCAAAGGTGCTGGTGCTCGATGAACCTACCAGCCAGCTTGACCCGCACGGAGCGGAGGAGGTACTGTTGGCACTGGTGCGGCTGCGCCAGCAGCTCAACCTGACTATTGTGCTGGCCGAACACCGCCTGGAACGGGTGCTGCCCTTTGTGGACCGGATAGTAGAGATGCGCAACGGCCGTATCATGCAAAACGCTCCCACGCCCACGGCCGTTGCTCGGCTGTCTCTGGCGCCCCCACTGGTGCAGCTTGGCCACAACCTGGGTTGGCAACCGTTGCCCCTGACAGCAGAAGAAGCCCAACCCTTTGTGGCAGATTGGGATATGGCAAAATTGCAACCAAAACCAGCGTCAGCACCCGAGGAAGCTGCAAGAGAAGTGGTTCTAGAAGTAGCCGATCTATTTTTTACCTACCAGTCTGAGCCAATTCTGCAAAACATATCCCTGACTTTACACGCGGGCGAAGCCGTGGCGGTGTTGGGGCGCAATGGCGCTGGCAAAACAACACTATTGCAGTGCGTTGTCGGGCTGCTGCAATCCAAAGCGGGTGAAATTTGGGTCAACGGCCGTACCACTCAGGGGCGCGCCTTAGCCGACATTTGCCGCGAAGTAGCCTACCTCCCCCAAAACCCTGATGATTTGCTCTTTGCCGACAGCGTGGCCGATGAGTTCGCCATCACCTTACGCAATCACCAGCTAAACCCGTCCGCCTACCCCAGTCAGCCGCTGCTAGAGCAATTAGGGCTGGCCGATGTGCAAGACGCCTACCCACGAGATCTCTCTGTGGGGCAGCGGCAGCGGGTAGCCCTGGGCGCCGTCACCATCACCAACCCCACCCTTATTTTACTAGACGAGCCAACCAGGGGGCTAGATTCAGCGGCAAAGGAAAGTCTGTTGGCGATTTGGCGCGGCTGGTTGGCGCAAGGCAAAGCGCTGTTGCTGGTCACCCATGATGTGGAGTTGGCGGCTCAAATTGCGCCCAAAACGGTGGTACTGGAAAACGGCCGTATACTTGACCACGGCCCCACAGCCCAAATACTGCACCGCCACCCCACCTTTGCCACCCAAATCGCCCGCCTGTTTCCTGGTTCTGGCTGGCTAACCCCCGCCGACGTCCTGGCCAACAGCACCACGTGCAAACCCCCAAACCTCAATCCAGACATTCCCAAACAACATCCAGAGGAGAGTTCACCGGTTTCGCCGACCACCATGAATAAAAACGTAACGCAGGTTACCAGACCTGCACGATTCCAGGTTTAGCAACCTGGGCTACATTTTCGAAGGAGACTTCACCGGCTGCCGCCGACCACCATGAATGAAAATACACCGCAAC
>CAZDEO010000060.1:0-31023 GCA_964504445.1 uncultured Anaerolinea sp. | reverse complement strand
CAACGACTATTTGCTGAAAGTGCTCTTTGGTTAAACAGAATGCAATTGCCCTGATCTTGACAGGCTTTCACTCTTTAGATAGCATCGCCTTTTGGCAAATTCGACCTGTTGTTTTAGGCTTAGATAAGGCAGAATAAATCTTATGAACTCGACACCAGCAACGCCTGTTGAAAAAAAGACGTTAACCGACATTTTGCGCGGGCGCACCCATTTCATCATTGATCCCATTGTTACCTTTTTGGCGCGGTTTTCTCTTTCGCCAGATTTTTTGACTGTGTTAGGCATGGTCGCTCACTTTCTCTTTGCCTGGCTCATCGCGCAAGGGTATTTTCAATGGGCGGCTGTGGCCATTTTTGTCATTGCGCCATTGGATGCTTTGGATGGCGCATTGGCCCGCAAGCTGGGGCGCAAACAGGGGGGATTCGGCGCATTTTTAGACTCAACGCTAGACCGCCTGGCCGAAATAGTGCTATTTGGGGGCTTCATTTGGTACTACATGACCCAAAACAACCCCACCATGCTAGCCCTGGCCTACATTACTGTGACGGGTTCGTTGATGGTGAGCTATGCCCGCGCCCGCGCCGAGGCCCTGAACCTGTCGGCAAAAGTGGGGTTGCTGAGCCGGGTAGAGCGCTATGCTCTGCTGACTTTCTTCTTGTTTATTAAAATGCCGGAAATCGCCCTAATTTTGATGAGTGTGTTGACTTACGTAACGGTTTTTCAGCGCATGTACTACGTCTGGCGGCAATCTGTGCAAGATGAAGATGAATAATGGCAGGAGATGGCTAACCTGGCGCCGGGGTTTTGCTCCTTACTGGGTTGCCATTCTCTTTTTCTTGCTGGTAGCGGCCGTGCTCATTGTGAGGCATTGGGCTACGGGGCACACGCCCAGCCGGGTAGCTTGGCATATTGCGCCGCTAAATTTTGACATTTATTGGTATGGTATTTGGATTGTGGGGGGTATTGCCCTGGGGGCTTATGTGGTGGCAGGGTTGGCGCGGGAGCGGGCTACGGCCGTTTTCCACCACCACGTTCCCGCCAATCTGCGCCAGATTCCCCTGACGGATCTCGACCTCCCCGATGAAATCCAGAGCATTTTGGCCCGCCACAAGCAGCGCACCCTGGGCGACGCCCTTTTTCATTGGGGGCTAGACTCGCGCAACTTGGGCCTCAACGCCGCCGGGCAGGAAAAACTTGCTGCAGCCATGCAACCCTATGTGCCAGACGGCGCTCCCTGGCTGACCGCTGCCCCCTGGCGCACCTGGAACCCTGACCACGTGTGGAATGGAATGATTGTTGTCCTCGTTTTAGCCGTCATTGGGGCGCGGCTGTACCACATCCTCACGCCATCCCCCAGCATGGCGGCGGTGGGCATCAACTCACCTCTGGATTATTTGCGTAACCCGGCCAAAATGCTAGATTTTCGCAGCGGCGGGCTGGGTATTTATGGGGGCATTGCTGGCGGCTTTTTGGGCTTGTGGTGGTACACGCGCCGCCAGCGTATACCCATGCTGGCTTGGGCGGACCTGGCGGTCATTGGCCTGGCGTTGGGGCAGGTGTACGGCCGTTGGGGGAACTTTTTCAACCAGGAATTGTACGGCCGTCCGACCACCGTACCCTGGGCCATTACCATTGATCCCATGTACCGCCTGCCCGCCTATGCCGAATTCAGCCAGTTTCATCCCGCCTTTTTGTACGAATCCCTTTGGAGCTTGCTTACCTTTTTAGTGCTATATACCCTCTTCAAACGCTTCCGCCACCGGCTGCTAACCGGCGACCTGATGGCTGCATACCTGGTTTTTTACGCCGTGGGCCGCACCTTGCTCGAAACGGTGCGCCTGGACAGCCGCACCGTCACGCTGGGTGGCCTGGAGCTAAATATGGCTGTGGCTACCCTGGTTTCGCTGCTCCTGGCGGTGGCTGTGCTGCTTTGGGTCTTGGTGCGCCATCGTTTAAAAGTGCATGAGAGGGACTAATTTCCCCTACTTTCTACCTGGAGATTTCCTCATAATTTGAAGGAGAAGATCGGGGGCTGGCAGCAGTGGCCTGGCCTCGCATCGCCAGTTTTTAATTCGAGCCACTGTCACAGCATGTTGAATGGCGGTGTTTTTCTGATAGGCGCAGCAACGCCAGGAGCAGCGGCATGATTGAAGCCACAAAATTGGGCAAGAAGTTTGATGCGTTTACGGCCGTACACGACCTCTCCCTGAACGTGCAAAAGGGGGAGCTTTTGGCCTTACTTGGCCCCAATGGGGCGGGCAAAACCACCACCGTGCGCATGTTGGGGGCCATTTTGCGCCCCACCACCGGTACAGCCCACGTCAATGGGTACGACGTGGTGCAAGAAGCAGACCAGGTACGCCGCGCTATTGGCATGTTGACGGAGCAGCCCGGCCTCTACCTGCGCATGACGGGGCTAGAGTATTTGGTCTTTTACGGCCGTCTCTATGGCATGGATGACGCCTTCACCACAAAACGCGCCGTGCAGCTTTTCACCCGGTTCAACATGGCCGGCGCCCACACCCGCCGCCTGGGAGAGTATTCCAAGGGCATGCGCCAAAAAGTCGGCCTCATTCGCGCCATGCTCCACGATCCGGCCGTGCTGCTGCTAGACGAACCCACCTCCGCCATGGATCCCCACAGCGCCAAACTCGTTCGCGACGCCATCCGCGAACTGCGCGACGACAAACGCACCATCATCCTTTGCACCCACAACCTCCCCGAAGCAGAAGCATTGGCCGACCGCATCGCCATCATCAAACAAGGCACCATCGTCGCCCAGGGCACTGCGCCCAGCCTGAAAGAGCAGCTTTTGGGCCAGCCCCAGCTCGAACTGCAAGTAGACCGTTCATTCAACGGCGAAGTAACAGAATTAGAAAACCTGGTATCGGTAGAATGGGTGCATGGCGACAAAATTCGCTACCGCACCCCCAACCCACACCACACCAACCCCCAGCTCGTGCGTCGCCTCACCGGCATGGGCCTGGGCGTGGTATCCCTTTATGAAGTCACCCAGAGCCTGGAAGACGTGTATTTGCGCGTTGTCGAAGAAACAACGGCATGAGAAAGGCGGAATGCTGAATTTACCTCCGCATTCCGCCTTCAAAATTACAAATATGGCTGCTATAACAAACCCCTTCCCGAAAATAAACGATTGGCAGATGGCCATGGTCATTACCCGGCGCGAAGTGCGCGACGCCTTCCGCGACTGGCGCATCATCATCCCCATTTTTTTGCTCACCCTGGCTTTTCCGGCGTTGATGAACTTTACGGCGGGGCGTCTGGTCAATTTTGTCGAGGATTATGGCGCGGAAATCATCGCTAACCAGCTCATTCCCTTTTTGCTGCTGGTGGTGGGCTTTTTCCCCATGTCATTCTCGCTGGTCATTGCCCTGGAAACCTTTGTGGGGGAGAAGGAGCGCAAAAGTCTGGAACCGCTGCTGGGCACGCCATTGACCAATATGCAGCTTTACCTGGGCAAGATGATGGCGGCGCTGGTTCCTCCGCTGTTAGCCAGCTATTTTGGCATGGCCGTTTACCTGATTGGCCTGAAAATGAGCGTGGATTGGATGCCGACGCCCCAGTTATTTGCCCAGGTGCTGCTCCTGACGACGGTGCAAGGCTTCATTATGGTGGCGGGGGCGGTGGTCATTTCCAGCCAGACCACCAGCGTTCGTGCTGCCAACTTGTTGGCGAGCTTTATCATTGTGCCCATGGCGTTGCTGATTCAGTTTGAGGCGGTGGCGCTGTTTTGGGGCAACCATGCCGGGCTGTGGTGGCTGATATTGGGGTTGGCGATTACGGCCGTTATCCTCATGCGCATGGGCACTGCCATCTTCAACCGTGAAGAACTGCTGGGCCGCGACATTGACCAGATACGCCTGGGCTGGATGTGGCAGCAGTTTTGGCACCGCTTTAGCGGCAAAACCAGCCAGGGCTATCTCCGCCCGCTGGCCTGGTACCGGCAAACTTTTGGCCTGGTGCGCCAACTAGGCCTGCCAGCCCTGGTCATGCTCATTGTGCTCATTGGCGGTGCTGCGGCTGGCGTGTTGGTAGGCCAGCGTTACGTGCTACCCCCTGAATTCCAGGCCCAGCTCACTGGTACTAACATCTTGAACAACCTGTCCAGTCTGGAACTAATGGTGGGCGCCCTGCCCACCGTCATCATTTTGCAAAACATCAGGGTGATTTTGTTGATGGCTCTGCTGGGGGTGTTCACCTTTGGCGTGCTGGCGGTATTGATTTTTGCCCTGCCGGCGGGCCTCATTGGCTACATTGCCACCCAGTTTGCCCTGGCTGGGCAAAACCCTTACACATTTCTAATGGGGGCCATTTTGCCCCACGCCATCATCGAGATTCCGGTGCTGCTCATTGCTGCCGCCGCTGCGCTGCGCTGGCACATCACCGTGATTTCCCCGTTGCAGCAGCGCACCCTCAGCGAAAACTTTTTGGCAGCAGCGGCCGATTTTATGCGGCTGTTTCTGGGCGTGGTCATTCCCCTGTTGGTGCTGTCGGCGCTGGTGGAGTCTTTTGTGACGCCGCAAGTGCTACTGCGCGTCTATGGCGGGTAGATTCGGCTACTTGTGCCGCTTTTCCAGCTCGGCGCGCACGTCATCCCAGGTCAGCCCCTGGGCAGCCAGCATGACCAGCAGGTGGTAGACGAGATCGGCCGTCTCCTCGACAATGCGCTGCTGGCCCTGCCCCTTCACCGCCAGAATAATTTCCACCGCTTCCTCGCCGACTTTTTTCACTATTTCATCTTCGCCAGCGGCGAAAAGGCTGTTGGTGTAGGAGCCGGGTTTGGGGTGCGCTTGCCGGTCTTGAATGGTAGCAAAGAGCGTGTCCAGAAAGTCAGTCATCAGTCTTCAGTCTCCAGTTTGTTACTCTCGTGGATTTGTAATGAGCGGTAGAAACAGCTTTGGTTGCCGGTGTGGCAGGCTGGCCCGGCGGGGTCTACCAGAATGAGCAGGGTGTCGCCGTCGCAGTCTACGCGAATTTCGCGCACGCGCTGCACGTTGCCGGAGGTGGCCCCCTTGTGCCACAATTCCTGGCGGCTGCGGCTCCAGAAGTGGGTTTCGCCAGTTTCCTGGGTCAGCCGCAGGGATTCGGCATTCATCCAGGCCACCATGAGGACTTGGTGGGTGGTGGCGTCTTGGATAACGGCCGTCATTAACCCTCGCTCATCAAATTTCAGCCGCGAAACGTGATGCGTGAAACGTGATTGAGTCATAATCGCACTGGAATGCCCTGCTCGGCCAGATATGTTTTGACTTCAGCAATGGTGAGCTGCTTATAATGGAACAAAGACGCCGCCAGCGCTGCATCGGCGCCGCCAACGGTCAGCGCCTCGGCAAAGTGGACCAGCGTGCCTGCCCCGCCGGAGGCAATGACGGGAATGTTCACCGCCTCGCTGATAGCGCGGGTTAGTTCCAGGTCGTAGCCGTTTTGCGTACCGTCGCCGTCCATGCTGGTAAGCAAAATCTCCCCCGCGCCGCGCCGCTCAGCCTCTTGCGCCCATTCTACCGCATCCAGCCCGGTAGGGGTGCGCCCGCCGCGCACGTACACTTCCCAACCTTCTCTCCTCTGCTCCTCCGCTCCTCCGCCCCTCTGCACCCTGCGGGCGTCAATGGCCACCACCACCGCCTGGCTGCCAAAGGCTTCTGCGCCCTGGCTGATGAGGTCGGGTTGGCGCACGGCCGCGGAGTTGATGCTGATTTTGTCGGCTCCGGCGCGCAAGATGGCGCGCATGTCGTCTACGGTGCGGATGCCGCCGCCGATGGTGAAAGGGATGAAGACCTGCTCGGCCACGGCGCGGGCCAACTCCATGACGGTGTCGCGGGCTTCGTGGGTGGCGGTGATGTCCAGGAAGACCAGCTCATCGGCCCCCGCGGCGTCGTAGATTTTGGCCTGCTCCACTGGGTCGCCCGCGTCGCGCAGCTCCACAAAGTTGACGCCTTTGACAACACGGCCGTTCTGCACATCTAAACAGGGGATGATTCGTTTTGCTAACATAATCTCGTTCGTCTCATATCGTGATTTCAATGCGGTTGCCATCCGGGTCGAGGATGACGCTCTCGTAGTAGCCGTCGCCGGTGGTGCGTGGCTCGCCTATAACCATGAATCCGTCAGACCGCAGCCGCTCCGTAAGCTGGTCCACGGCCGTTTTGCTGCCTACACTCATTGCCAGATGCGCCAATCCAATTTGCACAACAGGCGTGGCCGAGTCGGTAACATCAGGCCGCTGCATCAACTCCAGCCGCGCAACGCCATCAAAGCTGAGGAAGTAGGATTGAAAGCCGGTGCGCGGATTGCTGTATTTGGCGGAGGAACGGCCGTGAAAATAATTTTCGTAAAATGTGCGCATCGTTTCTAATTGCTGCGTCCACATGGCAACGTGCTCAATTTTCATCACGAACCTCGGCAATAGCCTGGGCCAGGTCAATTCGCCCGTCATAAATGGCACGCCCGGTAATTACGCCAATGACTCCCTGTTCGTCTAATGCACGACAGCGCAAAATGTCATCCAGTGTCGCCACGCCTCCGGAGGCGATGACGCGCAACCCGGTAGCCTGGGCCAGTTTGGCGGTGGCGGCGGCGTTGACGCCGGTCAGTACCCCGTCGCGGCTGATGTCGGTGTAGATGATGGTGGTCACGCCCAAGCCTTTCATCTGCTGGCCGAGCTGGGTGGGGGAGGTTGCCGTTTCTTGCAGCCAGCCGCGGGTTTTCACACGGCCGTTCCGCGCATCAATGCCCACGACGATTTTGTCCGCGCCAAAGCGGGCGATGGCTTGCCCCACCAGGTCAGGGTTTTCGATGGCCGCCGTGCCCAAGATGACGCGGCTCACGCCAGCGTCGAGCGCCCGCGTCACGTCAGCCAGCGAGCGCATGCCGCCGCCGAACTGCACCTGCGCGCCCAGCGCCGTCAGTGCGGGCAGCGCCGCCCAATTGGCCGCGCCAGCCTCGTCAAAGGCGCCATCCAGATTGACGACGTGCAGCCAACTGGCTCCAGCGGCAATCCAGCGCTGCCCCATAGCCGCGGGATCGTCGCCAAAGACGGTTTCTTTTTCCGGGTCACCGTACTGCAAGCGCACAACACGGCCGTTTCGCAGGTCAATTGCGGGGTAAATGGTAAACATGGTTTGCTAGAGCCAGAGCGAGAGCTAGAAAATGCCTCTTGCTCTAGCTCTCTCCTCTAGCTGATTTCTACAAAATTCTGAATGATGCGCAGCCCCACACTCTGGCTCTTCTCCGGATGGAACTGCAAGCCGTACAGGTTGTCTTGGGCGACGATAGATGCGAAGGGGAAACCGTAAGCGGTGCGGGCCAGCACGGCCGTTTCTTCCGCCACGTCACAATAATACGAATGCACAAAATAAGCATAATCGCCGGAACGAATGCCCGCCAGCAGCGGGTCGGCGCGGGTTGGTTCAAGCTGGTTCCAGCCCATGTGCGGAATTTTTAGATTGACGATTGGCGATTGACGATTGCCGATTGACAATTTCTCTGGAAACCGCACCACCTGGCCCGCGAGCAAACCCAGCCCCTGGTGTACGCCCATTTCGTGCCCTTCGCTAAACATAAGCTGCATGCCGACGCAGATGCCCAGGAAGGGCACGCCGCGCTGCACGGCTTCGTGGATGGCGGCGGGCAGGTGGTGACGGCGCAAGCCGTCCATGCCGGAGCCAAAGGCGCCGACGCCGGGCAGCACCAGCTTGTCGGCCCGGCGCACTTCATCCGGGTCTTCGGTCAGCACCACGTTTGCGCCGATGTACTCAAAAGCTTTTTGCGCCGAGCGGATGTTGCTGGCGCCGTAGTCGATCATGGTGATGGTGGTTTGCATAATTTCCCGTAATCCGTATTTCGTAGTCCGTAATCCGTTGTTGGATGACCGGTCATGAACTTTTGATCCAGTCTGCCAGGTAGGCGGCAGGATGGGGCATACTGCTTTGCTGAACGGCCGTGCGCAAATCCTCCAGGCTGTAGGCTATGCGGTGCAAGGTGATGTCGAAACGGCCGTTTCCCACCTCCACCAGCGCGTACTCGGCATGGGCCAGGTTGATAAAACGGCCGTCACTTCCCCGGTAAAAAGGTAGACCTACGCTGCCGGGGTTGAGAATGAAGCTGTCACCGTAGCGGCGCAGCAGTGGCGTGTGGGTGTGCCCGCCGGCGAAAATGGCTGCTGGACGGCCGTCCAGCATCTTGGCTAGCTCTCCTTCTGGCGTGGTGGCGTCAATGACCTCTTTGTTGTGGCGCGGCGAGCCGTGAAAGCAGAGCAGGGAACGGCCGTGGCCTATATCCAAGGCAATGGTGGGCTGAAAAGTGCGGATAAAAGCCCGGTCAGCGTCTATCATTTGCTGCGCTCCCCATAATTCCACGTCATACAAAACCTGGGCAGCTTCGCTGCGAATGGTGTGTGGCGTGGGCGCCAAAACCCACTCGTCCGTATTGCCCATGACCACCGGGCAGCCCAGTTGGCGCACCAGGGTCAGCGTCTCCCGCGGTTGCGGTCCGGTAACCACCACATCCCCCAGGCACACAATCTGGTCGGGCGATTCTGGCGCCAGAGCCGCTAAAACAGCTTCCAAAGCAACGTTGTTACCGTGAATGTCCGAAATGATGGCAATTTTCATGCGCTGTTCCTTTATTCATCACTCATGAACTGTATTTCATAAGCGTTCAGTCCCTCTGAACGGTTACTGTATTTCTTCAACGGTTGATGGCCCACGGTCTACGGATAACGAAATACGGAATACGGATAACGGAATACGGATTACGCAGTTAGCGTTCCTTTAGTGCTGGCGACATCTGTGCGGCGGGGGTCAAGCTCTACGGCCGTTCTCAGTGCCCGCGCCAATGCTTTGAACAACGCCTCTGCTTTGTGGTGGTCGTTACGGCCGTCTACTTTTGCGTGCAGAGTGATGCGCCCATGCACCGCCACCGACTCGAAGAAATGCTGCACCAAATCGGTGGGGAACTCACCGACGGCGGGGGTGGCCCACGTGGCCTGGAAGATGGTGTACGGCCGTCCGCTAAAATCCAGCGCCACAAAGCCCAAGGCCTCATCCATAGGCACGTAGGCATGGCCGACGCGCTGGATGCCTTTGCGGTCGCCTACGGCGGCATTGAGGGCCTGCCCCAGCACAATGCCCACGTCCTCAATGGTGTGGTGGCTGTCAATGTACAGGTCGCCGCGAGCTTGTATCTGCAAATCAAAGAGGGCGTGGATGGCAATGGCCGTGAGCATGTGGTCCAAAAAGCCCACGCCCGTGCTGATGGCGTACTGCCCGCTGCCGTCCAAATTAATCGTCACGGTGATGTCCGTTTCGTCAGTTTGGCGGTGAATGGTTGCCGTTCTCATCATCGCTCCCAGTGTCAGATCAAAGTTTCCGCAATTTCCAATTTCCAAGTTCCAACGTTACACCCATAAGGCCAGCCAGCCCAAACAGCCCATAAGCAGCAATATCAGCAGGGAACTTTCTTGCCAGCTTCCCGTGCGTACGCGCAAAAAGCTAATGGGCAGCCCCACCGCGCGGTTATAAAAGGGCGCAAACAGCTTTACGCCAGAGATGGTCAGGGCGTCTGCAAACAGATGAGAGGCGTAGCCAATGGCAAACGCCCGCCACCACAACAGAGGCCAGCCATATTGAAGGCTGAGCCAGTAAAAACCATAAGTAAGGGCGACGGCGACAACGAGCCAGTGGGTAGGCCCGCGATGGGGTAAAAACCAGCCCAAAAGGTCCAGCACACGGGAAATGGCATACCGCGCCAGGTTTAGCAAGTTGGTCAAAATGTCCTGGCGATACCAGCGGCGCAGACGGCTGCGGGCCTGCCGGCTGCCCACGCCAAAAATCTGGCGGATTTTGGTGTTGGGTGAATCTATGTCTGGCAGCAGCGCTACCAGCGCACCCAAGCCTACCGCCAGGGCAAAATGTCCCGCGCCCACATTGTTGGGGGTATAGCCCAGTGTTACCAAAACCGTAGCGGTGGCGGCTGCGCCAAAAATCATGTGGCTTTCTCCCATCATGGGCGCTGCCCTCCGCTTTGTTCACGCAGCAGCAAGAAAAGTGGCAGTGCCAGCGAGACACCCACGGCCAGGTTCGCCAGAATAGCCAACCACCACTTGGCAATTTTGCGCGTGCGGGTTTCATGGTAGATGAAAACCCACAGCACCAGGCTGGATACCAACACGTCGGCACTAAAGAAAGCGGCAATTTGGGTTTCAAACATCTGCTGCCAAAAGAGGGCGAAATCTAACCCATTTTCTAGCAGAAAGGGGATGAAATAAGTGTATGGAATTACCAGGCCCAGGATAGATAAGAGGGCATAGACACCTTTCATTTATACCTCCGTACTTGCTTTTTCCATAGTCCTTAGAACGCTGATTAATGTGTCCGTATCCTCAGGCCGGCCCACGCTGATGCGAATGCAGTTATTGAGACCCGGCTTGTTGAAGTAGCGCACCAGCACGCCTTCTTTCTCCAAATCTAGCTTTAATTGTCGCGCATCCCGGCCCAAAACGCGAAAAAGGACGAAGTTGGCGCGGCTAGGGTAGGGCTGCAACCATTCAAACTGCGCCAACTGGGCCACCATGCGCGCTCGTTCGGCGACAATCAGGCGTACTTTGTCGTGCAGCCATTCCTGGTCTTGCAAGGCGGCTATGGCGGCGCATGAGGCGGCCACGTTGACGTTGTAGGGCTGCTTGATTTTCCACAAGTGGGGCAGCAGCCACTCCGGAAATGCGCCATAGCCCACGCGCAGCCCGGCCAGCCCCGCCAGCTTGCTAAAGGTGCGCAGCACGGCCAAATTGTCGTACTCCATGACCCAGGGCAGGCGGGAATGAACCGCAAAGGGCGCAGAGGGCGCAAAGTTTTCTGCGCCTTTGGGTTCTTCGCGGTTCAGCGTAATGGCAAAATCCACGTATGCCTCATCTAGGATGACGAGGACGGGCAGTTGCAGCAGGCGGCGCAGGGTGGTGTCGTCTATCAGGTTGCCGTCGGGGTTGTTGGGGGTGCAGAGGAAGAGGACTTTGGCGTTGTGGGTGGTGACGGCCGTTTCAATGCCCTCTACATCCAGCGAAAAATCCGCTTGGCGCTTCACCGGAACGTATTGACCGGCGTTAACGGCCGTGCTAAAAGGATACATGCCAAAGCTGGGAGGGCAGTCAATGACCACGTCACCGGGAGCCAGCACGGCGCGCAGGACCACGTCAATCAGCTCGTCCGCGCCGGCTCCGGCCATGAGGCGGCTTTTGGGCACGCCCACGTAGTCACTGATGGCGTCGCGTAGGAGATTGGCTTCGGGATCGGGGTAAATGTGGAAGAAACGGCCGTTCTGCAATGCTTCCAGCGCTTTGGGCGGCGGCCCATAGGGGTTCTCGTTGGCGTCCAGCTTGACAATATCTGCTGGCGCCCGCCCCAATCGCGCCGACAGCACCTCAAAGGGCACAATGGGCGTATACGGCTCCATCTCGGCAATATCCGGTCGAATCCATTGTGTTTTGTTCATTGTATGTTTGTCCTACCCGCATGATCTATGCTAAGATTGTACAAGATATTGTACGAGGTGAAACGTGATATGGAAGCGATGAGCATTTCCGAAGCCCGGCAGCGCTTGTTTGAACTGCGCCAGCGGGTAATTGAAGATAATGACCAGGTAATCATGACCCATAAACAGGGGAACGTTGTCCTCATTTCTATGGATGAGTGGGAAGCGTACCAGGAAACTGTACGCTTGCTTAATGATCGGGCAGCGTTGCAAGCCTTAGTGGAATCTTTCGCTGCCCACGATGCCGGTGAGACCGTTGGAAAATCTATTGACGATGTTTTTAATGATTTGGCATGAATTGGAAAATCCTCATTTTGCCCAAAGCAGAAAAAGACCTGGCCTGGTTTCGCCAGCATGACCGGGCGCTCTATTTGAAATGCTTCGATTTGGTGCGCGATATAGCCAGTGATCCGCGCCAGGGCATTGGCAAGCCAGAACGCCTGAAACATGTGGAACGTGAAGTTTGGTCGCGCCGCGTTTCGCATGAGCACCGCCTGATTTACGTCATTTACACCCAAGAACTGCAAATCGAAGTCGTTTCCTGCAAATCCCATTACGAAATCAATCTCTAATCGCCAATCTCTAATCTCTTTCCCGCCGCATTGGCGTGGGCCGTCAACCCTTCGGCCTGGGCGAGGGGGGTGGCGATGGCGCTCAGTTCGGTGGAAGTGGCATCGTCTAGCTGCACGATGCTGCTAATTTTGACGAAATCCAGCACATTTAGCGGCGAGGCGAAGCGGGCGGTGCCGCTGGTGGGCATGACGTGGCTGGGTCCGGCAACGTAATCGCCCAGCACCTCAAAGCTGCGTTCGCCCACAAAAAGCCCCCCGGCATTGGGGATTTTGTCCACGTAGGCAGTGGGGTTGCGCGTAGCGATGCAGGTGTGCTCGGCAGCAAAGTCGCTGGCCAGCCGACACGCCTCGTCCATGTCGGCGGTGAGGACAATGCCGCCCTGGCCGGTGAGGGATTGGGCAATAATGTCGGCGCGGCTGAGCTGTTCTATTTGCTGCGCAATTTCTACCTGCACGGCTGCAGCAAACGGCCGTGACGGGGTGAACAAAATGGCCGTGGCTAGCACGTCATGCTCGGCCTGGGCCAGCATGTCCGCCGCCACCCACGCTGGATCGGCCGTTTCATCGGCGACGACCACGGTTTCCGTGGGGCCGTAAAGGCCGTCGATGCCCACAATGCCATAAACCTGCCGCTTGGCCAGGGTGGTAAACAGTCCTCCTGCGCCCACAATTTTGGCCACGCGGCCCACGCTTTCCGTGCCAAAGGCCAGGGCGGCGATAGCCTGCGCCCCGCCGAGGGTGTAAATGGTGTCGATGCCGCAAAGGGCGGCGGCGGCAAGAATGACGTCGCTGACACGGCCATCTTTGCCGGGCGGGGTGGCGACCACAATCTCGGGCACGCCCGCTACCTGGGCGGGGATGACGCTCATGAGCAGGCTGGAGGGCAGAGGGGCGGTGCCGCCGGGCACGTAAACGCCAACGCGGGCAATGGGGGTAACCCGCTGGCCGAGAATGCCGCCCAGTTCGTTGGTGGTCCAGTTGGGTAGGGGCTGTTTTTCGTGGAAGGCGCGGATGCGGGAAACGGCCGTTTCCATGGCCGCCACCAGTTCACCCGGAATGCGAGACAGGGCTGCTGTAATCTCATCCTGGCTAACCTGTACACCGGCCATCTGGCTGCCGTCAATCTTCTCCGTCCAGTGGCGCAGGGCGGCGTCCCCCTGCTGGCGCACGTCGCCCAAAATGCGGCGCACGGCGTCATCCGGCGTTGCGCCATCGCCAAACAGGCGGTTCAGGCTGGCCTGCAGACCGGCAGGAATGGCCGGCTCCAGCGCCATCTCGCGCCGCAAAATGGTTTGTTGAGCTTCTTTGACTGTAAAAATTTTAATCATGATTTACCTTCCTTTTCTGTAAGCGGTGAACGGAAAACGGATTACGGATTACCTTCCAACACCGCTAACATTTGGCTATACCGTTCCGGCTCTTCCTCGAAAATGTAGGTGAGGGGCGAAGCAATGACACCGCTGCCGCCGATAGAGCGCAACTCGGCGATGGCGGTTACCAGGTTCTCTTTGCGCACGACGATACTGACGGAGAACCATTGTTCGCGGGAGCCCGGCGGGGACATGACGGGGGCGATAGTTGGCCCTTGCAGGCCCAAAATGGTGGGATGATTTGCCATTTTTTGTACGATGGTTTGCGCCGAATCGCTGCGCACGTTGGCAATAACCAGATAAGAACCCTGAGCGCGCAGGTGGGCTTCGATGTACTCCAGCAGCGTGCGGGCCACGGCGCGGACTTGGGGGTTGGTTTGCAGGGCGGGGCGGTGGGCGATGAGGACGGCCTGGGAGCGCAAAATTTCGCCATCGTCCAGGGGGCGCAAATGGTTGTCGCGCAGGGTGATGCCACTGGAGACCAGGTCGGCGATGAGGTGAGCGTAGCCGATGGCGGGGGCGATTTCCAACGTGCCTTCGGCGTCTATGAGCTTGACGGGGGTGATGGCGTGCTGGTGCAGGAATTGGGCGGTGGTATGGGGGAATTTGGTGGCGATGCGCAGGGTACGGCCGTTTCCCGCCAATTCTCCTGCCCATTGCCGCAAATCCGCCATGGAGCGTACGGAGGAATCTTCAGGGATGGCCAGGTTGAGGGTGCAATGACCATAGCCCAGGGCGTCGTGCAGCAGCAAAATGGGCTGGTCGCCGTTGACGCTGCCCTTTTCGGCCACGATGTCATAGCCGGTGATGCCAAAGTCGATACTGCCCTGGCGCACGCCCACGACAATGTCGCCGGGGCGCTGGAAGATGACGGTGACGCCAGGCAGGGCAGGAATGGTGGCCTGGTACTGTCGCGGGTTGGGGCGGCGCACCTTCAGGCCCGCTTCGGCCAGCAGCACCAATGAATCTTCAGCCAGGGCCCCCTTGCTGGGCAGGGCAATGCGGATGTCTGTACGGGTCATATAACCTCCGGGTGTTGATTAGTTTGTTTGTTGGATGGTTTATTGTTCAGCAAATTAAACCTACTATCAAACTAACCACCCAACGAACCAACAAAAAACCCTCCCCGGGAGCCGAGGAGGGTCTGCCTGTACCAAATTTTTGCTGCGCGCCAGCGCGTCCTCAACCCAAGGGGGAACTCCATGTGGTATGGTGATGAGCATGATGGCGGGTTGGGATGGTAACTTGCGCGTTCATGGCGAAGAGTTTAGCAAAGGGTTGAACATCAGGCAAGCTCAGGTTTTGCGTTCGTAGTAATTGGCGCGGGCCTGGGCGGCGACGCGGTGCAGCACGTTGGTGAGGCTGTCGGTTACGGCCGTTAAATCCACCTTGGGCGGCACTTCAATGGGCTGGCCGACGTGAATGGATATGCGGCTGAAGGGATAAGGAATGACGTAGGTGTCCCAACGGGGCAGGCGGTAGCCATGGCGGGCATAGGCGCCAAAGGGCAAAATGAGCCCCCGTGCTTTTTGGGCGATGAAGGCCACACCAGGCTTGATGACGTAGGCCGGACCTTCGGGGCCATCGGGGGTGATGTAACAATGTTTGCCTTTTTTAACTTCGCGGACCAGAGAAATTAATTGCCGCGCAGTACCCACGCTGGCGGTTTCTTCCAGATTCATGGGGTACGGGTGGGCGCCATTTTTTTCAGCAAAAACTTTCAACGATTCACCCCGCCAGTCATCTGGCATCAGCAGGACGATGTTGTCGGTGTTGAAGAACTCGGAAATCTTGCCCACCAGCATCATAGTCATGCCGTGCCAGGCAGAGAGGATGAGAGGTTTGCCGCTGGCTTTGGCCGATTGCAGATTTTCCAGGCCAGAAATGTGGGTGCGGCCGAATTTGCGGGTCATTTCGCCCAATAAGTAGAGGAAGTTGCCGCCGATGCGGTAGCGGAGTTGGGTCATGAGAAACGGCCGTTACCGCACCTTCTTCAATCCTGCGCGCGCAAGCCCTAAACCCAGGTAAGCGTTGTTCCACAAAAACCAGGCCGGAAAGAAGGAAATGGTCCAAATCGAAACGCCAAAAAGCGTAATGAGGGCGATATTGATCTTTTTGCGGGAGAAAACCCAGGAAAAGGAGGGAAAGGGTATCGTGCTTACCATAAGTAAGCTGACCAGCAGCGCCAGGGGCAGAAAAGTCCAATCGGGCACCGTTTCTGTGGCGGTGCTGACGTCGGCCAGCACAGCCAGGGCTATGGTGGCCCCGCCGGTGGAAATGGTCAGCCCCACAGAATCGGTGCTGCCGGTTTTCTTGGGCGGCAGTAAATTGAATCGCGCCAGGCGGAAAGCGCCAGCCAGAGGGATGACGATAATGAAGGGATAGCTCCACCAGGACGTTATGCCAGCGCCTTGCAGGTGCATAAACAGCAGCACGGCGGGAGCCGTGCCCAGGCTCACCATGTCTACCAGCGAATCGAGCTGTAGGCCAAATTCTGAGGCTGCTTTTAAGCGCCGGGCGGTATAGCCGTCAAAGAGGTCTAACACGTAGCTCGCCAAAATTAACGTACCAGCCGCAACCAGATTGCGGGAATTGCCGGTAGCAGAAAGTAAGATGGAAAGAATGCCGCAGGTCAGGGAGATGAAGGTAATCCCGTTTGGAATGAGGTAGCGATATTTACTGGCCATCATTCGACTCCATAGGCACCGCTTACCCGGTCATTTGGGCGACGGGTGTTGCACCCCCCGTTACTTTGTCGCCAATTCTTACCAATAATTGGGCGTCGGGCGGCAGATACAGGTCCACCCGTGAGCTAAATCGAATCAACCCGAAGCGCTGGCCAGTTTCCACGGTGTCGCCAGGCTGCAGGTAGTTGACACAACGCCGGGCCAAGATGCCGGCGATTTGCTTGACCAGGAAACGGCCGTAATCTGTTTCTAACACCATCGCAATCGCTTCATTCACCTCGGAGGCTTCAGGGCGAAAGGCCTGCAGAAATTGGCCGGGCCGGTGCGTTACCTGGGTTATGTGGCCTGCCAGGGGCACGCGCTGGACATGCACGTTGGTGACGGAAAGGAAAATGCTGATACGTATGGTATCGGCCTGGAGATGCTGGTTTTCACGTTCGCGGATGATGGCGACAATTTCGCCATCAGCGGGGCTGACGACAAGGCCAGGCTGGTTGGGGGAGGTGCGGTTGGGGTCGCGGAAGAAGTAGAGGATGAGTAACCACAGGGCGCCGGTAAGGGTGGCAAGGGCTTTGGTGAAGGGGTTGCGGATAGACTGATGTAGCAGGAGCGTAAGGCCGGCAACGGCCGTTGCCAACCCCATTGTAGCACCGCCTCCTTCGGCAAAGGGCCACATCTTGTCCTGACCATATTGCTTCATGTGTGTCAACATTCTCCTTCGTAAATGTAGCGCCAGCATCTTGCTGGCGACGCCACCTGGAAGATGGCGCTCCATTTTCATTCATGGTGGTCGACGACAGCCGGTGAAGTCTCCTTTGATTCTATACGTGCATTGTAACATTGCCCCTACACCAGCACAAATAGCGCCCCATCCTTTTTTGTTCCCACGAATGCTAGACTATTTGACTACCATACTACCCGTCGCATTTCCCCTTTGGTACACTTGCGGCATGAGCGAACGTAAATTTTCTCCTTTCTTGGTTGGATTTGTTGGGTTAATCATTGTCATTGGGGCCGTTGCTGGCATATGGCGCGTTGTCAATGGTGACCGCAGTTTGCTGCGCAACGTGACCATGCAAAAAACAGTCATTACCCCCAATGCTGATGGTGATAATGATGCCACGCGCCTTGCTTACGAGCTTTCGCGCAATGCGGCTGTATCCATCTTTTTTGAAAATGCCCAAGGCGCGCGTTTCTACTTTCGCCAGGAAAGGCCGCGGGGGGCGGGCCAGTATGAGGTGGATTTTAGCGGCGTAGTGGATGGCTACCTGTTGCCCAATGAAACAGTTGCTGGGGAAATTATCACCCGGCTGCTGCAAGATGGCGATTACACCTGGACGATTGAGGCCACAGACGAGGCGGGGGTCACGGAGCGCCAACAGGGGCAGTTGACCATTGCCGAAGCGGATCCGGTGCTGCCAGAAATGCGGGATTTCACCATCTATCCCGAACTCTTTACCCCAAACCGGGATGGCATTGGCGACCGGGCGCAGATCCAATTTTTTCTGGCTAAGGATGTAACGCATTTGCGGGTGTTTTTGCAGGGACCAGAGGGCCTGGAGTACCCGGTGCAGGAGCAGGAACGGAATGTGCCCGCCCGCGCCGAGGGATGGCATGAATATGATTATGATGGTGGAGTGGATGATGGCGCAACCCCGCCACCCGATGGCACGTATCCGGTGGTGGCGGTGGCCCAAGACTTGGCGGGGCAGCGGGTGCAGGTGCAGGGTGATCTGACCATTCAGTATGGTGGGGTACCCCGCGCACGCATTTTCCCGCCGCCCAACGGAAATACTTTGCAGCTAAGCGGCACGGCCGTTGCCATTTGCGACACCCTCACCTTCACCATCACCGTCGAAAACTACGGCAAAACCCCCATCCGCACGACTGGTCCAGGGCCTGGTACCGTTTACGACTCCACCTGGAACTATAATACCCTGGGCTGGCACACCGAATCCGGCGCATTTCGCCTGGCCATCGGCTACGAAAACGAAATCAGCAACTACCCTTACCGGTGGGCCGTAGGCCGCCCTGAAGATTTAGAAGAAATTGATGGTTTCACCTACCTTATGCCTGGCAAGCGTGCCGTCGTCACTGGCGGCATTCGCCTGACCAACGTTTTTGGCAACCGCAATCCCCAACCTTTATGGGCTGGTCTCATCCACGAAGATGTGGAAATTTCTGAATTTAACAATCGTGTTGATCCCCAAAGTGTATTAGTCGATATTCCCGATTCGGCCAACATGCCCCAATGCCCACCCCGTGAAATCCCGCAAAAGCCAGCACAACAATAGCGGCGGACCAACTTAGCCGCAGCCGCCTAAAAAGACACGCATGCTGGCTATTGGACAAGGGATTGGTTAACCCGCAGAATGAACTTCCCGTGTATCACGCGGTACCTGTTTGGTGACTTTCATCAGCAAGTGGGGTGCTCTTTATCATACGAGCTCTTTTAGTGCTTGTCTATACTAAAATGTGGTGATAAATTGGGCGTTGTGGTAGAAGCCCAAACACAATTCCCGTATTCTCAGTTTATTTTTCCAAGGTAAGGAGGAAAAAACCGTGATTAGAAAAACCCTGTTGATTGTCGTTCTTTTTAGCCTGCTGCCGGTTGGCCTGGCAGCTTGTACGCCGGAAACGGTAGAAGTGACCCGCGTAGTGACTGAGGTGGAAACGGTTACCGAACAAGTCGAGGTAGAAGTACCGGTGGAAGTGACCCGCGTCGTAACCGAAGTGCAAACCGAAACCGTGATTGAAGAAGTTGTGGTAGAAGCAGAAGAATTGCCCTTAGGCTCGGCAGAACGGCCGATTAAGGTGCTCTTTGTACCCTCGGTTGAGGTGGATGCCATTATCTCCGGTGGTGAAGTACTCGCCAACGCCCTTGCCGAAGCAACGGGACTTAATTATGAAGTTAGCGTGCCCACCAGCTACGCAGCTACCATTGAAGAAATGTGTGCCTCTCCGGATGACACCATTGGCTTCATCCCGGCCCAGGGTTATGTGTTGGCCAATAACCGCTGTGGGGTTACGGTTGGCGCAGCGGCCGTCCGGCGCGGTCTGTCTTGGTATGCGGCACAATACATTGTGCCCTTTGATAGCGATTATGAAACAATTGCCGACCTGGATGGCAAAAGCTGGTGTATTCCTGACTATGGCTCAACCTCTGGTTATCTCTATCCCAGTGTGGCTTTCCAAAACTTGGGCATTGAGCCAAGCCAGGTTATTGAAGCGGGTGGGCATCAAAATGCCATTTTGGGTGTCTACAATGGTGAATGTGACTTCGCAACCAGCTTCTTCAGCCCCCCGCTGATTGCTGGTCGAACCTGGGTATATGGTGTAGATAGCCCGGAAATCTGGCGCGAAGGTGGCGAAGCTGAGTTGGTAGATGGTGCTTCTTTGGTGGGCGGTGGCCCAGAAAATGGGGGCTACCGCATTTTGGATGCTCGGGGTACGATGATGACCACGACTCCAGACATTTTCGAGAAGACGCGCATTTTGGCTCTTACCGACCAGATTCCCAACGATACGGTTTCCTTTGGTCCGGAATTTCCCTTCCCGATTGCCAGCGAAATTATTAGAGCACTGGTAGACTTTACGGCTTCGGAAGCATGTTATGAGTCTATTTGTGCCGAGGAATTCTACAGCTGGACGGGCATCGAGCCTGTTGGTGATCCTTACTATGATCCAGTACGCTCACTCATGACCACACTAGGCATCACTGAAGAAGAAGTTTTTGGTGACGGCTAAAAGATAGTCTTGTTGAAGACCCTAAGGGTTACCTAAACCCTTAGGGTCTTTTTGGTAAAGACGCCGTGCTCAAAGTTCAAAACCTTGCAAAAGTGTATGATGATGGCACCCAGGCGCTGCGAAACGTGAGTTTTGAGGTTCCGGAGGGTGAATTTGTGGCGGTGATTGGCCTGAGCGGTTCGGGTAAAAGCACGCTGTTGCGCTGCATTAACCGCCTGATAGACCCCACGTCTGGCGACATATTTTGGAATGACATTCATTTGTCGCATATTACCGGGGAAGAACTGCGCCGGGCGCGTCGCCGTATCGGCATGATTTTTCAACATTTTAACCTGGTGGATCGTTCTTCAGTGTTGACCAATGTGTTGAGCGGCCGTTTAGGGTATGTGAACCCGATTGCCAGTGTGTTGGGGCGCTTCCCAGTTGAAGATGTGCGGCGGGCGTATGCAAGCCTGGAGCGGGTAGGTATTCGGGATAAGGCAAATAACCGGGCGGATGAGTTGAGTGGGGGGCAGCGCCAGCGAGTGGGTATTGCCCGCGCGCTGATGCAAGAGCCGGGGTTGTTGTTGGCAGATGAGCCGGTTGCTAGCCTGGATCCGGCGTTGGCGCATAGCATTATGCGCTATTTACAGCAAATCAACCGGGAGGATGGCATTACGGTTTTGTGCAGCTTGCACTTTTTAGATCTGGTGCAACAGTACAGCACACGGGCAATCGCGTTGAATGAGGGGCGGCTGGTTTTTGATGGCGCGCCCCATGAGATTGACGACGCCAAGTTTATTGAGATTTACGGCCGTGAAGCAGAGCGCATCGGTTAATTTAAAGGGCGTACGACCGTGAAGTCACCTGGCAACAAGGGGAAAAAGCAAAACCGGCTGCGGAACCTGGCTATTTTGCTGGCTTTGCTGCTGCTTTATGCTTATGGTACTGAGGTGACGCAAATTGATTTAAGGGAGCCGGTAAAACCCCGACGACAAGAAAATCTGTTTGGGCTGCTGCGGGAATTGGCGCGTCCTGAACTGTTTTCCTATGAAACTGAAACCTTAAGTACAAACCTTTCCATTCGCATGCCTTGCCCAGAGGAAGTGCGCGCCTCTCAGGTGCAGAATGAGGGGCGTACGGTTTTGCTTATTCCTAACTGTGCCAATACAACTCAAGATCGGCTCAGTTTGCAGGGTGAAGGATTCCCACCGAACGCCAGTGGTATTTTGCGTTGGTATGCGGCTGGCTCAGACACAACCCGCCGCCTGGCGGAGTTTCGGGCGGATGCGAATGGCGTGTTTCGTGTAGATTTCACCATGCCCGATATCCGGGAAACAGCCGATCCCCAACGGATTGAGCTGTTGGAGACTACTTCCCGACGTATTTCTGGTTTGAGTGACACGACGCTGCTGGCGTTGGATAAGATTGTGGAAACGGTCTTTATGGCGCTGCTGGCATCGACCATTGGTACCATTTTGGCTATTCCCATTTCGTTTATGGCGGCGCAAAATTTGATGGCGGACGTTAAGCTACCGCTAGCCGCAATCATGGGCGCAATTTTGCTGGCGCCGGTTGGCGGTTGGGCGGGCTGGTGGGTGGCGCAGCAGCTTGGCGCTGTGGCGGCCTGGGTTGCCGGTTATGGCGTTGTCGGATTGGGTGCTTTGGTTTTGTTGGCTGGGTTAACGGCGCTGACCGTGCGTTTGAATCCGGCTCTGTCTCCGCAAACTGGTGAAGGGGCCGGTGGGGTGTCGCTGCTCTTTTGGCTGGCAACGGCCGTACTCTTCTTGCTGGCGCTGGCGGTGCTTGGGCAGGTAGGGCTGTTGGGTGGCGGTTGGCTCCGGGCAAATCTGGGGGCGCTGGCCTTTTTGGGTAATTTTGTTTATTTGTTAGCCGATTTGCTGACCCTGCTTCTTTCAACGGTTGTGGGTTTTGTCGGCGCGCTACTGGGCATTTCCTGGGGCGCGCGTTACGGGCAAGAAGCCATTATTCGCCTGCAACTGGCCCCAGCACGCTGGTTGACTTTTATTTTGACCGGTTTGGGAACGGCCGTGTTTGTGTTGGGTTTGGGCTACGCATTGTCTTGGATTAACCTCTTAGGCATACGTGCTTATACACCGCATACCCTGGGCGGCATTGCCCAATTGCTAGCCTTGCCTGCCCTGGGGGTTGGCCTCGTTGCGGGCTTGTTCTCCTTGCGATATTCCCCCAAGCACCACTTTCCCATTGGCCTGGCAACCTACACCACCACCCGTGGCGCGTTAAACCTTACCCGTTCTATTGAACCCCTGATGATGGGCTTTGTCTTTGTTGTGTGGGTGGGGTTAGGTCCTTTTGCCGGTATTTTGGCTTTGACGCTACACTCTGTGGCTGACCTGGGCAAGCTATTCTCTGAGCAGGTAGAAAACATTGACGACGGGCCGCGAGAAGCCGTCAACGCCACTGGCGCCAATGCCATTCAGAGCATTGTTTATGCCGTGGTGCCGCAAATTACGCCCCATTATATTGCTTACATCTTCTATCGTTGGGATATTAATGTGCGCATGTCTACCATTATTGGCTTTGTGGGTGGTGGCGGTATTGGCTTTGTTTTGCAGCGCTTGTTGAACCAACTGCAATATAGCCGAGCCAGCGTGATGGTGATTGCCATTGCGCTGATTGTTACGATTCTAGACAACGTTAGCTCCCGTATTCGGCGGCGAATTCTTTGAGATGAACGAGAAAAACAGCTCTCCCGCACGCCGCGCTTTGCGCACATTCCTGATCGTTATGGGCCTGTTTGTGCTGTATGCCGTGGCTGTTGATCGTACTGATGTGGACATTTCGAGGATGCGGGATGAATTGAGAGGGCAGCAAACAATTAGTGTGTTGCGCTTTTTGGCAGATCCGGACCTGACGGACCCGGACGCCGCGGATATGCTCCTGGGTGACGAAACCGGCCCGGTGGAGTTGACCGACATTTCGCGGGACACCTTGCGCCTGATTGTAGAAACGATTTTCATGGCGCTTATTGCGACCACCATTGGCACGTTGTTGGCCGTACCTCTTTCTTTTTTGGCCGCACGCAATTTGATGGTGGAAATTACGGCGCCCCTGGCTGCCATTATGCTGGGGCTGATTGCGCTGCCCTTGGGGAGCGCGGCTGGTTCCTGGGTAATGGCGCAGTTGGCGGCGCTGGCCCAACTGGTGACAGCACAAGGGGTAGTAGGGTTCGTGGCGCTGTTGGCCGCAGGGGGCATGGCGTGGCTGGTGCTGCGGTTTGGTCCGCCCCTGGTAACGGCGCAAGAGCGGACGCGGAATGAAACGATTTTAGCGTTGGGCGCGGCCTTTTTGGCATTGCTGCTGGCACTTTTTGCTTTGGACGTGGTGGCCGTATTGGGCAGCCAACTAGGGCGCTGGCTGGCCGGGCAGTTGGGTGTATTTGGCTTTTTAGGTAATTTCGTCAGCATACTGGCCGATCTGGCACATTTGCTGCTGCCGGGGTTTATTGGGCTGCTGGGGGCGTTGCTGGCGGCTTCCCTGGGCAGCCGCTATGGGCAGGAATTGGTGCTGCACCTGGATGGGGTGACGGCGCGGGGTGTGTCGGCGCTGCTGACGGTGGGGGGCACGGCCGTACTCATTTACGGCATTGGCTCCGCTTTGAACTGGCTGTACCAGTTTGATACCCCGCAAAATTGGACAACCAGACCGGCGCTGGTGGGGGGCGTGGCGGCCGGCGTGCTGGCCTTGTTCCTGGCTCCGAAACGGCCGTTTCCCATTGGCAGCGTCGTTTACACCATCTCCCGCACCATTTTCAACGTCACCCGCTCCATTGAATCCCTGATCATGGCCGTTATTTTCGTGGTTTGGGTGGGCCTCGGCCCCTTTGCCGGCGTCATGGCCCTCACCCTGCATACCATTGCCGCCCTGGGCAAGCTTTTCTCCGAGCAGATTGAGGGGATTTCCGCCGGTCCGATTGAAGCTATTAATGCCACTGGCGCCAGCCGGCTGCAAATGGTTGTTTATGCGGTTGTTCCCCAAATCATTCCGCTTTACATTGCTTACACTCTCTATCGTTGGGATATCAACGTGCGTATGTCCACCATCATTGGCTTTGTGGGGGGAGGCGGCGTCGGCTTCTTGCTTAGCCAAAGCATTCGTCTGCTGTTGTACCGCGAAGCCAGTGTGCTCATGCTGTCCATTGCCATTGTGGTGTCGGCATTAGACTACATCAGTGCCAATGTGCGCAAGCGCGTTATCTAGTGTATGTCCCATCCCCATTTTGGTGAAAATTTGCACTGGATTTGCCCACAAGCAAATCCAGGTTTTTTTGGGTTTGGTGGGGCATGAGTTCCTGTTAAGTTTCGTTGGCGAGGGGTTAGGGTTAACGATAAACTACTTTTGAAGGCTCTGGCTGCGTACTTGGTAACCAGAAGGTAACGACGAGCGTGCAATGAGGAAGATGGTGTTTCTGGCATTAATGATGACGGTGTTTCTGGTGGCCTGCCAGCCACAGGTGCTTTATGTGGAGGTGACCCCAGCCGTAGAGCTATCTTCCCAACCCGTCCAGGCAAGGCCCACAACGGCCGTTACCCCTGAACAACAGGTGATAGAAGTAACGCGCCTGGTTCCGCAAGAAGTGACCAGGGTGGTGACTGAAGCGGTGGTCGTGGAGGTCACAAAATCACCCTTGGGTTCTGCGGCGCGACCCATCCAGATACTCTTTCCACCCAATTATAGCAGCGCCATCATTACGGGCCGGGGACAGGTGTTAGCCGATGCGTTGGCTGCGGACACGGGTTTGGAATTTGTTGTGGGCGTGGTGGACAGTGAGCAGGCGTTGATTGACTTGATGTGTGGTGCGCCGGTAGATACGGTAGGCTTTTTGTCGGCTTTGGGGTATGTGCTGGCTCACGAGGAATGTGGCGTGCAGTTGGCAAATACGGCCGTTTCTGCGGACGGCCGTACCTGGCAAACTGGCATGATCGTCACCCGGCGTGACAGCGGCATTCTGACCGTGGAAGATTTGGCCGACAAAAGTTGGGCCGTGCCCGATGAAAACAGCTTGCCCAACTTCCTCTACTTTCAGGCTATGCTGCGCAACGCGGGCATTACGCCTGGCGAAATTGTGCCCGTGCAGGGCGATAACAGCGCTATGTTGGCCGTGTTCAATCGGGAAGTAGACTTTGCTACCGCCACCTACATTCCGCCCATCATGCCTTTTGAAGAGCGGGACTGGGTCTATGGAGAAGATAGTCCGGAAGTCTGGCGACTTTTGGGCATTCCACCCACGCGCAGCCCTATTGGTTATGTGCTGGTGCTGGCGGAGCCGGAATTTGGCGGTTATCGCCTGCGAGATGCGCGCGCCGGCATTTTTGACATTGAGCCGGAGATTTACAACACAACCCGTATCGTAACCCTGAGCGCGCAAATTCCCAACGAGGCCGTGGTGCTAGGCGCGGAGTTTCCGCTGGGGCTGGCACGGCAGGTAACGGCCTTGCTGGCGGAATTTGGCGATTCTGCGGCCTGCGCGGAGTCGTTGTGTGCGGGAGATTTTTATGCCTGGGCTGGTTTGCAGCCTACTGATGATATGGTTTATGAGCCGCTGCGTTTTGTGGTCGAGACGCTGGATCTGACGGAAGAAGAGATCTGGGAACTGGCGCGGCGGTAATTGTTCATTTGGAAAACCTTGTGCTTGATGTTGCAGTTGTTATTGTAAGTTGGAATGTACGCGACTATCTGGGGCCGTGTTTGCGCTCGGTGTACGCGGATTTGCGCTTGTCTGGCCTGCAGGGTGAGGTGTGGGTGGTGGACAATGCCTCTACCGATGGTACGGTGGCGTTTTTGCGCAATGTTTTCCCGAACGTGCATGTGATTGCCAATGCGCAAAATGTGGGTTTTGGGGCCGCCAATAATCAGGGAATGCGGGCCGCTGCGGAACATAATCCCCGGTATTATTTTTTGCTGAATCCGGACACGGTGCTGCGCCCAGGGGCGATGACGCATCTGGTGGCCTGCCTGGCGGAACGGCCGAATGCGGGGATTGCTGGAGCGCGCCTGGTCTATGGCAACGGCCGTTTCCAGCACAGCGCCTTCCATTTTCCTGGCCTGGTTCAGCTTGCCTTTGACCTGTTTCCTTTGCCTGTGCGCCTATACGAGACGTGGTTGAACGGCCGTTATGCCCGCCGCTATTACGAACCAAACCGCAGCCCCTTTTTAATTGACTTTCCCCTGGGTGCGACCATGATGGTGCGGGCTGCCGTTGCCGAAACCACCAAGGGATTTGATGAATCTTTTCACATGTATTGCGAAGAGATTGATTGGAGCTGGCGCGTTCATGCTGCTGGCTGGAAGATTTATATGGTGCCTGCCGCAGAGGTTGTCCATTATGGCGGGGAAAGTACCCGCCAAATTCCGGCCCAGTCCATTGTGAGCTTGTGGCGCAGTCGGGCGCAGCTCTATCGCCGCCATCACGGGCGGCTGGTGCAGTTGCTGGCGCTGCAAATGGTAAAATTTGGCATGCGGAAGAAGGCTGCCAGAACGAAAGACCCGGAATTGAAGCGAGCTTACCTGGAAGTAGTGCGTATTTGGGCTAGTGAATGTGGGTAAGAGGTGCCCAGTGTGTATGTGCTTTGGGCTGACGCCCTGCCCTCTGACACCTGACACCCGACCTTAATCTCATGGAACTGACGGCCGTCATCCTCACCCTCAACGAAGCAGACCACATCCGGCCATGTATTGACAGTTTGTCCTGGGCAGACCGGGTGGTAGTCTTCGATTCCTTTAGTCAGGACGACACGGTAGCTCTGGCGGCCGCCAGTGGCGCAGAAGTACAGCAAAATCCTTTTGAGAATTATGCGCAGCAGCGCAATGCGGCCTTAGCCGCCATTCGAACGGATTGGGTCTTTTTTGTGGATGCGGATGAGCGGGGCACGTCAGAACTGGGGGCCGAAATTCGCCAGATGATCAATACGCGCCTAGAAACGGGTTGGTATGTGCCTCGGCACAATTACATTTTTGGCCGGTTGACCAGGGCGACAGGCTGGTACCCGGATTATCAGCTACGGCTGTTTAAGCATGGTAAAGTGCATTATGAACGCCCGGTTCATGAGGTGGCGGTGGTAGATGGGGACATCGGGTATCTGCAACGGCCGTTAATCCATTACAACTACCATGATGCGGCCCAATTCCACGCCAAGCAGCGCGCCTATGCCACATATGAAGCCACGATTATGTATGACAATGGGGTGCGCCCACGCCTGCATAATTTTGTTTTGCAGCCTTTGCGCCAGTTTTGGTGGCGTTTTGTCGTCTTGCGGGGCTACCGAGATGGCCTGCACGGGCTGCGCCTGAGTTTATACATGATGTATTATGAGTGGGTGAAATACCGCAAGCTGGCCTGGTTTTGGCAAAAGAGGTGATCATGCAAATAGGTGTCGATTGTGTCTTTGCTATAGATGGTGCGGTGCGGGTGAAAAGTGTGTTGGTGCAGGGGCGTTGGCAAGAGGTGGAGCAAGGAAGACAATGGCAGGATGAGAACGGCCGTCACGTCCTCATTATGTTGCTCTCAGGGCAAATATGCGAAATTGTTTTAAACGCCCACTCTCTGGTTTGGGAAATGCTAACTGGGACGACAACAAAAACCGTCGCTTAAACGGTACAGGAAAGCGCGAAAATTCATTTCTCTTTCATCATTTTCCTGGAAGCTTAGAACCAATCGCTTTGGCAAAGACGCTTTTTCAGCCACCGGGAAAGGCGGAATTCTTTTCTGAACCATGTACTACCGCCTGTTGTGTTTCAGGTTTGCATACTTGTTATGTGCCACCACCAATTATGTGACCATTTTCCCGTCTACTTGCCAGGCCATATGTTATAATAGGGCGGGGTTTGGTTTGCTAGGGCATATAAAGAGACATTGATGACAACAAACTCTGCAACCATTTTGCTTGTTGAAGATGACCGATCTATGTTGGAAGGGATTAGAGACCTTCTAACTCTGGTAGATATTGGTTATGATATTGACGTGTTGACGGCCGGAAACGGCCGTATCGCCCTAGAAGTCCTTCAGCAGCATACCCCCGACCTCATCGTTTCCGACATTATGATGCCTGAAATGGACGGTTACGAGTTCTTGAACTGCGTGCGCCAAAACGCAGAATGGGCTCACATTCCTGTTATCTTTCTCACCGCAAAAGGTTCCAGGCAAGATGTCTACAAAGGCAGAACCA
Source organism: uncultured Anaerolinea sp. (assembly GCA_964504445.1). Lineage (GTDB taxonomy): Bacteria > Chloroflexota > Anaerolineae > Promineifilales > Promineifilaceae > JACSRF01. The sequence goes on along the minus strand of CAZDEO010000060.1, from coordinate 2,917 downwards.
GCGGTGCAGACCTGTACATAACCAAGCCATTCAACAGCACAGAATTTTTAGAACTGGTAAGCAGCCAGCTAACACGCGCCTTTCAACTCCAAGCCAGCCGCCAGCACAGCCTGGCAAGCCTCAAGAAGAACATCTTGCAAATTTTGAATCATGAATTTCGCACACCGTTAACTTATGTCACCGCCTACTACGAAATGTTGGCAGACAGTATGAATCGGGTGCAGGAGGACGAGAATTTTCAGGAATTTCTACGGGGTATACAGGTTGGCTGTGTGCGCTTAACGCGCTTGGTGGAAGATTTTATCCAGGTGCTAGAAATTCGTACCGGAGAGCTGAAGGCGCAATTTGAAGCCAATGCCCGCCCCATTCTCAACCTGTCCGAGGTTGTCTGGCAGGCTGTTGCCGATGTGCAAGAAAGCATGTCTCATTATCAGGTCTCTGTGTATTATGAACCTTTGGCTTTTTGTCCCCCTGTTTATGGTGATGAAGCCAAATTGCGACAGGTGTTCGATCGCTTATTGCAAAACGCGGTGAAATTTACGCATAGTCGTAAACGGCATGAGGGGCGTGTTTATGTAATGTTAGAAGCGGAAGAGCAACAAGTGAAGATTGCTATTGTTGATGAAGGGGTAGGATTTCCATCCCATGTTAAGGATCGACTGTTTGATTTGTTTTTTCAATACAATCGTGAGGTGTTGGAGCAACAAGGTGCGGGAACGGGATTGACAATTGCCAAAGCCCTGGTGGAATTGCACGGTGGGCAAATTGAAGCCAAAAATCGCACCGATGAAGCTGGTAGCATTTTCACGGTAGTGCTGCCTGTTTATGAGCCAGATCAAAAGCGCAGTTCTTTGCCTTCTTCCCCTAAGGGTAGGCAGGTAGCCAGGGTGTTGGTAGTAGAAGACGACCCTCATTTATTGGTAGGGTTACAGGAGCTACTGGAAATCTTTGACGAAAAGTATGCCCTAAGCGTTCAAACAGCGGGCAACGGCCGTATCGCCCTAGAACGCCTCGCCCAGCAAAAACCAGACCTGATTATCTCTGACATCATGATGCCTGAAATGGGAGGCTACGAGTTTCTGGCCAAGGTGCGCCAAAATCCAGAGTGGGTGCAAATCCCCTTCATCTTCTTGACAGCCAGGGGAGAGCGAGATGACATTCACCGCGGGCGTCGCAGCGGGGTTGAAGAATATATCACCAAACCCTATGATAGCGATGAGCTGCTCGAGTTGGTTGTCACCCAACTAAACCGGCACTTCCTGGTACAAAGTGCCTTAAACCAAGATTTTGAAGAATTGAAACGCACTATCCTCAAGCTCATTACTCCAGACTTCCGTCTTCCCCTTTCAACGGTGTCTGAATACTCTTCCCGGCTTGTTTCAGATATGTCTGAAGTACGCACCGAACGCGACCTCAAACATTCCTTGTATGGCATTCGTGACGGCAGCAAAAAACTGTCGCGCCTGGTGGAAGACTTGATCGCCCTGGCGGAAATGGAAACCGGCGAGATGGAAACAGCATTTTTACTGCGGGCACAGCCCGTGCGTGACGTGGGCCTTTACCTTTATGAAGCCGCTCAAATGCATCAGATGGCGGCTGAGAAGCAGGGCATCTTCATTCACTGTCCACTGAAATTAGACATGCCCCAGGTTTTTAGTGATGGGGTTAGTTTGCAATCAGGCCTGCAACGATTGGTCGGGCTGGTGCTTCTTTATTGCCTGAATGCCGACTATCAGGGTGAGTTGGAATTGCAAGCGGTAGATGCGAAGCATGAGGTGCAGTTGGTGATAAAGGTGCCTGTGCCTGTGCCTGAGCGCGATGCGCAGGCTTTCGTTGGCGAATTGGACGAGGTGGTAATCCCCGACGTGAACCCCACTGTGCGCATTCTAAAGGGTGTGGTGGCCCTGCACAACGGCCGTATCGCCCTCCCTCCCAATATCACCGGAAACGATATCATTATTGCCTTGCCTGTTTATCAGGCGGCTTAGAACACCACCACCTTCAATTGAAAAACCGCCTTACTTGTTTTACAATGAATCCCGTTAAAATAAAAAAATGGGGAAAATAGCAGCACAAAAGAACATGGCCAATTCGCATAACCAGCAATAAGGAGATAAAAATAAATGGCATCATTACTGGAAAAGACCCAAACCCTCATTCAGGCAAATTTGCACGAAATGGTTGACAAAGCTTTGGAAGCCAATTCTGTAGCCGTCATGAAACAATATGCCCGGGACGCCGAAAACAACCTGCGTGAACTGGAAGATGCTGCAGCCACCGTGGGCGGCGAAGTCAAAACCTTGGAGCGCAAGTACCTGGAATACAAGAAAAAAGCCGACCAGCTCGATCGCAATATTGACGTTTTCCTGATGCAGGGCAAGGAAGACCTGGCCCGTGCCGCTCAGAACGAAATGAACTCTAATCGGCGCTTGCAAGAGCAGTACCACGAGCAGTGGGTCCGGCAAAAGCGAGAATACGAAGCGTTGTTAAGTGCACGGCTGAAGCTGCAGGCGCGCCTCAAAGAAATTCGTCAGGAACAGCGCGAGCTAGAATCGCTAATGAAGCTGGCAAAATCCAAAGAGCAAACAGTCAAGACGATTAAAAGCCTGGATGATCTGGTGGGTGCAGGAGACGCCGACATCGCCCGGTTGGGCGAATCGATTCGTTCCCGCTTGGATAAGGCTTCGGCCCACGCTGAAATGTATGCCAATCGCCTGGACACCCAGATGGATGAAGTGCTGGGCAAGGGCGAGTTGGACATTCAGCTTGAGGAACGCAAGCGGCGTTTGGGGTTGGCACAGCCACCGGCGATGGGCTTTACAGAAGAAGACGCCGACACTACGGAAATGAGTTCGGAGATTTAGTACACTGTAACTGAAATAAGTTAAACATTCTTGAATTTAGAATTCGCCTCATT
>CAZDEO010000059.1:0-31169 GCA_964504445.1 uncultured Anaerolinea sp. | reverse complement strand
CACGGCCGAAATCGAAAGCGCCCTGGTCAGCCACGAAGCTGTCGCCGAAGCGGCCTGCATTGGCGTACCCGATGAGCTGCGCGGCAACATCATCAAGGCGTACTGCATCTTGCGCCAGGGCTGGGAAGGCAGCGAAAAGCTGGAAATGCTCCTGAAAGAACACGTCGGCCACGAGATGGGGCCTATTGCCAAACCGGCCACCATTGACTTTGTGGACGGCCTGCCCAAGACGCGCTCCGGCAAGATTATGCGCCGGGTGCTCAAGGCCCGCGCCCTGGGCCAGGACGTGGGGGATCTCTCTACTTTGGCTGATTAACGGCCGTGGGCGGCCGATTGGCTCAATATACGCAATTTGGTCAATCTTAAAATTGCTATTGCACTCTGAAAAAAATCGTTTATAGTCCTGCCAGCTTTTTTTATTAACATCCATCGTCTGGGAAATGGGAACTGGCAGTGAAAGTAATCACCCGTTATACCCAAACAAATCAAAAGGCAGAGCAACCCGTTAAAACATGGGCTGTTCTGCCTTTTTTTGATCCCAGCACCTGGGTATCGTCGTGGCAGGCAATTTGGTTCGCTCGCCAGGGCAAAGGAGGGGCGTAGCGAGAACCTAACACAGCAGGCAAATTGGGCAGGGGCCTCTTCATCGGCGCCAATCATGGTGCAACTTTTGTTGCTTGGGGAGCAACCAAAGCGAAACAAAGCAGGCCCATAGTTTGGATACCGGGAAAATTGCAATCAAAGTAGTTGAGAAAAACTAAATTTTCAACGGAGGAGAATCATCAGATGCAACTCTCTAAAAGTAGATCAATACTCTTGTTGGTTTTGATAGTACTTTTGGCATTATCTGCTGCACCAATTTTTGGTAGCAGTGATGCCAGTGATTCCAGCGGGCCAGCGCCCTTGCTGTATGCGGATTCGGCAGAGGCTATTCCTGGTCAATATATTGTGGTGTTCAAGGAAAATGTCAGCCGCCAGGCAACCAACAATGTCATTGATCAGGTGCAGGCAGAAGAAGGGAATGAGGTACAGTTTGTTTATACAGCCGCCATTAACGGCTTTGCGGGGCGTTTAACTGAGAAGGCCCTGGACGGATTGTTAAACAACCCTGACGTGGCTTACGTGGAAGTTGACCAGACGGTTTGGTTGAATGATACGCAAAATAACGCTACCTGGGGTCTAGACCGCATTGACCAGCGCAACCTGCCCCTCAATAGCACCTACATTTACAATACCACGGGTGCAGGCGTGAATGCGTACATTATTGATACCGGCATTCGCCGCACTCACGTGGAGTTTGGTGGGCGCGCCTATGTAGGTTACGACAGCATTGGCGACGGCCGTAACAGTGACGACTGTAATGGGCACGGCACCCACGTTGCTGGCACCGTAGGCGGTTCTGTGTATGGCGTGGCCAAGCAAGTCAATCTATATGCCGTGCGCGTCCTCAACTGCCAGGGTTCTGGCACCAATGCGGGCGTCATTGCCGGTGTAGATTGGGTCACCAACAATCGCAATCTCCCCGCCGTAGCCAACATGAGCTTGGGCGGTGGCGCGTCTTCAGCTCTGGACAGCGCCGTCAACAATTCCATCAACGCGGGCGTCAGCTATGCCGTGGCTGCGGGCAACAGCAACGCCAACGCCTGCAATTACTCCCCCGCCCGCGTGGCTGCCGCTCTGACCGTTGGCTCCACCACTTCCAGCGATGCCCGCTCTTCCTTTTCCAACTACGGCAGTTGCGTCAACATTTTCGCCCCGGGTTCCAGCATTACCTCCGCCTGGTATACCTCCAATACGGCTACCAATACTATCAGCGGCACCTCCATGGCCTCGCCCCACGTCGCCGGCGTAGCGGCGCTCTATTTGCAGGCCAATCCTGGCGCCTCGCCAACTGCTGTGTTTAATGCCATTATTAACGGTGCCACCACCGGCGTCTTGAGCAGCATTGGGTCTGGCTCGCCTAACCGCCTGTTGTATTCCCAGCTCACCGGCAGTTCGCCATCCCCAACGGCAACGCCTACACCTCCGCCAGCACCGACAGCCACACCGGTCCCCCCCACGCCCACACCCCCGGCGGGCGGCGCGCCTTGCACCAACTGCACGCTGTACACCGGTTCCCTTAGTGGGACGGGCGCGCAGCAGTTCCAACCCAATGGCACTTATTATTACAGCGGATCCGGCACCCATCGGGCTTGGTTGCAGGGGCCAAGCAATGCCGATTTTGATCTCTACCTGTGGCGCTGGCAAAACGGCCGTTGGCGGGTAGTTGCCAGCTCGACCAGTGCCAGCTCCACGGAGTCCATCACTTACTCGGGCACGGCAGGTTACTACACCTGGCGCGTTTACTCCTACAGCGGATCTGGTAACTACAATCTCTGGCTGCAAACGCCGTAGGAAGTTGGTTAGACTGACAGATGGATAGGTAGTGGGTTAGTTACTAGATTTGATGGTTGGTTTGCAAAACAGCCAACCATCAAATCCCCCCCTTTTAGTTTCCCTCAAGCTCCGCAATTTTGGCCCGCACCTGGTCAGCCAGGGGAGATGCGGGGTCTAGCTGCAAAAAACGGCGCAAATCTTCCAGGGCCACGGCCGTTTCCCCTGCCGCCGCATAAGCATTCCCCCGGTTCACGTAGGCCACCGCCAAATCCGGAGCCAGAGCCACTGCCTGGTTCAAGTCCGCCAGAGCCTGCCCCACATTCTCCAGGCGCAAATACGCCGCCCCGCGATTGACAAAGGCTTCCGCATTATCCGGTTCCAGGGCAATAGCCTGGTCATAGTCGGCAATGCCATTCTCAATCTGGCCAGCCTGCACATAGAGCAGCCCGCGGTTCAGGTAGGGATGAGCGTAAGTATCATCCAGCACAATGGCCTGGGTATAATCTTGCAAAGCCTGTTGCGCGTCGCCGGTCAGGCGAAACATCATACCTCGGCGGTTGTAGGCGCGGGCGTTTTGCGGGTCAATGGCTAGCGCCCGGTTCAAATCGCTGAGAGCCAGCTCAATTTGCCCCTGCTCCCCATACACTCCGCTTCGCTCAACGTAAGCCTGGACATTGCGGGCATCCAAGGATAGAGCCTGGTTCAGATCCGCCAGGGCCGCTTCCAGGTTGCCTAGCTGGCGGTATGCGGCTCCGCGGTTGGCGTAGGCGTCAGCCAGCTCTGGGGCCAGGGTAACAGCCTGGCTAAATTGGGTGATGGCCTGGGGCAAGTCACCAGCTTGTTGGTAAGCCAGACCCAGAAAGTTGACCAGCACAGCGTCGTTGGGGGTCTGGGTGAGGGCCTGGGTAAAATCTGCCTGGGCGGCGGCATATTGGCTGGTTTCCAGGTAGGCTACGCCGCGCCCCAGTAATATGTCTACGTTGTTCGCGTCCAATGCCAAAGCCTGGGTATAGGCGGCAATGGCGGTCTGGTAATCGCCATTGGTTTGGGCATCGAGGGCGCGTTGCAGGTAGGTCTCAGCCGTTTCCGGCTGGCGGCACGAAATAATGAATAGTGCACAATGAATAATGAACAATATATAAAAGATGCTGGTTTGTTTCACCTGGCAGTCTCCGGTCTCTAATTGTCGCGCTCTTGTGGCGTCAGGCGGCGCAGCAGGGCGTAGAAGAGGATGGCACTGCTGATCAGGAAGAGCAACGGCCGTAAACCCATCCAGCCAACCAGCCAACCCGGCGCTGGCGCCGCAACTGGATTGGCGCTGGCATAGGTCGCCAACGCTTCCCACGCCGGCAGCGGCGTAAAATCCGGCTCCTGCAGGCGGAAATAATACCAGGATTGGTCCTGCTCCCAGTCGGCAGCGCGCTTGAAAAACCAGTAATTGACCACGCCAATCCAGGGCCATTCCGCCTGCGCCCGTTGGTAAGCCTCCACGGCATAAGCAGCCTGCTGTGCCTCGGTTACCCGGCCAAAGCTGGCGGGCAGCGGCTCTGGCGCGGCATTCCAGGCCATTTCGCTTATCCAGATGGGCTTTGCCCCATGGCCATGGCGTACCATCACGTCGCGGATAAAGAAATGGTGCGGGTAATTGATGACGGTAGGGCGCAGCCGCCGGTCGGTGGGACCAGAAAACAGCCCGTAGCCCTGGGCGGACATGACGTCGAAGCAGTCACCGGCCCCGGCAGCATACATGCGCTCTAGGAAAATGAGGTCATTCAGATTTCGGCCGCTAATCTCAATGGTAGGCGTTAAAGCGCCGGCCAGCACCACCGCCTGGGGATCAACGGCTTTGATACGGCCGTAAGCCAGGCAGAGCAGCTCGGTGTACGCTTCCGGGTTCACCGGACTGAGGTCGGGATTGCCCCATTCCAGGTTGCCGTTGGGCTCGTTCCAAATCTGGTAATAGGTAATTTGGCCCTGGTAGCGTTGGGCAACGGCCGTAACAAAATCCCCAAAATCTGCGTAATCGTCGGGCGGGGCGTAAGTGCCAATGGTGTCTGTCAGGGCACGAGTCCAGGCGGGCGGGTTGCCCAGGCGAGCAATGATTTCTACATTGTACTGCCCGGCCAGAGCGACGATATTGTCGTATTTGGCCCAGGCGTCCACGGCATCGGCTACGCCGTCGCCGTCCAGGTCGTTGCGCCGGTCGGTAAAGTCGCCCTTGCCGTGAATTTCAATATCTTCCCAGGGAAACTCCTGGCGGATGAAGCGAAAACCAGCGTCGCGGATGAGCTGCAAGCTGCGTTCCCGCTTTTCTAGCTCCACTTCTTGCTGCAAGAAGGTGTTTACGCCAAAGGGGGAAACGGCCATATCTGCCGTCAGCGCATCCTTAGCCAAACGAGGTTGGGGCCGAACGGCCGTGTTCAGCCAATGGCCCACACCCAGCAACTGCCCCTGCCATTCTTCCTCCCCCGTCAGGTCATACAACGAGGTCACCGGCGGCCACAAAGCCACCAACAATCCTATTACGGCCAAGCCAACTACCAATGTCCCAATCCTCTGCATAGCAAAATTATACCAGCATTACCGCGGAAGCGTGACGCGGGAAAACTTGCAAACCCCCAAACTTTATAATGCAATGCGTCAAAAACTGCGGTAAAATTCTCTCCATATGCTTTATTTGCCCCCTATCCTATGATAGACTGGGCATAATTGGCGCAAAGAACAGGTCGTTGGCGGGTTAGATAGATTGATGGTTGGTTAGCCGGTTTTTTATGGGACCAACCAACCAACTACCCAACCATTACCACAGAGAGGGACACAGCATGTTAACAGTCACTGAAAAACTTCTTTTTACTCTCCTCGTGGCCATCTCCCTGATGGCCACCTACAACACCTTTGGGCAAATGTTCCGCATTGTGCAGCGGGGCCAGGGACAGCTCAACTTCGACAAGCTGCCCCAGCGCTTGTGGGCCGGCTTCATCGCCCTTATGAGCCAGGGTCGCCTCATTCGCCACCGCAAGATTTCCTCAATCTTTCACTACGGCGTCGCCTGGGGCTTCATCTTCTACTTCCTGGTCAATGCCGTGGATATTATGGAGGGGTTGATTCTTGACTTTCACTTCCTCGAAAACAATATCCTCGGTGATTTATTCCGCCTGGCGGCTGACATCTTTAGCGTCACCGTGTTGGTGGGAGTGGCTTATTTTCTGCTGCGCCGCTTTGCCGCCAAAGACCCTGTTCTCACCACCCGCGAAAACGTTACCCTTATGCCCAAAGCGCGGCAAGGCGGTATTTGGCAAGATTCGCTGGTAGTGGGCTTGTTCATCCTGCTGCACGTTGGCTTCCGTCTGCTGGGCGCGGCAGCTCTCATTGCCGAACGGGGCGACGATCCCTGGCAGCCCTTTGGCACCCTCATTGCCAATACTCTTTTTGTTAACACCGGGACGTTTGGCCTGGAAGCGGCCTGGCATATTGGCTGGTGGGTGGCCATTGGCCTCATCCTCCTCTTCTTGCCTTACTTTCCCTACACCAAACACGCCCATCTCTTCGTTGGCCCTTTCAACTTCATGACCGCTCCGGCCCGTACTTACCTGGGGCAGATGAAATCTCTCGACCTGGAAGATGAATCTATTGAGCAGTTTGGCGCCAATACCCTCTTTGATCTGGAAAAAACCAGGTTGGTAGATGCCTTTGCCTGCATCATGTGTAACCGCTGCCAAGAGGTGTGCCCAGCTTATAATACCGGCAAAGAGCTTTCTCCGGCTGCCCTGGAAATCAACAAACGGTATTATCTGCGGGACAATATGTCTGACCTGGCTGCCGGCGCCGAGGCAACCACCCCGCTGTTGGAGTTTGCCATTAGCGAGAGTGCGGTGTGGGCTTGCACGGCTTGCGGGGCGTGCATAGATGTTTGCCCCGTGGGCAACACGCCCATGCTAGACATTATGGACATCCGGCGCGATCGGGTGCTGATGGCTAGCGAGTTTCCCGGTGAGCTGCAAGGAGCTTTCCGTGGCATGGAGCGTAACGGTAACCCCTGGCAATCTACGGACGGCCGTATGGAATGGACCAAGCCACTGTCTTTTGAAGTGCCCACGGTGGAAGAGAATCCAGACTATGAGTATCTGCTGTGGGTAGGCTGCGCGGGGGCTTTTAACCCCGAAGCGCAGCAAACCGTGCGCGCTGTAGCGACCATATTGCACGAAGCCGGCGTCAGCTTTGCCGTATTGGGGGATGCGGAGTCCTGTACGGGGGATTCCGCCCGCCGCGCTGGCAACGAGTACCTGTTTTATGAGATGGCTATGGGCAACATTGAAACCCTGAATGCGGCCCAGGCCCACGAACGCAAAATTGTGACCAGTTGCCCGCACTGCTTTACTACCATTGGTAAGGAATATGGAGAACTGGGCGGTCATTATCAGGTGTTCCACCACACACAGCTTATTGCGGACCTGGTGGGTAAGGGGAAGCTGCGGCTGAACGGCAACAAGCTAGAAAAGGTGACTTTCCACGATCCGTGCTACCTGGGGCGTCATAACGGCGTGGTAGGTGCGCCTCGTGACGCACTGGCCCAGGCAGGCTTCCAACTGCTGGAAATGGGGCGCAGTGGCACAAACTCATTCTGCTGCGGCGCGGGTGGGGCGCAAATGTGGAAAGAAGAGGAACACGGTACGCAAGCCGTCAATTTGAACCGCTTCCACGAAGCGCAGCGCACCGGCGCCAGCACCCTGGCTGTCGGCTGCCCCTTCTGCGCCACCATGATGCATGACGCCAACCGGGAAGAGGGTGCGCCCATGCAGGTAAAAGACGTGGCAGAATTGGTTCTAGACGCAATGGCGCGTTAAAGGTATTGCTTGATCCCCCAATTTGGGGCATAAATAGGGCAAATTTGCCATTACCAGGCGGGTTCAATAGCCCGCCTTTTGTTTAAAAATGGATGGAGGTTTTGTAATGCAACGTACCAAAACGACATTGGGAGTGCTGGGGCTACTTTTGCTGGCGTTGTTGGCCGGCTGTCTGGGCAGTACAGCCGCGTATCGGGAAACCTTTGACGAACCGGGCAACTGGCGCACCGGGGAAGACGGTGACGTGCACGGGCAAATTGTCAATGGCACCTACGATCTGCTGGTGAAAGCAGACATTTTGTTTGCCTGGACAACAGCCGGCAGAGATTTTGCCAATGCGGTGTATGAGGTGGAAGCCACCCAGGTGGAAGGCCCGCTGAATAACGGGTATGGGCTGCTGTTCCGCGTCGATGACCAGCGAGATGACTTTTACGTGTTTGAGATTAGCGGCGATGGGTTTGTGTGGATCGGCCGTTATAAGAATGGGGGCGAGGAGGAAACGCAACCTATTATTGGTGACTGGTGGTTTGAGTCTGGCGCGATAAACCAGGGCCTGGGGCAAATGAACAAGCTAAAAGTTGAGGCGGAGGGAGCGAACCTAATTTTTTCCGTCAATGATCAGGAAGTGGGCCGGGTAACGGATAGTACCTTTAGCCGGGGTGACGTGGGATTGATGGTGGAAACCATGGGTGCCGGTGGTGTGCGGGTTCAGTTTGATAATTTGCTGGTAACGCCCATAGCACCGTAAAAACAAGGTGGTAAGCTTAGGGGGTGCCGCGGGGCACCCCTTTTTTGTGCGCGCGTAGTGGCAAAAGATTATAAATATGTGGGAAACGGCCGTCTCCATTCCCCTTTCCTGGCACCTTGCGCTACAATTGGGGGCGAAAAATCCCACTAAATTTCTACACGAAGGAGGCCCACTAAACCTATGCTCAAATTCCTCACCCACCCTTGCTAAGCCCATCCGCCAATCACCATTTTGTTCAATAACGATCTAACAATTCCAAATTTCCGCACCAACCTTAAAATCTTTATCCTACTGGTTTTAGTAAGCCCTGCTGTAAGCCCCATACAGTAAATAAGCCTTGAGAAGACAACTAACTGTAACTAAATGCGCTATGCCAGAGCAAAAAGATAACGGGGTTACGGAACTCGACGTAAGAGGTAAATGTAAATGGCAGATTTGATAATGGATGCTCTTGGAGAGGGAGAAGCAGACTTACAAATGGACATAGCCGAAATCCTGAAAGATTATCGCCTGGCCCTGGAAAGCCGCTTCACTAGCCTGGTTGGGCGGCGTGAAGTTTTTAGCGGACGCGCCAAGTTCGGCATTTTTGGCGACGGAAAGGAGCTGGCCCAACTAGCCATGGCTCGCGTTTTCCGCAAGGGGGACTTCCGTTCCGGATATTACCGTGACCAAACCTTCATGTTTGCCGCGGGTATGTTGACCATTCACGAATTTTTTGCCCAACTTTATGCCCACGCTGACGTAACGGCCGATCCCCACTCCGCTGGTCGCCAGATGAATGCCCACTTTGCCACGCGCTTACTAAACCCTGACGGCAGTTGGAAAAGCCAGACGGATATGAAAAACAGCTCTGCCGACGTATCGCCAACGGCATCGCAAATGCCGCGCCTGGTGGGGCTGGCTTACGCCTCCCGCCTGTACCGCGACCTTGACGAGCTGCATCATCTAACCCAGTTTTCTCGCCACGGCAGCGAAGTGGCCTTTGGCACCATTGGCAATGCCAGCTGCGCCGAAGGTATGTTTTGGGAATCTCTTAACGCCATTGGTGTGCTGCAAGCCCCCGCCGTCATTTCTATTTGGGATGATGGGTATGGCATTTCGGTACCCAATGAGCATCAAATTACTAAAGAGAATCTTTCTACCCTGCTGGCGGGGTTCCAAAGGGAGCCGGGCAGTAACGATGGGTTTAATCTGTACACCGTTAACGGCTGGGATTACCCGGCTCTGATACGCGTCTACCAGGAAGCGACGCAACTGGCGCGTCAGGAGCATATTCCCGCCATCATCCACGTCATCGAGATGACCCAACCCCAAGGCCATTCCACGTCGGGCAGTCATGAGCGATACAAATCTAAAGAGCGGCTGGCTTGGGAGGAAGCCTATGACGGCATTGCCAAGATGCGCGAATGGCTCATTGACACGGGCCAGGCTATGCCAGGCGAACTGGAAGACATTGAACACGAGGCGCGTGAAAAGGTGGAAGCGATTAAGACGGAAGCGTGGGAAGCTTTTACGTCGGTCAATTATGAAGATGGGCAAACGGCCGTGCGTCTCATTGAAGCCATCGAAGCCAACTGCAATTGCCCCACCGACGTCGCCCAGGTGCGGCAGCAATTACTCAACAAGCGCAACCCGCTGCGCCGCGACATTCTTAGCGCCATTCACGACGTACTTATCGCTATTCGCCACGAAAATCCACCCGCCAAGCAGCAGCTCATTAGCTGGAAAAATGAACGATTAGAAGCGGGGAAAGCCCTTTACGCCAGCCACCTTTACAGCAACACCTCTGCATCTACCTTGCATGTGCCAGAAGTTAAGCCAATCTATTCTGCTCAGTCTCCCAAAGTCAGTGGCTTCGAGGTGCTAAATGCCTGCTTTGACGCCATGCTGGCCCGCGATCCCCGCGTGGTGGCCTTTGGCGAAGACGTAGGTAAGCTGGGCGGCGTTAACCAGACTTTTGCTGGGCTGCAAGCCAAATATGGCCCCTTGCGCGTCTCCGACACGGGCATTCGAGAGGTGACGATTTTAGGGCAGGCTATTGGCATGGCTATGCGCGGGCTGCGCCCCATTGCCGAAATTCAATATCTGGATTATCTCCTATACGCGCTGCAGCTTATGTCTGACGACCTGGCCACGGTGCGCTGGCGTACGGCGGGCGGCCAAAAAGCGCCGGTCATTGTCAGCACCCGGGGCCACCGGTTGGAAGGCATCTGGCATGCCGGGTCGCCAATGGCGAGCATCATTCACCTGGTGCGCGGGATGCACGTGCTGGTGCCGCGCAATATGACCCAGGCCGCGGGCTTTTACAATACGCTGTTGCAAGGGGATGATCCAGGGCTGGTGGTGGAGGTCTTGAATGGGTACCGGCTGAAAGAAACGCTGCCAGACAACATTGGCGAGTTTACCGTGCCTGTGGGGGTGCCGGAAGTGCTGCGGGCTGGCACAGACGTAACAGTGGTGACCTATGGCGCGTGCTGCCGGGTGGCGCTGACCGCAGCACAGAAACTGCATCAGGTAGGCATTGAGGTTGAGGTGCTCGACGTGCAGTCGCTGCTGCCATTTGACCGTTACGGCCGTATCCTGGAATCTCTGAAAAAGACCAGCCGCATTCTCTTTTTGGATGAGGACATGCCTGGCGGTACAACGGCTTACATGATGCAGCAGGTGCTAGAGGAACAAGGCGGCTATTGGTGGCTAGATTCCGAACCACGCACGCTGAGCGCCGCACCGCACCGCCCGGCTTATGGGTCTGACGGGGCGTACTTTTCTAAACCAAATGTGGAAGCTGTGTTTGATGTAATATACGACATGATGCACGAGGCCGAACCGGCCCGTTTCCCAATATTTTATAAATAGCTAGCTGCTTCAGGAGTGATGATGGCAACGAAGATTATTTTGCACGAAATGGGCGAGGGTGTCATTGAAGGCACGGTTTCGCGATGGCTGAAACAGCCCGGGGATAGGATAGAAAAGTATGAACCGGTGCTGGAAATTGAAACAGACAAGGTAACCACAGAGGTCACTGCTGAAGAGGGCGGCACACTGCTAGAGGCGTTGGTTCCCGAAGGGAAAACAGTTCCTGTGGGCACGGTGTTAGCCATTATTGGCGAATCTGGGGAAAAGGTGGCCGAGAAAGAGGCTTTGGCCGTGGCGGTTAGCGCCACGGAGACGAAACCGGAAACGGCCGTTGCCGCCCCCCCTTCTGCCCATTCTGCACCTGCCCCAAATAATAACGGTCAGCCCAAACCATACACCGGGCGTATCAGCCCAGTCGTAGGGCGCATTGCCGCCGAGCACAATGTAGACCTATCCAGCGTAACGGGCACGGGCAAAGATGGCCGAATCACCAAGAAAGATATTTTGGCTTACGTGGAAGCTGGAAGCCGTGAGGAGGAAGCCGTTATAAGCAAAGAGGAACCGACAAGTGCCTCTGCGCCCCTGCCAACCAGCTCTCCGGCGCCACCCCGCCCCGCGGCGCCGGTCCAACCTGCACCCCAGCCTGCTGCCGGCGATACGCTGGTACCCCTGACTAACATGCGGCGGGCCATTGCCGACCATATGGTGCGCAGCAAGCATACCAGCCCCCACGTCACTACGGTTTTTGAATTTGACTTTACGGCCGTAGCCACCCACCGCGCTGCCCACAAAGCCCGTTTTGCCCAGGATGGCGTCAATTTAACTTTTACCGCTTACCTGGTTGCCGCCACTGTGGAAGCGCTGAAGCAGCATCCTATGGTGAACAGCGTATGGAGTGATGAGGGCGTTATTTTGAAGAAGGAAATCAACATTGGCATGGCTACGGCCATTGACGATGGCTTGATTGTGCCGGTTATTAAAAATGCGGATTCGCTAAATCTGCTGGGGATTGCCCGCGCCGTTAACGACCTGGCTAACCGCGCCCGGAACAAACAACTGAAGCCAGCCGACGTGCAAGGTGGCACCTTTTCCATCACCAATCATGGCGTGTCGGGAAGCCTTTTCGCTTCGCCCATCATCAACCAGCCGCAGTGCGGCATTTTAGGAGTGGGCATTATTGAAAAACGAGTGAAAGTAATTAATGATGCAATCGCCATTCGTCCCATGGCGTTTGTCAGCTTTACCTTTGATCACCGGATTTTAGATGGGGCCACGGCTGATTACTTTGTAGGCAGCATTAAGGAAGTGATTGAAAAATGGCAGTAGGGGGAAGCGGTAATTGCTTATTGGTCGCCGTAAACGAGGAAGGGTACTGCTACCCAACCCTCATTGCCAGCCGGGGTACGGACTTGCTGCCAGGTGAATTCTTCGCCTGTTTCCTCACCCGGTAACAAAATCACCACGGTTCCATCCAACACCCATTCGATCTGTGCGCCCCCCGTGCTGGGGGTAGCCCGCAACCAGACGCCCACGCCGCTGCTGACGGTGGCGGTGGGCGGTGTGGGCGTGGCGGTGATGGTTGGCGTGGCGCTGGGTACGGCCGTTTCTGTGGGGTCAGTTGTTGTCAGCAGCTCGACCGTTGGGGAAGGAGACGGCGATGGCGCCGTGGGCGTGGCCGAAGGGGGTGTGGTCACCAACTCGGTAACAGTGGGGGAAGGAACGGGGGTGTCCTCGGCGCTGACAGCCGGCTCCAAGTTGCCCAGGGAAAGAAGAAGGCTCCAGGCTACCAGTAAAATAGCCCCGACCACAGCGACCACAATGGCCCGGATAAATCCAATTTTCATGGCGCGGCGCATTTCAACCTGGCCGACACCATATACCTGCCGCTCAACTCGCCGCCGCTGGCGCAAGGCCTGGACCAAGTAAACAAAGGCCGCCACCAGACTAAAAAGGGCGAGAAGAGGTAATAAAATGTTTACAAGAACGGCCGTCACGCTGCTTCCTCCATGGTTGCTTACCAGAAGTTATACTTTAGCAGACGGTTCATCTTTGGCAAGCAATTTCTTAGCCTCCGCCCATAAGACGTCGAGAGCGGCAAAATCCAGGTCTGGCAGTTGTAACCCCCGCTCTGTAGCCAACGCTTCTACTTGACGAAAGCGACGCGAGAAACGGCCGTTCGCCTCACGTAAAGCGGTTTCCGCATCCACGCCCAGCCAGCGCGCCACATTCACCAGCACAAAGAACAGGTCGCCCATTTCGGCCAGCTTCTCCGTAGGGGAAACGGCCCTTTGCAATTCGGCTAACTCCTCAGAAACCTTGGCCCACACCCCTGCCAAATCTGGCCAATCAAAGCCAACCTGGCTCACCCGATCCTGAATTTTTTGGGATTGGGCCAATGCCGGCAAAGCTTGCGGTACATTGTCCAACAACGATTTGGGCACAACCGACTTTTCCGCTTGCTTCAACATGTCCCAATTGCGGAGCACTTCAGCCGTGTCTGCCACCTCCCAATCGCCCCAAACGTGAGGATGCCGCCGCTTAAGCTTCATCTCAATGTCAGCAATCACGTCGCTGAGGGTAAAATCTTCCACCTCGCGGGCCATTTGCGCCTGCATGACCAGATGATAGAGCATGTCACCCAACTCTTCGCGCAAGCCGGCCACATCGTCAGCATCTAGCGCTTCCAGCACTTCGTAGGCTTCTTCTAAAAAGCCATTACGCATACTTTGCGGCGTCTGCTCCTGGTCCCAAGGGCAGCCGTTGGGGCTGCGCAGCACGGCTACCGTTTCTGCCAGGTTGGCCAGGGAGGCTTTATAAGGCAGCGGGGGTACGTAGAGGCTGGTAAGATGATCAATGGCGGGGCTGTGGTCGATGGCGTAAAGGGGCACGGTTTCTACCTGCTCAGCAGGGGAACCTGCGGCATGGATAAGCTGGACGGTATGTTCGTTGGGGTAAACGGCCGTTAGCGTCAGCTTCAACTCACCGGCAAGCCTGCGGCTGTACACCTGGCCCAGCAGCAAAGGCACGTCGGGGTTTACGGGCGGATATTCATAGGCAGCCAATTCGATGGCGTCAAAAATCTGCACCCCATCCAGAGCATCCAGGCTAACGGCCGTTAACATTGGTTCGATAAAGCTGAGTCCAGACACAACGCGCACGGTAACCCCTGCCGCCTTGGCTTCCGCCACCAGGCGCGTAACGGTAGATTCGCCCACAAAGGGATGGCCAGGCACGGCGTAGCAAATATCTTGCTGTTGTCCTAGCTGCAGCAGTTCGGCTACGATGGCCGTGTAAACCTCCTCAAACGATGCGGCAGTATCGTAAATATGGTCAAAGCTGGTGCGTGGTAGGTTGGTGGGCAGGTCGTCCACGGCGGGGTGGCGGCTGGTACGCAGGTAAACCATTGACGCCGTGGTCAAAATTTCCCAGGCCTCTCTGGTAAGGAAACGGCCGTCTCCCGGCCCCAAGCCCACAATTGTAATGCCCATACTATCTATCCCTCAAAGCAAAAAGGCGAGCACAATGTCTCGCCAGCTTGCTATATTTTCGATGGCCAACGCCTTATGCCTGCTGAAATGGGCGTGCCACTCTCTATGAATCCAATTAACGCTTGGTATAGGTCGGCGCTTTACGTGCCCGCTTCAAACCAGGCTTTTTACGTTCTTTAATCCGCGCATCTCGTGTCAGATGACCGTTAGCGCGCAGCGGGCTGCGCAGATTCTCATCATATTTGACCAGGGCGCGCGCCAAGCCCAGGCGCACTGCGCTGGTTTGACCGGTAATACCACCCCCCTCTACCAACACGGTTACATCAACTTTACCAGCCAGTTCAGTATCCATGAGTGGCCCAGACAATACCTGCACATCACCAAAGCGAGGAAAAAATTCAGCAACGTCTTTGCCATTGACCATGAACGAACCATTGCTCTCTGTATCAATGTAAATACGCACACGCGCCGAGGATGTTTTGCGCCGTCCAATACCTTCAAAATATGGTCTTCCTTCGTAAGCCATCAGTACCTCCCTACAACTCCATTACCTCAGGCTGCTGGGCTTCATGGGGGTGTTCCGGGCCAGCATAGACCTTCAGTTTCTTAATCATCTTTCGTCCCAGGCGGTTTTTGGGCAGCATGCCGCGCACAGCGAGTTCAACAGGCCGCGTAGGGTGCTTTTCCAGCTGTTGGCGCAGGCTCAGTTCTCGCAAACCTCCCGGATACCCGGAATGCCGGTAATACATTTTCTTTTCCATACGCTGTCCGGTGACAGCAATTTTTTCTGCATTCACCACGATTACAAAATCGCCACAGTCAACTGATGGGCTGTAAATGGGTTTATGCTTTCCACGCAGGATAGCGGCAATTTGCGACGCCAAACGCCCCAGGGTTTTGCCCTCAGCGTCTACGACGTACCAGCGTCGTTCCACATCTGCCGATTTTGTTACAAAGGTTTTCATGCCCCTTCTCCTAAATCAGTAATCGGTATTCAGTAGCCAGTGTTTGCTGCTTGTTGTGGGCAAGCATTCAATCAGGAAAAACCAGACTGTGTACCAACAACTGACTATTTGCTATGCTCGTCTATAAGTTACAGATACCAAACGCAGCCCTTGCGGGGGCGCAACAGTACCACATAAGTCACGGTTCTGCGCTCGAAATGCTGTCACAAATTCATCTACTGTCCAAGTCCCTTCTCCCACAAGCTTTAAACTACCTACTATGCTGCGCACCATGCGATACAGAAAGGCGGTGGCCTCTATATCATAGACAAGAACACTATCGTGACGCCACCAGTGGGAGTGAAAGACTTCTCGGACAGTGCTTTCGCCTTGGGGCGGTGTGCCAAAAGTAGCAAAGTCGTGGCGCCCAATGAGGTGGCTGGCAGCGGCATTCATGGTAACGATGTTCAGCGGCTTGCTTATGTGCCAATGGAAACGGCCGTGCAGTGGGCTACGGATAGGCTGGTTGTAAATGAAATACTGATATGCCCGTCGGTGGGCATCAAACCGTGGATGAAATTCAGGATGAACCTCATCTAGCTGCAAAACTGCTATATCTGTTGGTAAATTTGCATTGAGCGCCCGGCACAAAGTTTCTGTCCCATGGTTCCATGCGGTCTGAAAGCTAATAACCTGTCCGGTAGCATGGACCCCTCGGTCTGTGCGCCCCGAACCGGTGACGGGAACCGCGTGATTGGTCAAGGTTGTTAAAGCGCGCTCAA
Source organism: uncultured Anaerolinea sp. (assembly GCA_964504445.1). Lineage (GTDB taxonomy): Bacteria > Chloroflexota > Anaerolineae > Promineifilales > Promineifilaceae > JACSRF01. The sequence continues at coordinate 15,131 of CAZDEO010000059.1, read as the reverse complement.
CTTCTCCCTGAATGGTCGGCTGCTCGCCAAGCTGCCGCTGGAACCCAAAGTAGTTGGTGCCATCATAGGCAATCAGGGCGCGGTAACGTGGCAAATACTACTCCTCGTTGTCCACCAACATCAGCACAGCCATGTCGGCGTTGTCGCCGGGCCGCTTGCCAATTTTGATCATGCGCGTGTACCCACCAGGGCGCTCGGCGTAACGGGGAGCCACGTCGTTGAACAACTTTTTCACCACGTCAACCTGTTCGCGGGCGCCGTCATCATCTCGAACAACACGGAAGCGCGGCAGGCGTGATGCTGCCAACCGCCGTGCATGGACTTCCATAACGGGGTTCTCTTTCCCATTTACAAGGCCTCGTTTAGCGAGGGTAATCATTTTTTCTGCCGCCGGGCGGATGGTGCGAGCCTTGGCTTCGGTAGTAACGATTTTTTCATGGCAGATCAAATCTGCAATCATATTTTTGCGCAAGGCTTTGCGATGGGCTGCATCTCGATTCAGGCGGCGACCATGTACTCTATGTCGCATCGTATTTCCTCATACTCGTCATATTTTACTAAGCTCGGTGCCGTGGCACCTCACTGAAGAACGGCCGGGTTATCAGGCCGCTACCTCTTCCTCATCTTGTAGAAAACCTTTGGCACGTAGCTGCTGCTTTAGTTCATCCAGTGATTTCTCACCAAAATTCCGGATAGCCAGCATAGTTTCCTCACCGCGTTCCAACATTTCCAGCATCTCACCAACCTTAGTAATGCCCGTCCGCTTTAAAGAATTGAAGACGCGCACACTCAAATCCAAGTGCTCAATGGGCGTATCGTACACCTCATTGGGAATAGCCTCTTCTTCTTCTTCTTCTTCCACGGGCAAGAACGTCTCCTCGCTCACGCCAGCTAAAGGACGCATATATTGCATCATAATCTGGGCAGACTGCGCCAAGGCATCTTCTGGTTTAATGGTGCCATCAGTCCAGATTTGCATAATTAAGCGATCAAAGTCGGCGACTTGTCCTACACGTGTCTTTTCCACGTCATAAGAAACGCGGGAAATGGGGCTAAAAACGGCATCCACGGGAAGTTCACCAATAGGCAGGCGTCCCCTATCTTCTGCAGGAGAGTAGCCACGTCCGGTTTCCGCAGTCATTTCTACTTCGAGGAAAGCTTCATCCGAATCTACTGTAAACAAATAGAGGTCTGGATTTACAATTTCCACTTCCGGGGGTGTCTGAATGTCAGCAGCCGTCACGGTGCCCGCACCATGAACTTCTAACCGCAGGCGCGCCGTATCGGTATCGTACAAGCGCAGGCGCAACTGTTTGAGGTTGAGGATGAGCTGCATCATATCTTCGCGCACGTGGGGAATGGCCGAAAATTCATGGGGGACATCGCTCACGCGCACAGATGTTACTGCGGAACCAGGCAAAGAGGACAGCAAAATGCGGCGCAAGCTGTTGCCAACGGTTGCCCCATATCCTCGTTCCAAGGGGGCAATCGTGAAACGGCCGTACTTTTGAGACATGGCCGTGCTTTCAATTTTCGGTAAAACAAGGTTACTAATAGCCAAGACCGAAACCTCCTCCCAAAATTATTTGGATAGTCTGAAACACAAACATTAGCGGGAGTAGTACTCAACAATCAACTGCTCATTTAAGGGAACATCAATGTCCTCACGAGCAGGAAGATGCAGCACATTACCAACTAGACCCCGCACATCAGCCGTCAACCAACGCGGAATCTGGCGATCATCGTAGTCTTGCTGCAACTCTTTGAAGAATGTGCGCCGCATACTCTCCGGGCGAATCGAAATCTTATCTCCAGGGGAGACTAAAGCAGAGGGCACGTTGGTTTTACGGCCGTTCAGCAGGAAATGACCATGCTGTACCAACTGCCGTGCATGCGCCCGCGAACTAGCCATACCCAACCGATACACCACATTATCCAGGCGACGCTCCAGGTGAACCAGCAAATTTGTACCTGTCAAACCCACCTGCTGTGTAGAACGCCGAAAATAATTCCTAAACTGCCGCTCCATAATGCCATAAATGCGCCGTGCTTTTTGCTTCTCGCGCAGCTGCAGCAAATAGTCAGACGCCCGTCCACGCCGAAACTGTGCTTCCCGACCATGTTGCCCCGGCGGGTATGAACGGCGCTCAAAAGAACACTTGGGGGTCATACAGCGGGACCCTTTCAAAAATAGCTTCTCGCCTTCACGGCGACAAAGCCGACAAACTGGACCTGTATATCTTGCCAACTTACATTACCTCCACAAAAAAGTTACCCGAGAGGTTTACAGGTGTGGCAACCTTTCATCCCTCTCGAAATAAATATAATGACTAAACGCGACGCTTCTTAGGCGGCCGGCACCCATTGTGCGGCACAGGCGTTACGTCCTGAATAGACCGGATACGAATACCCGAAGCTTGTAAAGCACGAATAGCAGCTTCGCGCCCAGGCCCAGGGCCCTTCACAATCACGTCAACTTCCTGCATCCCATTCTCTTGTGCTTCACGAGCAGCATTTTGGCTCGCCAATCGTGCCGCATAAGGCGTACTCTTGCGTGAACCTTTAAAACCGGCATTACCCGCGCTTGACCAAGAAACGGTATTGCCATTTAGATCTGTAATTGTCACAATAGTGTTATTAAAAGTCGCAAAAATATGAGCCTGCCCATGAGGCACCATTTTCCTTGCTTTCTTTCTTACTTGTGTTTGTCTTCTACGTCGTCCCATTTCTATCCTCACAAAGGTTAAGCCATAAAAATGGCAGCGATATTATTTGCCCTTACGCCGCCCACGCCCGGCAACAGTCTTCTTTGGACCCTTGCGCGTGCGGGCATTGGTCTTTGTACGTTGACCCCGTACTGGCAAATGCCGGCGGTGCCGCAGTCCGCGGTAGCAGCCAATTTCCCGCAAACGCTTAATGTTCATCGCTACTTCACGACGCAGATCACCCTCGACCATGTATTCTTGATCAATTACCTGACGCAATCGTGTTACTTCTGCTTCAGATAAATCCTTTACCCGAGTATCGGGGTTAACATCGGCCGCTTCCAAAATCTTCAAACTGGTAGACCGACCAATTCCATAAATATATGTTAAGCTGACTTCTACCCTCTTTTGACGGGGAATGTCAACACCAGCAATACGAGCCATAATTCCTCCAGCTAGCTCAGCTTTTCAAGCTGAATACAATCTTAAACTACCCCTGACGCTGCTTGTGGTTTGGATCAACACAAATCACGCGCACTACGCCGCGACGCTTGATAATTTTGCATTTTGGACAACGCCGTTTCACAGATGCCGATACCTTCATTTTTACATACTCCGTTTTAATAACGGAAACCCTGTTTTCGGAACGAACTTCTGAAGTTTCCGCAAAATTGCCCTCTACCGGTCACCTCACTGAAGGCAGACCGACCTACTAGTTTCTCATAATTTTGGTGAATTGTCCAGCTTTTGGTCAGTTTTACGCTAACTCGATAATTTTGCGCAAATCTCTCTGCACGTTATCGACAGATTGGTCACCATTCACTTCCACCAGCAACCCTTTTGTCCGATAATAATCTAACAAGGGGGCTGTCTGATTGAAATAGACACGCATACGATTTTGAATTGTTTCTAAATTGTCGTCAGCACGTCCTTCTATCTCCGCCCGCTTAACCAATCGATTAACTAAAACGTCTGGCTCAACACGAATATATGGCACGACATTAATGTGCCCGTTAAATTCGGTTAGCAGGCTATCTAATGCCGCTGCCTGAGCGATTGTGCGGGGAAATCCATCGAGAATTCCTCCATTTACACAATCTGGCTGGGACAGGCGTTGCCGTACCATAGCAATGGTCACATCGTCAGGAACAAGTTCACCTTTGTCCATATAGGTTTTGGCCAGTTTGCCTAGCTCAGTTTGGTTGGAAAGGTTGTGGCGAAACAGTTCGCCGGTTGAAATTTGAGGCAAACCAAACTGAGCTTCAAGCAATTTAGCCTGTGTGCCTTTACCTGCTCCAGGTGCCCCCATCAAAACAATGTACTTCATTACTTGATAAAGCCCTCGTAGTTACGCATTAACAATTGCGCTTCCAGTTGCCGCATGGTATCAATGACTACCCCAACAACGATAATCAAACCCGAACCGCTTACAATGAGCACGCTTTGCTCCAATCCTTGTATTCTTAGGAGGGTTCCAGCTAAAGCCATGATCCCGGGCAAAATAGCCACAATGCCCAAAAATACAGCGCCCACCAAAGTGATTCGACGCACAACAGATGTAATGTAATCAGCGGTACGCTTTCCTGGGCGAATACCCGGAATGAACCCCCCCTGACGCTGTAAGGTCTGTGGTAAGTTTTGTTGCTGGATCATGACATCAGTGTAGAAAAAGGTAAAACCGACTACAAAGATGAAGTAAGTAACCCAGTACAAGTAGAAGGTGAGGGATTCTGGTGTATAGGGTTCGGTGCCAAAACCGCTGATGGAGCGGGCAATGTTTTGGAAGAAGTTGCCTTCACCCGACATGTCGCCCACAAAGAAGTTGGCAATAAGCGGGGGGAATGTCATGATGGACTGCGCGAAAATGATTGGGATCATGCCAGCGGTATTTACTTTGAGGGGCACGAAGGTGCTTTGGCCCTGATAAACTTTTCGCCCACGCACGCGACGGCCGTACTGCACTGGGATACGCCGCTGGCCCTCTTGTATGACCACAATCACCAAAACCGTTAACACGGTAAGGATAAGAAAGGCAATAATGGTGAACACACGAGCTGTCATGTCATCAATGGCAAACAAGCGGGCCGCATTCGGCAAAATCTGAGAAATAATACCGCCAAAGATGATGAGCGAGATACCTTGGCCAATGCCCTCATCAGTAATACGATTCCCAATCCAGATGGCGAACATAGTGCCGCCAGTCATAGCAAAAAGAGTCGTCATGGTCGGCAGCAATTCCGATGGTCCAAAACCAAAATTAGGCATAATGGTCGCCAGACCATCTCCCACACCCCCACCAATACTAAAACCTACCAGACGAACTTGACCAATAGCCTGCAAGAAAGCCAATGGAACAGTAATATAGTAGGTTATGCGGTTTATTTTGTCGCGACCAGATTCCCCCTCTGAGGCCAGCTCTTCAAGCTGGGGAATGATGGGTTGCAGCAGCTGCATGATAATAGACGCCGTGATATACGGATAAACGCCCATGGCCATAACGGAAAAATTGCGAACAGCGCCACCGGAAAGCAGGTCCAGAAAATCAATAACCTGATTTCCCGATAATTGTTCGGTGAAGGCTCGCCACGCCTGCAATTCAACGCCTGGCACCGGAATGTTGGCAACTAAGCGGTAGATTACCAACATGAAAACGGTAAACAAAATTCGCCGTCTGAGATCTGGCAGGGCGAAGGCAGTACGTACAGATTCAATCATTGTTTTTTTGCTCCGAAATCAGGTAATAACCTGACCTGATAGTAAATTTAGAGATCGAGTACCTCGACAGTACCACCTGCTGCTTCGATTTTCTCTTTGGCCACGGCAGAAAAGCGATGGGCTTTTACGGTGAGCGGCGTACTAAGCTCACCGTCACCAAGAATAACCACAGGATTAGTCGCTTTTTTGATCAAGCCCACTTCTGCTAACACTTCTGGTGTTACGGCTTCTTCACCAAAGTCAAACTCGGCCAAATTTTTTAAATTGACCGGTGTATAGTAAATTTTACGAATGTTGGTGAAACCGCGTTTATAGGGTAACCGCCGCGCTAAGGGAAGCTGCCCACCCTCAAAGTAAACGCCCTTGCCACCACCACTACGCGCTTTTTGTCCTTTGGTACCACGGCCGGCAGTTTTACCCTGACCAGCACCAGCACCACGACCTACTCGCTTGCGCTTTTTTTTCGCCCCTTCGGATGGACGCAGATCGTGAAGTTTCATTATTTTACCTCTTCCACGTGAACCAGGTGGATCACTTTATTGATCATGCCGCGAATAACGGCCGTGTCCTCATGCTCCACCGTCTGGTTTAACTTCTTAAAACCCAGCGCCTTAATCGTTGCCTTCTGCTTGACAGTGTACCCGATTGCGCTTTTTTGATACGTAATTTTTAGCTTTCCCATCAATCTCTACTCCAGAAGGGCATCACCTTAGAGACATCTTTGCCCCGATCGGCGGCAACCTCTTTGATCTGCCGCATCCGACGCAAGCCATCCATGGTTGCCATCATCACATTCAAAACATTGGCACTACCCAATGATTTTGACAGAATATCCCGATAGCCAGCCGCTTCCACAACAGCACGCACACCACCGCCGGCAATTACACCCGTACCGGGAGATGCTGGTTTAAGCATGACTTTTGCCGCTCCGTGCACGCCAACAATTTCATGGGGCACAGTCGTGCCAACCATCGCTACGGGTTCCATGTTTTTCCGAGCCGCTTCCAACGCTTTACGAATTGCATCAGGCACGGCGCGTGCTTTGCCTACACCAACGCCTACCCGGCCTTTGTTGTCACCAACCACAACCGTCACACGAAACGCAAAGCGACGACCACCCTTAATAACTTTCGCTACGCGGGTAATATCAATAATGCGCTCATCAAACTCGTTACGGTCTTGGTCACGGAAATTTTGTCGTCTTTGACCCATTCTGTAATCTCCTTACACCCTAGAACTTCAGGCCACCTTCTCTTGCACCATCCGCTAACGCTTTCACGCGACCATGATATAGATAACCACCACGGTCAAACACAACCTCTGTAATGCCAGCCGCCAAAGCCCTTTCAGCCACAATTTTTCCAACTAGGGCTGCTTGTTCCTTCTTGGTTTTTCCCTCAAATTCCATGGCCAATTTTTTATCTACCGTTGAGGCCGACACCAATGTATGACCAGCAATGTCATCAATCACCTGAACATAAATATTATCCAGGCTACGGAACACATTTAACCGGGGTCGCTCCTGCGTCCCAGAAATCTTCATCCGGATACGCTGGTGACGGCGCTTGCGAGCTTTCAATGATTTTGCAGACATGTTAAAACTCCCTATTATACCTTGCCAGCCTTACCAGCTTTGCGCCGAATAATTTCATTGTCGTACCGAATACCCTTCCCTTTGTAAGGTTCCGGGGGACGCGTTTTACGGATTCGCGCGGCTAGCTCACCTATAAGCTGCTTATCAATACCAGAAACAATGATGGTTTTATTCCGGTTCTCTACTGCATATTGAACATCTTGTGGTGGATCAAAGCGTATCGGATGCGAATAACCAACATTTAAGACAAGAACGTCGCCTTGCATTTCGGCCCGATAACCGACACCTTCGATTTGCAGCGTCTTTGAAAAACCCTGGCTTACGCCCACTACCATATTGTTTAACAAGGCACGAGTCAAGCCGTGGACCGCTCTGTGCTGCCGAGAATCGCTAGGCCGTTGCACATGTAAAACACCATCTTGCTGCTCAATGGTCATTTCTGGTAAAAAGGTCTGTGATAATGACCCCTTAGGGCCTTTCACAGTAACCTGATTATTTTCTATTTGTACCGCAACCCCTTTGGGCAGCGGTATAGGCATTTTTCCAATTCGTGACATGCCGCACCTCACATTACCAGACTTTACAGATTACTTCACCACCAATACCGAGTTGGCGAGCTTTCTGCCCAGTCATGAGACCCTGGGAAGTGGTCACTACGGCAATGCCCATGCCACTTAGCACCCAAGGGATGTTATCTTTACCAACATAAATACGTCGCCCTGGCCGGCTTACCCGTTCCAGCCCTGTAATGACAGAGCGCCGTTCACGCCGCCCCCCCACGTATTTGAGTTTTATTTGAAGAGCAGCACGTGGTTTGCCCGGGATTATTTCAAAGCTTTCCAGGTAACCTTCATCTACCAATACCTGGGCCAATGCTTCCTTCATCTTGGAATGGGGCATAGAAACGGAAGGATGTTGGCGCAGGAGAGCATTACGAATCCGCGTAAGCATATCAGCAATTGGATCACTCATTGACATAATGACACCTCATCCTACCAGCTAGACTTGACGACGCCGGGAATATTCCCTTTGAGGGCCTCTTCGCGGAAGCAAATGCGACAAAGACCAAAACGACGAATATAACCGCGCGGGCGGCCACATAGATTACAACGATTACGGACACGAACGGGGTACTTTCGCTTTCCCTCACGTGCGATCATGGATTTTTTAGCCATCTACATATTCTCCTACTACTCAGCGTTTTTCACCTTAGTTCTGCCAAAATGGCATATCGAGCATGCTCAGTAAACTCCGACCTTCTTCGTCGGTTACGGCCGTAGTAACAATGCTGACTTCCATACCCCGAATTTTATCGATTTTATCGTAATCAATTTCGGGGAAGATGAGCTGCTCGCGCAGCCCCAGCGTGTAATTACCACGTCCGTCAAAGGAGTCTGGTGAAATCCCCTGGAAGTCGCGGGTACGGGGAAGTGCCACGTGGATAAGACGGGTCAGAAAGCTCCACATGCGCTCGCCGCGCAGGGTAACTTTTACCCCAATCGCACGCCCTTCGCGTAATTTGAAACCAGCAATTGATTTTTTGGCTTTTGTGATAACAGGTTTCTGCCCGGTAATGGCAACAATGTCACTCACGGCAAAATCAATTGCTTTGGCGTTGTCTAGGGCTTCGCCTAGCCCAACATTAATGACTACTTTGGTGAGTCTTGGCACCTGCATCACACTGCTGTAACCAAATTCTTCCATGAGTGCAGGGACTATTTCTTCTTTATATTTTTCTTTAAGCGGCTTGAATGCCATGTTCTCCTCCGAGTTAAGTGGCAGGCGGCCTACGGACGATTACTCACGTATGGGGCAGCCTGGCTCACTCCGAGTTTAAATATTCCCTCAATCGAGGTCTTTTCCACTTTTTTTAGCGTATCGTATGCGACGGCCGTTTTCATCACGGCGAACCCCAATCCGAGTTGGTTCATCGGTTTCTGGGTCAACCAGCATCACGTTAGAAATATCAACAGGTGCTTCAAACTCAATAATACCACCTTGAGATTGTCCACCACGTCCCCCCGTTGGTCGAGGCCGCTGATGCTTCTTAACCACATTAACTCCAGAAACAACAACCCGGTTCTTACCAGGGATTACCCGCAACACCTTGCCGCGCACACCCTTGTCATTACCAGCAATAATTACTACTTGATCATCAACCTTAATGCGCATGATCTTCCTCATCAACCTATTTACAATACTTCGGGCGCCAGAGACAGAATTCGACTGAACCCCTTCTCCCGCAGCTCACGCGCTACTGGACCAAAAATTCGTGTCCCCACCGGAGAACGACCATCTGGCGCCAGGATTACCGCCGCATTGTCATCAAAACGAATGTAACTACCATCCTCTCGTTTGTACTCTTTATTCGTGCGCACAATCACGGCCTTTACCACGGTACTTTTCTTAACGCCAGAATTTGGCGCAGCTTTTTTCACCGTAGCCGTCACCACATCGCCAACGCGACCATAGCGTCGCCGTGATCCACCCATTACTTGAATCACAAGGAGTTCCCGGGCGCCCGAGTTATCAGCCACCGTTAACCGACTTTCTTGCTGAATCATCGTCTACTCTCCTCAAACTTATTTGGCACGTTCCAAGATAGAAACGACCGCCCAGCGCTTTTGCCGGCTAATTGGTCTTGATTCAATGATCTGCACGCGATCACCCAAACGGCACTCATTCTCTTCGTCATGCGCCTTATACTTCTTTATGAGGCGCAGGACCTTACCATAGCGTGGATGACGTTTTGTGGTCGTAACAGCAACCACAACCGTTTTATCCATTTTGTCACTGGTAACCACCCCAGTCAGGCGTTTTCTTTGCTCTCTCATTGTTCACCTACCCTGCAACTTCATATTTGACAACCAGGCGCGGTGCCGCTTTCTGCTGCCGCACCTTCCGGCCATGCAGGCTTTTCCGGTTCAGGTTTACCATCGCTTCCGCCAGCTCATTGTCATCCTGGTCCATAAAACGCACAACCCATGCGCTCTCTTCATATTGAAAACGAGCCGTTGCCTTCCACTCTTTTCCATCTAACACAGCAGCAATATCCGGCTCTTGTGCTGCCACCTCTTTTGCTCGTTGACGCAAATGCAAAACAGTTTCCAATTGTGCAATCTCGCGCCGAACTTGCTTCAGCCGGGCATAGTTTTCAAGCCGCGCTGATGCTTTCTGAAAACGCAAATTGAACATCTCCTCACGGGCGTTTTCCAACATTTCCCGCAGCTTATCGCCACTCATCTCACGTAACGCAACAACATTTAACATTAGAGTGCCTCCTCCCGGGATATAATCTGGGTCCGGATAGGCAATTTGTACTTACCCAAATTCAGCGCATCTTTGGCGACATCAACAGGGACACCCGAAATCTCGAACATAATACGCCCCGGTTTTACAACAGCAACCCAATGGTCAACAGAGCCTTTTCCCTTACCCATGCGTGTTTCAGCCGGCTTGGCCGTTACAGGTTTGTCGGGAAAAATCCGAATCCAATATTTTCCACGGCGCCGCATTCGACGGACCATCGCACGACGGACCGATTCAATCTGACGGCTAGTAATCCAACCCGGCTCCAGCGCCTGCAAACCAAACTCACCATGCAAAAGCTCTGTGCCGCCCTTTGCCTGACCTCTCATGCGCCCGCGGAATTGCTTACGATATTTAACGCGTTTTGGCATTAACATGGTCTACTCTCCAATTCCTACTCACTAATGTAAACGTCTGTTGCTTCAACCCTTTGTGGTAGGATTTCGCCCCGGTAAATCCAGACCTTCACGCCAATCATGCCAAAGGTCGTCAAAGCTTCGGCTGTGCCATAATCCAGATCTGCTCGCAGCGTATTCCGCGGCACACGGCCGTCCCAAATCTTCTCTTTCCGGGCCATTTCCGAACCGCCCAACCGACCGCCCACTTCAATACGTATTCCCTCCACACCCTGACGCATCGCCTGCATCGCTGCACGCTTCATCGCCCGGCTGTGCGAAATACGGCGCTCCAATTGATTCGCAATATTCTCCGCGATCAACTTTGCGTTTGCTTCCGGCTGGGAAATCTCCTCGACTTCCACCTTCACAGCCTTATCAGTCAAAGATCGCAACTTCCCACGCAAATCCTTAACAGAAGCACCCTTACGCCCAATGACAATGCCCGGCCGTGAAGTATGAATCGTCACCGTAACCTGATTAGGTGCGGCACGCTCAATCTGCAAATTCGCCACACCCGCCGAAGACAACTCCTTCTTAATCATCCGGCGAATTTCAAAATCCTCACGCAGCAACTCGCGGTACTGTTCACCTTCCGCAAACCAACGTGTATTCCAATCGCGAAAAGCCTTCAGACGGAACCCTACTGGATGTACTTTACGTCCCAACTTAGCATCCTCCACATCGGCGATAGCTTCACCCATCGCCGCCTACATGCAACTAATCCTCAATTTCTCGCTCAGCCAACACAACAGTTATATGCGACGAACGACGCATAATCGGCCGGAAACGTCCCCTACCAGCAAAACGACCACCATAAGGCGCCTTCCGATGGCGTGGACCCTCATCAGCATAAATACGGTGAACCACCAGTTCGTCAATTTCCAAACCGAAGTTCTCCTCCGCATTCGCCACAGCCGACTGGATCAGCTTAAACACCGGCTCAGCAGCACGCTGAGGCATAAAGCGCAAAGTGTCCAAAGCCTCTTCTGCCCCCTTGCCGCGTACAGCATTCACAACCAAACGCACCTTCTGGGTTGAAATCGGAATATGCTTAGCAACCGCTCTAACTTCAAATACCTCAGCCATAATTACCGACGCCCCTTCTTTTCAGCCCGCACATGACCGCGAAAAGTGCGTGTTGGAGCAAACTCGCCCAACTTATGCCCCACCATATTCTCCGTCACATAAATCGGAATATGGCGGCGCCCATCATAAACAGCAATCGTATGTCCAACCATCTGCGGAAAGATGGTGCTAGCTCGCGACCAAGTACGAATGACCTGACGCTGCTTTGTATCATTCAACTTCTCAACTTTACGTAACAATTTTGGATTAACGTATGGCCCTTTCTTTAGCGAACGAGACATCCTCTCACCTCCTACCGACGCTTCTTAGTACGGCGACGGAATATGTACTTATCCGTACGTTTATTGCGGCGCGTCCGTCTACCCTGGGCAGGTTGTCCCCAAGGAGTCTTCGGACCAGCCATACCAATCGGTGAACGCCCCTCGCCACCACCATGCGGATGATCATTGGGGTTCATAGCCGACCCGCGCACCGTCGGGCGAATACCCAAATGGCGCTTACGGCCAGCTTTCCCAAGCTTCACATTACCATGCTCCACATTTCCTACTTGTCCAATTGTTGCCAGACAATTCTTAGGGACATAACGTTCCTCGCCAGAAGGCAAACGCAGCGTCACATACAACGGGTGGTCCTTTGCCAACAATTGTGCAGATGTACCAGCAGACCGCACCAGCTGACCACCCTTGCCTTCTTGCAATTCAATATTATGAATCTGCGTGCCTAGAGGAATATTGTTTAACGGCAATGCATTTCCAGGCCGAATTTCAGCACCTGGCCCACTCATTACCGAATCCCCTACACGTAGCCCCAAAGGAGCAATAATATAACGCTTTTCACCATCAGCGTAATATAAAAGAGCAATACGCGCTGACCGATTTGGATCATACTCAATTGTCTTCACAGCCGCAGGAACACCAAACTTTTCACGCTTAAAATCAATCAACCGATAACGGCGTTTATGACCACCCCCACGATGGCGAATCGTAATCTTTCCACGAAAATTACGGCCGCCCCGCTTTCGCATACCGGTTGTCAAAGACTTTTCAGGATAAGAATGTGTTACCTCTTCAAAAGTCTGGCCGCTCATATCACGGCGTCCAGGAGAAGTAGGTTTAAAAACTTTAATAGGCATAATACCTCCAGAGACGGATACTAAGTCCAACAACCTACAGGAACAACACCCCTCAGGTTACTAAACCTCATCCCTGTTCTAAACTATTACTTAAACACCTTCAAATAAATCAATACTATCGCCACTAGCCAGGGTTACGATAGCTTTTTTCCATCCCGATTTACGAGTTGCTATACGACGCCAACGCCGTGCTCTCTTCGCCGGCATATTTGCCACACGCACCCTTTCAACCGTGACCTCAGGCCAGGCCAATTCAACAGCCTGCTTAATCTGAACCTTGTTTGCTCGAGAATCAACAACAAACGTATACTGGTTTAATTCATCAGCCAAGAAGTTGCTTTTTTCTGTCACCACCGGGCGACGGATAATTTCGCGCCAATGCATTTTACGCCTCCTCCTTCACCTCTTCCTCACCCGTGTTGAGGAATCCATCAATAACTTCAAGGGCCGCCAGAGGCATAATAATCTTGTTATAGCCCAACAAATCGCGAATATTTAGGTAACTGGCATGCAAGGCCTTCACATCAGCCAAATTACGGGTTGACCTTTCGACAACCTCATTTCGCCCAGGCAACAACAATAGCGTGCTTTCACCAGAAGCAATCGTGTTAATCAACTGCACGATATCCTTTGATTTCGGCGCGTCCATGCGGATTTCATCCAAAACCACCACGTCCCCATTGCTGGCCTTCACACTCAAGGCGGAACGCAAAGCAGCCCGGCGCATCTTTCGTGGCATATTCTTTGTATACTTACGCATCTGCGGGCCGTGAGCAACACCACCACCCACAAAGATCGGGGCTCGACGACTACCATGTCGCGCTCGGCCAGTCCCCTTTTGCCGATACACTTTCGCAGTAGTTCGATTAACCTCCGAACGCCCTTTCACTTTATGGGTTCCTAGACGGGCATTAGCCAACTGTCGCACTAATGCTTGGTGCATAAGATCACGATTTATATTTGCTTCGAAAATGCTAGCCGGAAGGTTAACGTGACTTACTTCCTGGCCAGCCATGCTATACACTGGTACTCTCATCACAAGACCTCCGCTAGCTCTTTGCTGCATCCCGAATTACGACTAGGCCGCCCTTTGCTCCAGGAACTGCCCCTTTAACAGCAAGCAAGTTCTTCTCAACATCTATACGCACAATTTCCAGATTTTGGGAAGTATAGCGAACATTACCATAATGCCCAGGCATCCTCTTCCCCTTGAAAACATGAGCGGTGCCTGATGCCGCACCAATCGAACCCGGCGCACGATGGCGATCTGATTGTCCGTGGGTTCTGACTCCCCCACCAAAACCGTAGCGTTTCACCGTACCGGCAAAACCACGTCCTTTCGTTTGTCCAGTTACATCAATCCGTTCACCCTCGGCAAACTGCTCTACAGTTATAACCTGGCCAACTTCATACTCCTCGGCACTTTTTGTGCGAAACTCGCGCAGGTGGCGGACAGGTAAAGCTCCATCAATCTTCTTACGACGTGAATGCTCTTTATCAGGTTTTAACAATCCCAAATGACCCTTTTGGCCTTTTGTTAATCGCTTTTCTTTGATTTCGCCATAACCAACCTGAACGGCTTCATACCCGTCTGTTTCTTTTGTTTTTATTTGGGTAACAATACACGGGCCAGCCTGAATGATGGTTACTGGTGTTACAACCCCAGCCGCATCAAACACTTGGCTCATACCCATTTTGATACCTAGTAATCCTTTCACATTTACCTCCCAGGACTGTCAGCTACCAGGCGTAAGCTGCATCATCCTTTTCTTCAAACTAGATGGATATCTCAATATCAACGCCAGCTGGTAAATTCAACCGCATCAAGGTATCAATCGTTTTCGAATCAGGGTTGATCACATCAATCAACCGCTTGTGTGTTCTAATTTCAAAATGCTCGTGTGAATCTTTATCAATAAACGTACTACGTCGTACAGTAAATCTTTCTATGCGAGTTGGTAACGGAACAGGGCCGATTACCCGCGCACCCGTACGTTCGGCAGTCCCGACAATACGCTTGGCTGATTGGTCTAACACACGATGATCATATGCTTTTAAACGAATGCGAATTTTTTGCTTTGCCATAATCGCCTCAGGATGCCAGGCATGATTCTCACCAATGCCCTAGTCTTCCATATTACGCCAGGATTTTGGTAATAACCCCAGCACCTACCGTCAGTCCACCTTCACGA
>CAZDEO010000058.1:0-31359 GCA_964504445.1 uncultured Anaerolinea sp. | reverse complement strand
ATCTCGGAGTTTATCCTATCCCCCTTCCCTTGGGGAGATATGGGTAATAGATAGTTCTAAAACACCCTCACGTAATGGGCACCAAATTAACCTATACCTGGCGTGCTGCCTGATAACGTTTTTTGCACAAAACGAGGTAGCAAGGAGATGGAAAAATGAGTGAATATGTAGAAGAAAAGCTGAGTGAAGAAGCGATATTTGTTGAGGAAGAACCGACAGCCCAAAAGCAGCAAAAAAGCTGGTCTGAGGAAGTTGTCGTCGCCGGTGAAGATTTGGTGGGGTTTGTGAAGAAACTGGTGAAGGAAACGGCCGTGCGCCGCCTCGTCATCAAAAACGAGAAGCGCCACATTCACCTGGAAATCCCCTTAGCCCTGGGTATGGCGGGCATTGCCTTTCTGCCCTACATGGCTGCTGTAGCCCTCATAGCCGCTCTTGCCACAGATTGTATCATCCTTGTGGAAAGGGTTGCCGAAGAACCTGCCGAAAAAACACCAGAAGGGTAACCACCTATTTCCTGCCCATGCTTACCATGAACCGCACCAGAAGAACCTGATGCGGTTTTTTTGCGAAAAAGGCCAGCGCCTCGCTATACTTTCTTTTATGAAACAGATCCTCATCCCGCGATATGGCTCCCCCGAAGTCCTGCAGTTACGCCAAGCGCCGGATCCACTGCCCCGCAATGGTGAGGTGCGCATTCGTGTGGAAGCATGTGGTATCAACTTTGCCGACATCCTGGGACGCATAGGCATGTACCGCGACGCGCCACCCGCTCCCTACGTCCCTGGCTACGAAGTCGCTGGCGTGATCGACGCTATGGGGCAAGGTGTGCCCGATTTGCACGAAGGAGACAAGGTTTTTGCCATCACCCGCTTTGGCGGATATAGCGATACGGTTTGTGTGCCTTATAAGCAGGTTTTTTCTCGTTTCGATTGGATGAGTGCTCAAGATGCGGCTGCTTTGCCTGTGGTATTTTTGACAGCTTACGTGGGTCTGGTGGTAATGGGGTCTTTGCGCCCTGGCGATAAGGTACTCATTCATAATGCTGGGGGCGGCGTAGGTTTGGCAGCATTAACCATTTGCAAAATTATAGGCGCAGAAACCTATGGCACCGCTTCACCAGAGAAGCACGATTTTTTGCGGGAGCAAGGGTTGGATTTTCCGATGGATTACCGCAATCGTGATTATACGCACGTGCTGCTGGAAATGACCGGGCACAAGGGTGTGAACCTTATTTTGGATTCCTTGGGGGGTGCCCATTGGCGGAAGAATTACCGGTTACTGCAACCCACAGGGCGCCTGGTGATGCTTGGCGCTAGCAGTGTGGCTTCACGTAAGCGCCGCTCTTGGTTGGCGGTCTTGCGCTTGTTGGTAAATCTTTCTTTTTACAATCCGTTGCAGCTTATGCGTGATAACAGGGCTGTGATGGGGTTAAATCTGGGCCATTTATGGGAACACACGGAGTTGCTACGCCCGTGGATGCAGCAGGTGATTCAGTGGTATGATGAGGCGCTTTTTCGACCACACATTGCCGCCACTTACCCGCTGGAGAAGGCCGCCGAGGCCCATCATTTTATCCAGGACAGAAAAAATATCGGAAAGGTATTGCTTTTACCGTAGCGCATCTTCCTGTTTGGAAGACGCGCTACGGTGGAGGTTTATTGGCGACGGCGAATTTCCAGGATGGCCCCGCTGAGGATGAGGGAGAGTCCGGTAACGGCCGTTACCGCCAGCACGCCTGCACTAACCGGAGCACCAGAAGCAGGCAAAACCACCCGCGCCTTTGTTGCTTTTTGGACACAGAAAAACAAGCCACTGACAGCCGGGTTTTGGGCATCTACCGGTGCGTAAATGGGGTTTTGGGAAGTCACCACCCAATCGGCTGCGGGCTTAGCTGTAAGCCGCCAATAGCTGTATCCGGCGGCGTATAGCCCAAAAGCCCCATCTGCGCTGCTGTACATCGTCAGCACAGTTTGCTCATCACTGCTCACAAACTCTACATTCACGTTAGCCACGGGGGCTTCGCCAGCCACTCCTGTATTCACGCATTTACCGTCGCCATTAACGTCCTCGTGAATGACCCCCATGATGGTACCTCTTGGCTGCCCTGGCTCCTGAGCCTGCAGCCCGCCAACCATCAGGGCCAGCAGCAATACAGCGACCAGGGTTGTCATAATAACTTTTTTCATGGCTTATGCCTCCTTGTAAAAAATAAATCAGATTATGAATCCACCGGTTGGGCTACAATGACCAGCCGGTGAGAGTTGCCAGTGTAAGGCCAGCAGCTGATGAGGGTAATGCGCTCGTCCTCCGTCGGTTCCATCCAGCGCGCGTTTTCTATTCTTACTTCGATGGGTTGCCCTAGTTCGGGCAAAATTTCTTTGACAGAAACCCGGTAAATGAAGCTCTGCGTATTGTCCGACAGGATGATTTCATCCCCTTCTTCCAGGTCGATTAGATGGCGAAATACCTCGCCAAAGATATTGTGGTGGCCGTTGAGAACTGTATTCCCTGGCTGGCCCAGGCGGGCGCTATTGTTGTGCCAGCCCACCAGGTAGCCGGCCGGTACTTGCCATTGATAAAAGGTTTGGCCATCATCGGTTACGTGCTGTTGCAGACCTACTTCCATCACGTCGGCATCCAGGTTAATGGCGGGTATGCTCATGTGCATGGGTTGGCCGGCTTGCGGGTTTGTGACGATGGCATCAGCCGCGGAGACGAAGTAGTCGGGGTAGCTCTCGGGGAGGGTGGTTTCTGGCAGCAGCACGGCCGTTTCCCCCGTTCCACCAGGCAAAGTTTCCGGCACAACCGCAAGAGCCATGCGTGTAGGAATGGGGCCTTCTTGCGGCAAATAGGGCGCAATGGCCCGATAAACTGGCGCTGGCATAATCTGGGGGGCCATTATCCAGATGAGCAGTACAAAAAATACCACCAGGACGCCCACCGTAATCAGCACAACACCCACGGGAACAAACTTCTCGTCTGTATTTGAAGAACGAGCAGACATGGTTTTTAGTATAATGGACATGGCCGCTTATGTAAACCATGGCCGTAGTGGCGCGGTTGTTTAGCTCCACACCTCTTGCACCAACAAAGGCAACACCACGCCAGCCGGGCCTGCCAACGCATAATCCACGTAATGGGTAAGGGGCGTGCGCTGCGGGTTAATCTCTACCACTGGCGTTCCTTTTTGCAGCGCTTCCAGAGGCAATGAAGCCGCTGGTTGCACCAGCGCCGACGTGCCCACCGTCAAAAAAACGTCGCACTGTTGCGCCGCATGAATGGCGGCATTCAACGCATCTACCGGCAAGTTTTCGCCAAACCACACTACGTCAGGGCGCAGCAAGCTGCCACAGATGGGGCAGTTTGGGGGTACTTCTCCCGTTTCTGCCCAGTTTTCTACGATGTGGTTTCGCTCATAGCACTTGACCCGTTGTAAATTGCCATGCAGCTCGATAACGGCCGTGCTACCTGCTTGCTGGTGCAACCCATCCACATTTTGCGTCACCAGGGTAAAAACCGGCACTTTTTGCGCCATGTCTACCAACGCAACGTGCCCTGGATTGGGTTCCGCCTGGCTTACCAATGCCCGCCGCCACGCATACCATTCCCAAACAAGCTGCGGATGACGACGAAAAGCCTCTGGTGTTGCCAGTTCCTGAGGGTCATATTGTGCCCACAGGCCCGTTTGCGCTTCCCGAAACGTCGGAACTCCACTCTCCGCTGAAATTCCTGCACCGGTTAGCACTGCTAGTCGTTTTGCAGATTGCAGTGCCGCAACTAATTTTGGGGGAATTATCAGGTTCATGCTCATATCACATCCAATATTAGTTTCGCCAGGGAAAAGTAAATGAGAAGGCCCGTTGCGTCTACGATAGTAGTAATCATGGGGCCACTGATAACCGTGGGGTCAATTCTTACCCGGTCGGCCACAATGGGGATAATGGTGGCCACGGTGTTAGACCAGATGACAACGGCGGGCAGCGTCAGTGCAACTACCAGAGCTACCTCAATTCCCGTTTGCCAGAGTAGTGCCCGCACAATGCCCACCACACCCATGACCAGCCCCAAAATGAATCCGGTGGAAACCTCCCGCCGCCAAGCTTGCCACATGTTGCTCAACCGTACCTCATCCAGGGTAATGGCGCGAATGATGGTTGCTACAGTTTGTGAACCCGCATTCCCCCCCGTACCAATGATCAGGGTGATAAAGAGGGTAAGGGCCACAACAGTATCCAACTCTTCTTGAAAAAAGCGCAGCACCTCACCAGAGAGAGTAGAGGCCAGAAAAAGCAGCAGCAGCCAGCCGATTCGCTTACCTACAATTTGCGGAATAGAGGCAGCAAAATAGGGTTGGTCCAAAGGTTCAGAACCCCCCAGGCGCTGAATGTCTTCAGTGACTTCTTCCTCAAAAATGTCCAGTACGTCATCTACTGTGACTACACCCACCAATCTCCCGGCGGCATCGGTGACGGGAATGGCCACAAAGTCATAACGGGAGACCATTTCTGCCAGATCTTCCTGATCGGCGGTGACGGGTACAGAGACAATCTGTTCTGACATGATACTTTCCACCAGGGCGTCTGGCGAGGCCATAATGAGGTCGCGCAGAGGCACTACGCCGAGGAGCTTGTCCTCACGGTCAACGACGTAAAGATAGTGCAGCGATTCTGTGCCTTCCAAAGAGCGTAGAAATTCAAACGTTTCATTGACCGTCCATTGGCGACGCAAAGCGACGACGTCGGTGGTCATCAAACGGCCGGCGGTCTCTTCTTCGTAAGCGAGAATTTGCTGTACTTCGGCCGCTTCCTCTGGTTCCATCAAGCCAATGAGCCTTTCGGATACAGGGTCTGGCAAATCTTCGAGGAACTCGGCGGCATCATCCATGGGCAGGGTGTCCAAAAGATCGGCCAACCGCTCATCGTCCACTTTTTCTACCAATTCCTGGCGAATAATTGACCCAGTTTCATCGAGGACCTCGCTGGCGGTTTCCAGGGAAAGTAATTCAAAGACGATGACGGCATGTTCGGGGTCTAATTCATCCATAAGATCGGCAATATCTGCCGGGTGGACATGGGTTAATAGGCTGCGCAGCTCATCTAAGTGACCTTCGGTGATAAGGATTTCGATTTCTTCGGGCAGTGGGAGCACAAATTTGTCTTCCAAGGCGACCTCCTGGTGGTGTAAGTTGGGTACGTATCGCGCAGCTTGAAAACATGAGGTTGTTTGCTTATCATCAGGCATAATCCTCATGCGGGTTTGATTATAACAAAGTCGTTCTGAACGCGTTATGGAACCGCAAATGCAGAATTTCACGGTATAGGGAGAAATGTGATGAGTTGGTGGCAAGAATTGAGTTTGGCATTGTTGATTATTTTGGCAGCCTGGATTTTGGGTTTGGCCGCACGGTGGGTGCTGCAATGGGTGATGTTGCAGTTGGTGGGGCGGACCCGGACGAGTCTGGATGATGCCATAGTCTCGGCTGCGCGGGCGCCGTTGCGGCTGGTGATCTTTGCGGGTGGTCTTGAGCTGGCATTACGGCAGCTTAGCTTTATCCCTGAAGGCTGGGAGATGGAAGTTGGGCGTTTGTTTTTTGTGGTTTATTCTTTGGTTGTGTTTGTGTTTCTCTATCAACTGGTGGGGGGAATTATTCGCTGGTACAGTCAGGAAATTGCGCATAAAACGAATACGGACCTGGATGAAAGCTTTCTGGGTTTGTTTCGGTATATTGCCCAGATAGCCCTAACGATCACGGTGATAATTATAATTTTGGGGCGTTATGGCATTGAGGTCAGCGCATTGGTGACGACCTTGGGCATTGGTTCGCTGGCGGTGGCTTTGGCGGCTCAAGAGACCTTGGGGAATATGTTGGCGGGATTTACTATTATGGTGGATCGGCCGTTCAAGGTGGGGGATCGGGTGCAAATTTTGGATATTGATGCGTGGGGGGATGTGATCGACATCGGCCTGCGCAGCACACGTATTTTGACGCGGGATCAGCGTATGGTTTCGGTGCCGAATAAGGTGATCGGAAATAATTTGGTGGTAAATTATTCTGATCCTAGCACCATGTACCGGGTGCAAACGGCCGTGGGCGTAGCCTATGGTACAGATATTGAACGGGCGCGCCAGGTGATGATTGAGGCCATCCGTGTACAGGGGTGGGTGATGGCCGATAAACCAGTGGAAGCGCTGTTTTTGGAGTTCGGGGAATCCTCCCTCAACTTTGTGGTACGTTGCTGGATTGAAGATTACGTAGAAACGCGGCGTATTGTGGACAAGATGAACACGGCTTTGTACCAGGCGCTGCATGAGGCGGGGATTGAGATACCATTTCCGCAGCGGGATTTGCATTTGGTTTCGTCGCGGATTGGGGGCGTGGTTGGTTAGTTGGCGGCTTGGTTGCCTGCTGATCTGCGAAAATGATGTGTATAATGCTGTTACACTTACCTTGGAGGCTGTGATATGACTCGTCCCGTGATTGGCTGGGAACGCGAAGACCCTGTACCGGATTTTTATTACTTTAATGCGTATTTGAATGTGCGTAACGGCCGTCTCCACTTTGAAGACCTGGATTTGGCCCAGCTATTTTTAGGGGATGGCTTAGACCAGGGGCTGGGGCGCACGCTGCCCAGTCCGCTGGAGATTGTTTATTTGCCAGTCATTCGTCACCGCATTGCCCAAATGAACCAGGTTTTTGCGGAAGTGCGAGAAGAAGTGGGGTACAATGGCCGTTTCCACTACACCTACGCCTCCAAAGCCAACGCCGCCGAAGAAGTCATTCGCACCACCCTAAGCGCCGGCGCCCACCATGAAATGTCCTCAACCATCGACGTAGACATTGCCCGGCACATGCTCCAGAGTGGACAACTCACCTCTGACTGCATGATCATTTGCAACGGCTTTAAGCCCGCTGGGTCCCACTACATGACAAACATCTTGCGCCTGCGCCACGAACACGAGCAACTGATTCCCGTCATCGAAGATTTAAGCGAGATTACACCCCTCATCACTTCCGGATACTCCTTTGACGTAGGACTGCGCCAGAAAAGCTACGGCCCTAATACCTCAGAAGCGGAAATGGAAGCCGCCAACTCCCGCTTTGGCATGGACCTGGAAACCTTATGGAAAGCAGCCGAGTACGTGGCCGCAGCCCCCAATCTAAACCTCAAACTCTATCACTACATGGTGGGCAGCCAGCTAACCGACGAGACGGGATTTTTATCGTATTTGCGTCCGGGCATTGAACTGTACGCCCGCTTGCGCCAGCGGTACCCCACCCTGAGTATTTTCAATTTTGGCGGCGGCATGCCCGTGCCTATGACCCTCAACTTTGACTTTGATTACCACCAGTTTGTGCGCTTGCTGCTTACCGAGTTGAAACAAACTTGCGCCCGCTATGGGGTGCCTGAGCCTGACGTCATGGGCGAATTTGGCCGCTATACAACCTCTGAACATGGGGCGCACCTGTTCAAGGTCATCACGGCCAAAGATAATCGTTCTCGAATACCGTGGTACATCATTGATGGCTCCATCATGAGTTCTTTTCCAGACAGTTGGGCTTTGGGTGAGCATTTTATTGTGTTGCCCCTCACGCATCTGGATAAGCCGTTTCAACAAGTCCAATTAGGCGGCATCACTTGTGATAGTGATGATGTGTATCCGCCTAAGCCCAGTCAGTCGCCTTTGTACCTGCCCGTAGAAACCGAGGAGCTGTATATTGGGTTTTTCAGCATTGGCGCGTATCAGGAGATGCTGGGCGGGGTGCGGGGTAGCAAGCATTGTGTACTACCAGAGGCTAATGAGTTGATAGTAGATCGAGATGGCAACGGCCGTTACCAATTCGACCTGATTCACGGCCAAGTTGCAGGAGACGTTCTGCGCAACCTGGGGTATCATGTCTAAACCTGCAACAAACGCACCCATATTGCGTATAACCAATACCACACCCTTAGACGAATTCCAAAATAAATAACCAGCGCACGTTGGTCAAATGGTCTTGCAAAAAGGAGCACAGAATGGACAGAACACGAATCATCTTCATTTTCATTGTTGGCATAGCCTTTCTAGCCGTTTTGGGCGTGGTCGTTTTCAACCTCGTCACCCCTGACGAGCCAATTGTCGAGGGAGCCACAACGCCCGGCGCGCCCACCACCACAGGTGGAGCCACACCCAGCGTCCGTCTGGATTCTCCTGAACCCATTTGGGGGCCAAACCATGAAGCCAATGCCAGCCTGCCCACCTACATTTGCGGGGCCGATGCCTTTGGCAGCTACTTCACCCTCCAGCAAATGCAGATGAGCGGCAAAGACATCGAAAACGGCTTTCGCCTTGGCATCATCCCCTTCGATTTGACAGATGCCTATTCCATTTCCGAAGAACAGCGCACCGCCCTATTAAATTCCGGACAATGGAACTGCTTGCTCACCACCCTGGATTCTGTTGCCCTCACCAGCCCTGGCGTGATTACCGCCATTGTGGATGAAAGCGCCGGTGCAGACCAGCTTTGGGGACGCAACGTACCCACCGTGAACGATCTCAAGGGCAAGCGAATTTCCTTTTCACGGGGCAGCGTGGGTGAATACTTTGTTTATTACGCCCTCTCCATTGCCCAACTCAGCCCGCGCTCCGACGTTACCCTGGTACCCCAAGACAGCGTGGCAGACGCCGTCGCCGTTTTCAACAATGGTCAGGCTGACGTTGTTTCCGGTTGGGAGCCAGACATCTATGACGCGGAGTCTAGCGGTGGTGCGCCCTTGCTTAGCTCTGCCCAACTGCGCATCGTCATTGACGTCATCGTGACCTCCCGCCAATCCTTGAACAATAACGCTGACCTGGTGCAAAACTTCCATAACGCCTGGTTTGCCACGCTAAAAGCGCAAGTAGAAGATTTTGACACGGCTGCAGCCCAAATAGCGGCCTGGGGCAACAACGATTGGAGCTACGTCTACCCCGAATCGGCTACCGAGGATTTTGAGCTATGGCTGGAGAGCGTGGCCCAAGCTGACCTGGGAGACAACGCCTTTGTCATGCGCGACACCCGCCCCATCATTAGTCGCCTGGAAATTGCGCGCCGCGTTTGGGCGGCTTCCGATTTATCTGTTCCCGCCGACGATATTACATCTTTGGTAGAATCCGGATTTGTCCTGCGTGCCGCCGACCAGGCCAGTTTGCAGCCCTTTGCAGATCCGGTGAACAACACCTTTTCCATCTCCGCCCAATTGGACCTGACGGGCGTGGCGACGGGAGATGCGGCAACCCTGGCGGTTTTGCCTTGCCGCACCTTTTCCTTTTTACCTGAGTCCACCGAACTCACGCTGGAGTCGCGGCGTATCCTGGATTCTTGCGTGGTTCCGACCTTGTCGCAAAGTGTGGGGTTGTTCTTGCGCGTCAGGGGTTCGTCGGCCTGGCCGGCCAACAACCCGCCCTACACTGAACAGGAAATTTTGGAAGTGGCGGAGGGCCGTGCCCAGTCGGTGGTGGATTATTTGGTTTCGCAGGGTATTGACCCGGCGCGCTTTATTGTTGAAGCAACATTGCCACCTGAAGCAAATAGAAATACCGATGATCCGAACGTGCAGGCCAGTGACCGGTACGTGGAATTGACGCTGGTCACTTCTGGACGGTAGAACTGGTTCATAATGAATTGCAAATTGTTAGTTGTTCATCATTTTCCCGGAAGCTGCGAACCAATCGCTCTGGCAAAGACGCCTTCTCAGCTTTCGGGAAAGTCGAAATTCTTTGTACGAAAGGGTTATTTATGAAACTCAAAAATTTCCGCGCGATGGGGTTTATGGTGGGGCTACTAGCCCTGACGACGTTAGCTTGTGGGTTGTTTGAT
The DNA here is from genome assembly GCA_964504445.1 of uncultured Anaerolinea sp. Lineage (GTDB taxonomy): Bacteria > Chloroflexota > Anaerolineae > Promineifilales > Promineifilaceae > JACSRF01. Next base: position 21,521 of record CAZDEO010000058.1, on the reverse strand, counting down.
CGGGGAGGAGAGTCCATTCCGCGTAATGCCGCCGTGGTGGAGGTGGTGGCCAATTCGAGCTTGAAGCCGTGGTTAGAAACGGCCGTTACCACCTTTAACGAAAGCGCCACCGAAAACAGCGCCGGAGACCCCATCTACGCCGTGGCGAAATTTGTAGAATCTGGCCTGGCGGTGACCCAAATGGCCGAGGGCACAGACACCGCCCTCTGGCTGCCCGAAGAACAGGTGTGGGTTAACGTGCTGGCCGACCAGGGCAATGCTGACTTTCAGGGCGACTGCATCAGCGTGGCTGAAAGCCCGCTGGTCATTGCCATGTGGCGGCCAATTGCCGAGGCGCTGGGTTGGCCCGGCTTGCCTTTGGGCTGGCTAGACGTGGGTAGCCTGGCCTCCGACCCGTCGGCATGGAACTATTACAGCGGCGGCGAACTGGGTGAGGCCTTCCGCCTGGGACATACGCATCCCGGACTCTCTGGCTCTGGGGCCAGCACGCTGTTAGCCATTGTGCAGGCTGCCGAATCAAAGGTGGAAGCCGTCAGCGTGACGGATATTCAGCAGCCTATTGTGCAGGCTTCTGTCGGGGCTTTTGAGGGAGGGGTGACCTGGTTTAGCGCCAGCACGGATGCCCTGGGCACCACAATGCAACAGCGGGGTGTCAGTTACCTCTCGGCGGCGGTGATGTATGAGAGTACGGCCGTTTTCTATGGCAATGGCGAGATTGTGCCCGTTTATCCCTTGGAAGGCACATTCATGGCTACGCACCCGGCTTGCATCCGTCAGGGCTTGGACAGTACGACGCTGGAAGGGGCGCAAGCGTTCCGTGACTTTTTGGTGAGCGAGTTGGCCCAGGAAACGGCCGTTGCCGTTGGTCTACGCCCCGTCAATGAAAGCGTGGCCATGGGGTCACCCCTGGATGCCGAGCGTGGCGTCAACCTCAACCAGCCGGAACTCATCTTCAACAGTCCCAGTGTCGCCACTATCTATGGTGTGCAAGATTTGTGGATGGCAGCCCGCAAAGATGTTAATCTGGTCATGCTTTTGGATACTTCTGGCAGCATGCGCGGCAGCAAAATGGAAACCATGCGTGCAGCGGCTATCCAATTTGTGGAGCAAATGGGTGATGATGATTATATCTCGATCATCGCTTTTGCCACCGAGCCACAATTGCTCATTAACCACGTTCGGGTAGGGGATAATCGCCAGAAAGTGGTCAACACCATTCGGAATCTGGAGGCCAGCGGCGACACGACCCTCTATGATGCCATTGGGGACGGCGCGGCGGTCATTGCCGCTACCACTTCTGTGGATACTACCAATGCCTTGATTGTCTTGTCTGATGGGCAAGATACCCGCAGCTATCGCTTTACCTTCAATGAGAGCCTGATCCAGCAGGCAGCAGCCAATGATACGGCCGTGTTTACCATTGCCTATGGTAGCGACGCTGATGAACAGGTTATGGCGACCCTGGCAACCCGCGCCAACGGTAATTTCTACCTGGGAGATGAGGCGAGTATTGCCGCCATTTATGAGGAGATGTCCGCCGCCTTTGGCGGTAACGTAGGTGTGGGACGCTAGCATGCGCCTGTAGCTGCAACCTGGAACCGGTCGCCGGTTACCGCGACAAGGTGGTCCCAAAACCTGCTACAAGGGGCCAGGAAGCCTGCAACAGAAACGGCCGTTTTGCGTAATGCCCCACAGATGACAAGAATGAATCGGATTGTTCCGTTGGAGGTAACCATGAGTGTGACAAAACAAAACAAATTGCGCCGCCAAAATGGCATGATCGCCGGAGTTTGTGGCGGCCTGGCCGAGTTTTTTGGCATCAGCCCTTTCTGGTTCCGGCTGCTCTTCTTCATCCTGTTTTTACCGGGCGGTTTGCCAGGACTGCTGCCATATGTGCTCTTGTGGATTATCATTCCCCGCAAACGATATTAATTTCTGCTTTGGAAAAATAGCCAGCCCCTGCTTTATGCAGGGGTTTTTTGTTTTGTGCCGGGGGCTGGGTTACATTTCTGCGTATGTGGACAATATTGCTTTGCTTAATCTTGGGAACGGTGTTGGGCATCGGGTTGCGCCGGCAGCAAAGACTGCTGGAATGGGCTGATCGGGGGACGGTAACGGCCGTTTACCTGCTGCTCTTCTTGCTGGGTGCGTCTGTGGGCGGCAACGAAACCGCTATGGAAAGCCTGGCCACGTTGGGCCTCCAGGCGCTGCTCCTCGCTTTGGGGAGCGTCATTGGCAGCGTCTTGCTGGCTTTCCTCCTCTATCGTTGGCTTTTTCGCCTTCAGGCATAACATGCGCAGTAGCTTTGTCATTCTGACACTTTTTCTCGGTGGACTGCTGTTGGCTTCTGGGGCAGACTTGCCCGGCTGGCTCACTGCCTCCGAAACCACGCTGTATGCGCTGTACGCGCTGCTTTTTTTGGTGGGCGTGGGCGTGGGCAGCAGCACCGACACGTTGATCATTTTGCGCCGGGTGAACTGGAAAATTGTGCTGGTTCCGGTGGTTGTTATTGCTGGAACACTGCTGGGGGCGGCATTGGTGGCGCAGTTTTTGCCCGGCATCACGGTGCGGGAAGGAACGGCCGTTGGCGCGGGGTTTGGTTACTACAGCCTTTCCAGCGTCGTCATCAGCCAGCTCCACAGCGAAACCCTGGGTGTTGTCGCCTTGCTGGCCAACATCATGCGCGAGATGCTAACATTGCTCTTAACGCCGCTGCTGACTCGCTACCTGGGTAAATTAGCCCCCATTGCGGCTGGGGGGGCAACGGCCATGGACACTACTCTGCCCATTATTACCCGATTCACCGGTAGCGAGTATGCGGTCATTGCCGTGTTTAGCGGCCTGGTATTGACAGTTCTCGTACCCTTTTTACTGCTTTTCCTATTGGGCTAAAGGATCTGGCTAATCCGAAAAGATTCCCATTATCGGTTTCCAACTCTCTGCATGCGTTTAAAAGTGGTTGTGATAAAATGAGGGGCATGTTTGGCGAGTTAACGGTGGTTGGCGGTGGTTTAGCGGGAACGGAAGCGGCGTGGCAGGCGGCTGAGATGGGCGTGTCTGTGCGCCTGTTTGAAATGCGCCCGCGCCAGACGACGCCTGCCCACGTCTCGGACCAACTGGCGGAATTGGTGTGCAGCAATTCCATGGGTTCCTTCTTGCCTCACAAGGCACCCGGCTTACTCAAGGCAGAAATTCGCGGTTTGGGGTCTTTTATTCTGGCTTGCGCGGAGGAAACGGCCGTGCCCGCCGGTTCCTCTCTGGCTGTTGACCGTGAAGGCTTTGCCCAACTTGTCACCCAGCGTATTGCTGCCCATCCCCGCATTGAGCTGGTCCGTGAAGAAGTCACCGAGATTCCCGCCAGTCCGTGCGTTATTGCCAGTGGCCCCCTGACTTCTTCGGCCCTCACCCAAGACATTGGCCGGTTGACCGGGCAAGAGTACCTTTACTTTTACGATGCCCTGTCCCCCATCGTCAACTACGAATCTATTAACATGGAGGTTGCTTTTCGCCAGTCTCGTTACGACAAAGGAGAGCAAGAAGAAGGCGACTACATCAACTGCCCCATGACCAGGGAAGAGTACCAGCGGTTTTATGAGGCGGTGCGTACCGCCGAAACCATCACATTGCGTCAGTTTGAGCAGGAAGACCCCCACTTTTTTGAAGGCTGTATGCCTATAGAAGTGTTGGCGGCGCGGGGTGAAGATGCCCTGGCTTTTGGCCCCATGCGCCCGGTAGGGTTGATTGATCCGCGCAATGGAAAACGGCCGTATGCCGTGGTGCAGCTCCGCCAGGACAATCTTGTGGGTACCCTCTACAATATCGTTGGCTTTCAGACCAACCTCAAGTGGGGCGAGCAGCGCCGCGTGCTGCGCCTCATCCCAGGCCTGGAGCAGGCGGAGTTTTTGCGTTATGGGATGATGCATCGCAATACTTACATCAATGCGCCCCAACTTTTACAGCCCACCCTCCAATTTCGGGCACGCACAAACCTGTTTTTTGCTGGGCAAATTGTCGGCGTGGAAGGGTACATGGGCAATGCCGCCTCTGGGTTGGTAGCGGGCATCAATGCTGCGCGCCTGCTGCAAGGGAAAATGCCGGTTATCTTTCCCACCAACACCATGCTGGGGGCGTTGCACCACTACGTCACCCACGCCGAGGCGAAAACCTTCCAGCCTATGAAAGCCAACTTTGGCTTGTTTCCACCGCCGCCCACCAAAATGAACAAATCAGACCGCTATCGCTGGTACAGCGAGCGGGCATTGACCGCCTTACGCCGCTTTGCCAGAGAAAATGGGCTTATGTTTGATCGGGAAAAAGCGGAGCGAATTCCGGAAATGACGGCCGTTTAATGCGGCCATCCGGTTTGGGAGATGCTGGTGACCGCAGACCTGAAACAATGGTTGCACCAGAACACGAACCAGCTTTGTAGGGCAACCCTCTATAAAGCGCCTAACATGCTGCCAGACGTGCAAGATGTCCAGGAATTTTTGCAGTTGGTGACCCAACATGTTGGCGCAGCCCACGAGACTCAGCTTACGGCCGTGCAAGGGTGGGCGCTCACCAACATTGGTCATGATGCGCCTTTTGCCAACGATTGGGTTACCGTGATACGCGTGCTTAAGCAAGAAATGGTGCCCGCCCTCAAAAAAAACTTTTCGCCTGCCGAAACGCTGGAAGCCTGGATGAAGATTGACGACATCTTCACCTATGCCCTGATTGAAGCAACCCAATTGGCCAGTGACATGAACCACGTTACCATGCTAGAACACATGGCTGCCATTAGCCAGCAAATGGAGCAGGTAGAGGCGACAAAGGCGAGTTTTATTGCCGTGGCCGCCCACGAACTGAAAACCCCCCTGACAATTTTGGAGGGGTATGCCAACATGCTGCGCACCGAAATAGACCCTGATTCTCATCAGCGCCTCTATATTGATGGTCTGGAAAATGGCACGCGGCGCATGAACGAAATTATCGCCGATATTATTGACGTATCCTTGATTGACATGCACCAGGTGGAGCTGAAATACCAGCAATTTTCATTGGATCGCGTCATTTTGGCCACAGCCGATAAGCTGGATAAATTTTTTGCCCAACGCCGCGTTGAGCTTGTCGTTATGCCCATTCCATTTGAGCAGCGCATATTCGGCGATCCTGAATTGCTATTAAAAGCAATTAGCAAAGTCTTGCTGAACGCGCTGAAATATACGCCGGACGGCGGTCAGGTGAAGATGCAAGGTGTATTGACCCGGTTGAATGAAGCAACGACCGATCTGGCGGGCTACATGGATGTGCAAGTTGCCGATACGGGCATTGGTATTGCTGCCGAAAATTTTGAGCATATCTTCCGCAAATTTTCTAGTGTGGCTGATGTAAGTTTGCATTCATCAGGTAAAACAAAGTTCAAGGGTGGCGGCCCTGGACTGGGGTTGCCAATTGCCAAAGGCATCATTGAAGCCCATGGCGGGCGCATTTGGGTAGAAAGCCCGGGGCATGATGAAGTGCGCTGCCCAGGTAGTACTTTTCATTTGGAGATTCCGTTGGTGTTAAAGCAGCCGGAAGATTTTTCTGGCCTGGCTATTATGTGAGGAAGTATGGAGTTAACCGTAGAAACGGCCGTTTCCCAGGTCACCGTATACCCAGACCGCGCGCGAGTTACCGTAACTGGCCCTTGTACCGTAGAGGCTGGTTCGCTGCGCTTGATCGTTGCCGAGTTGCCCCTGCTGCTAGAACCGGACTCCCTGCGGGTTACCGGGAAGGGGACGGCCAGGCTACGCATTTTAGGCGTAGATGTTACGCGCAGTTACTACGTCGATACCCCTTCGGCCAAAGTGCAGGATTTGGAACAGCAAATTGAGCAATTGGAAGAAGAACAGCGCCTTTTGCAAGATGAAAAAGCTGGTTGGCAGGGGCGCGCCAAATATCTCGATGGCTTGCGGAATGCCACGGCCGAATTTGCCAAAGGGCTGGCCCGCGGACGGATTGATGTGGCGCACCAGGGCGATTTCCTGTTATTTATGCAGCAGGAAGAGGAAAACCTGCGTGCTGCTGTGCGCAAACTAGATAGCCAACAGCGCCATCTGACCAGGCGGTTGGAAAAATTGCGCCAGGAGCTGCAAGGGTTGCAGGCTGCGCGCCCGCGCCAGCGTTACCAGGTGCACATTGACGTTGAAGCGCAAACGGCCGGAGAGTTTCAACTGACCCTAAGCTACGTGGTCCAAAAGGCTGGCTGGCGCCCCTTGTATGACATTCGTTTGCAGACGCGCGCAGAGTCCATGGCTTTGACGGTGAGTATGTTAGCCCAAATTTTCCAGCAAACCGGACAAGATTGGACTGGCGTTGCGCTCACTGTTTCCACAGCGCGTCCCGCCCTCAACCAGCGGATGCCGGAGCTGAAACCGTGGTTCATTGACGAATTCAAACCCCTTCCGCCCCCCGCGATACAGGCAAAAAAGGTGCTTGCTGCTGCCCCAGCCAGAATGGATGCCGCAGTTAGGAGCGTGGCGGATGCAGAGCCAGCCATTGAGGAGGCTGAGGTGGCTATGGCGGAGGCACAAACTGGGGAAACGGCCGTTACCTTTAGAGTTGGCGGTTCCGTAGATATTCCGGGTGATGGGTCCCCCCATAAAACCACCTTACACCAGTTTAGTCCCACACCCCAAATGGACTACCTGACTGTGCCCAGGCATACAGATGCTGTCTTTCGTCGGGCCACCTTCACCAACAGCAGCCCTGGGCCGCTCCTGGCTGGAACCGCCACGCTCTTTGTGGATGAAGAATTCATTGGCCAGACCCGGTTAGATTACGTGCCTGGCGGTAGCGAACTAGACTTGCTGTTGGGGGTGGAAGAGCGCATCACGATTGAACGGGAGCTGACCCGCCGCGAGGTAGATAAACGGCTCCTGAAGGATAATCGCCAGTTGCGTTATGGGTACCAAATGACAGCCAAAAATCTATTGCCTGTACCTATTGTGCTGGAAGTTCATGATCATATTCCTGTCCCGCGCCACGAACAGATTAAAGTGAAGCTGGAAAACGTGCAGCCGTCTCCGGCCGAAAAGAGCGATCTGAACCTAATTAAATGGCGTTTATCCCTGGCCCCCGCCGCAGAGCAAACCATTGAATATGATTATCTGGTGGAACATCCCCGGTCAATGCAAGTTGTGGGTCTGATAGATTGAGTACCAGTTGCTGGCAACAAGCGTTGGTTTTTCTGCAGAAGGCGGATTTCTTAGGCGTTTTTACGCGATTATAGGAGGTTCCCATTCCAAAACTTGAGGTTTACCCCGTAAAACAGCCCCGTGAACGGGCATTTTTGGTAGGCGTAGAGCTGAAACAAGAACGGCCGTTACTCCCCGTCGCAGAAAGTTTGCAAGAGTTAACGCGCCTGGCCGAGACGGCCGGCATTCAGGTTGTCGGCCAGGCCATGCAGCGCCTCGACCGCCCCAACTCAGCCACCTACATCGGCCAGGGCAAAGTCGAAGAGGTGCAGATGTTGGTGGAAGAACTGGAAGCTGGCGTCATCATTTTTGATGATGAACTAACCCCGCGCCACCAGCGTGAGCTGGAAAAGATTTTTGGTGAAGAAATAAAGCTCTTAGATCGCACAGCCCTGATTCTTGACATCTTTGCCCTGCATGCCCAAACCCATGAGGGCAAGCTGCAAGTAGAGTTGGCCCAACTAGAGTATCGGTTACCGCGCTTAACGCGCATGTGGACCCACCTGGCCAGGCAGGCTGGCGGGCGCGCCGGTGGGGCGGGCGGCGGCGTGGGCTTGCGCGGGCCTGGCGAAACCCAGCTAGAAGTTGACCGGCGGGAAATTGGCCGCCGCATTGCGCACCTGAAGACCCAGCTCGAAGCTGTGCGTGCCCGCCGCAGCCGCCACCGCGCCAAACGCCAGCAAACAGAACTCCGCGTTGTGGCCATTGTGGGCTATACCAATGCTGGTAAGTCTACCCTGCTTAACGCGATTAGCGGCGCTGACGTGCTGGAGGCCGACATGCTCTTTGCCACCCTGGACCCCACCACGCGCCGGGTGCAAATGCCCGGTGGTCGGGAAGTGTTGTTTACGGATACGGTGGGCTTTATTCAAAAGCTGCCTACGCAAATTGTGGCAGCCTTCCGGGCTACCTTGGAGGAAATTGAGGACGCGGATATTTTGCTGCATGTGGTGGATGTAACGCATCCTCAGGTGGCAGCGCAAATTGAGGCGGTGGAGGACACTCTGGCGGAGCTGGAGGTTGACCATTTGCCCACGGTGATGGCTTTGAACAAAGTGGATTTGCTTCCAGATGGGGCGGATCCCCTGCAAGATTTGGAGTTGTTTGACCCGGCTGTGCTGGTTTCGGCACGCACAGGTCAGGGTTTGGGTGATTTGATGGTAGCTATTGAGGCCGCCATGGTGCAATATTTGCAGCCATTGCATGTGTTGCTACCTTACAAACGGGGGGATTTGTTGGCCATGTTGTATGAACGGGGTCAAGTGGATGATGAGACTCATCTGGCCGAGGGCGTGGAGATTTACGGCCGTTTACCAGGCCGTTTGCTTCCGTATTTTGAGCAATATTTGATCAAACCTGCGTAAATGGGGAGGATGTGGAATGAAATTTGATAAGCGAATGAACAGATTTTTGGACTGGCTTAGCGACTTTTTTGCCACCTATCCGGGACTTTTGCCTCTGTTGGGCTTGTTATTAATACTCATCAACCTTATTTTGCAGATATTTCCAGGCCCTGATGGAGGTTGGTTTGTAGAAAGCAATGTTTGCTTACACTTGGGGCTAATTCTGGCGATGATTGGTTTTTTGCTGGTGCGCCCCATTACCCGTGAATAAAAACGACAGAGTGTGAGTTGAATAAAATGACCACTGTTGCTGCGATTGCCCAACATGCTGATGTGCAAACTGCTTTGAATAGTTTTGAAGCCGAACTGGATGAAATTATCGATCTCATTGTGGCGGTACAGCAGATTCCTGCCCCCACTTTTGCCGAGGAGGAGCGAGGGCGTTTTGTGCTGCGCGCTTTTGGGGAGGCCGGGTTGGTGGATGTACACATGGATGATCTGCATAACGTGTACGGCCGTTATCCTGGCACCCAGCCCCATGCTATTCCGGTTATTCTCTCGGCGCACACCGACACGGTGTTTCCGCTGGAGACTGACCTGACCCTACACCGTGATGACGGCCGTCTTCATGGCCCCGGGGTGGGTGACAACTCCACAGGCGTGGCCGGGCTTATTGCCCTGGCGCGCACCCTAAAAACCTACAACCTGTGCCCCCCTGCTGACCTATGGTTTGTGGCCAACGTGGGCGAAGAAGGCATGGGGGATTTGCGCGGTATGCGTGCCGTGGTTGCCAAATTTGGCGCTCAGGGGCGCTACATTGTCATTGAAGGCGGAATTTTTGGGTTCATTTGCCATCAGGCCATTGGTGTTCGCCGTTTCCGGCTTGATTTCACCGCACCAGGGGGGCACTCTTGGGGTAGTTTTGGCAGCACCAGCGCCATCCACGTCATGGGGCATCTAATTGCCGCCATTGACCAGCTGTCTGTGCCTTCGTCACCGCGCACAACCTATAACGTGGGCATTGTGGAAGGCGGGCAGTCCATCAACAGCATTGCCCAGTCAGCCAGTATGTGGCTGGATTTACGCTCAGAGGATGTGCGTGAGTTGGAAAAGCTGGAAGCTCAGGTGCGCCAGGTGGTCGATGAGTTAACACACCGTTTTCCCAATGCGACAGTTTCCTTAATCATGGTGGGAAACCGCCCTGCCGGCTCTTTGCCCCGTAATGCGCCACTGGTTACCTGGGCGGAGGCTGCCCTGCGCCAGGTAGGCCATGAAGAGGTGGCGTATTTTGCGGGGAGTACCGACACGAACATTCCCTTGAGCCAGGGAATTCCCGGAGTGTGCATCGGATTGGCACATTCAGTTAACGTACACCGGTTGGATGAGTATTTGGAGACGGCTTGCCTGCCTGCTGGCCTGGGCCAACTGCTTTTGTTAACATTGGCAGCAGCTGGATTTACAGCGTAGCTGTAGGCGGCTGAAACATTTTTACCCCTAAATCTCACTGAATCGAAGAGGAGTCCTTATGAACTTTGAACTGAATGCTGAACAGCGTGAGTTTCGCCACATGGTCCATGATTTTGTCGCCAAAGAGGTTAAGCCTTTGGCCCAGCATACGGATGAAACGGGGGAGTTTAACTGGACGGCCGTCAGGAAAATGGGGCCGTTGGGTTTGCTGGGGTTGGAAATACCAGAGGCATACGGTGGGGCGGCTATGGATCCCATCAGCGCCGCCATTGCCATTGAAGAATTGGGTTGGGGGTGCGCCTCTACCGCCTTGGCGGTTTCGGCCCACAATGGCCTGGCCTTGGGACCTGTGGCCGCGTATGGATCCGCGGCCCAAAAAGAAGCGTGGCTGCCCCAATTGGCGACAGGCCAGGGGCGGCTGGCGGCCCTGTCTTTGACAGAACCGGGGGCTGGCTCGGATTTGCAGGGTGGGGTGCGCACGACGGCCGTTCATAAAGGTGATCATTGGGTCATTAACGGCAGTAAGATGTGGATGACCAACGCGTCCATCGCTGACCTGATGGTTGTGTTAGTTCGCACTGACCCGGCGGGTGGCAGTCGCAGTCTTAGCCACATTCTTGTTCCCAGTGATACTCCTGGCATCACCATTGCCCCTCCGGAAAAAAAGATGGGCTTGCACGGGTCCCCTACCCATGCTGTGACTTTTGAAAACGTGCGCGTGCCTGCCGATAGCCTGCTGGGCCCTGAAGGGCGTGGCTTGCAGCAAACCCTGGCTACCCTGGATGGCGGACGCATTAGCATTGGGGCCTTGGCCGTGGGCATTGCCCAGGCTGCCTACGAAGCCGCCCTGAAGTACGCTCATGAGCGGGAAACCTTTGGCAAACCTATTGCCCATCACCAGGCGGTGCAGTGGATGCTGGCGGATGCGGCGACAGAGATTCAGGCGGCGCGGCTGATGGTGTATTGGGCTGCGGCGAAAAAGGCGTCTGGAGCGCGGTTTACGCAAGAAGCGGCTATGGCCAAGCTGTTCGCCACCGAAGTCAGTGAACGCGTTTGCCGGAATGCCATCCAGGTGCATGGCGGATATGGGTACAGCCGCGAGTTTGAGGTGGAGCGTATGTACCGCGACACGCGCCTGATGACGATTGGCGAAGGAACCAGCGAAATTCAACGATTGGTCATTGCCCGCAGCATTTTGCAGCTTTAGGGGCAGGAGGGGCAGGTGTGTCGCCTGGGAGCTAGAGGCGATGTAGATGCTGCCAACGATTAGTTGCTTAAGAGCATAATGGCGACAACGATCAACACGATGATGATGAGCGCAATACCTCCGTAAAGGAGGTATTGCTTTTTGTGGGAAAGCGTATTGGATTTTACTGGGGAAGGATTTGCCTGCTCGGCAGCAAGGGCAGCTTCTATTTTTTCTAGCATTGTCTGCATAGTTTCGTAACGGTTCCATTCCTGTCGCCACAGGCATGTTTTAACCAAGGTATAGGTTTCTTGGCTTAGCCCTTGCTTTACTTCTTCGAGAGGAGTTTCCATAGGCAGCATGTGCTCTTCAAAGATGCTCCACTTGGAAATGGGGATGGGCGGCAACGTGCCAGAAAGGGCTTGATAGAGCATGATGCCTAAGGAGTAGACGTTGCTGGGACCGGTAAGGGGCTGGCCTTTTCTTTGTTCTGGGGAGGTGTAATCGAGATAGATGATTTGGCCAGGCTCAATGTTGATTTTAGCCGGTAGAGGGGTAATGGGAACTCCTAGATCGATGAGCAGAGGGCTGCCGTCAGGGCGGATGAGGATGTTTGCCGGGCGAAGATCGTGATGGATGAGTCCGGCTGGATGGGCCACAGCCAGGGTTTCAGCCAGGGTTTTAATGAGTTGCAGAATGGCGATGGGGGAAGGCCAGACGCCGGTTTCTTGCCAGTGGGTGACTTGGGCGTCCATGAATTGACCGTCACTGTGTTGGATGATGGCGTACGGCCGTTTTTCGTCTGTCTGCCCGGTGTATAAAACGGGGGCAATGTGGGGGTGCGCCAATTGAGCGACAGTAGTCATTCTTCGCTGAAAGCTTCCAGCCAGGTCTTCATCTTCATCAGCGGTAGCGTGTAGTATTTCCAGAAAGACCTTTTTATGTGATTTGCGATCCTCAGCCTGGTATAGACTACTGCTGATCCGTTCTTTCAGCAGATCTTTTATCTCGTACTGCGTGATGGTTTGCCCGGTAAAGTCAATGCTCATCGGTTAAGGTATGAGGAAACGAATGTTTCGCGACGCGCTGCGGTGGAGAATCTCTCCGTTGGTGGAAATTAGTTGTACTTGCCATTGGGCCGATGATTCTGTACCTTCCGTTTGGTGCGCCACGGTGTGCAGGTTGTATTGCGTGCCAAAGTTAGATTCTAAAACCTGGCCCAAAATCCTTTGGCCGTTTGGGGTGAAGAGGACAACCTGGAACAATTGGTTCTCTGCCAGGGGCACGGGCCATTGCCAATAGAAGCTCAGGGTGTCGGTGAGGCGAAAGAGTGCTTCTTCTGGCGGGCCGAGGAGATGAATGGTTGCTTCTGGTGGTATGGTGGCTGTGGGGATAAGGGTAGCTGTGGCCGTGGGAACAGGGATAGGGGTGCTGGTGGTTGGAATGGCTGTGCTGGTTGAGGCAGTGGTGCTGGTTGTGGGGGAAACAGCCGTTATTACCTCAGCCCCTTGAGGCTGCATTTTACCTTCCTGTGGCCAGATATTAACGATGGCCAGGCAGATTAGTAAAAAAAGCAAGGGCGAAAAGATGCGGATAACACGGCGAATGTGCAAAAGAATTAACCCCCTATTCTGACTAATAGCTCCTTAGTACGCCAACCAACGCCGTTATTGTAGCATAGATGATGCTGTTTTCGCTGGTGTATTTAATTTTTCCCACAGAAACGGTGCAAAAGGTGCTTTGTAGGGGTATGGGGATGGTACAGATCCTTTTTAAGGTAGATTGTAACAGTTGCCCGTGTTTAGTTGCACTGAATGATCAACATTGGCTACCAAAGCACACATTTGCGTGGCGGCTCCGGGCCGGTCGTTGACGGTATATTGGGTAAACGGCCGTGGTCCACCATATAAAATCCAAGGACCGCTGCCCGGGACACCGGCGTTTTCTGCTGAAACTGTATTAAAGAAAAAGTGGATGTGGACGCCTGGCAATTGTTCGGTAAAGCCAAAGGTTTCATATTCAACGACGTAGGCGCCGTTGGCGTCGATGGTGATGTTGTTGATGCGGGTGTAAGGCCCGGCTGGTTCTGTAGGCGCCGGCGTGTAGGTGGCTGTCGGCTCTGGCGTTGGTGGCTGGGCGGCGCGGGTTAATTCTTCTGCCTGCATAGCAGCAATGAAGGTGGCTGTAGCGTCCAGAGTCGCAGTTGGTGCTGGCTCATTGGTGGGGGTGGCCGCCAGAGTTGCCGTAGCCGGTGGGGTGTTGGTGGGGAGATTGGTGGCCTGAGCAACGGCCGTACCGCTTCCGGCTACTTCTTGCGGGGCATCTGGCGTGGCCGCATTGCCATTGCCCCCACCAAACACGCCACTGAAGCCCAAAATGACGGCAATGATAAGCGCTACACCGATGATGCCGCCTAACACCATGAGATTGCGATTGCTGCTTCTGGTGACGGGTTTAGGCTGTGCTGTTGGCGCCAGGGGCATGGCCGCTTGCGGCGTTGTGAATGGCGTGACCTCGGTAACTGGAGAATCAATGCCGGCGGCCATTTCTACCATAGTTGGAGCGCCAACCGGCACGGCTGACTCGACAACGGTGGGGGCTGGTTTTGGGGCAACGGCTCCCAGCGGTTCTTGTCCGATTTGCACCCGACGCAGATCCCCCACCAATTCTGCCGCGGTTTGGTAACGCTCTTCGGGTTTTTTTGCCAGCATCTTGTTGATGATGGCAACCAAACCAGGCGGCGTGTCCGGGCGAATTTGTTGTAAATCGGGCACGGGATCGGTCACGTGCATCATCATGAGCGACATGGCAGAATCGGCGGCGAATGGCGGTCGGCCGCCTACCATTTCAAAGAGCGTAATACCCAAGGAATAGATGTCGGAACGAGCATCTACCGTTGTGCCGCGGATCTGTTCTGGGGACATATATTGGGCAGTGCCCAGGACTGCCCCTGTGACAGTATGCTGGGTACCCCCCGTAATTTTGACGATGCCAAAATCGGTGAGAATTGCCTCGCCATGCACGTTGAGCATAACGTTGGCGGGTTTTATGTCTCGGTGTACCAGCCCGCGTTTGTGGGCATAGTCCAGGGCGTCGCCAATGCTGGCGGCAATTTGGATGGTTTCGTTGAAAGGTAATGACCGATCGCTGGCGCTCATGCGCCGCAGGCGGTCTTGCAGGGTTTCCCCGGGCACAAACTCAAATACAATGTAGTAAACGTCGCCATCATGGTTGAAATCATACACCTGGACGATGTGGGGATGGCGAAGTTGGGCAACGGCTGCAGCTTCTTCTTCAAAGCGGCGCACGAAGTCGGGGTTGTTGGAGAGGTGGGTGTGAATGAGCTTGATGGCGACCACGCGCCGTAGGTTGGGGTCTGTGGCTTTGTAAACGGCGGACATGCCGCCCTGGCCAAGCAGCTCTTCAATGCGGTAACGGCCGTTTAAAGTTTGACCAATCCAGGTAGGTTGTGCCATAAAAATCCTCCTTAAAGCTTGGGTGGGTATGCTGTGCCAAGTGTAGCAAAGATAGACTGTTTTAGTCTACATTGTAAAATGTAGCAATACCTTTCACCTTAAGATGTTGCCAATTTAACCCTACTCGTTGCCAAAATAATTCAGCAAGGCCAGCATACCGGCTAAGTTCTGGGACCAGTCCAAGTCGTAATGATTTTTTAGCTCTACTGTGAAAGAGGGAATGCCCTGGATGGCCAGCCAGTCACCGGCGTCACCTGTTACTGGATAGCTGGTGAACTGCTCGTACACAGGATAGTTGGCGGCAGCGGCGTATACGTCTGCTATCTCGCGGGAAGCGGGCAACGTATCCGGGCAACCAGCCGTAAAAATGGCATTGAGGGCACTATGATAAAAAACGGTGGCAATGGGTGCTTTACGGAGAATAAAATCCCGTAAGATGACGTTTTCTGGTTCGGAGAAGGGGTAGGCGCCGGCGCTGACTTCCTGGTTTCGCCAGAGGCCGGTAGGTTCCCAGTTGCAGTCCCAATTGCGGTTCAGGTCTACGTTGTGGGTGTTAAAGCGTCCTGGGGTGGTGTCGGCTGCTAAATCTGCTGGCGTGAATCGCCCTTCTTTACCAGTAACGGTGAATTGGCCGTCAGGGTTGGCGGCAGGAATTATGGTGAGGGTAACATGGGGGGGGATCTCGTCAGGGTTTTCGAGGAAGTAGTCTATGGCCTGGTAGACAAGAAGAATGGTGTTCCATTCATAGCCGCCATGTATGCCACCAATGAAGATGATTTGGTCAGGACCGTTGCCAAACTGATAGCTTGTAATGGCGCGCCCTCCGGCTGAGTACCCGATGATCGTGCTGGTTCCGGGGGGCACGGCCGTTGCTGTTGGTGTGGCGGTTGGAGTTGGGGTGATGGTTGGGGTAGGGGTAACGGTGGGTGTGGGGGTGGGCGTGGTGGTAGGTACGGCCGTTATGGTTGGAGGGAGGGGCGCAGGGGTATGGGTGGTTGTCGGCACGGCCGTTTCTGGTGGCGCGGCAGTTGGCAGCAACGTGGGCACGGGCGTCACTTGGGCATGCTGTAAAGGTTCCGTCGTGCAGCCTGTTATTGCCACCAAGAACAGCAGCAAAGCGAAGAAGAAAGGTTGGAAATAGGCGTTTCGGGTCACGAGAGTTGCTTGTATGGATAAATGGGGCAAAAGGTTTTCCAGGATGCCGCCGGTGTGGTAAGGGCAGCAACGGCCGTCATCCAGCCAATGATCAGCGCCAGACCAGCCAGAGTAAAGGCCAGCAAGCTGACAGGGAGCTTGTGTTGTGACATAGTTTCTCCTGTACGAATATTTTTAACGCCGTTATAATCATCTCATGACGGTGATGAGATTATAACCCGCTTGGGAATCTGTCATGCGGATATCCATTGTTTGTTTATTTTTGCGGAGAATTGAAGAGACTACACCCCACTAAAAAGGAAAAGGTGAGCACATATGCGGCGAAGTTTTGGTTGTGTAGGGTCTGTTTTCATTGTAGGCATATTTTTTGTGGTTGGCGTTGCCGTTTCCTGGTGGGGTTGGCGTATTTTGCAAAATGCGCGGGTTAGCGCAAGCTGGCCCACGACTAGCGGACAAATTGCCTACTCTGAAGTGCGCATAGACCGTGATGAAGATGGCACCACCTACCACGCAGACGTTACTTTTGATTATGTGGTGGATGACCGGCGTTATTCGGCGGACACGGTGAATTTTGGTGAATATGGCAGCAGCAACCGCCGCCACGCCGAGGAGATTGTGGCCCAATACTCGGTGGGGCAGGCAGTGACCGTTTATTACAATCCCGCGGAGCCGGAAACGGCCGTGCTAGAACCGGGCGTTACCTGGAGCAGTTACCTGGTATTGGGTATTGGCCTGATTTTTGCCTGTGTGTCCTTTATCATGGTTCCGATAATGTTCTTTAGCCAATTCCGGCGCTAGACCTGTAATCTATCCATTAAGTTGCCGATTTCGGAACCCCGACCTCTAATTTATGTGAACCGAAGGAGAATTTCATGTCTGATCCCATTGCATTTGCCCAACAAAATCGTGCGCAGCATCTGACAGAGTTAATCGCATTTTTGCGCATTCCCAGCGTAAGCACCCAACCAGAGCACAACGGCGATACGGAAGCCGCGGCGCAATGGCTGGCAGCAGCCATGCGCCAGGCTGGTTTAGAAAATGTACGCCTCATTGAGACGCCCAAGCACCCTCTGGTCTATGCGGACTGGCTCCACGCTGGGCCGACGGCGCCAACGGTGTTGATTTATGGGCATTATGATGTACAGCCCGCCGAACCCTTTGAGCTGTGGGAATCACCCCCTTTTGAGCCGGAAGTGCGGGATGGTTTTTTGTACGCCCGTGGCGCTTCGGACGATAAGGGGCAGGTGTACGTACACGTGAAGGCGGTAGAGGCGCTGCTGCAAGGGCACGGCCGTTTGCCCCTTAATGTCAAGTTCATTGTCGAAGGTGAAGAAGAAAGCGGCGGGGCTAGCCTGGCGGCTTTCATTCCCCAAAATAAGGCGCTGTTAGCCGCCGACGTAGCTTTGGTTTCAGACACAGCCATTCTCAGCCCGGAGCAGCCCGCCATTGTCTATGGTTTGCGGGGTATGTGCTATATCCTCATGGACGTGACCGGGCCGGGGCGAGATTTGCACTCAGGCAGCTTTGGCGGCGGCATCAACAACCCACTCAACGCCCTGGGGCACATTATTGCCCGGCTCAAGGACGAAGATGGGCGCATTCTCATTCCAGGGTTCTATGATAAGGTACGGCCGTTAAACGCCGAAGAACGCGCCATTTTGGCCCAATTTCCGCTGGATGAAGCGGCCTGGCTGGCTGAAACCGGCGCGCCTACAGTTTGGGGTGAACCAGAATACACCTTGGTAGAGCGGCTAGGGGCACGCCCTACCCTGGACGTGCACGGCATCATTGGCGGCTACACTGGCCCAGGCGGCAAAACCGTGCTGCCGGCCACGGTCCACGCCAAGCTCTCCATGCGCCTGGTGCCCGACCAGGATCCGGCTGAAATTCGCCGCTTGTTTACCGAATACGTGGCGTCTATTACCCCTCCCAGCATCCACGTTACCATTGAGGATGGGCACGGTGCGCCCGCCAGCATTACCGACTATCACATTCCGGCAATGCAGGCTGCCCGCGATGCCTATGCAGCTTCTTTTGGCCGGGAACCTGTTTTGATGCGTGAAGGCGGATCAATTCCCGTGGTGGGCCAGTTCCAGACGCACCTGGGTTTAGAGACGGTGCTCATGGGGTTTGGCTTGCCAGGTGATCGTATTCATTCTCCCAATGAGCGATTTTTGTTGGCTAATTTTTATCGGGGTATTGAGACGAGCATTCGGTTTATGCAGAAATATGGCCAGGGGTAAATGATGGACAAGACCCTGGCGATGAAGTTTTTGGAGGGCAAGAAGGTGGCGTATGAAGTGTTGGCATACCCCAACACCATGCGCGACGCGGCCGAAATTGCCATGTTGAAGGGTATACCGGCAGGGCAGGTGTGCAAAACGCTGGTGGTGCAGCCCCCTGCCGGAGACCCCAGAGCCAAGCCAATGCTGGTTATGGTTCCGGCTGACCGGCAGCTAGATTTGAAGAAGCTGGCCAAAGCAATTGGGACCAAGAAGTTGAAGATGGCTACCCATACTGAGGCAGAGGCGTTGACGGGCTTACAAGTTGGCGGCATTTCGCCGTTGGTGTTGGTGAATAAGGGGTTTGCTATTTATCTTGATGAAGGGGCACGGCCGTATAGTCACATCTACATCAGCGCGGCGCAGAAAGGGCTAAACCTGAAGGTTGCCGTGAAGGATTTGCTGAAAGTAACCGGCGCGCGCTGGGTGGCGGCCAGCAGCTAATCTGGCGGTGTGCTGACCATCGGAAAGTATTGGCGAAAGGGGGGCAGGTGGGAAACGGCCATACGTACCAGCGGTTGGGTGACGCCATCATCCACGAAAGCCGTGGCGGCGACCCAGTCTTGCCCTACCTGGATGGTGCGCCAGGTGAGTATAGAGATGGTAACGGTCGCCTGCCCAGGGATACTTCCCTGCCAGGTGATTTGCTGATCTTCCAGAACGGCCGTTCCCGCGCTGGCTTCCAGGGTTGCTTCTGCGGGAAGGAGAATGGAGGGGATATGCAGCACGGCTGTAACTGCTTGCGCCGCCACCGGGCTTACATTTTGCAGCGTCATGGTGTACCACACAAATTGGTAAGGGTTGAACATGAATACCTCCCCAGCAACTTGCGAGCCGCTCAAATCCGGTGTCTCCACCCATATAGTGGCCACACGGTCAAAGGCCAACGCGTGCTGCGGATATTGCAATGTGACCCGATTTTCTACCCTCGTGCCAGCAAGTGTTCCTGGGGCAATTTGGGCTTGGTAATGGAACTGTCGTTGGCTGCCTTCTTCCACCATACCATGCCAGACCAGCGTGCGGGTTTGGGCATCATAGGCCAATTCTGGGGGCAAGGTGGGCAGCCAAAGGGCCAGCTCTTCTGGTAATTGGTTTGTCATGGTGACAGGGCCGGTGGGGGCTGCAGGAATTTTACCTATGGTAACCACATAGGTGATTAGCTCCCCTGGCTGACCCTGGCGAGTTTGGGCAGCGAAAGCTGAATTGCCCAGGTCGCCCAGCCAACCCAAAACGCCGTGCATGGCTTCCGTACGTACCGTGTCGGTGAGAAATTCAAAAGGCAGGCTCCAAAAAACTGTGCGCCAGGCATTATTGGTGGTTGCCAATGCCGTGACTGCGCCGTGTTGGTTCCAGGCAATGGCCTGGCTGGGGGGGAGGGGAGTCAGGCCATCGCTGTTGTTTTGCGCTTTGCCGTAGTCCAGTGAATAAGGGCCACCCAAGGGATCGGTGAGGGGCGTATGCAAGCCAGCATAAATCTCCGTGGTGGTAATAGATTCCTGGTAATTGTAGACGCCCAAAAAGTTACGGGTTAAAGAGCTGGAGAAATTGTAATAGAGGTAATCCTGGCTGCTCAGGAACAACCGGCCCCCTTCTCGTAAATAGGTTTCAATATCCACCCGTTCCTGGGGGGTAATGGGCTGGAACCAATCGTACCCGGTGAACCAGAGAACGATGTCATATTGGCGCAGCAGGGGTAATGAGGGGCTGCCACGCCCGGTGGTTGTGATGGTTCCTCCGGTGTCCCACACATCGTAGATGACATGCATGGTGTCTAGCACAGTTTGGTATTGGGCTTCGTATTCATACCAGCGGTCGTCATCTACCAGGAGAATGTGGTTGGGTACCTGGTGTTGGACGAAAAGGGTGTCGGCAATGGCAGGGTCAAAGCTGGAAACGGCCGTTACCCACACCGTATGCGTTATTCCCCTTGGCGCGTCAGCGGGCACATCTACGGCAAGCACTGTCTTCCCAATGCTGCATGGTCCAAGCTCTAACGTGGTAGTCACCAGGCTGGTTGCCCAGAGGTCGCTGCTGGTCACGATTGTAAAGGTATCAGTGAGCAACTCGCTCAAATTTTGTAGCTGGAGTTCATAGACATTCTCCTGGCCCAAAATGGCAAAGTCGTCTAAAGAACTTGTGCGCCATTGGACCCCCAAATTTTGCCGTGGGGATTGAAAGTAATCGATGCTGCGCGCGAGCAATTCTGAGCGCGTTGTGATTTCACTTACACCCTCCAACCCAAAGCCGAAATAAACAAGGCGATAATCTGCACATAACCCGGCTTGTAACCCGGCTGATTCCTGGTTAGGGTATTGCAAAATAGGTTCACTCAGGGCGCCGGGAGCGGGTGTGGTGCGGTCTGGATATTGGGCAGTAGCGGTTCCTGGGCCAGTTAATGAAAAATTAAGCCCGGCATAAAAAGTGTCCAGTATGCCCACTATGGGTGGTG
Organism: uncultured Anaerolinea sp.; assembly: GCA_964504445.1. GTDB lineage: Bacteria > Chloroflexota > Anaerolineae > Promineifilales > Promineifilaceae > JACSRF01. The sequence goes on along the minus strand of CAZDEO010000058.1, from coordinate 946 downwards.
GTTCTTCCTCGGGCCATTTGCCCAGGTAGCTGCCCTGTAACAACCTATACCACCAATATGCCGTAAAAGGGCCTTGGCCATCATAAGCCGCAATGTTTTGCCCGCTGAGCAATAGATTGCCTCCATCCATTAAGTAGTGGCTTAAAGCAAAATCGGCGCCGATGTAGCCGGGGGCGCCGCTGGGATCTGCCCAGATGACGGTGTCGTATAGGTTTAATGTCGTCGTTAATGGAATATTGTGAAAGGGGTCTTTAATGGGCCATAGATGGGCGTAATAATTTTGGGCGCTGAGGGCGTCCTGGTAAGCCTGGATATGAGATTGGTAATACCAGGCGCCTGCCTCCAGGAGCAAAATTTTGGGGGATGTCGCCAGTTGGAAGCTCCTGATGATGGTACCATTGGCGCTGACGGTAACGGTGGCTTTTGCCAGCCGGTAGCCGATGAGTTCCGCGATTAAGGTGTAGGTGCCTGCCGGGAGTTGGAGCTGGTATTGCCCCTGGGAGTTGGCCACGGCCGTAATTGGCGTGCCTTCTGCGGTGATGGTGGCTGTGAGGGGTTTGTTGCTTTGCAGTTCCAGCACCTGGCCTTGAATGAGACCCGCCGGCAGGGGTTCCAGGAGATAATCGTAGGGAATTGCCTGCCCAGCAACCAGGGTGATGGGCAGGCTTGCCACCGGCTGAAAGCCAAAGGCGCTGATGGCAATGGTGTATGTGCCGGGCTGGAGGGTAATTTCATAACGGCCGTTTTCATCGCTGGTAAAGCGAAACGCGTAAGCGGCGCTATTTGTGGCCGTAATAATGGCGTTGGCAATAGGGAGGCCGCTTTGGTGAATAATTCCCTGAATACTGCCGGTAGGCACGTCGGGCAACACTGCGGCAAAGGCGTCCAGGTTACCCCAACCGCTGTCATTGTTGGGGTGGGTGGCGGACATGGGGACGGCCGTTTC
>CAZDEO010000057.1:0-31628 GCA_964504445.1 uncultured Anaerolinea sp. | reverse complement strand
AGCCTGCCAAGTTTCAATTGGCACCCGCTTAACCCACTTTTATTTTCGAAGGAGCGAATGAGGCTATAATCGCCTGGAAAAGGGTGCAGAGTGCAGGATGAAGGATGAGAGAAGAGGCAGGGAGGCAGGGGAGCAGGGGAGTAGGGGAGATGTCACGTTACCTCTCCGTTCCTCCGCGCCCGTGCTGCTCTGTATGCTTGCGGCCTATGGGCTGCGGCTGCCGGGGCTGTTTGCCAACAGCTTTGCCGCCGACGAGGCGCTTTTTGCTACCTGGGCGCGGCACATTGCCACCTGGCGCGACCCGCTGCTGCTGACCCAATTGGTTGATAAACCGCCGCTGGCCTTTTACCTACAAGCCCTCTTTTATCCGCTGTTTGGCGCGGTGGAATGGGCGGCGCGGCTACCTAACTTCATCGCCGGGCTGCTGCTCATCCCTCTGACGGTGCGCCTTTACCGGCGACTGTACCGCTGGCCAATTCATAATTCGCAATTCAAAATTTACAATTTACACTTGCCACTTACGGCCGTTGCCCTCTTCCTCACCCTTTCCCCTTATGCTATCCAATTTACGCCCACGGCTTACCTGGACCCGCTGCTTATGACGCTGCTGGTGGCGGCCCTGGCGGCACGCAAGCCGGGCTGGGCGGGGCTGCTCTTTGGCCTGGCGCTGCTGGCAAAGTACCAGGCGGCGCTATTTTTACCGCTGCTGCTGGCGTTGAACGGGCTGCAAGGCTGGCGTTGGAAGCAGTGGCAGCGCTGGCTGGTGGGGTTTTTACCGCTGCTGGCTCTGCTGCTGGCCTGGGATGCAGCGCGCACGGGTACGTTTTCCTTGTGGGCGGCGCAAATGGGCAGCTATGGCGGGCTGCGGCTGGCGTGGTCTTGGGAGTTGTGGCCCCGTTTGGGGCAATGGCTGGCCCTGGGGCGCTACTTCTTTGGCTCAACAGTGCTGGCATTGCTTTTTCTGGCGGGGTTGGTGTGGTTGGCGGCAGAAAGACGGACCGCAGGTGGGCGCGGAGAAGGCGCGGAGAGACGTAAAGTGGATGATGTGCTGTTGCTTTACCTGGTGGGGTATTTGCTGCTGCATTGGCTGCTGGCGGTGCCCATTTGGGACCGGTATTTGTTGCCGCTGCTGCCGGTGGTGGCGCTGCTGGTGGGGGGTATGACGTGGCTATGTACTGGGCAGGGGGGCAAGGGAGCGGAGGTGCGGAGGAGAATCTCTGCTGCTTCCCCGCTCCTCTGTTCTTTTGCCCTTGTTCTTTTGTTGTGGGGGGGTGTGGGGGCGGCCTACGGCCGTTACCCCATTGGCGGGCAAGCGCAGGCTGACGGTGGCGCGGCGGAGGTGGCCTCTTACCTGGCTGAGGCCCCTTATGGCACGGTGTTGTACGACCATGGGTATAGCTGGCATTGGCGCTATCATTTCTTCGACAAAGGCGTTTACGTCAATTGGGTGCCCCATCCGGCCGCGTTGGCGGAAGATTTACGCGCTTTTGGCCGCAATGGGCAGCCGCGCTACCTGGCGTTGCCCGCTGACGTGACGGCGAACCCTTTTCGCCGCGCCGTTGCAGACGCTGGCTTTCGTCTGACGCCAGTGGCAACCTCCGGTACAATCACCCTGTTTGAGATAGAGGTTGGAGATTAGAGGAGATGAAGCGATTTCCCATTCCGCATTTCGCATTCCGCTTTTGGGCTTTGCCGGGGTTGCTGTTGTTGTTTTTTAACAAGATGGCCTTCAGTAATCTGATTTTGGCGCGGGGGGACACCTTTTTATATTTTTACCCTTATTGGGAAGCTGCCAGCGCGGCGCTGCGCAACGGCCGTGTGCCTCTGTGGAACCCCAACTTGTTTATGGGCGCCCCTTTGCTAGCCAACAGCCAGGTGGGGTTCTTTTACCCGCTGAACTGGCCGCTGTGGCTGCTTTTTTCTGTGCTGGTGGCGGTGAAGGCTTCTATTTTGCTGCACCTGTTGCTGGCTGGGGTGGGGGCGTACCTGGCGGGGCGGCGGGCGTTGGGGCTGGAGCGGGATGGGGCGTTGGTAACGGCCGTGCTCTTTGCCCTTTCTGGTTATCTGACGGCCCAGGTGGAACACGTGAACCAGCTACAGGGGCTGGCGTGGCTGCCCTGGTATTTGCCGCTGCTGGCCTCGCTGCGCGGCGTAGCGCCCCAAGAGTGGCGCGTTATTTTACGGGCGGCCCTGGGGTTTGCCGGGTTGTTTGCCCTGCAACTGCTGGCTGGGCATACACAAACCGCCTTTATTAGCGGGGTCGCCATCCTGCTGTGGCTGGTCGTGGAGAGATTAGAGATTAGAGATTGGAGATTGGGCGTTCAATCTCTAATCTCCAATCTCCAATCTCTACTTTTGGGCGTGGGGCTGGCGGTGCTGGTAACGGCCGTGCAGCTTTTGCCTACCCTGGAGCTAACGGGGCTTTCCAGTCGCCAGGGTGGGCTGCCGGTGAATGAGGTGTTGTCTTTTTCGCTCAATCCGCTGCTGCTGGGGCGGGCGCTGCTGCCTGCGGTGGGGCAATCTTTGTTTAGCGAATATGTTGCTTTTTTGCCGCTGACGGCGCTGCTGCTGGCAGCGTGGGGCGGCGGGCAGTGGCGGCAGGGGCGGGGGGTATTGCCCGCCATCGCCCTGGTGGTGGTGGGGCTGCTGCTGGCATTGGGCGTGTTTAACCCGCTCAACTGGCTGCTGGCGCGGCTGCCCGGGTTCGATCTGTTTCGGGTTCCGGCGCGCTGGCTGGTGTTGTACACATTGGGTATGGCTTTGCTGGCGGGGGTGGGTTGGCAATGGGTTAGCGGTAAGCGGTTAGCCGTTAGCGGCAATGGGTTGTGGTTTACGAGTTTGGGTTTTTATGCGTTTTTGCCTATTTTGGGGTTGTTGGCTTGGGCGGTGCTGGCGCAATTTTTTGCTGGCTTTGTGCCTGCGGGGCCAGAAGCGCCTTATGAAGCACCCAATTGGCAAACGGTGGCGCTGTGGGGTGGGGAGTTGCTGGTGGTGGGGGTGTGGCTGTGGCTGAGAGTGGGGATTGGGGGTTGGCGATTGCGGGGCTTGCAAGTGCTGGCGTCTAAATTTTTGCTTTTGGCAGGAGCAACGGCCGTACTCTTTATTGGCAGCCGCACGCACCCTTACAACAACCTGACTGCGCCGGAGGCGTACTTTGACCTGCGCCCGCCGATTGCGCGGCTGCTGGCGAATGGCGAACGGCCAACCGGCGACCGCTTTCTTAGCTTGTCTAACATTTTTTTTGACCCCGGCGACCAGGGGGAGATTGCGGCCATTTATGGTGACCAGCTGGATGCGGCAGCATTGTACGATTACACAATAGCCGTTAAGCAGAAGGAGATTATTGCCCCCAATTTGCCCCTGGCGTATGGGCTGGCGGCGGTGGATGGCTTTGATGGGGGGATTTTGCCGCTGCGAGCGTATAGTGAGCTGGTGACGTTGCTGCTGCCAGAAGGGGTGACGACGACAGATGGCCGCCTGCGCGAAAACGTAACGGCCGTACCCGACCCGCGCTGGCTGGATTTGTTCAATGTGCGTTACCTGATTACCGATAAGACGGGTGACCAGTGGCGCGAGGGGGTGTTCTTTGACTTGCAGCATCCGGTGGCGCTGGCGACGGGGGAGAGTGTGGCGGTGGGGTATGTGCCGGCCTTTGGGGCAACGGCCGTGTATGTGCTGGCTGATGCCGCGCCGCAGGTGATGGTTAGCACCGCAGCCGGAGGGGAGAGGTTGATGGCGCAGATGGTTGGCGAGGGGGAGCCTGCTTTGTACCGTGCGGGGTGGGAGGGAACGGCCGTGCCGCAGCAAGTGACGCTTTCCGCTGGGGAGCATGGGGTCCAGGTGGCGGCGCTGACGCTGGTTAATGAGGAAAATGGCAGCTTTATGAGCGTGACGCCGGGCAATTACCGCCTCATCCATTCGGGGGATGTGAAGATTTACGAGAACCTGGACGTGCTGCCCCGCGCTTTTTTGCTGGGGCAGTGGCAGTGGCAGCCGGATGGGGCGGCTAGTGTGGCAGCGCTGGGCGGAGAGGGGTTTGATCCACGAAGGACGGCCGTTTTACAGGGCACAGGTGAAGATGGCGGCAGCGACGGCGAGGTAGGCACGACGCGCATCATCAGCTACGAACCGGAACGGGTGGTGGTACGCACAGAAAGCGCGGCGGCGGCGCTGTTGCTGCTGACGGATGCCAACTACCCGGGCTGGCAGGTGGTTATAGACGGCCAACCGGCGGAATTGCACACGGCGAATGCCCTCTTCCGCGCTATCTTTGTGCCTGCTGGGGTGCATGAAATTACTTTTACCTTCCAGCCAACCAGCTTTGCGGTGGGGCGGCTTCTTTCATTGCTGGGACTGGTTTTGTGGGGTGGACTGTTCATTGGGACTAGAACCAGGTGAAACGCCGGGCAAACCTTAGCAAGATGGTAACATGCCCTTAAAGAGTTGTTAACGGTGACGGGGTATGATTGGGGCAACTCAAGAAAGGGCAGGATGACGATGCACATTTTGGTGACAAACGACGATGGCATTACCGCACCGGGGCTGCTGGCTTTGGTTCAGGCCATGCGCCAGTGCGGGGAAGTAAGTGTCATTGCCCCAGACCATGATTGGTCTGGCAGTGGGCACGTCAAGACGCTGAAACGGCCGTTGCGCGTGCGCCAGGTCAAATTGGCGGACGGCACTGCTGCCCTTACCAGTGATGGCGCTCCATCCGACTGCGTAGCATTGGGCGTGTTGGGGCTGCTTTCCCAAAAAATTGACCTGGTTGTTTCCGGGATTAACCCTATGGCGAACCTGGGCCAGGATGTGACCTACTCTGGCACAGTAACGGCAGCCATGGAAGGGGTCATCTGGCAGGTACCCAGCATTGCCATTTCTCTGGATGCCCGGCGCAGTGACCTGGGTGACATTGACTACGACGCGGCGGCACGCGTGGCGCGCTTTGTGGTGCGCACCGTTACGCAAACCCGCCTGCCGAAAGGCATTTTTTTGAACGTGAATGTGCCATACGTGCCGGTAGACCAACTGCGGGGCGTGCGGCTGACGCGACAAGGGCTGCGGGTGTACCGCGACCGGCTGGACAGGCGGATAGATCCGCGAGGAAACGATTATTATTGGATTGGCGGGGATTCGCCCACGGGCGTGCCGGAGCCGGGCACGGATGTGGGCGCACTGACAAACGGATATGTGTCCATTACCCCCTTGCAGCTAGACCTGACGGCTTATAGCTTGTTGCCTGCTATGGCGGAATGGGGTTGGTCTCAGGAAGAGGCGCTACCGGTGAATGGGGTTTCGGCCACTGGTTTGCTGCCTGACTTGGATGCTGCTGGCGTGTGGGAAACGGCCGTTCCCGCTAAACTGGTTACGTAGGTTTGCACCATGCGCGACATCTTGCATTTTTTGCTTACTTAGCTTTCTTCTCCTCCTCTCGCAGGGACCCTCTTCTCTAAGGACGAGAGCCAGGCTGTAGGGCCTGGCTCTCGTTCGTTTTATGGGCTGAGGCTGTATTTGGTTACACGGTGCGGTGTTGTGTTTCTATGCCGGGGGTGTTGGTGACCAGCGCCAGGGCGTGGGGCAAGATTGGCAGTAACACGTCCAGGTTTTCGCGTACTGCTTTGGGATTGCCGGGCATATTAATGATGAGGGTTTGCCCGCGAATGCCCGCCACCGCCCGGGAAAGCATGGCGTGGCGGGTGATTTGGAGGCTTTCAGCGCGCAGGGCTTCGGCGATGCCTGGTGTTTCACGCTCAATGACTGCTTGGGTGGCTTCGGGGGTAATGTCTCGTGGAGAAAAACCGGTGCCGCCGGTGGTTAAAATGAGGTGGACGCCGGCGGCGCACCATTGTAAAAGGGTTTGGCGAATGGTTTCAAAGTCATCGGGCACAATGGCCTGGTGAGTGATCATCCAGCTTGGGGCGCGGGTTTCCAATATTTGGCGAATGAGGGGGCCGCTACGGTCTTCGTATTCGCCGCTGGCCCCCCGGTCGCTCACAGTAAGAATGCCGATGTTCATGCAAGTTAATCGCTGCCAACGACAGGCAGCCACTCTTCACTGAGACCGCTGTCGGTGACGCCATAGTAAATGTGCAAATTTTTGTCGTCATCGCGGAGGGCCAGGTCGTACCAGACGTTGTCCCCTTTTTGCCGCCGGTCTACCAAGGCTTTGTTGCCCTGCCAGCGCAGCTTGTCGGGCTTGATGGCGTTGCTTTCGGTTTGGGTGATGGCGTAGCGCCACAACTTGCGGGCGGAGGATTTGGTGACGTTTTTGATGAGGTTGCCGTTGCGCATGTCGCGCACGGTGTGGTAAATGGTGCCGTCGCGCTTTTCGCTGCTGACGATTTCGACGCCGGTGCGCGGTATCTCTTCGCTGCTGTCTGGCTGTGTAACAGGGGCGCTGAGGGGTTCGGGAATGGGTAGGGGCATGGGAACGGCCGTAGGGATGGGTGTGGGTACGGCCGTTGCGCTTTCCCCAGCTGCGGTAGCACCCAATCCCTTTTTCACCAACTGCACAATTTCATCCCGCACCGCGAGATTTGTGCCGGAATCGTCGCGAATGTAGAAGCGATATTGGTCAATGGCATAGGGGGGTTCGCTGCCGGGTTGCACAATAACGCGCACAATGCTTTTGTCTTGGGTGGGCAGACTATCTACGTGAAGGTCAGGTTCCGGGCTGAAGCGGTTGGACACGCTGTTTTGTAGCCGCTCGATGGCTTTGTTGTGTTCCCGAACCCCCACAGGGGCTTCTTTAGGATTGTTGGAGAGGCCAATGTAGATGGTGCCGCCGTTGGTGTTGGCCATGGCGCAAATATCTTGCAGAATGCGGTCTTGATGCCCACCACGTTGGGCCATGCTGGCGTGGAAGGCCTGGACGATGGATTCGCCTTCTTCGCGGGCCAGCTGCACAAAGTCTACCGGTTTGGCTGGGCCGCGATACGGCCGTGTCAATGAGAAATCGTTCCCTTTTAGCGCGGCTGCCAGAGCCTCGAAGCTCACTTCACCTAGCAATATTTCTGTAACGCGGTCGCCAATGCCCAGGTTTTTGGCGCTTTCCGGGCTGCGAATGAGGCGATGGGCGTCGGAACCCTGGATGCAGCGCATGGGACGGGGGTATTCTGGCTTGGAGCCGTCGAAAAAGCGGCGGGTGGTGTAGCGTCCCCGTTTTTCCAGGTCGGTTACTTCCAGCACGTGCAAATGGGGGTCTTGGGTGTAGGCAATGCGTGTCTGCCCGCCGAAGTCGAGACCGCGGAGCATGACGCCGTTGCCAGAGTTGGCGTGGGCGGCAATGACAATGCCCCCGGCTTCGTTGATGATGCGGTAGGCGGTCAGGACGTCGGAGGTGGAGCCAACGGTGGAGCTACCTTCGTGGAGGGCATCGGGGGGCACTTTGAGGCTGAGTAGCAGGTGTTCGAGGAAGCTAACGGCCGTTTCCGGGGGGAAAATGCCCAGGATGTGGAAGCCAAAGGTGGCTGTGAACTCGAAGCCGGGCAGCACCAATATTTTGTTGAGCAGCCGCCGGTATTCATCCAGGCGGCGCTGTTCTTCGCTTTCGATGCGCCCAATTTCTTCTAGCCAGAGGAGTTGCTCTAGCTCTTTTTTTAACGTGGCGAAACCGGCTACTGTGTTGTGGTCGGTGATGGCGATGATGTCGAGGCCGCGAATTTCCGCCTGGCGCAGGATGTCGAGGTAGGTGATGTGGGGTTCCTGGTAATCGTTGGAACCGGGGGTGTGGATGTGGAGGTCCATGCGCCGCCATTGGCGGGAAGGTTGTTTTGTGCTGCCGCGACGGCTGCTTCTTCTAGCCATTGCGTTCTCCTGAGAGGAAATTTTCGATGATTTTGGATAAATTTTCAGGGGGGTATGGTTTGAGCAGGAATTTGGATGCGCCTAGCTCCAGGGCTTCCCGTTTGCGCCGGGGGTCTCCTGAGGTGATGACGACGGTGGTTTCGGGGGGAACGGCCGTTTCCCCTGCACGAACGGCCTTCAAGAAATTAAGCCCATTTTCGCCGCGAGCAAGATTAACATCAATAACAAATGCATCTGCGCCCTCTTTGGCGGCGGCATGGGTTTGTTCCAGGTTGGTGCAGGCTATCACTGTGTACCCTTCCAGTTCTAAAAGCATTTGGGTTAAGGTTGCATTGGTGGGATCATCATCGACCACAATTATTTTTGCCATATATTCAAAACCTATTGGCAAGGTCATCAAGTTGCACCGATGATCTTGCTGTTCTTTCGGGGTATGTGCTTTCAGTAATTTAGCCTGGTTAGCGGAGTAAGTTAAGTAGCGTGCGGCTATTTTTGAAGTTATTTTCCGCCCCCTAATGAGGCTATGCTGCGAATGATGCCTACTAAACCAATGCTTGCTTTAAGGGCATCGACGGTGGTAACGGCAGGGGGGCCGCCTTTGGTTTCTTCTGCGGTCCGGGCCAACAGGTAAGCGGTGACAAACCCTAAAAGTGCGCCGGTCAAGGCTCCTCCTATTAATAACTTCGTTTTCCAGGTGTTTGGATCTTCATGATTCATGGGTGAGATATTATCCTTTTGTTTTGTTTAGTACACTGTAATAAAAGTTTTATGCATCATTTTCCTGGAAGCTGCGAACCAAGCGCTCTGGCAAAGACGCTTTCTTAGCTTTTGGGAAAGTTGAAAATCTTTTCTGACAATGTATATAGTGGATTTCGAATACTATTTACGAGGGCTTTTAGCGCCGCTACCGAGGCGTGCCCTTTGATGAGAGGGCGTGTGGCTTTGTCTAGATATGAATCTCGGAGAGCGACCTGAATTTTCTCGATTAAGTTGTCGATTCGCCATAAGAAATTTTGCAGTTTGCTGCGCCTTTCTTCAGGTGGCAGTTTACGTCGCTCTGTGGTGCGGTAGATTAGCAAACCAGCAAGGGCTGGCCCTATGGCGCACATGAGCATGGCGGGCAAAATGACGCATGAAATGAGAATAATGTCGGCTATGCCTGAAAGCTGGCTGAAGATGCGATCTTCTGGACTGGATGTGAGCGCGGCCCAGATCATAAAAATGGTCATGCCTAGGACGATGAGGCCCAGCACGGCCGTTGGGATATACACAAAGATCCAGTTGAAGCGTTTCCGCGAGGCCTCGCGCGCAAGCTGGTTGGGGGTTGGCTCGTAAGCGGTTTTTGTACTCGTGGAGGGTATGGTTGGGATGGTCATCTTTTCTTATACACGAATTTTGCTTTGATTGTACCACACTCTGCAAAAAGCCAGGGACGTTTAGGGGAATTTGTGGCGAGGGGTAATCTTAGTCAGGTCATGGAAGGTAATGATTGTTCAGCCGCGGTTTCCCGGCGAGCGTGGGCCACGGCGTTTCATTTTAAACCGGCTCATGGTGGGCAAGGTATCATGCCTGTTTCGGGGCATAGACAATAGTTTGTGTTTTGGGCCTGGCCTTCCCACATCAGGTAGGTTACTCTGGTTTTGTTGCAGGCGGGTTGGTTGGGTAACGGCCGTTGCCAGGATATACCTATTCCCTGAGCTTCTTCTTCTTGCACCAAAAAAATTCTCGTAAACCGTTCGTCTCCCCCCAGGTAGATTTCGCCACCGGTTGCCAGAAAAAAAGCCAAAAAGGGCACAAACATAACCACCAGCCATAGGCAGGTAACCAGTACGTAGATTATTCTCCTGCGCCACTGTCTCATTGCAATAACTGGGGAGGGTGCCAGGGGGCACAATGTAAAAATTATGCCCCCTGCACATCAGGCATTACGCACTATTTTGAATAGCCTTCAGGTACATTTTCGTAGTATATTCTTTCACCATGCGCCGCATGCTAAACAGGGCAGCATTAGAGCGGATAGATTCTCGCATAATTTCCGCCCATCCACGAGGAATGCCGTCCTTATCGCGATTGTAAAACAAGGGCACAATTTCTTCTTCCAGCAACTGGTAGAGTGAGTGAGCATCGTGAGCATCTTGCACATTTTGGTCTGCAAAAGATTCTCCCCCGCCAATTGCCCAGCCATTGGCGCCGTTGTACCCTTCAGCCCACCAGCCGTCCAGAATGCTTAGATTAGGTATCCCGTTAAGGGCCGCCTTCATACCGCTTGTCCCACTGGCTTCACGGGGGAGGCGCGGGGTATTGAGCCAAATATCAACCCCTTGCACCAGGTAGCGAGCCATATGCATATTGTAATCTTCAACAAAGGCAATGCGCCCACCCATTTCGTTGTTTTTGGCCATGTTGTAGATGTATTGGATGAGCTGTTTGCCGGGTTCATCTGCAGGGTGAGCTTTACCGGCAAAAATAATTTGCACGGGGCGGTGTGTGTCTAAAAGAATGCGTTTCAACCGGTCAAGGTCTCGGAAAATAAGGGTGGCCCGTTTGTATGTGGCAAAGCGCCGGGCGAAGCCGATGGTGAGGGCTGTGGGTTCTAATAGGGTGCCACCGGTGAGAATTTGGGTGGGGTCGTGACGGCCGTTAATCCAGTTGCGGCGCACATATTCCTGGAAAAAACTAATCATCTTCCGCTTCATATGCATATGAATTTGCCATAGTTCGTCATCTGGCACATCCACCATTCTTTCCCACAGCACGGGGTCATCATGTCGGTCCCGCCAATCCGGCCCTAAATACTTAGAAAAGAGCTGACTCATTTCACTCGAAATCCAAGAAGGTACGTGTATGCCATTGGTGATGGACGTAATTGGCACATCCTCTACAGCACGATCTGGCCAAGCCTCCTGCCACATTTTACGCGAGACCTCCCCATGAAGCTTGCTCACACCATTAGCCTGCCCCGATAGACGCAAAGCCAATACGGTCATGTTAAAAGCAATCCCCCAATCTTCCTGGTGACCCCCTAAATTCAAAAATTGTTCCCGGCTAATGCCTAATTCTTCCCAGAAACCACGAAAATACTGCTCAATCATGTGGAAGCCAAACGCATCATGCCCCGCAGGAACGGGTGTGTGCGTGGTGAAAACGGTCTGCTTTTGCACTTGTTTTATAGCTTCTTCAAAAGAAATGCCCGCAACGACCTTTTCACGAATAAGCTCTAGCAGTAAGAAAGCCGAATGACCTTCGTTCATGTGGTAAGCGTATGGCTCAATGCCAAGTTTGCGCAACAGCCGTACGCCTCCAATGCCCAACATAATTTCCTGGCGAATACGCATCTCGCTGTCGCCAGAATAAAGACGGGCGGAGAGTTCTCGATCCCAAGGATCGTTTTCGTCTACATCTGTATCCATCAGGTAAAGATTTGTACGACCAGCTTGCACATGCCAGACGCGAGCAAACACCCGCCGCCCCCCTAGAAAAACATCTACTAACACATCATTGCCCTGCTCATCTTGGAGGTTGTGGATGGGGGCTATGTTCATGTCTAGTTGGGGGTAAATTGATTCTTGCCAGCCGTGGGAAGGAATGCGTTGCCGGAAATAACCTTGAGGGTAAAAGAATCCAACACCCACAAAAGGTAGACCAAGATCGCTGGTTTCCTTGGCATGATCTCCTGACAGAATCCCTAAACCTCCAGAATAGATGGGCAAAGAATTATGCAAACCAAACTCAAATGAAAAGTAAGCAATAATCCGGTTTTTATACTCTGGGAAATTGGTGTGAAACCAGGTGTAGCCATTAGCCATTCCCTGGTCATACTTGAGAATGACTTTGTTATAAAGGCGGATAAACGAAGCGTCTTCTGCCATGGTATTGAGTTGTTCGCGGCTAATGACGCGTAGCATCTGCACGGGATTGTGTTCTGTGTCTCTCCATAGGGGATAGTCTAAGCGTCGGAATAATTCACGAGCTTCTGGCGTCCAGCTCCACCAGAGGTTATGGGCAATTTCGCTCAGCCGATTAAGTTTCTCTGGTAGATTGTTACTCACGATTGTCATGACTATTTACCTCTTTGTTTCATTTGACATATGTAATGTTGCATTGGTTGATATAACAACTATCTAAAGATTTTGATTATAACATGACCCTATTTTTAGAGAAAGTGACTTTTGGGTGAATGTGAAATAAGGGTGTGAATTTAGTTGTTGGGCTAGATTTGTGCAGAAATGCACATTTGGCTTGACAATTGCCCGGCCCTTGCTATAATTCCCCTTCGTCGATGCGGGGTAGAGCAGAGGCAGCTCGTCGGGCTCATAACCCGGAGGTCACAGGTTCGAATCCTGTCCCCGCTATATTTGAAAGCACTCCTTTTAGGGGGTGCTTTTTTTGTTATTGGGCTAACTCTTCCATTTTTTGCGCTAATTGAATATCCCAGTTACTGATAACGTGGCCAAGATCGTGGGTTACCAGGTTGACTTTTACTCGATTGTAGATGTTGGACCACTCTGGATGGTGGTTCATTTTGTCTGCTTCTATGCCTACGCTAACCATCCAGCCCAGGGCGGCTGCGAAAGAGTTGAATTGGAAGGTTTTGCAAAGTTTGTTGTCTTCGACGGACCAATCGGGGAGATTCTGCAGGGCTTGTTGAAGTTGTTCTTGGTTTAGTTTGTATCTTGCCATGGTTATTCCTTTTATTTTGGGTTTTCGTTTAGGTGGACTTCGAAGCGGCAAAAGTTGTGGCCTTGCGCTTTGCAGTGGGTTTCGATGATGGTAAAGGTGTGGGCGTCTTTGCCGGTGGCGAAGGCCATTGCTTTGCTGAGGGTTCCGACATAAAGATGACAAATTGGTTTGGCATGGTGGCGCGTATGGCAAATGACGCAAGCATAATCGATGAAGAGTAATAGGCCATTCTCTTCTTTGACATCGATTTTTCCGAAGGGCACACTGTCCATGAGTCCTTTGCGGATGGCTAACAAGATTGCGCGCATGCGGAGGCGTTGGGGCAGGGCCTTGAGTGCTACGCCGGCAAGCCCCATGACGGCCGTTTGCTCTTGGATGGCCCAGCGAAAAGAGGAACGGCCAATTCTTTGCAACATTCCTTTTCCTGCCCGACCAGTAAACTCTTCTATAGCGGCGTTGAGTTGGGCATACTCTTTGGCCAGAATTCCTTCCTCTAGATTGTTTGGTGGGGGATTGTCGATGTACCTGTCTAAGCTACTGGCTCGCAGCACAGCAGTTAATCCATTTTTGCCGAGAACTTCCTCTATGCCACGTAGCATTTGCAGGAAGAGGGCATTGACGTAGGGTGCATCTTCAGGAATTAGGACGTGGATGGGTTCGGCCATAAACTGTACTCCTTGTGGGTTGCACCCTCAGTTTGAACAAGGTGGGTATTTGGAAGAAGACTTCACCGGTTGCCGCCGACCACCATGAATGAAAACAGAGCGCCATCTTCCAGGTGGCGACGCCAGCAAGATGCTGGCGCTACATTTACGGAGAAGAAGAGATTGTGTGGATGAAGGTCGGAACACTTTATTGCCAATTGCCGGTTGCTTTGGCGTTGTCCATGTTTGCGGCCAGCGATTTAACCCAAATGGGTAGCCGTTGTCCTTGCGGCTGAAATCCATATTTGGCGTAAAGTTTTTGCGAGGGCAAGTTGTCTATTTGGGTATTGAGGGTGATGTAGCGTAAATTGTGTTTTTTATAACCCTGGATGGCGTGGGCGAGCAGCGCGCTGCCTATGCCTTTGCGGTGCAGTTCGGGCAAAACGGTCATGCGCACCAGGTGTGCATTGTCTCGGTTGCGGGTGCTGTATTGAAAGCCGACGAGACGGCCGTTCCAAATTGCCACGTCAAAACTAAAGGCTTGTTGGTAAGCCAGGCACAGGCTATCAGCGCTGTGCCGCCATAAAGGTTCGAAGGCGGCTTCCTCCAGGCGGGCCAAAAATTCCATATCGTCTATCCTTGCTGTGCGCATGGATAATTCAGCGATGGCCGGTTGCTGAGGCACAGCCATATCATATTTAATATAGGTAGCTATTTCGTTGATTTGCCTAAAACCGCAAGGCGCCAGCCATTTTAGAGGCCAATCATTCATGACCAACCAACCCAATTCGGTGACGGCCGTTTCCTGCAAATGATTTGTCACCCGTTCTAGCATGGCGGCCAATAATGTTTCTGCGCCCTCAGTTTGCTTGAAGGCAACTGCCCGTACCCAGGCCGCTGGCCCGGGATCCGCCACAGCAGCCAGGCAAGCCGCCAGGTTTGAACGAGGGCTAAACAAGGCGCTGGTGAAGGATGCTGGCATGGCGTTTTTATCTGGAACAACAACAAATCCCTTTTCGCCAACCCAGTCTGCGGGAGGACGCCAGTCCAAATGCATGTGCGTGTAACGGCCGTTTTGTAACAGCAACATAATGTCTGTTGTGTCTTGCCTAACGGCCGTACGCACTATCCTGTCTGCCGTTTTTGCCTCCGACCAATGGTTTGCCATTTCCATAGCGCTATTGTACACTACATAATGGGAAAAAATTAGCCTGTTTCAGGAGAATTATGAACAAGCAAGGGCGAGATCGGGCATTAGAAAATACATTGGCTGGCCTGACCAAACGTTTTGGCGAAGGCGTCATTATGCGCCTGGGCGATGCCATGCATTTACACATTGAATCGATCCCTACCGGCTCCCTCTCTCTGGACATAGCCCTTGGTGTAGGCGGTGTGCCCCGTGGGCGCGTCGTCGAAATTTATGGTCCAGAGTCATCCGGTAAAACAACACTCTGCCAGCACATTATTGCTGAAGCGCAGCATTTAGGCGGCATTTGCGCCTTTATTGACATGGAACATGCCCTGGATCCAACTTATGCGGCGCGCTGCGGCGTGGACATTGACAATCTATACGTTTCCCAACCTGATACTGGCGAACAAGCATTAGAAATTGCGGATGCCCTCATCCGTTCCGGCACCATGGACGTTGTCGTGGTTGACTCGGTTGCCGCTCTGGTACCGCGGGCTGAAATTGAGGGCGAAATGGGCGATGCCCACGTTGGCCTGCAGGCGCGTCTGATGTCCCAAGCCTTACGCAAACTGTCTGGGGCCATCAAACAAACAAATACCGTCGTTATCTTTACCAATCAACTGCGACAAAAGATAGGCGTGATGTTTGGCAACCCGGAAACAACCAGCGGCGGCAATGCGCTGAAATTTTATGCTTCCGTGCGCATGGACATTCGCCGCGTTCAGAGCATCAAAGTAGGTGGAGACGTTATTGGCAACCGCACCCGTGTAAAAGTAAAAAAGAACAAGGTAGCCCCTCCCTTTACTGAATGCGAATTTGACATCATGTATAATGAGGGCATTTCCAAAACGGGTGACGTTTTAGACTTAGCAGTGGAAAATGGTCTTGTTGATAAACGAGGGGCCTATTTCCGTTACGGAGAACTCTTGCTTGGTCAAGGACGGGAAAACGCCAAAATCTACCTAGCCGAAAATCCTGAGCTTATGGTTGAGATGGAAAATTTAATTCGCCAGAAAGCTGGATTGTTGATTGTGCAAGGTAACCAAGAAGTTTGATTTGCTTGCAAACACTTCATGAGACCCGTCCATATTTTGTGTAGGCCAATTGGCGGAAAGTGTTGCAAGTAACTGCCACAAGGGTTGATAGGTTTAAGAAGCTTATTGCGTGAAGAATAAGCTGTTTCGTGGAAACCTGGCTAGTTGTATAACTGCTGAAAATAGCAGTTTTATCTCGAAATTGGATGGCACGGTTTGGGTGCCTAGAAACACAAGCTAATACGTTTGCAGGCCGCTGGTCGTTTTGCGGACCTATTGTTTAGAGGCTTTGTGCGTAACGTTTGCGATGGTTAGATCGGAATGCTTATATGGATAAAGTACAGGGTCATCGTGAACGGCCGTTTCTCGAGTAGCTAGGCAGCAAGCCAACCTTTCTGCAGAAAGGTTCGTGCAATTTGCAACCGAAACCTATACTTCTTAACCATCAGCCGTGGCAGCAATGTCACGGCTTTTTCTTTTTAAAAAGATTATGACAAAAATCACCGCCTTAACGGCCCAAAAACGACATGACGACCGGGTTAATGTTTTCCTGGACGGAGAATTTGCCTTTGGGCTGCCGTTGGAGTATGCGGTGCGTTTGCGGGTTGGTCAGGAGTTGACAGCAGAGGAAGTTGCCGAACTTCAAGCCCAAGACGTCCTTGCCGGGGCCCAGGCAGATGCCATGCGACTGATCGCTTTGCGACCACGCAGTACAGCCGAGATACGCCGCCATTTACTGCGCAAAAGGATTGCAGAACCACAAGCTGGCCAGATTGTAAGCCGGTTACAGGAAATTGATCTGCTTAATGATGAAGATTTTGCACGTTATTGGGTAGAACAACGCGAGACCTTTAAACCGCGCAGTCATCTGGCTTTACGCCAAGAACTGCTGCAAAAAGGGGTACAGCAAGACATCATCGAACGGGTTTTGGCGGAAGTGGATGAATTAGCATCCGCCCACCGCCTGGCGCAACAACGTGCTTTGCGTTGGCAGCATTTACCATATGAAGAATTCTGCGCAAAAATGATGCAATTTTTGCAGCGGAGAGGGTTTAACTACGACATTATTCGAGAGGTTACTGACGACATATGGCGCGATATTGAAAGCCATATATGAAGGAGATATCAATGTCAATTGTGTGGTTTATTTTAGGATTGGTTGTAGGCGGGGTGGTCGCCGGAGTTGGTTTGTGGTTTTATCTGAAACCGCGAACCGATGCCATGTATGAGGTTGCCCAGCAAGAAATTCAAGAAAAGAAGGAACGCGCGGAAAAGGAAAGCGAGCAATTACTCGCTGAAGCACGCAAAGAAGCCCAGGAATTACGCCTGGAAGCGGAAAAAGTGACGGAACGCCGCTATCAAGATCTGGCGAAAGCGGAAGAGCGGATTGATCGGCGGGGCGAGAAGCAAGAGAATCAGGCCAAGCGGCTGGAAGCACGGGAGCAAATGCTCAATAAGCGACAAAGCAAACTAGACCGCCGGCAAAACTTGTTGGAAAAAGCCGAGGAAGAGCAACGGGTGAAGCTGGAAGAAATTGCCAATATGTCTAGTGAGGAGGCCAAAGCCCTGTTGCTGCAAGAGGTTGAGAAGGAAGCCCGGCAAGATATGGCGCGGTTGATGCGCGAAATAGAGGATGAAGCCCGGGAAATGGCGGAAGAGAAGGCGCGCAAATTGATTGCCATGGCCATTCAGCGTGTAGCCAGTGACCAGGTGGCAGAGCTGGTGGTTTCGGTTGTCCCACTGCCTAATGAGGAGATGAAGGGACGCATCATTGGGCGCAACGGCCGTAACATTCGCGCCTTCGAGCAGGCCGCCGGTGTGGATATTGTGGTAGATGATACCCCGGAGGCCGTCACCATCTCCAGTTTTGACCCCGTGCGCCGCGAGATCGCCCGTCGGGCTATGGCCAAGCTGATTACCGACGGCCGTATCCATCCCGCCCGCATCGAAAAACTCATCAAAGACGCCGACGAAGAAGTCGAGCAAGTCATCAAAGAAGCTGGTGAGCAAGCCGCCTATGAAGCCAACGTCCACGGCTTACATCCCCAAGTGCTGCGCATGTTAGGGCGTCTCAAGTTCCGCACCTCTTATGGCCAAAACCAGCTATACCACTCTGTAGAAGCCGCCAAGCTTGCCGCCATGCTGGCTGCCGAACTGGGTGCCAACATCGAATACGCCAAAATGGGCGCCTTGCTGCACGACATTGGCAAAGCCATGGACCATGATCAAGAAGGCACCCATGCCATGCTCGGCGCTGAATTTGCCAAACGCTTCCGCGTGCCCAAAATAGTACTCAACGCTATCGCCTCCCATCACCACGAAATCGAGCAAGAATCCGTTGAAGCTATCATTGTCGAGGCCGCTGATGCCATTTCCGGGGCACGGCCCGGAGCGCGGCGCGAAAGCCTAGAAAACTACATCAAGCGGGTGCGGACCCTGGAAGAAATTGCCACCTCCTTCAATGGCGTAGAAAGCGCTTATGCTCTCCAGGCCGGCCGCGAAATTCGTATTCTGGTCAAGCCCGGCCAAATTGATGACTTGGGCGCGATGCGGTTGTCAAAGGAAATATCCAAGGCCATTGAAGATAGCATGCAATACCCTGGGCAAATTCAAGTAACGGTCATCCGCGAAACGCGTGCTGTTGGCTACGCAAAATAACGCAACCCATATGAATTAGCCTATCCGACAGCAGCGTGTAACTGCACGCGTCATCATAATTTGCTGAAACTGGTTCCTGTGTGTGCCAGTTTCTTGCATTTTCGGTACACTCGGTAACAAGAATCGGGTTTATAGGAGGTAAGGTATGTTTGAAAACCTTTTGCTTGTGGCAATTGGGATGATCATCATCTGGTTGGCTAGTTTTGGTTTGTATTTGTATTCATCAAATCAGCATAAAGATTTGCAGCAAGATGTTGAATCGTTACAGCGTGATTTGGACAGATCGTAATTCTTTGGGATTGGCACAGACCATTCCATGCCCACTTATCAGTGGGTGCCGTTCCCGATCCTGACTACATTAAAGGAGGGCTGTTGTGCGTAAACTAACCATTTTGCTGCTGCTGGTTTTGGTGTTGGCGCTGGCTTCTTGTTCAATAGTCGATGCTGGAACCGATGATTGTCAGGCGAGTGGTTCTCTGTTTCAGGATGATTTTAGTGGCGAGCGAAACTGTGGTTGGGCGCTTTATAACCAGGGCGGCGCTTTGGCTGAAATAGATGCAGGAGTTTTGCGCATAAGCACCAGTCAGGCAGGGAAAATCTGGTGGTCGAACCCGGGGCAGAATTTCGATGACGCTATTATTACGGTGCAGGCTCGTCAGGAAAGCGGTCCGAATAACAATGCTTATGGCATTATTTGCCGGTATCAGAATGAGCAAAACTTCTATATATTTTTGATTAGCGGCGATGGCTATTACACGATAGGTAAGTATCAAAGTGGGAATGATCAGATTGTTTATTTGACGGAAAATGCCCAATATCAACCCTCGGAATTTATTAACCAGGGGGCTGCAACGAATCAGATTCGTGCAAGCTGCATTGGCAATGAGCTAAGTTTAGCGGTGAATGGACTGCCATTATTTACAACTACAGATCCTACCTTTGTGACGGGTGACGTGGGTCTGGGGGTGAGTACGCTGGAGGTTGGCACGGCCGTTGTCCAATTTGATAATTTCACCGTCATCGCGCCGTAAGGAAACCCTTTTTATGCCGCATACGCTACGCTGGAGCTTGACCCTGGTTCTTGTTGCTTTATTGGCATCTTGTGCCCAGTCACCTTTGCCAACCAATGATGCAGATTTGCTGTATCAGGACACATTTGCCGTGGGCGAAACCGGGCCGTGGCAGGTGGAAGGGGACGTATCTGGCCGAACGGCCGTCCTGGATAACCAACTTACCATCACCATTGACACCCCCGCCACATTGCAGTTTGCTACCCTACCGGAACCTATTTTTACCGATTTTCATTTACAAGTAGATGCGCAAATCCTCGCCGGAAGCCCCCAGAGTAGCTATGGACTTCTCTTTCGCATGCAAAGCCCGGCACAATTTTACCGTTTCGACATTACAGGAGACGGCATGTACATTGTGGAACGGCGCAACGCCGACGGCAGTTGGACCCGCTTTGTGCCAGACTGGACGAACTCAGCCGCTATCAACCAGGGAGTTGGCGTGGTGAACCAATTACGGATTGAAGCCGTAGGGGACACCATGCGCTTTTTTGTAAATGACACCTTGCTGCAGCAAGTAGCGGACAATCAATTTGCCGGAGGAACCATTGCTCTGGATGCGGGTACCTTTGGCCAGCCAGGCTTGCAGGTTGCTTTTGATAATTTGCTTGTGAAACGGCCGTAACTATCCCCAGCCCAACCCATTATGATAGATTTGCCCACAACCATTAATCGCGCCCTGGGCCAGACCATCTCGGATATCGAGCCGCTGAGCGGTGGTTGCATTGGTCAGGTATACCGCGTGCGCCTGGCTGACGGCACGGCCGTTGTGGCAAAGGCTGATGATAGCTCAACCCCGAAGCTAGACATCGAAGGCTACATGCTGCGCTTCCTGATCAACCATAGTAGCCTGCCGGTGCCAGAAGTACTTTTTAGCGCCCCAGACTTGCTGATCATGACCTATATACCGGGAAATAGCCATTTTTCCCCGGCGGCCCAATGCCACGCTGCCGAACTACTTGCCACTTTGCATGCCCAAACTGCCCCTGCTTATGGCCTGGAGCGAGACACGCTCATTGGTGGCCTGCACCAACCCAACGCTTGGCAGCCTTCCTGGCTAGACTTTTTTCGCGAGCAGCGTTTGTTATACATGGCCCAGGAAGGCGTGCAAGTCGGCCGTTTGCCCGCTGCAATACTGGGCCGCTTAGAAAAATTTTGCGCGCGCCTGGCAGATTGGCTAGCAGAACCGGAACGGCCGTCCTTGCTGCACGGTGACGTATGGACCACCAACGTGCTGGCCCAAAATGGGCGCATTACTGGCTTTTTAGACCCGGCCATCTACTATGGGCACCCTGAAATAGAACTGGCCTTCACCACCCTTTTTGGAACTTTTAACCAGCCTTTCTTCGCACGCTATCACGAACTACGTCCCCTTCTGCCCGGTTTTTTTGAAGAACGGCGTCACATCTACAATTTGTACCCTTTGCTGGTACACGTGCGCTTGTTTGGTGGCAGCTACGTTGCTTCTGTGGCGCAAGTGCTGCAGCGCTTTGGCTTTTAGATGCCATGACCCCAAAACGCTTACAAGATTTATATGCGCCCGGCGACAAGGTGGAAATTACCTTTGATGGTACTCGTTGGTTTCCAGCTGTGGTGCAAGCGCATAACCCGCCGGGCATGTGGGTGCAAGCGAAGACGGGCCACCGCTGGTTTGTGACCAACACACGCCGCGTGCGCCCGCACCAGGCGGCAATATGACCCCAGAAACAGCCCAAAAATTACGCAATCTTAACCAGCAATTTTATACGGCTTTAGCGGATTCCTTTGCCGACAGCCGGAGTACGCCCCAGCCAGGTTTTGATTTTTTGTTGGCGTGGATGCCACCCGGCGCAAGATCGCTACTGGATGTGGGCTGCGGGAATGGTCGTTTTGCCCATTTTCTCCTTTCTCAACAGGCCATTACCCAGGTTACCGGGGTCGACTTTAGCGCAACCCTACTTGGTAGAGCTCGCCAGTTTGTGCCCCAGGGCGCTTTTTTAGAACGCGATATGACTCAGCCTGGTTTTTTGGCTGGTTTGGGCCAGTTTGACACCATTGCCTGCCTGGCAGCCATGCAGCATGTGCCCGGCCACGCCAACCGGTTGGCTTTGTTGCAAGAAATGAGCGCGCACCTGGCAGATAACGGCCGTATCTTCCTGGCCAACTGGCAATTCATGGACAGCCCGCGTCAGCGACGTAAAGTACGCCCTTGGGCAGAAGCCGGTTTGGACCCGGCGGAGCTAGAGCCAAACGACTATTTGCTTACCTGGCAGCGCCAGGGCTATGGTTTGCGCTATGTGTGCCAGATTGATGCCGCCGAGACGGCCGTGCTGGCCCAAAAAGCCAACTTGCACATTCTGCACCAGTTTCGCAGCGATGGTCAGGAGGGCAATCTCAACTTATACACCATCCTTACGCCCAAGCTGTAACCAACTTGCCCCTGCCAGGGGTAGTGCTACAATTTCAAAGTGTAATTTGGAGGATGTTATGGCCTTAAAAGAACAGCTAACCGAGGACATGAAAACAGCCATGCGCGCGGGAGATACGGAAAAACGGGATACCCTGCGTATGCTGCTGGCGGCGATCAAACAAGTTGAAATTGATGAACAAGTTGTCCTGGACGATGCCGGCGTAACGGCCGTACTCACCCGACAAGCCAAGCAGCGCCGTGAAAGTATAGCCGATTATGAACAAGCCGGGCGGGGGGAAATGGCGGCAGCAGAAAAAAGCGAACTAGACATCATCGAAAGTTACCTGCCCCAAATGATGGATGCTGCTGAAATTCAGGCGCTGGCAGTAGACATCATTGCCCAACTGGGAGTTACCGACGTCAAGGGCATGGGCCAGGTCATGAGTCGTCTCATGCCCCAGGTAAAAGGCAAGGCAGACGGCCGTTTAGTCAACGAAATCGTCCGCCGCCTGCTGCAAAATTAAATGGAACCAGTTGAACTTCCCTGGTGGCAACGTTTTGCGCGCCGATCCTTCCTATGGCTCTTCGCCCTGGCATTGGTCGTAGCCATCACCCTCATCCTTTCCTTTGACCTGGTTCGTCCCTCCAGCGTTGATGTTACTGTGGGTGCGCCAGCCCCTAATAACATTTTCGCCCCGCGTTCTGTCACCTATACCAGCAATCTGCTTACCGCCCAGGCTCAAGAACAGGCCCAGGCCAGCGTTGCGGATGTGTACACGACTTTAGATCCCAGCATTGGGCGCGCCCAACTCAGCGCGGCGCGGGCCATTTTTGCCTTCATTGAAGTTGTGCGCAGCGACACCTATGCGTCTACCGAAGCCAAACTGTCCTATTTGCAAGCCATCAATGGGCTGAATGTCGAAACCCAGGTTGCCATCGACTTGCTCAGCCTCAGCGCCGATGATTACGTAGAAGCCAAAGATGCGGTGCTAACTATTGTTGAAGAACTGATGAGCCAGGAAATCCGCGAAGACCAGTTAGCCGATTATCAACGACTGGCTCGCCGCCCCAGCTTGGTGTTGACCCCAACCCAAGATACCGTGGTCACCAAACTGGCTTATCAATTTATTGTGCCCAACCTGTTTCTAAATGAAGAAGCCACCGCTGAGCAACGCGCAGAGGCCGCCGCCAACGTTTCGCCGGTGACCCGCTCCATCATCGAGGGGCAGCGCGTTGTGCGTGCTGGTGATATCGTGACGGATTTAGATGTTGAGATGCTGGAACAGTTGGGTTTGCTGCAAGTTGCTACGGATTGGCGGGATGTAGGCAGCATCTTTTTGGCGACCCTTCTAGCTGTAGTAATCATTACCCTCTACTGGCAACAGCATTATGAGCAGGCTTATAACAACGGCCGTTACCTTTCCGCCCTGGTTATCCTAATCATTCTCTTTACCATTGCCGCCCGCCTCATGGTATCAGGTCCACCCTACCTGGTTTACTGGTATCCCATTGCTACCCTATCCATGCTGCTAGCCGTTATATTTGATACCCGCCTCGCATCGCTCATTACCATCATTATGGCTGCCGAGCTGGGTTTCATTGCGCCCAATTCCTTGGAGCTAAGCATGTACATAGGAGCCGGTGGCCTCCTATCTGTGCTGCTGTTACGCGATGCCCAGCGCGTGAATGCCTTCTTCCGTGCTGGGCTGGCTGCCGCTGTCGGGCATGTTGCTGTGGTCATTATCTTCCAACTGCCCCAGGAGCTTGATATTTTGGTGATGCTGCAAGAAGTACTCTATGGTTTGGGAAATGGCGTTTTATCCGCAGCGCTAACCCTGGCCGGCCTATTTTTAGTGGGTAGCGTCTTTGGGGTCATTACCATTTTACAATTGCAAGAACTCTCCCGGTTGGATCACCCATTGTTACAAGAATTGCTGCGCCGGGCGCCAGGTACGTACCATCATAGCATTATGGTGGCGAATCTAGCCGAGCAGGCTGCCGAGCGGGTCAAAGAGGCCAACAGCGCCCTGGTACGCGTTGGCGCCTTCTACCACGACATCGGCAAAATGAAGCGCCCCGCCTTTTTTACAGAGAACCAGGAAGGCAGTAATCCCCATGACTCGCTGGATCCTTACAGCAGTGCGCGCATTATTATCAGTCACGTGTCTGAAGGGCTGGAAATGGCGCGTAAATACCGGTTGCCCTACCAAATTCGGGATTTTATTGCCGAGCATCATGGCGACCGGGTGGTGAAGGGGTTTTACACCAAAGCGGTGGCCCAGGCAGATGGTGATGAAAGTCGGGTAGACGTCAGCAAGTTTCGCCACACTGGGCCGCGCCCACGCTCCCGCGAGACGGGCATCGTCATGTTGGCGGATTCGGTTGAGGCAACGTCTAGCGCCTTGCGTCCTAGCACAGAAAAGGCCATTGAGAAACTTGTAAATTCTATTGTAGACGAGCACGTCACTGAGGGGCAGTTGAATAATTCGGGCCTCACATTGGGCGATGTTCGCATGGTACGGGCTTCATTTATCGAAACATTGAAAGGTCGCTTCCATGTGCGGGTAAAGTATCCGGGTAATGAAGAGTTGGAGGGCGACGCACCTCCTAATAGGGCAACGGCCGTTACACCGTCCCCATCCGCCAATCGCCAGAAAGAAGAAACCCATAGCCCTAATCACACCACTGGGCGATTGTTGGAACCCCCACTGGATCCGGTAGACGTAGAGCAGGAGTCTTTACCCATGACAGAGACGAACCAGGAGATGCAACAAGAGGATGACCGCCCTGGAAATTGATGTGCAGGTTATGCTGGAAGTTCCCCAGGAGCTAGTGACCGGCGTGGAAACGGCCGTTACGGCCACCCTGCGCCATCTAAATCGGTTCCCCGCCAGCCTCACCTGCCTGCTCGCCGACGATGCCTATGTTCAAGAACTCAACCGTAGCTTTCGCGGCGAGGATAAACCCACCGACGTGCTGAGCTTCCCTGCCGGTGAAGCAATGCCGGGCACAACCGCCGCTTACCTGGGCGACATTGCCATCGCTGTGCCCTACGCCCAACGCCAAGCGGCGCAAGCGGGTCACCCCTTACTTGCTGAAATCCAGCTCCTGACCGTACACGGCGTGCTGCACTTGCTTGGTTTTGACCACGCAACCCCAACCGAAAAAGCGCAAATGTGGGCGGCACAAACGGCCGTACTCGACCAATTAGGACTTGCCTATGTCACACCCACCGAATCATGAAATGGTGCGCCACGAACTTTACAGCCGAGCGCGCAGCTTTCGCTACGCCTTTGACGGCTGGTGGTACGTGCTGCGCACGCAGCACAATGCCTGGATTCATGGTTTGGTAACGGTGGTCGTAGCTTTACTGGCCACATGGTTGCAACTGCCGCGTCAGGAGTGGGCTATCCTCATCCTGGCGATAATGGCTGTGTGGATGGCCGAATTTATGAACACTGCCCTGGAGGCCGTGGTGGATATGGCCATGCCCGACCCGCATCCCCTGGCCAAGGTGGCCAAAGACGTGGCGGCAGCCGCCGTCTTAGTCGGCGCGCTAGGTTCCGTGCTCATTGGCCTGCTGCTGCTTGGCCCACCTTTATTAACCAAACTAACTAACTAACCAACAACTTACCCAACACCTAAAAGGAGCGTATTCTATGAAAGCCATGTCTGTTAAAGAGCTGCTGAGTTATCTGGAAGGCGCAGTAGTTGTTTCTGGCGACCATTTAACCGGCATTGATGAAGTAGCCTTGCCGGAAAAGATGGATGGGTTAGCGTATACGGCCGTATTCGGTGAACCCCTGGCCCGCGACACCGCCCGCTGGCTCATCTGGGAAATTGGGCAAACCGTTGGCGTTTACCCGGCTTCCATCCATGAACTGTACATGGCCGTGGGACGGGGAGACGTTCCCCACAACTTCACCGTGCCCGCCATGAACATTCGCGCCATGAACTACAACACCTCCCGCGCCGTATTCCGCGCCGCCAACCGTCACAACGTGGGGGCCATGCTCTTCGAGATTGCCCGCTCCGAAATTGGTTACACCGACCAACGCCCCGCTGAATATACAGCCTGTGTAATGGCTGCCGCCTTGCGAGAAGGATATCGCGGTCCCCTCTTCATTCAAGGCGACCATTTCCAGATTTCTGCCAGCCGGTATGGCAGCGACCCCGACAGCGAACTACAGGCCGTCAAAGACTTGATGGCCGAGGCCATTGCTGCCGGATTTTTTAACATCGACATCGACACCTCCACCCTGGTAGACCTCAGCTTTGCCACGTTGGATGAGCAGCAAGCCCTCAATTACACCCTTTGTGCCGAGCTGACTCGGCATGCCCGCGCTTTGGAACCCAATGGCGTGACCATTTCCCTGGGGGGCGAAATTGGCGAGGTGGGTCACAAAAATTCTACCGTTGCCGAACTGCATGCTTTTATGCAGGGGTATCGAAAGAATATGGGCGGCTTTGCGGGTATTTCTAAAATTTCCGTGCAGACGGGTACCAGCCATGGTGGCGTGGTGTTGCCTGACGGCCGACTGGCGGACGTGAAAGTAGATTTCAACACGCTGCGGGACTTAAGCCAGACAGCCCGTGACAGCTATGGATTGGGTGGGGCTGTGCAGCATGGCGCTTCTACCCTGCCCGCCGATGCCTTTGGCAAGTTTCCCGAAGTAGGCACGGTAGAAATTCACCTGGCAACTAACTTCCAAAATATGATTTTTGACCATTTGCCCCAAGAATTGACTGATGAAGCATATGCGTACTTGCGCGTAAATCATAAAAATGAGTGGAAGCCAGGCAAAACAGAAGAGCAGGTGCTTTACTCGGCACGGAAGCGGGCTATTGGCCCGTTTAAGCAGGCGTGGTGGGATTTGCCGGTCGCCAAGCAGGCCGAGATGGGGCAGGCTTTGGAAGACCAGTTTGCCTTTTTATTTGAGCGCTTAAATGTGTATGGTACCCGCCAATTTGCCCGGAAGATGGCGCCCCAGGTCGAAATTCACCAGCAGCGCCCCAAGGAAGCAACGGCGGAGTCTGTTGAAGAAGATGTGAGCGATCTGGCGGATTAGCGCCGCCGGCAACTCCTTTCAGGCGCCAATAGGAATTTCAGGAAACGGCCGTATCCCTTTGCGCCCTCATACGTCTTTATAATTAGGGTATTGCAATTGGGTCTGACAAAAAGGGAGTTGTTTATGGTAAAACGTAAGAAACGCATTGAGTTGGTTTTCGCTCTCCTCCTGTTGTCCATCCTCCTCTTCTCCATGAGTGGTACGGCTTTTGCACATCATGCGGGACTAAACCCTGGGGTGGGGAACCTGAATGAAGAGATGGTGCACAATGGGTTAATGGAACGAGCTGCGGAGATGGGGTACTGGAATCAGCCCTGGGAGTTGAATGTTATTCCTGTCCCCTGACGGGAAGTGAGAGACCGTCATCTTGAGACAGCCCTCTGGCAACAGAGGGCTTTTTTTATGGTTCAAATGGTTTTTGGTCATTCGGATCTCTCCGTTCCTAGGCTTCAAAAACCAAAAGGCCGGAAAAGAACCGGCATTTGGCTAAAATGGGGTTACAATACGGTCGCCCTGGATTTTGAAAAATTTCCGGGAAAACAATATGGTATTGAGGTCTGTATGGTGCAAAATTCCCCAAAATCTGTTCAGCTATCGGCGCTATTCCGCAAAACGCTCATTTTGCCGACGGAGCATGGTTCTTGGGCCTGGTTGCTGGTGCCTTTTGCCGTGGGCACGGCCGTTGCTCAAACCATCAATTTGCCGGTCATGCTAGCCCTGGTGGCGGCGCTCGCTGCATTTTTGCTGCGCCAGCCAGCCACCGTTTGGCTGCGGGTCCGCCGGGGCAAAGCGCGCCGTGCCGATGGCCCCCTGGCGCGCACTTGGATGCTCTTGTTGGGCGGCACGGCCGTTACTTGCGGTCTGGTGCTGCTCTTCATGGGGCGCTTTACGTTACTTTGGTTGGGCGTGCCCCTGATCATCATTTTTGTCTTATACCTGCTGGCTGCCCGGTACGGCCGTACCTCCATACGTTCCCTGGGCATGGAGGTTAGTGGTGCGGCGGCCCTGGCCATGACCGCCCCGGCCGCCTACATAGCCGGCGCCGGGCAGCTTGACCAGGTAGCTGCCGCCCTGTGGCTGCTCATGGCGGCGCAAAACGTGCTGGGCGCCCTGTACGTGCGCGTACGCATTGCCGACACCCACCAGCGCCCCACCCACCGCAGTGGTCTGGTGCTGGCCCATTTCTTCGGCTTTTTGCTCATTGCCGGCCTGGGCCTCGCGCGTTGGTTGCCCTGGCTAACGGCCGTGCCCTTTGCCGCCATTTTGCTGCGGGCGCTGTGGGCCGCCCGCCAGCCCCGCCCAGTACCTAACGTCAAGCGTTTCGGTTTCTTAGAAATGGGCGTTGAAATCCTTAGCGGTGCCTGGATAGCCTACAGCCAGATTGTCAGCTACTATTGAGCCAACCCAAAAACCAACCACTACACTTTCCACAACCGAGGCCTGTATGACCCCAAAAACCAAACCCATTTACGTTATTGGTCACGTTAATCCCGACACCGATTCCATTGCTTCCGCCATGGGGTACGCCTGGCTGCTGCAGGACCAGACCGAAAATGAGGTCATCGCCGCCCGCGCTGGCCAACTGAACCCGCAAACCACCTGGGTTCTCAACCGTCTTAGTCTAGACCCCCCCGTTTTGCTACCAGATGCTTCCCCGCGCTTTGATTCCATCACGCATCGCTTCAACACCACTACACCAGACAAACCCCTGCGTGAAGCATGGGCCATCGCCAATCGCACTGGTGGTATTGCGCCTATTGTCAACGCAGACGGCACGCCTTACGGGTTGGTGACAGTGCTGAGCCTCTTTGACTTTCTCAAACGCTCGGTGGGGGCGCACCCCCGCCGGGAGGAGATGCGTATTGGCGAATTGCTAGACATCCCCTGCAAAGAGGCGTGTGATACGGGAGTGCCTAGCTTTCAGTTGAACGGCCGTATCCGTGATGCCCTGCCCCGCATATTGCGTGAAGAGCGTACCGAGTTTCTGGTAATAGACGAGCACGGCAGCTATGCCGGGGTCTGCCGTCAGCGGGACGCCCAGGCTCCCCCCCGGCTGCAAATCATTTTGGTAGACCACAATGAAGCCCAGCAAGCCCTGGGTTCCCTGGACGAAGCAGATTTGCTAGAAATTCTCGATCATCACCGCCTGGGCAATCCCACTACCCACGTGCCCATCCGCTTTACCGTAGACGTGGTGGGCAGTACCTGCACCCTGGTCTCCGAGCGCATTGACGAAGCAGGACTCAGCGCGCCGCCTCCCCTGGCGGGACTGCTGCTGGCAGGCGTGGTGTCCGACACGCTGCTCCTTTCTTCGCCAACCACCACACCCCGCGACCACCGCGCCGCCGAACGCCTGGCCCGCTGGGCTTTCCTGGGCGGTTCAGTGCTGGAGGGGGAAACCATTCAATCTTTCGGCGAACAGGTGCTCAATTCCGGCGCTGGCCTTGCTACCCGCAAACCAGAAGAGATTGTCACGGCTGACTTTAAACTCTATGAGGCCGGCGGCTTTCAATTTGGTATTTCCCAGGCCGAAGTGACCAATTTTGCCCAACTGGATGAGTACAAAGAACCCCTATGCGATGCGCTGGTTGAGCTGCGAGACTCAAAAGGCCTTGATTTTGTCATGCTCATGGTGACGGATGTGGTGCGGGGCGTCAGCCGTTTGCTGCTAACCCAGGAAGTACCCCGCCTGGATGTGTTGCCCTATCCCCGCCTGAGCGATGGCACGCGCCAGGCTGATGGCGTGGTGTCGCGGAAAAAACAGCTTTTGCCGGTGGTGTTAAGCGCATTGGAAGGGTAAGTAGGTTACAGGTTGCCAGAGAAGGCAACCTGTAACTTGCAACTTGCTTTTGGGCGCTGGCTTGTCAGCGCAATGCCAGTCGCTTCTTCATGAAGGGAATCAGAATGGCGATGACCAGGGCGCTTTCGGCCAGGGTTAGGGCACAAGCCCCCCAAAACCCTACGGGACCAATTTGCCCAATGTGGATGTTCTCGAAGATTTTCCACATCCAGTAGTTGGGTAGGGGGTAGAAGAGGAAGTGCCAATGTTGGGGAATCCAGATGGTGATGACGGGAATGCTCATATACACAAAAAGCAGCACTTTGACGATGGCAATGGCCCCTAGCTGGTTGTCGGCAAAGCCGCCGACGCTGTAGCCGATGACGATGGCAATGCCAGATGCAAAGAGGAAGCCGAGAATGAGTTGGGGATAGGAAACGGCCGTGCCCAACAAAATCGCGCTGGCTACCACCACATTTACCAGGCTGATAGCCAGGGCAAACAGCGCCCGTGCCACCGTGTAATCTCGCAGCCGCAGCGGAGAAACCGCTAACGCTTTAATGGATTGAGTTTCCTTCTCATCCACCATCACCAGCGCCCCAACCAGGGCACCCAACAGCAGCCCCATCATTGCCGCAACGACGGCTCCATACTCCGTAATGCGCGACCGATCGCCCCCCATTGTAGTGTGGGTAATGGGCGAGACTGGTTCTTCTGCCAATACCTGCCGCAGCACCACGCCAGCGAGTTCTGCGCCTTCCGGTTCGTTTCCCTCCAGCACAACCTCTACGTCTGCCCCGGAGGCGGCAATGCCTGCTACATCGTCCATGCGCTCTACCCGCGCCACAACCTCGTCACGGGAATCGAATAATTCTACTTTACCAAAGCCTTGCAGCGATTCAATTATGGCTTCGCCAACGCTGCGGTCTACGGCAAAAGTAACCTGGATATTGTCTAGTGAAGGTAAAAATAGCCGCGCTAGCGTTGCCAGGAGCATAGGGGCAATCATCATGTACAAAATGATGTTGTCGCGCATAGCCACGGTAAAATCTTGTTGAAATAGAGTTGTCACACGCTTGATCATGATATTCTCCGGTTGTGGTTAGCCATTCAGGCTTGCATGAGCTTGCGTTCCACTGCCCAATAAGCCAGGCCCAGCGCAACCACGTTGTAAACAACCAGCAGTCCCACAGTGGGCAGCAAAAAGTCGGCTTTGCCTGTGGGAAAGAGCAGTTCGCGCACGCCAAAAACCAGGGGGTAGGAAGGTGTCCAGGTGATGAAGGTTGGCGCAAAGGCAGGAATGGCATAGGAAATGGTGGGCAGCATGAAGATGATGAGGACAAAGGCGCCCACGAAGAACCACTCGGACAGGTTGTTGAAAAAGACAGCTACGACGATGCCCAGAAGGGTCATCATGCTGCTGCCCAGGATGACGAGGAGCAGCAGGGAGCCGAGGGGGACGTCGAAGCCCAGCCCGAGCAATAACAGCACCAGGGCGTAGAGGACGCCGAGAATGAGGAAAACGGCCGTTTTCGCCAAAATGTAGGTCATCGTTCCCGTCGGGCTGACGCGAAAGGCGCGGACCATCCCCTCTTGTTTTTCCTGGAAAATGATGGCTGCCACCAGGAAAAAGCCCAGGGCCACTACCTCGAAGACCAAAAAGACCGGCACGCCCGCTTCATTCATGGGAATAGGGTCACTTTTGTCGCGCAGCAAGGTTAGTTTCAGGTTGTCTGGCGCCGCAGCCCCGTTGGCGGCAGCCGCCACGCTATCCAGCGCCGCGCCCAGCACATTCAGGTTTTGTGGCGCAAACTGCCCTTGGGTAATGAAGGTGTAGGAGAGATTGCGCAGATCGCCTTCGATGACGACGCCCACGCCTTTCTTCTGCTTGTTTAGCGCTGCTTCCAGGCTTTCCCGGCTCTGGTAAAAGCTCTCTGGGTCTGCACCCATGGTTATCAAAGTTTGCTGCATTTCCTGACCCGGCGTGGCGTCGTAGATGATTTCGGTGGCTTGTACGTCGAACTGCTCTGGCAAAAACCAGATCAGAGCCAGAAAAATGACCAGCATAACCACAATGGCTGCCAGAAACCAGTTGCGCGAGGCGATGATTAAGTCTTGCTTAACCAGGGTCCAAAATTGCTTCATCCCGTTAACCCCCTGCCCGTGAGCTTGATGAAAATTTGCTCTAGCGTGGCCTCTTGGGTGTGCATGGTTTGCACGTCTCGTGTATTGACAACCTCACTGAAGGCGTTGCGATCGGTCGGGTTGTCCAGGAAGAACACGGCCGTTTCCAGCCCACTTCCGTTGCGATATTCC
>CAZDEO010000056.1:28193-31632 GCA_964504445.1 uncultured Anaerolinea sp. | reverse complement strand
GGCTTTCGTTGTGGGTGCGATGGGCGATGCCGTTTTCCCCGGCCATGGTGAGCATGAAGGTGTAACTGACAACGGCCGTTGTGGCAACGGCCGTTTCCCCATAAAGCTGCAAGCGCGGCTCCAGCAAGTCGTAGCGGAAGTCCGCCCCCGTGCCCGCCCAACTGTGGTCGATCATGAAAAGGTGGAAGTCCAGGCCGTCCTGGCGGTGCGGGGTCACAAACCATTCGTACAACGACAAATCTGCGCCGGTGGTGGCTTTGTAGGTTTCCACGTCGCGGGTGAAGATACTGTTGAGGTGCCGGTGCAGAAAATCCCAGATTTCTTGTTCTTGGGCGTTCATGCTGACTGATCCAGATATTGCAGGGCAAGCTGCACGCGCTCGTCCACGGTTTTGGCTTCGCGGGGCAGGTTTTGCAGGGCCGACTGGGCTTCGACGATGCTGAAGCCGAGGCCGGTGAGGAAGTCTATCACGTCGGCATCCACGTCGCTGACAAAGGAAACTGCCGTTTCCATCACGCTCAGGTCCAGTTTATCCCGCAGTTGGAACATAATGCGTTCGGCCGTTTTCTTGCCGATGCCGGGGACGCGCTGCAGCACGGCCGTTTCCTCCCGCATAATGGCGCTTTTCAGCAGTTCCGGGCTGAGGGTGCCCAAAATTGACAACGCCACCTTCGGCCCCACGCCGTTGACCCCCAGCAACACCTCAAACAACTGCAAATCCTCTTCCGACTCAAAGCCGTACAGGGTCAGCTCCGTCTCGCGCACAATCAGGTGGGTGTGCAGGCGCATGTGGCGGCCCACGCCGCCCACGTCTTCCAGCACCGTGCGCGGCACCAGCACCCGTAGGCCCACGCCGCCCACGCCAATGACCAGGCTGTGGGCTTCGATTTTCAGAACGTTTCCGCTAATGGAGGCAATCATAGTGGAGATGGGAGATTAGAGATTATGCCAACCTCTAACTTTAGTCATAAAGCGATTCAAACCGCTGATATTGATAATGGGTAATGGCTACCGCCAGGCCGTCGGCGGCGTCGTCAGGGCGGGGCGTCTCTTCCAGTTCTAGCAGGTTGCGCACCATGAGCTGCACCTGCGCTTTGTCGGCCTTGCCGTAGCCGGTAACGGCGTCTTTGATGCGCGGCGGCGAATATTCGGCGATGGGAATGTTGGCGTTGGCCAGAGCCAGCAGCAGCACGCCCCGCGCCTGCCCCACGCTTATGGCGGTGGTGATGTTGCGCCCAAAAAAGACTTCTTCCACGCCGGCCGTGTCGGGCCGGTAGTCGGCAATGAGCTGGTTGAGTTCCTGGTAGATAACTTGCAAACGCCGCGCCGCGCTGTCTTTGGGTTGGGTGGTGATGACGCCGTAAGTGACCAGGTGGAAACGGCCGTCTTCCGCGTCAATAATGCCATAACCCGTGGTTGCTGTGCCGGGGTCCAAGCCAAGAATACGCATGAGCGGGCCGCGTACCGTTCATTTTCCGCAAACCGTAAACCGTAAGCCGCTGTCCGTGAGCCATTGGGCTTATGGTTTACGGAATACGCAATACGGAATACGGAATACGGATACTACGCTTCCATCTCCGCAATCGCTTCATCAGTGATGTTCAGCGCCGAATAGACGTTCTGCACGTCATCTAGGTCTTCTAGATTTTCGATGACCCGCATCACCTGCATCATTTCGTGCATGCCCAAATCTACGGGATTGTTCGGGTCATAAATCATGCTCACTTCGTCTAGGGGAATTTTTGCACCCCGCAGCGCTTTTTGCACGGCCTGGAAATTGTCTAACTCCACGTAAATTTCTGCGGATTCGCCAAATTGAATATCTTCCGCACCAGCATCCGCCGCCACCAGGAAAAGTTCATCCTGGTCAACCTCTTCGGTAATGCTGATGTAGCCTTTGCGGGTAAACTGCCACAGTACCGAGCCGGATTCCGCCAGGCTGCCGCCATTTTTGCTGAGGACGTGGCGCAAATCGGCCACGGCGCGGTTGCGGTTGTCGGTTACCACTTCCACAATCAGGCCTACCCCATGCGGGGCATAAGCTTCGTAGGTGATTTCAACCAGTTCCAACCCTTCCAATTCCCCGGTGCCACGCTTCACGGCGCGCTCAATGTTGTCTTTGGGCATGTTGGCGGCTTTGGCTTTGTCAATGGCCAGGGCCAGGCGATTGTTGAAGGCTGGATCCCCGCCCCCTTCACGGGCGGCAATGGTAATTTCTTTGGCCAGCCGGGTGAAGAGCTTGCCACGCTTGGCGTCTACAGCGGCCTTTTTATGTTTAATGGTGGACCATTTTGAATGTCCTGACATGATTTTCACTCCAGATGAACAAATTAACCATCTTGCGATAGTGCGGATCGATTATATCATACAAAATTTAGTTGTCGTTTTCCGGGCGACTCTTTTGGGCCTGGGGTGGTGAGCCGGGGAACATGGTTTGCAGCAGGGCGGGGACATAGCGGGTTGCCATGTCGCTGTTGATTTGCTTTTGCTGGCAAATTTCGGCGTATAGTTTGCCGCTTTCGCGCATTTGCCGCACTTGGGTTTCGGGATTGAGGGCGATGAGACCAAAACGCTGGGTCCAGCCGCGGTCCCATTCAAAGTTATCCACCAGGCTCCAATGGTAGTAGCCCATGACGGGGAAGTTGAAGCTGATGGCGCGCCAGATTTCGCGCAGGTGGGTGAGGATGAAAGACGGCCGTAATCGATCTGCAGCATCGGGTACGCCATTTTCGGTAATGTAGATGGGCTTATCATACTTGAGGGCCTTTTTGATAACCTGGAACAGGCCTGCCGGATACACCTCGCCATAGTTGCCATCGCTGACCACCGCGCCGGGTTCCCAAGTGTTGTCAATGGTGCCGCCGAAGGGCGGGAATTTGGCGTAGAAGCGCGTGTAGTAATTGATGCCCACAAAGTCCAGGGTGCCAGCCAGGTTGTTGATTTTGGTAGAGAAGAAGGGGAAACGGAAACGGCCGTTTACCAAACTATCCAGCCACATTTCATTGTAAAACCAGGAAAGCCAGCTTGCCCACCGGCGGGCCGGCCAACTGCTACCCGGCCTGGCTTCCAGGACAGCCATATTCTTGGCCACGCCCACCGGCGCGGCCGGGTAAGCCTCCTTAATGGTGTGGTAGGCGGCTGCATGGCAGTGCAGCATATTGCGCAGCGCCTCCGCCCCACCAGCCAACCCGGGCCGCGTAGGGGCTGGAAAAACCCCCTCCAGATAGCGCATAAACACGTACACCATTGGTTCATTAATCGTCACCCACTTTGCCACCAGATCGCCCAAACTCTCCACCACCTTGGCTGTGTAGCGCTGAAAATAATCGCGAATAATGGTGTTGTTAAAGTCTCCCTTTTCTACCAGCCACAGCGGGTTGCTAAAGTGGTGCAGCGTCACCATTGGCTCTATGCCCCGATGGTGCATGGCCTGCAAAAT
>CAZDEO010000056.1:0-28183 GCA_964504445.1 uncultured Anaerolinea sp. | reverse complement strand
GCAAAATTTGCCGGTAGCGGTCTAGCGCGGCGGCGTCAAAACGGGCTGGTTCTGGCTCAATGCGGCTCCATTCCAGGGACATGCGGTGGGCGTTGGTACCCATCTCGGCGGCCCGGTCCAGATCTGCCTCAGCGTTTTCCCACCAGTTGCAGGCCAGCTCAGAACGATGGCCTGCTAAAATATGCCCTTCTCCTTGTTCCCACTGCCACCAATCGCTGTTGGTGTTGGCGCCTTCTACCTGGTGGGCGGCCGTGGCCGTGCCCCACAAAAAGTCATTGGGAAATGTCATTGCCGCTTTTGCCATGTTCACAATCTCCTTTTCCGCACATCCATTATAGCCAGCATTACACGCTTCGTCTCTCTTCCTACCAAACTGAGCTGTTGATTGCTACTCAGGAAACTGTTTGTGCAGGTGGAAACAAATTTGGTCGGGGGGGCTGTTACGGCCGTGCCTGATCTTTTGTTAAATTATTCCCGCCTTGTTATACTTATTCCATGATTACTGCCCAGAGCATCGTCTGGCAGCCCATTTATAAAAATCCACCAACCCATACCATGAAAATGCTGCAACACAGCATGGTTCAGTGGAGATTTTAGTGAAAGATTTGGTCCCTATCAGTGGTTATTATTATCCTAACGTCATGGGGCGCATCCTGCTAGCCTCCATGGAAGAAGTGATGGGCCGCAATGGGTTGAATGCCTTGCTTAACCTGGCCAGCATGCAAACCTTTATTCAAGAACCCCCCGCCGATAATCTGGAAAAACAGTTTGATTTTGCCAATATCGCTAATTTGACCCTGGGCCTGGATGAAATCTATGGCCCTCGGGGAGGGCGTGGCTTGGCCCTACGTGGGGGACGGGCCATTTTTTCCCGGGGGTTGAAACATTTTGGGACTTTGGCCGGTGTGGGCGATCTGGCCTTTAAGATGCTGCCCTTACAGGCAAAGCTAAAAATTGGCGTCCCGGCAGTTGCCCGCATATTCAGTCAATTTAGTGATCAGATAAGTCGTGTAGAGGAGTTTGACGACCACTTTTTGTATTATATTGACCGTTGTTCTATGTGTTGGGGGCGTAAAGCAGAACGGCCGATCTGCTTTATTGCCGTTGGTATTTTGCAAGAGGCATTGCGTTGGGTTAGCGGCGGCCTGGAGTTTCGCATTGAAGAAATTGAATGTGTAGCCATGGGCGCTCGTTCGTGTGTGTTTAGAATTGACAAGGAGCCTATCAAATAGACTCTTTTCAAGGCTTATTGACGACTCTCTGTTTAAAAGCCGCACACACACGACCTACCTGTTGTAAACAGCCAGCCCATAAGGGAAGGTAGTAAATGGCTAATAACAATGAAGGACACAAAATATTTTTTGTAGAAGATGATGCCGATCTATCCGATATGCTCACGGCTTATTTTCAGGTACAAGGTTACCAGGTAGCCCATGCCGGTCGGGGTGAAGAAGCTGTCCGGTTGATCGGCGAGTTTATGCCAGACATTGCGGTACTGGATATTCGATTGCCTGATATTGACGGCTATGAGGTTTGCCGGCGGTTGCGCAATAACCGGCGAACGCAAGACTTGCCAGTTATTTTCCTGACGGAGAAACGCGAGCGCCAGGATAAGTTATCCGGCCTGGAATTGGGGGCTGTTGATTACATCACCAAGCCCTTTGACATTCAAGAATTGCGGCTCCGCGTGCGCAACGCATTGCGCCGTTCTAACCGTGACAGTATGCTTAACCCAGTTACCGGCTTGCCAGAAGGGGAAGCAATGCGTGACCGGTTGATACAGGCAGTTAGTAAAACCGATTGGGGTGTAGTGCTGGTGCGCGTTCACGGCCTGAATAAATTCCGGGATCAGTATGGCTTTGTGGCCGCTGACGATGTGTCGCGCGCTGTGGCGTTGATGTTAACCAATGCGTTGCAGGAAACAGGGAATGAGGATGATTTTGTGGGTCATATTGACATAAGTGATTATGTTTTGGTGACAACGTTGAATGAGTGCAAAAAGTTGGCCCGGCGCTGCGATATGCGGTTGCAAGCATCAATTTCTTATTTTTATCCGGCTTTGGATAGGTACCGCCTGAAAGACGTTAGCCATGATGAACGCTTAGGTGTGGAGGTGTTTTGGTTGACCGTGCATGAGCATCAATTTAGTGGTTTAGATGGGCTGTTTGACGCTATGGTGAAGCTATAATCGTGGGGTGGGGCCGGCGTTTGGGCTACAATACGGCATACTTTGCAGTTGGTCAGGGCTATTCGTAGCCCTGATTTTATTTTGTTGATGCGCTGATTGCCGTGGAAGCGCATGGTTTGCGTCAGGTTTTGTGGCGAAAGATGGGATATTGATTGGGGTGATGAAGCGTTTACGGCCGTTCCTTCCCGACATCCTCCTGCTCTTCAGCTTCTTGCTGCTACCCCTGCTGCTGTATGGGCCGGTGACGCTGGGCAGTAAAACCATGCTGCCCGCCGACAATCTTTACCAGTGGGAGCCTTGGGCGTCGGAAGCGGCTGCTCGTGGCGTGGAACGACCGCAAAACCCCTTGCTCACGGACCTGGTCATCCAAAATTACGCCTGGAAATCCTTCACAGTGGAGACGGTGCAGGCGCGGGATATCCCCCTCTGGAACCCTTACCTGTTTGCCGGGATGCCGTTTTTGGCTACAGGGCAGCATTCCATGCTGTACCCTTTTAGCTGGCTCTTTTTTCTGCTGCCCATGGCCAAAGCATATGGCTGGTACGCCCTCAGCCAGGTGTGGCTGGCGGGAACGCTGATGTACGTCTTTGGCCGGGTGCTCAAAATGCGCCGGGGCAGTGCGCTGGTGGCCGGTTTGGTGTACCAGGGAAGCGGGTTCTTGGTGGCCAGCACGGCCGTTTTCCCCATGATTAGCGGCGCGGTAGTGTGGCTGCCCCTGCTGCTAGCCTGCATCGAGCTGGTGATAAGAGATTGGCGACAAGAGCTTGAAAACAACGCTGCCAATCTCCAATCTTCAGCCTCCAGTTACCGGCCCTTGTGGGTTGCCATCGGCAGCATCGCCCTCGGCCTGCAAATCCTTGCCGGACACATCGAAATTACCTATTACACCTTGCTGGTAATGGGCGTTTACGCTTTGTGGCGCTGGCTGTCATGCAGCGTTCAACATTCCGCATTCCGCATTTCGCATTCCGCCTTCAAACCCCTGGGTTGGCTGCTGGGCATGGTGCTGGTGGGTCTCATGCTGGGCGGCATCCAGTTTGTGCCCTTTTTAGAGGTGGGGCAGGCCAACTTCCGCAGCGGTGAGACTACCCTGGCACAGGTGCAGGGGTACGCCTTCCCGGCGCGGCACGTGCTGGCCTTTGCCATGCCCAACTTCTTTGGCAACCCCACCGCGCAAAGTTACCGTGACATTTTCACAGGGGATACGGTTTCCTTGCCCGGCACCAGCGAATGGGGCATTAAAAACTATGTCGAAGGGGCAGCCTACCTGGGTATCTTACCCCTTTTTCTGGCGCTCATCGCCCTGTTTTACCGTGAGCCGTTAGCCGTAAACCGTGAACCGCAATCCGCAACCCGCAATCCGAAATCGCCAATCGCCAATCGCCGCGCCCACACTGCCTTCTTCGCCTCCCTCAGCCTGCTGGCGCTGGCCTTCATTTTTGGCACGCCACTGTACGCCCTGGTTTACTATGGTTTGCCCTTTGCCGACCAGATTCGCACGCCTTTCCGCTGGGTGTTTCCGCTGACGCTCTTTGTGGCGGCGCTGGCAGGCTTTGGCATGGATGCATTGCAGGGATCTGGAGCCAGAGCTAGAGCTAGAGGGGTACGGTTTTCACGCTTTAGTCTCCAATCTCTTTTGATGGGGCTGGCTTTTGGGGGTGGGCTGCTGCTATTGGCGGGTTTGGCGGTTTCGCGGCTGGCGTATGAGCGGCTGGAACCGCTGGTGGAGCGGGTGTTTCGCGGGCTGGCCCTGGCGGATATGGCATTCCCGGATGGGCGGGCTTTTTACAGCTTTGAGTTTCGCCAGGTGCTTGTTCTGGCGCTGATGCTGCTGGTGGTGGGGCTGGTGCTGCTAATGAACCGGCGCGGGCTGGCGGTGCGCGGTGAGCCGGTGTGGGTGGTGGTGGCGGTCACGGCCGTTGCCCTGGACCTCTATCTTGCCAGCGCCGGCTTTAACGCCGCCACTGACCCTGCATTGCTGGACCACAAGCCGGAACTGGTGCAATGGCTGCAGCAGCAGCCCGGCCATTGGCGACTCACCAGCTTTGCCCCCCATGGCGATAAGCCCCTGAACGCCAATTCCGCCTGGTTGTACGACCTGCAAGACGTGCGTGGCTACGACTCCATCATTCCCAAGCAGTTTGTGGAGTATATGACGGCCGTTGAACCCCAAAACGAGTTGCCCTACAACCGTATTCAGCCGATTGCCCACTGGGAATCCCTCAATTCGCCGCTGCTGGACGTGCTAAACGTCAAATACATCGTTACCGCTGAAACCATTGATCTGCCCAAGCTGCGCTTGGCGTGGCAGGGTGCTGGCTTGCGCGTCTACGAAAACCTGGCGGTGGCCCCCCGCGCCTACACATTGCCCCAAAGCAGCACGGTGCTGGTGGATGACGCCCTAGCGGCGCTCACTCAGTTTGACCCGCGTCATTTTGTGGTGGTAGAGAGTGGTGACCAATTGGCAATGGTTAATGGTCAATCGCCAATGGCTAATGCTCTTTCGGCGGCAGAAGTTATGGCCT
This sequence comes from uncultured Anaerolinea sp., assembly GCA_964504445.1. Lineage (GTDB taxonomy): Bacteria > Chloroflexota > Anaerolineae > Promineifilales > Promineifilaceae > JACSRF01. The sequence continues at coordinate 23,470 of CAZDEO010000056.1, read as the reverse complement.
ATAGCAACCGGGAGGTCGTGGTGAGCGCGGAGGTGACGCAACCGGCGTGGCTAGTGCTAAATGATAGTTACTTTCCAGGGTGGAAGGGGTATGTACGGCCGTATGGTGGCCTGGAGCAGGACGAGAGCGAAGTCACCGTTTCCCGCGTCAACGGCAACTTTCGCGGCGTGCTGCTAGAACCCGGCCATTGGACAGTGCGCTTCCGCTACAGCCCCGCCAGCTTCCAGCTTGGCGCGCTGCTCAGCGCCATGGGCGTCATTGTGCTGGCTTTTGGCGGCGGCATTTGGGGCTGGCAGGCCCTCGTCAGGCCCGATGCAGCCATGACCACCACGCGCAGCATTGCCAAAAACAGCGCCGCGCCTATGGTGCTGAACCTATTCAATAAGGGCATTGATTTTGTCTTTGCCATGTTTTACCTGCGCGTGTTGGGGCCAGCCGACGCGGGCAGCTTTGCCACGGCCGTTGCCGCCGCAGGCATCTTTGACATTCTGGCTAACTTTGGCCTGGACCTGCTGCTCATCCGCGAGGTCTCCAAAGATCGCGGGCGGGCCAGCAGCTTTTTGCTCAACAGCACCATTTTGCGCCTGGGCGCGGCTGTGGTGGCCAGCCTGCCCATGATTGGCCTGGTGGCTACGACAAATTTATTTAGTAATCCCTTTACCAGGCCCGAAGTTGTGGCCATCGGCTTGATTATGCTGGGCATGGTTTTTTCAGGCATGTCTAAAGGGGTGACGGGGCTGTTTTACGTCTATGAAAAGGCGGAAGTGCCCGCAGCCATGACCACCGCCACCACCATTTTGAAGGTGGGCTTTGGCGTGGCGGCGCTGCTGCTGGGCTACGGCTTTGTGGGGCTGGCGGCCGTTTCCATCCTCACCAACCTCATTACCCTGGCGGTGCTGGCACTGCTGGCAACGCGCAGCTTTGCCTTGGCGGGTCCCTGGCGGGTGGATTGGGCTTTGCAAGGGCGCATGGTGCGCCTGGGCTTTCCGCTGATGCTCATTCACCTGCTGCAAACGGTGTTCATTTCGGTGGACGTATATCTGCTGCGGCTGATGCTGCCCAACGGCGACGAGGTGGTGGGTTGGTATAGCAGCGCCTACAAATGGTTCAATGCGCTGCAAATTGTGCCCTCTTTCTTTACCCTGGCGCTGTTCCCCATTATTTCGCGGGAAATTGAGCGCTCGTTGGCGGCGGCGCAGCGTATGTACCAGATGGCGCTGAAGGTGATGCTGCTGCTGGCGCTGCCTATTGCCGCGCTGGCTACCTTTTTGGCGTACCCGATGGTGCAGCTATTGGGCGGGGCGGAGTTTTTGCCCCATGGGGCCATTGCCCTGCAAATTGTGATCTGGTCCATTCCCGTGGGCTGGCTGAACAGCGTGACGAATTATGTGCTGATTGCCCTGGGGCTGGAGCGGATGCAGCCGCGGGCCTTTGCCCTGGCGGTGGGCTTTAACATTGTGGCGAATGCGCTGTTCATTCCCCACTTTGGCTATGTGGCGGCGGCGGTGACGACAATTTTGTCGGAGGTGGTGCTGCTTGGGCTGTTTGCGTATTATGTGCGCCAACGAATGCCGGGGGTGGATTGGCGGGGGTTGGGGGTACGGCCGTTGCTCCTGACGCTGCTGATGGTGGGGGGGATGCTGTTGGTGTACCCGGTGAACGTGGGGCTGACGGCCGTTGTCGGTGTAGTCATCTACTTTGGCGGCTTGTGGTTCTTCCGCATCATGGGCGACGACGAAAAGCAGATTTTGCGCGCGATTTTGCCAACGGCCGTTACCCAGCGGCTGCGCTTCTTGCACTAAGTTTTGAACTATGACCCGCCACCGCTTTGCCCTACTCTTGATTTTGCTGCTGGCAGCCGCGCTGCGGTTGGTGGGGCTAAACAATACCTCTCCCCCTGGCATTACCCACGATGAGGTTGCCAACTGGCTGATTGACCGCGCTATTTTGAGCGGCGAACACGCCATTTATTTTACGCAGGCGTATGGCCACGAGGCGGGCTACCATTACCTGCAAGCGGGCTTTGTGGCGCTGCTGGGGGATCATGTACTGGCGCTGCGGCTGCCGTCTGCTTTCCTGGGGCTGCTGCTGGTGGCGGTGGTTTATGCCCTGGCGCGGCAGCTTTTTGGGCGAGACGTGGGGACGGCGGCGGCGGGGATAACGGCCGTACTCCTCTGGCCGGTTTTCTTCAGCCGCCTGGGGCTGCGCGCCATCAGCCTGCCCGTGTTGTCCGGGTTGTCGGCCCTCTTGTGGTGGTCAGCGTGGGAACGTAACGATGCAACTGCTCCCCTGCTCCCCCGCTCCCCCGCTCCCTTGCTCTTCACTGCCGCTGGTCTCTTTGCCGGCCTCAGCTTCCACACCTACATGGCTGCAAGAGCGGTGCCCATCTTTTATGGCGCCTGGCTGGCATACCTGCTGCTGTTTCAGCGGGCGGGGCTGCGGGCGCGCTGGCGCGGCGTAGCCCTGTTCTGGCTGACCTATGCGCTGGTCGCCGCACCCCTGGCCTGGTATTTGCTTACCAATCCGGGAGCAGAGTTCCGCGTCAGCGAAGTGGATGCGCCGCTGCGGGCGCTGCTGGCTGGGGATGGGCGCCCGGTGCTGGACAATGGTTGGGCAATTTTGCGTGGCTTTATAGCCCAGGGCGACCCGCTATGGCGGCAAAATGTGGCCGGGCAGCCTGTTTTTGACCCGCTGCTGGCGCTGTTGTTTTATGCCGGGCTGGGGCTGTTTTTGTGGCGCTGGCGTACCCCCAAATATGGGTTTGTGTTGTTGTGGTTGGCTACATCTACCTTGCCCAGCTTGGTGACCATTAACGCACCAAGTTATATCCGCATGATCAATGGACTGCCGCTGCTGGTGGTGCCTGTGGGGGTGGTGGTTGTCCAACTTATGCACAAAGCGCGCACTTTTTCCACAGAAAGGAGGCAGTTTTCCACAATTTTGTGTTATGTTGTGTTGGTCTTGGGTGGTGGGGCGGTGGGGGGAAGTACGGCCGTTGCCATCTTCCGCACCTGGCCCAACAACGAAGAAGTGCAGTTTGTGTGGCAGGCCGCCTTCACAGATATGGGGGTATTCCTGGATGCCCAAACGGGGTTCGATAGCGCCGCCATTGCCGGCTGGTCACCAGACACTATGGACGTGCCAACTATGAATTTGCTGCGGCGGCGGGACAATGTGTACCTGAGCCACTTTAGCCCGCTGGAGGGCACGCTGCTGTTGCCTGCCGCGGGTGGCCCCATTTTGCGGCCCGCCATTCTGGACCTGGACGCTTTTTGGGAGGACCAGTTGGCGGGGTGGGGGGCAGAGGTAACGCAGCACGGCCGTTTCGTGCAGTACACTTTACCCCAAGCTCCCGTCTTCATGCCCCAAGGGGCTGAAATGGCCGTCTTTGGCAGCGAACTGCGCTTTCTGGGTTTTGACCGCCTGCCCGATGGCCTGGTAACCTATTGGGAGGTGCTGGCGGTGCCGGAAAACGGCCGGCGCCTCTTCTTGCATGGGCTTGATGCAGCGGGCAATTTGCTGGCTGAGGATTACCATTGGGATACGGCCGATCCGCAAACCCTGTGGCAGCCCCATTGGCAGGTGGGCGACCGCATTTTGCAGCGGCACACCCTGAGCGACCTGACCGGCGTGGCGCAACTGCGCCTGGGCGTCTTTGACCCCTATAGCTGTGACCCTGGCCCCTGCCAAAATTTGCTCGCAGAAGGGGGCGCAGATTTCTTACTGCTCCCGCTAACGCCCTAGAGAGGAACTGTTATGTTTGAACTACAAGCCCACGAAACTCCTGCTGACGCCATCTGCCGCATTGGATTAGGGCTGATTGACGAAAACGTGCGCCTGTTGACCGCTGAAACCCAGAGCCAAGACAGCGCCATACACGAGGCGCGTAAGAATTTTAAGCGGCTGCGAGCCGTGCTGCGGCTGGTGCGGGGCGAAATTGGGGAAGAGCTTTACAAACGGGAAAATATCTGTTTCCGCGATGCCAGCCGTCGCCTGGCGGTCTTGCGCGATAGTGCGGTGCTGGTAGAGACGCTAGATAGGGTTGGGGTGGAGGAGGCTGCTGCGGTGCCGCCAGGGGTCTTGGCGGAGGCGCGGGCGGAGTTGGTGGGATGGCAAACGGCCGTGTACACGCAATTTTTGCAAAACGCTAACACGCTGCCGGAAGTGGTGGCCATTTTGCAGGAGGCGCGCCGGCGTTTTGCGGCGCTGCCCATTGCCCGGCCGGATTTTGCCGCTTTTGCCCCTGGCTTGCAGCGGGTGTACGGGCGGGGGCGCCAGCGCATGGCGAAAGCATATGCCGCGCAAAGCGCCGAGTTGTTTCACGATTGGCGCAAACGGGTGAAGTATTTGTGGCATCAGGTGGAAATTTTGCACCTGCTGTGGCCGTTAATGATGGCGGAATTGGCGCGGGAGCTGCACCATTTGTCTTCTTTGCTGGGCGACGCCCATGATCTGGTGGTGCTGCAGGAGATGTTGCCGGAAGAAGGGAACGAACCGCTGTTGGCGGTGTTGGCAGAACGGCAGGCGGCGCTAGAGCAGGCTGCTTATCCAGTAGGGCAGCGCATTTTTGCGGAACGGCCGTCGGCCTTTGTGCAGCGGCTGGCGGCGTACTGGCAAGCGTGGCAGGTGTATGGCTACAATGGGCTGCCGCCGGAAGCGCCAGGGGATAATTTTGTGGGTACGCAGGAAGCGGCGGCAGCGTTGGGCATTCCGGTAACGGCCGTGCGCCAACGTATTATGCGTGGGCAACTCCCGGCGGCCAAAGTGAGCGGCGTGTGGTTGATTCCGCAGGAGGCTCTGCCCGAACAGGCCTGATTACGCTGCCGAAGAATTTTTGCGAACCGGTTATCTTACGCCATTCTCTGCTGTAAGTATGCTTGGATGGGCGCGGTGTGCTCTTCATAATGCCAGAAGGTGTTGCCGCCCACCATGTGCCAAAGCGGGCTTGCGGGTGGTCGCCAAGGGTAGTAGCCTGGGGTAAAGAGGGCGTCTGCGGGCACGGCCGTTACTGCGGCTACAATTTGCGCTTCCAGGGCGTCAAACTCAGCCAGCACGGTGTCCAGGGATTTTTGGGCGTTGACGGCCGTAAATTCGGCGTTCATGCGCTCAATGTCGGCGTCGGATTGGGGGCGATCCGGCGTTTCGCCACGGGCGACCATCCTCAGCCAGCGGCACATGCTGGCTTCCCAGGAGCAAATGTGGGCGACGAGGTCTTTGACGGACCAGTCTGCTTCCACGCCAGGTATCTCCATGTGGGCGATGGGAATGCTGTGGATGAGGGTGGCGAAGGTGTGAAGGGAGGTGGAGACGGCTGTTAATAAATCCTCTTTATTTGCTGGAATCATCGCTTTTTCTTCCTTTTTGGATGTTGGTGCCAGATGTTGCTTATCGCTCCCCCCCATATTTTCTCTACTTTTGTATTGGAAGGCTAATTTGTTGCTCTTTTCCAAGATTAGAGGTGGTAGACTGTTTTGCAGAAGCGTATACTCCCCGGTGCAGCGGTGGTCAAATTTTGCAGCAGGAGAGATGACTTGATGAGTGGCGAAGCGTTGAGAAACATAGAGGGGGCTTTTGGGCGGTTGGGGCAGCGGTTGCGCCGCCGCCTGGATGAGGTGCAGCCGCCGGATTCGCTGGTGTTGGTAGTAACGGCCGTTTTCGTGGGTGCGGGTACAGGCTTGGGGGCGGTGCTTTTTGTGTGGATGCTAACGCGCATTAACGACGCCAGCCGCTGGGTGCAGCAGACCATTGGCAGCACGGTGGGGTTGGTGTTGGTTATGGCCCTGGCAGGGGCCATGGTGGGCTACATGGTCAACCGCTGGGCGCGAGAGGCCAAAGGGCATGGCGTGCCGGAAGTGATAGAAGCGGTGGCGCTGCGTAACGGCCGTATTCGTCCCCGTGTGGCAGCGATAAAAGTGCTGGCTTCTTCAATTACCATTGGTGCGGGCGGTTCTGCCGGGCGTGAAGGCCCTATTGTGCAGGTAGGCGCTGCGCTGGGGTCAACTATCGGGCAATTATTCCACTTTTCTGCAGAGCGTGTGAGTACCCTGGTGGCTTGCGGAGCCGCGGCGGGCATTGCCGCCACCTTCAATGCCCCTATTGCCGGGGCCATTTTTGCCCTGGAAGTGATACTGGGCAAATTCACCACGCGCTATTTTGGCGCAGTCGTCATCAGTTCCGTTATCGCCGGCATTATTGGCCGCATTTTCCTCTCCGACGCTCCGGCTTTTGCCGTGCCTGCTTACAGGCTGAACAGCTTTGCCGAACTGCCTATTTACATGGTGCTGGGTTTCCTCGCTTCTCTGGTGGCTGTGGTGTTTATTCGCTGGTTGTATTGGCTGGAAAGCTTGTTCGATGGCTGGAAAGTGCCCATGCCTTTGAAAACAACCCTGGGTATGACGTTAACAGCCCTGGTGGGCATCTACTTTCTGCCCAACCGGGAGGTGTTAGGGCCAGGGTTGGAGTTTATCGGCGAAACCATTTCCGAAGACATTTCCCTTTCTTTGGGGTTGATGGTGGCTTTGTTGTTGTGGAAGATGGTGGCGACGGGCCTGACGCTGGGGCGGGGCATTTCTGTTGGTGTATTTGCGCGACGGGTGTTTAGGGGGGCGGTGCTGGGGGGTATGGTGGGGCGCGTGGCCAATGGGTTATGGCCTCAGGTGGCGGCGAACCCTGGCGCGTATGCGATTGTGGGCATGGCGGCGGTGTTTGCCGGGGCGGCACGAGCGCCGATTACGGCCGTGCTCATCGTTTTTGAGATGTCCAACGACTATCATCTGATTTTGCCCCTGATGCTGGCTACGGTGCTGGCGACACTGCTGGCTGAGCACCTGTTTACGGAATCTATTTACACGTTGCGGCTGAAACGGAAGGGAATTACCTTACAGCAAGGGCGTGATTTAGACCTGCTGCAAAGTTTGCAGGTGGCGGAAGCGATGACGCCTAACCCCTATGTGGTGCAGGGAAATACGCCGCTTGCTAAGCTGAATGAAATTTTTCAGCAGACTCACAGCCATAGTTTTCCCGTCGTAGATGAGGCGTCGCGACTGGTGGGCATGGTGAGCTTGCGCGACTATGATCAGGCGCTGGAAAATGGCTGCGCGGCGGATTGTACGGTGCTAGATATTGCCACTACGGGCAATTTGTTGGTTGCTTTTGCTGATGAACCATTGAGTAATGCCATCCAGCGCTTGGGAGTGCGGGGTGTCAATAAGATGCCAGTGGTGACGCGAAAGGAGCCAGAGCGGGTGATTGGCGTCATTCGGCGTAGCGACATTGTGAAGGCATATAATGTGGCGCTCACACAGCGGGCACAGGGGCAGTTTGACGAGGCGCGGGCGCGGTTGCGGCTGGTGGACAATACGGAGTTTTTGGAGTTGGAGATTCCTCTTACTAGCCCGGCGGTGGGGCAGCCGCTGGCGGCGTTGGGGCAAAAGCTGCCGCAAGATTGTGTGGTGGTTTCTATTCGTCGCCTGGGGTCGGTGATCATTCCTCATGGGGATACGGTGTTGCAAGAGGGTGACCTGGTACATGTTTTTTTGCGCCGTTCTGATGAGGCGCAGTTGCGGGGTTGTTTGTTGGGGGAGGATGGGGTGGAGAAATGAAAACGGCCGTTTCGCGCTGAAACGGCCGGGTCAATCTTGGGTAAGCTTGGGTGACCTATTCTATGGCCAAAATGCGCAAACGGATTTCCCCGCCGGGGGTCAACGCTTTTACAACCTGGCCTTTTTTCGCGCCTAGCAATGCCTGCCCAATCGGTGATTCGTTGGATATCAGCCCTTGGCTGGGATCTGCTTCTGGTGCACCCACAATCTGATACGATTCTTCTTCATCGTATCCCTCTTCGCGGACGGTAACCGTACTCCCGACGCGTACCACGTCGCTGGGCATATCCTCTTCAATGATTTTGGCGCGGCGCAAAGCGTCTTCCAAATCTTTAATGCGCCCTTCTACAAAGGCTTGTTCTTCCTTGGCGGCGTGGTAGTCCGCGTTTTCCTTGAGGTCTCCCTGAGAAATAGCGATTTCCAGTTTGCGGGATATTTCTTCCCGCTTCTCACCGGTCAGGAATTCTAGTTCTTCTTTGATTTTGGCCAGACCTTCTTCAGTTAAATAAACAACGTCTTCACCAGGAATCATAATCTTCTCTCCGCATTCAGGTAATTGCTACCCGGCTTTAATTACTAGGTTAGTTGGGTTCAGGATTTATGGCTTCGCAAACCTTATCAAGCCAAAAAGCGTAAGAATAAAGAACCCCGCACGCCGCGGGGCCAATATCCTACCGCTATGATTGCAATCACTGTTTGGACGAGGCTAGTATACCTTAGAGGGTCCTTTCTGTCTAGCGTGACGGGCTGTCATTTCGGGCGCGGAGGCCAAGAATGCCTTCGCTATCGCGCAGAGTGAGGGGTTGGTCAAGGGCCGTTGCGGCCAAACCCGGCGTCGTCAACGCCACCTGCCAGCCATCTTGCGGCAAGTTGGGGATGGGCAGGCCTAGGGGTGTGAAGGTGCGCGGAGCGCCTTCCATGTTGGCTATAAAGAGAATTTGCTCGCCATAGGGGGCGTGGCGCAAGCCGTAGAACAGCACCGTGCCCGCAGTGGGGTGCAGGTAAGCAAAATAGTCTTGGGGCGTGAAGTTTTGGCGCAGAAACGGCCGTTGTCGCCGAAACTCACGCACCGCCAGATTGTATGCCGCTTGGGCTGCATCCACGTCATCCATGTAGTGTGTCACGTTGCACAACTCATGCACGTCATCCATCCAGGCGCGGGCGATCTCCTTCAGGCTTGTTACGCTGAAAGTTGGCCCTGGCAGCGGCGGTTCCACAGCGTTGAGCAGTTTCGCCATCACCGGCAGGTCATAGTCGGTTATCTGCACCACATTGTCCAAGCTCTTCATGAAGCGGCGCAGCTCCGCCAGGTCAGTAAAGCCCAGCTTTTTCAGGCGCGGAAACACCACCTCTTGCGCAAAGAGGGCGTCGGTCAGCGCCCAATCCAAAAAGCGGGACTCCTCCGAGACCACCTTCACCCCCCAGCGGTCGTCGGTGTTGCGAATAAAGCTCCAGGGGGCGCGCATGGCGGCATTGATGAAGTCCATGGGAATGCCGGGCATGATGGCGTAATCGAACAGCTTGGCGGCGGGATTGTCGTACCCTTTTTCGAAGATTTGCGGCAAATTGTCGCCCAGGTAGGTGTTAAGACGGGCGTCGGTGGGTACTTGGGTGCCGCGGCGCAGGGTGTCGTGGTTGGCGCAGCCGGTAATCCAATGGCTGCCCACCTGGGTAATTTCGCGAATGCGCCACCATTTGCTGACCCAGAAGGTGAAGAGGAAGGGGGTGTTGTGGGCGAAGGTGAGCGGCCCCCACTGCACCACGTTGGGCAGTTGTTTGGTGATTTCGCGGTAGCTGGAGGCCAGTTCCCAATCATCGCGGGGCCAGGGGCGGCCGTCTTCAAAAATCATCCAGGGTAAATAGCGCACCCCGGCCACCTCCTGCACCATATCATTCATCAATGCCAGGTATTCATCGTCATGCTTTAGCTCCTGGGCGGCTGCATCCCAATACTTAAAATCTTGTGCCCCATCTACGCGCAGGCCATCGACGCCATAGTTGCTTTTGCGCCGCTGCATCTCTAGCAAAATGGCGCGCACCATCGGCTGGCGATAATCAAAATTTTGCCCATACATGCCTGGCCCGGCGATGTAATGCTTGTTGAGCAAGGGGAGTGATTGGTTATCGGCGTGGCCGTAGACGATGTCGAAGAGGATTTTGATGGGCTTGCCGGGGAAGTTGTGTAGCGTGGCGATGAAATCCACCAACTCGTCGGGACGTTTGCTGCCCAGCACGGTGGGATTAGGTGCGGGGGAGGCGACGGTGATGATGTCGTAGCCCCAGTTGGTCATGTCTGGGGGGCGTAGTGCTACCGTGATCGCATCCTCCTTCTCTTGCACCGTCTGCCAGAAGCGTGGCCCTGCTTCGTATTCAATGGTTGGCTCGATGGGCATGAGCTGGATGGCGTCGTAGCCGATGTAGTTTTGTTCGGCGGGGGTCAGGGGCGTGCCGTTGCTTAGTTTCGCGCCAATTTCGCGGTAGATGCGGGTGAGGCCAGCCAGGGTGCCTTTGGGGGAGGCAGTGTTGACATGCAGTTGAAGGATGTTGGTCGGCCCGGCAATACGGGGCACGCCGTCTTGCACATAATCCACGTCCAGGCGAGCGAAGTGGGCTGTGTCGGCACGGGCGGCTTGCATGGCGTTCCAGTCGTATAGTTCGGCGGGGGCGGAGCTGCCAAAGGGGATGGAGTAGGCCAGGGGGTCTACTTCGTGTTGCCACTGGCCGTTTGGGTCTTGGTAGGTGAGCCAGTAGAAGTCGCCGACGCTGTGGCGGGTGCCGGCGCGCAGGCCGTCTATGATGCCCCAGGCGTATTCTCCGGCTTTGGTGAGGGGGAGGCGCTGGCGGTGGAAGACGGCCGTTGGCTGGACGGTGGTGAGGTCTAGGGGGCGTTGGGCGCGATAAATTTCCAGGTAAACCGGGGCGGGGATGTCGGGAACCCAGAAGCCGAATTGGGCACGGCCGTTGCCCTGGTAATGGGCGCCCAGTTTGCGGCTGAGTTGTTGGGCGACGGGGAAGGAGGAAACGGCCGTTGCCATAATTGCTTGCGCCCAATCCACCAGAGTTGCCGTGGCCTTTTCATTTCTGTAGGCAATTTCCTGACCAATCATAAAAACTTCCTCCATGAAATCTACCAAACCATCTAATGTTAACAACGGGTTAAAGAAAACCTTGACAGTACCGAAGGGCTATTGTATAGTGTGCCTAATTTGGAACCGGTTCCATTAGGCTATTATAAAGGTTCATTACCATCAGGCAACTACCATGAGGAGGGCTTGTGAAAAGTTCAGTTACCATACGCGATGTGGCCAAACTCGCTGGTGTGGGGGTTGGCACCGTGTCTCGGGTACTGAATGAAAGCGAAGCAGTTAGTCAGGCTACACGCAGCAAGGTTTTGGCGGCAATTAGCGAACTAGATTACACTCCAAACCTGATTGCGCGACGCCTTTCTATAGGTAAAACCATGACTATCGGTGTGATTTTGCCTTTTTTCACAAACCCATCTTACGTAGAGCGGCTACGTGGTATAGAGTCTATTTTGTGGGAAACGCAGTATGATCTGGTTCTTTTTAATGCCGATACATCTGTACGTCGAGACGTCTATTTTCGCGAAGCGCCACGCCGTGAGAGAGTAGATGGGTTGCTTATCATTACGCATACGCCCACAGATGAGGATGTACAACGGTTTCAAGTGGCGGGAGTTCCTGTGGTGCTGATTGATAGCTGCCATTCAGAGTTAAGTTATGTAGCCATTGACGATGTGGAGGCTGGTTACCAGGCGACGCGATACTTGATTGAATTGGGTCACCGGAAAATAGGCTTTATTAGTGATTTTTTGGAGACCTCCCTTAATTTTCGCCCGGTGCGCGACCGACACCTGGGTTATTATCAAGCATTAGCAGAAGCAGAAATTCCTTATCGCGCAAGTTATCACAAACAGGGAATGCATGGTCGATTAGAGGCCCGAGAATTGGCACGTGAATTGTTGACCCAGCCCGACCCCCCAACGGCCGTTTTCGCCTACAGTGACACCCAGGCTATTGGTGTACTTGAAGCAGCTCGCGATTTGCGCCTGGAGGTCCCACAAAATTTATCAGTTATTGGCTTTGATGACATTGAGGTTGCCGAATATTGGCACCTTACCACCATCCACCAACCCTTGCATGATTCCGGTGTTAAAGGGTGTCAAATTCTCCTTGATACCATGGAACATTCCACTTTCAAGACACAACAATTAACCTTACCTACTCAATTGGTGATTCGGGGAACGACGGCCCCCCTTACCATATAAATTTAATTTTTCCTAGATTTGACCGTAAGCAATTAAAGGAGGTGATGCATAAACATTTGCAAGAGATTTGACATAAAGAATTTTAGCCTAACCTTAAATGAACAAAATTTTTATGGAGGATAAGAAACATGTCGAAAAACTATAAATGGATGTTGATCAGCCTGGTTCTGGTCTTGTCCCTTGTCTTAGCAGCATGTGGTGGTGGAAACAATGCCAATACTCCTGCTGCGGATGCCCCAGCCACGGACGCGCCGGCTGCGGATGCGCCGGCTACTGGTGATATCGTCCTGCGTATCTTTGCCGGTAACGTGGGCATGGAAAAAGAACTAACCGAAGGCGCAGCAGCACGCTTCATGGCCGAGAACCCCGGTATTCGCGTTGAGGTAGTGGACACTCCAGACTTTGTGGAAGACCGTTTGGGCACCTACCTGCAACTCTTCGAAGCGGAATCCCCAGAAGGCGACGTCTTCCAGATTGACGTGATCTGGCCTGGTGACCTGGCCGAGCACTTTATTGATCTGTATGAATACGGTGCCCGCGACGTTGCTGGCGACCATTTCCCAGCCATTATTGAGAACAATACCGTTGATGGTAAGCTCGTTGGCATTCCCTGGTTTACTGATGCTGGCTTACTCTACTACCGCACCGACTTGTTGGAGAAGTATGGCTATGATGGCCCGCCAGCAACCTGGGACGAGCTGGAAGAAATGGCCGCCGCCATTCAGGAAGGCGAGCGTGCTGATGGCAACGAAGACTTCTGGGGTTTTGTGTGGCAGGGCAACGCCTATGAAGGCCTGACCTGTGACGCGCTGGAATGGATTGCTTCCAACGACGGTGGCTCCATTGTGGAACCGGACGGCACAATTACCATTAACAACCCCAATGCCGCCGCCATTGTGGACCAGGCTGCTGGTTGGGTTGGCACCATTTCTCCTGCTGGCGTAACCGCTTTTGGTGAGGAAGATGCCCGCGGTGTGTGGCAGGCTGGCAATGCCGCCTTCATGCGCAACTGGCCCTATGCCTATTCCCTGGGTAATGCTGACGACAGCGTGATTGCCGGCTTGTTTGATGTTTCCCCGCTACCAGCAGGCGCTTCTGGCGCCGGTGCAGCCACCTTGGGTGGTTGGCAGTTAGCGGTGTCGCGCTACAGCGCTAATCCGGAAGCCGCGGCAAAATTAGCCCTGTTCATGGCCTCCTATGATGAGCAGAAACTGCGCGCTGTTGAGGGTAGCTTGAATCCTACCATTATGTCTTTGTACGAAGACGAGGAAGTTTTGGCCGCAGCGCCCTTCTTTGGCAGCTTGTATGATGTATTCATTAATGCTGTGGCCCGGCCTTCAACCGCTACGGCTCCCCGATATGCGGATGTCTCTGCCGCTTTCTTCAATTCGGTTCATTCTGTGTTGACTGGCCAGCAGGACGCAGCAACCGCATTTGAGGTCTTGGAACTTGATCTGCAGGATATCCTCGGTCAGTAAGCCTGTTTAGGCGTATGAGGAGATAATTAAGTTCTTCTCATACGCAAGTAGCAGGAGGCGGGAGAGTTTTTCTTTCGCCTCCTGCTCTGTTCTTATTTGTTTCAGGAGATTGGAGGGAATGGCATGGGCACAATGACGGCACCTAAACCTAAGGGGAAGACGAGTGACCTGGCAAAGCGGGAAGCGCGGCTTGCCTATTATTTGTTGGCACCAACTTTTATTATTTTGTTTCTGATAGCTTTTTATCCGCTGGGATCTGTGTTTTATAACAGTATGACAGATCGCACATTTGCTAGTGGCCGGGAACCGGAATTTGTGGGACTGGATAATTATGCAAACTTGCTGAGTCTGACAATTCGAGAGCTTCCACCGCAGGTAGATGAAGCGGGGAATACGGTGATTAATCCGGATACGGGAGAGGTTGTGTACGAAACGGCCGTGCGCATGTTACCGCGTGAACCACGCCGTTATCGGGAGCTAAGTCAATTTTCGCTGTTTGGCAATCGGTATGTCGTGGGGGCTACGGATGTTAACTTCATCCGTTCCATTGGCGATACGTTGCGGTTTACGGTTCTTTCGGTCTCCATTGAAACAATCTTAGGCATTGGGATTGCCCTGGTAGTCAACTCGAAATTCCCAGGCCGAGGATTGATGCGCGTGTTTATGCTGGTGCCGTGGGCCATTCCTACGGCCGTTTCCTCCCGCATGTGGGAATGGATGTTTGCCTCTACGCGGGTTGGCTTCATGAACGTAGTTTTCCAACGGTTAGGCCTGGGAGATGGGCAGATTGCCTTCCTTGCCAGCGAAACCTGGCAAGTTCCGGCCATGATTATCATCGACGTTTGGAAAACCACCCCCTTTATGGCCCTTCTCTTTTTGGCCGGCCTCCAACTTATCTCCAAAGAACTCTACGAAGCCGCCGATGTAGACGGGGCTAGCAAACTGCGCCAGTTTTGGTCCGTCACCCTACCCCTTCTGCGTCCCACTATTGCTGTTGCCCTGGTTTTCCGCACCCTTGACGCAATCCGCGTCTTCGACCTCTTCCAAATCGTCCTGGCCCAGAAAAAGTATTCCATGGCCAGTTACGCCTATTACGAGCTAATCAACGGGCAGCGCATGGGCTATTCATCAGCCAGCAGTGTGATCATCTTCTTCATCATCACCATTTTTGCCATTGGCTACATTAGACTTTTGGGGGTAGACAGTGACTAAGCAAACCCAACAAACCATTAATCGTATCTTGTTCTACATCATCCTCATCTTTGTAGCTATTTATCTCTTGTTCCCCTTCTACTGGGCGATCAATTCCTCATTCAAGACAGAAAATCAGCTGCAAATGACACCTGCCACCTTTATTCCGCGAGATCCCCAAACCAAAGAGATTTCTTTCTCTTTTCGGAACTACGAGGCAGTCTTCCAAAACGCCCAATTTGGCCGCGGGTTGGTAAATAGCTCCATTGTAGCCGTTTCTACCACAGCCCTCTCACTGGTCGTGGGCGCATTCGCCGCTTTTGCTCTGGGCAAACTGCGCTTTAGAGGGAAAACGCCTTCGCTTTACCTGATATTGTCCATGACCATGTTCCCCCAGGTGGCCGTGCTTACAGGGTTGTACGCTGTCATCAGGGAATTAGGCATCTCAGCCTTACCCAGTATGATTCTGTCTTATATGCTGTTTACCCTGCCTTTCACCACCTGGGTATTGACCTCCTTCTTCAAAGGGCTGCCCTCAGAACTCATGCAGTCAGCCCAGGTAGATGGGGCGACGCCTTTCCAGACCTTCTACAAAATTTTGCTACCCCTGACGCTGCCGGCCCTAGTAACGACGGGGTTGTTAGCATTTATCAACGCCTGGAATGAGTATTTGTTTGCGTTAACCTTTACCACCATCGAGCCAAATGCCCGTACCGTACCTGTGGTCATGGCCCTGTTTACGGGACAAATTTCCCGCCAGGAACCCTTTGGTGAGATTATGGCGGCAGCTATTCTAGTCACGATCCCCCTGCTTATTCTGGTGCTCATTTTCCAGCAAAAGATTGTGGAAGGGTTGACAGCCGGCGCTGTAAAGGGCTAAACAAACGGACGGGCTTGCTAGACATTATGGATTGTCTGGTTAATCTGCCCACTCGGTAAGCGGGTCTGGATAGAAAGGGGCTTGGAACCCAGTTTTAATTGGGTTTAGCCCCTTTTATTTTTACCAGGAGCGGTATTGCGAGCAGAGGAATTCTTCAACCTGGGTGCCGCAAGCTGTTTCAGCCGTGGCGCCTGGGCAAGTATGGCGGTTGTGGAGCAAGGTTGCATTTCCAAACAAAACTGGAGTCTGATTACCTAGATGAAAACTTATCACCCCCATGGCACGCAGAACCTAAAATGGTGGCAAACGGCCGTCTTCTACCAAATCTACCCCCGCAGCTTCCAGGACAGCGACGGCGACGGCATCGGCGACCTGCAAGGCATCATCAACCGGCTCGACTACCTGGTAGACCTGGGCATCGACGCCATCTGGATTTCCCCCATCTTCCCCAGCCCCATGGTCGACTTCGGCTACGACGTCTCCGACTACTGCGACATCCACCCCATGTTTGGCGACCTGGAAACCTTCGACCGCCTGCTAGACGAAGCCCACCAGCGCAACCTCAAAATCATCCTTGACTTTGTGCCCAATCACTCCTCCGACCAGCACCCCTGGTTCCTGGACTCCCGCAGTTCGCGCGACAACGCCAAACGAGATTGGTACATCTGGTGCGATGCCAAGCCAGATGGCTCCTTGCCCAACAACTGGAGTTCCATGTTTGGCGGCTCCGCCTGGACCTGGGACGAAAAAACGCAGCAATATTACCTGCACAGCTTTTTGTCTGAACAGCCAGACCTCAACTGGCGCAATCCCGACGTGATGATCGCCATGCACAACGCCCTCCGCTTCTGGCTCCGGCGCGGCGTAGATGGCTTCCGCGTAGACGCCATTCTCTGCCTCATCAAGCACGAATCGTTCCGGGATAATCCGCCCGTTGAGCCGGGCAGCTTCTGGGAAGCGTGGGGGCATCAATTTGAGCCGCGCTACACCGTCAACCAGCCAGAAATGTTTGAGCACGTCCGCCTGATGCGGCAAGTTTTTGACGAATTTGAGGAACGCGTCCACATCGGCGAGACTTTTACTGAAGATGTGGCCGGGCTGATTCCCTACTACGGCCAACCGCTCGACGGCTACGACATTCCCTTCAACTTCAAGCTGCTCCATGCTCATTGGGACGCTGCCACTATGGGCGAAATCATCAAGGCATACTACGACATTTTGCCCCCTGGTGGCTGGCCCAACTTCGTTTTTGGCAACCACGACATCCACCGCTTTGCCACCCGCTACGGTTACGAAAACCATCGCTCGGTAGCTATGCTGCTGCTGACGCTGTGGGGCATTCCCACACTGTATTATGGCGACGAGCTGGGCATGGAAGATGTGCCGATTCCGGTGGCGCAGCGTGTAGACCCGTGGGGGATCAACATGCCGGAAGGGGATTTTGGCCGCGACCCTGAGCGCACGCCGATGCCGTGGGACAGCTCGCCCAACGCTGGCTTTACCACCGGTGAACCGTGGTTACCCCTGGCTGACAATTACCAACAGGTCAACGTTGCCACCCAATTGGCCGATGACCAATCTACCCTCAACTTTTACAAAACCTTGCTCCGCCTGCGCCGCAGCCGTCCGGCGCTGCACAAAGGTTCTTTCACCTTTGTCGATGGCCTGGGTGACGACCTGCTGGCCTACCTGCGGGAAGCCCACGATCAGCGCCTGTTGGTCTGCCTTAATTTTGGCGCTGAGAAACGCACTATTGACTTGACCTCCCTGAACGGCAAAGCTGAGACGCTGCTTTCTTCTCACGGGAATGCCTACAGTGGCACAACGTTTACCCTGCAACCTCACGAGAGTGTCTTGTTGCAGCTTAAGTAAAGGAATTTGCCCCATGAACGATCCTTTTTGGTATGAAACGGCCGTTTTCTACGAACTCTACATCCGCGCCTACGCCGATGGCGACGGCGACGGTCATGGCGATTTTCGTGGCGCCATCCAAAAGCTCGACCACATCAAATCCCTGGGCGTCAACTGCATCTGGATCTTGCCCATGTACGCCTCACCCTTGTTAGACGATGGCTACGACGTAGCCGACTACTACGAAATTCACCCCGATTACGGCACCCTGACCGACTTCAAAGCATTCCTCGACGCCGCCCACGCCCGCGGTCTCAAGGTGATCACCGACCTGGTGATGAACCATACCTCCGCCGACCATTGCTGGTTCAAGCTGGGCCGCCGCGACCCCCAATCCCCTTACCATAAATACTACGTCTGGAGCGAAACGGGCCAGGAATACGCCGATACGCGCATCATTTTCCTGGATACGGAGCCATCCAACTGGACTTATGACGAAGTGGCGGGGAAATATTTCTGGCACCGTTTTTACAGCAGCCAGCCGGATCTCAATTACGACAATCCCGCCGTGCATGCTGAAATGTTCAACATTATCCGCTACTGGCTGGATATGGGCATCGATGGCTTTCGCGCTGACGCTGTGCCTTACCTGTATGAGCGGGAAGGTACTAACTGCGAAAATTTGCCGGAGACTCACCAATTTTTGCAAAAAGTGCGCCGCCTCATTGACGACGAATACCCCGACCGCGTACTCATTGCCGAAGCCAACCAGTGGCCTGAAGATTTGCTGCCCTATTTTGGCACGCCAGAAGCGCCAGAATTCCACGTGTGCTTCCATTTTCCCATCATGCCTCGCCTATACCAGGCGTTAAAGTCTGGCGACAAAACGCCCATTGTCGATATCCTCAAGGCCACGCCCCCGAAGCCACCGAGCACGCAGTGGATGACCTTTTTGCGTAACCACGACGAGCTGACGCTGGAGATGGTGACGCCGGAGGTGCGGGAATGGATGTGGGCGCAGTACGCCCCAGAGCCACGCATGCGGCTAAATCTGGGCATCCGGCGGCGGCTGCTGCCCCTGCTAGAGCACGACAAACGGAAGTGGTTTTTGCTGAATGCGCTGTTTTTGTCCTTGCCGGGAGCGCCCATCATCTATTATGGCGACGAAATTGGCATGAGCGACAACATCTGGCTGCCAGACCGCCACGGCTGCCGCACGCCCATGCAGTGGAACGCCAGCCAGAACGCGGGTTTTTCAACCAGTGAGGAGCTTTACTTTCCCGTGAATGCGGATTATTTGCGGGTGAATGTGGCTGCGCAAGAGGATGACCCGGATTCGTACCTGAACCAGACGCGCTTTCTCATTCACACACGGCAAAACCAGCCAGCCCTGCGGCGGGGTGAAATGGCCTGGGTGGAGGGCGGACAGGAGTCCGGGAAGAATACGGCCGTGCTTGCTTTCCGCCGCTATTTGCCAGATGAGAAGGAGGGCGTTCTTTGCCTGTTTAACTTAAGTGACCAGCCACAAACGTTTACCCTGAACCGCGCCCGGCAGGATTTGCTGGCTGGGGGGCAGATGATGGAGGCGGGGGAGGTGCAGTTACGGCCGTTTGCTGCCCATTGGCTGGTGTAAAAGATCAGGCGCGCCTCCCCACCGCCGCTTGCCGAGAATTCAATCATGACCGATCTAAGCTCTTTCTACAACATCCTCCAACAAGGCCCATTGCGCGAGCTGGAACCGCTGGAGCAAGAAATTTTCCGCACCCGCCTGGCGTTATACTTGGCAGATGTGGAACGGCCGTTACGCCTCCTCTACGCCCATCTTCCCAACTACGCTCACTGGCTAGAACGCTTCATGACCATTGCCGCCCGTGCCTATGCTGCCCGCAGCCCAGACCTGCGCCTGCTAGACCTGCGCCGCACGCACCAGCCCGACTGGTTCCAGCAGCCCAACATGGTGGGCTACGTGGCCTACCCCGACCGCTTCGCTGGAGATTTGCGCGGCGTCGCCGCCAAAATCCCCTACCTGCAAGAGCTAGGCGTCACCTACCTGCACCTGATGCCCTTACTCAAGCCCCGCCCCGGCGCCAATGATGGCGGCTATGCCGTCATGGACTACCGTGCGGTGCGAGACGACCTGGGCACCATGGATGACCTGGCCGCCCTGGCCGCCCAACTGCGCCAGCATGACATCAGCCTGTGCATAGACCTGGTGTGCAACCACACCGCCAAAGAGCATGAGTGGGCGCAAAAAGCCATGGCTGGTGACCCCATTTACCAAAATTACTACTTTATGTTCCCCGACCGCACCTTGCCCGACCAATACGAACGCACCGTGCGCGAAATCTTTCCCGAATTTAAGCCCGGCAGCTTTACTTATTACCCGCAAGTTGACAAGTGGGTTTGGACCACCTTTAACGAATTTCAGTGGGACTTAAACTACGCCAACCCGGCCGTCTTTGCCGAAATGCTAGACACCCTCCTCTTCCTCGCCAATCAGGGTATAGAAGTATTGCGCCTCGATGCCGTGGCCTTTATGTGGAAGCGTCTGGGTACAGATTGTGAAAACCAGCCAGAAGCCCACGCTATTTTGCAAGCCTTTCGCGCCCTTAGCCGTCTGGCTGCCCCTGGTCTGCTCTTAAAGGCAGAGGCCATCGTGCCGCCGCCCCAGCTTGTTCCCTATCTGGGACGCAGAGAAGCTACCAACAAAGAATGTGAAGTAGCCTATCACAACGTCTTTATGGTGATGCTGTGGAGCAGCCTGGCTGAGCGCAAGGTGGCGTTGATGACCCACGCCCTCCAGCAAATGCCAGCCATTCCATCAGGCGCGTCCTGGCTCACTTATGTGCGCTGCCACGATGACATTGGCTGGGCGGTAACGGAGGAGGACGCAGCCGCGGTAGGGCTGAATGGGTATCTGCACCGCAGTTTCCTCAGCGACTTTTACAGCGGCCGTTTCCCTGGCACCTTTGCGCGGGGGGCTACCTTTCAATTTAACCCCAAGAACAACGACCGGCGCATCAGCGGGTCGCTGGCATCGCTGGCTGGGCTGGAGATAGCCTTAGAAAAGGAAGATTGGCATGAGGCAGATTTGGCGGTGCGCCGCATCATTTTGCTGCACAGCATGATTTTAGCTTTTGGCGGTATCCCCTTGCTTTACATGGGTGACGAGTTGGGGCTGCTCAACGACAACAGCTACCTGAATGACCCCCACCTGGCGGCCGATAACCGCTGGCTGCACCGCCCCTGGATGGATTGGGACCTGGCGGAAAAGCGGCATGATTGGCAGAGTGTGTACGGCCGTATCTTTCAGAGTGTGGCGCAGCTTGTGCAAGCCCGCAAGCGAACCCCCGCCCTCCACGCCCAGGCGGCCGCTTATCCGGTGTGGACCCACAACGAAAGCGTCTTTGGCCTATTGCGCGAAAGCCCGCGGGGGCGAATTTTGGTGCTGGGCAACTTTAGCGAACGACCGCAAACCGTACCCGTGCACCGTGTGCAAGAATTAGGGTTTGGCGGTCAGCGCCACGATCTCATTGGTGGTGAAGCCGTTTCCACCTGGCAAGACGTGATTTTAGACCCCTATGGAACGGTTTGGCTGGGGTAATTTGCAAATTTGCTGGGTTTTTGGCTGTTGACATTGGCTAACTCGTGTTATTATTACCCGTCTCAAAATCTTGCCTCCTGCACAAACCACAAGGTTCCCCAAAACAGGTAGGCCCTCACAAAAAAGGAGAAATGTGAATGAATTGGCGTAACAAAGGCTTATTGCTGCTGACCTTGCTCATTGTAGCTTTGTTTTGGGCTTACGGCCGTCCCCCGGCCAGCAGCGCTCAACCAGAGTTAGCATCCACCCATTTTGTGCGTATCCCCGCCGCCGAAGTGCAGGCGGCCGCGCGTCTCAACCTCCAGCCGGAACTGGCTCTGGATTATGGCGCGTATCAATGGTTGGCCCTTTCCGCCGCCGATTATGGCCGCCTGGCGGCCAGCGACGTCGCTTTCATTCCCGAACCAGAAGCGGGAAAGGTACAAGTCTTGCATTACAGCTTTGACCCCATTTGGGAAGGGGAACCAGCGCTGCCAGCCGGACTCAGCACAGCGTTTAGCGGGCCAGCTTTACGCCTGGTGCAGTTCGCCGGCCCTGTCAGCGATGAGTGGTTGAATATGCTGGAATCAGCCGGGCTGCCAGTTCTGCAATATTATCCCCACAACGCCTACCTCACCTGGGGCACGGCCGTGCAGGTCGCCGCCCTGGAAAACAGCCCCTTTGTGCGTTGGCAAGGCATCATCCATCCCGCCTACAAAGTTGAACCCGATCTGCGCACCCGTAGCGGCCAAATCAACAATGTAGACGTCATGTTTTATAACGATGGCGACGTCAAAGCCACGTTAGAAGCCATTACCAACCTGGGTGGCACCATTTTGCAGCACTTTCCTTCCCAACCAGACCAGGCCTTTTTCAATGCCATTGTCCAGCTAGATGCCAACCTCTTGGATGACCTGGCCCAACTGCAAACCGTCCTCTGGATGGGCTACCTTAGTCCGGAACCCATTTTGGATGACGAAATGTCCAGCCAGATTGTGGCAGGCAATTACAACAGCGGCGTGCCCTTCGTAGGCTACAATGCGTACCTTTCCGGTTTGGGGCTGAGCGGTGCGGGCGTCACCTGGGCCGTGGTGGACACTGGTGTGGATTACGATCATCCTGACCTCGGTTCCCATATCGTGGGCGGGTATGACTTCCCAGGAGCATGCAGCTTTCCTGGGCAGCCCGGCAGCGACTGTTCCGGGGGTGGCCACGGCACCCATGTCGCCGGCATCATTGGGGGTGACGCCACCGGCGGTTTTACCGATGCCAATGGCTTCCTGTATGGTCTAGGCATTGCCCCGGAGTATGGCATCTTTGCCATGAATTCGCTGTCCGCCGCGTCCTGGCCCCCCACGGGCGGCTGGCAAGAGCACAGCAAGCGCGCTGTGTTGGGTGGCGCCATTGGAGGTAATAACTCCTGGACGACTGGCGAAGGCACCAATCATGGCTACCAGGCGTCGGAGCGCACCCACGACATCATGGTGTTGGACGGTAACTTCGATACGACCAACGTTGCCGAACCGTTCATTGAGGTATTCTCGGCGGGTAATTCTGGCCCCAATCCATCAACGCTTACCGCGCCGAAAGAAGGTAAGAACCTGATTATTGTGGCAAGCAGCCGCAACTATCGCGTCGGTAGCATAGACACCATTTCGAGTTTTAGCAGTCGCGGACCAGCGGTAGACGGCCGTTGGGTACCTACGATATCTGCTCCTGGCGAACAAATTGCTTCCAGCCGTAACGATCTGGGTGGCTCTTGTTCAACGGCTATCGCCGGCACCAATAACCTGTACGCTTTTTGCTCTGGGACCAGCATGGCGGCGCCGCAAGTTTCCGGTGTGGTCGTATTGGCGACAGAATGGTGGCGTGACTTTAACAATGACGCAGATCCCAGCTCTGCCATGGCCAAGGCCTTATTGGTAAACAGCGCGGTAGACATGGGCACGGCGGACATCCCCAACATCAACGAAGGCTGGGGGCGCGTGAACATTACGCAATTGGTCAACCCATCGGTCAACGTCGTGTACTATGATCAAACGCATCTCTTCCAAAACAGTGGTGAACAGTGGACCCTGGCAGTGGGGGTTGCTGATCCTGGCCAGCCGCTAAAAATTACCCTGGCCTGGTCAGACGCGCCCGGTGCGGTGGGCGCCAACCCGGCCCTGGTTAATAACCTGGACCTGACGGTGGTCAATGGCCCCAATACTTATCGCGGTAATGTCTTTAGCAATGGCTGGTCTGCCACGGGCGGAGTATATGATACGCTGAACAATCTGGAAAACGTCTATATTCAAAACCCTTCCGGTAGTGCGGTCATTACAATAGATGCCGTGAATATTGCTGGTGATGCGGTGTTGTACAATGGTGACACCACCGACCAGAGCTTTGCCCTTATTTGCCAGAACTGTGCCCTTTTCCCGGATTTCACCTTAAGTGTGACACCAGGGGGGCAAGATATTTGTATGCCCAGTGATGCCTTGTTCGACGTGGACATTGATTCCATCTTGGGCTACAACGATCCTGTAACTCTGAGCGTGCAAGGCAACCCGGCGGGGACCACGGCCGTATTCACCACTAACCCCGTTACCCCACCCG
>CAZDEO010000055.1:0-32116 GCA_964504445.1 uncultured Anaerolinea sp. | reverse complement strand
TCCCTTTGATTACGCTGAGGGTACACGCTTTTTACAGAAAAATATTTGCATTATCATTCTTCAAAGGCCCTTTGACAAACCGTTATAAATTAGTATAAGCATCAGGTGTAACAAAAGTGTAACAAAAAGCGATCCAGTTTTTGTTTGAGCGTAACAAAAAGCGATCCAGTTTTTATGAGAGGGGTTGAATTTTTGTTACGGCCGCGCTACACTGCCCTGGCAAGCAAATAATTCCTGTAGCGGCGCGTCATCTTAACCTCACAGCCAAACTCTACTGTCCCAATCAACCTCTGGCGCCGTTCTTGTGCGGAAGGTGACTATGGAACCTGGTGCGTTGCGGGCCACAGAAATGCGTCTGTCCCTCTTGGGCGCGCCGGGGGGGGTGGGTGGGGGCGGGATCATCAGGATGGGGCGACGGAAGAGCCTGGCGCTGCTGGCTTACCTGGCGGTGAGGGGCAGCCCCACGACCGGGCTGCCCTGACGACGCTTTTCTGGCCGGAAAACGGCCGTGTGTCGGCGCGTGCCGCTTTGCGCCAATGCCTGGCGGAAATCAAAAGCGGGCTGACGCCGGCGCTGTTACGCCTGGAGGGGCAGATGGTCAGCCTGGCAACAGACATGCCGCTGTGGGTGGACGCGATGGCCTTCCGCCATTACCTGGCTGCCGCTCAGGATGGGGCTGAATCAGTACCCGTGAGCGGTAATCCGTTAGCGGTCATCCGTGAGGAGCTGACGTCGGAGAATTACGTCGGGCAGCGGGAGGCGGAGTTCGGCCTACGGAAAGTAGACCATTTGCTGGCAGCAGCCGACCTCTATCAGGCTGAATTTATGGCCGACTTTGTGCTGCCGGATTGCCTGGAGTTCGAGCGCTGGCAGAGGGCACAGGCCGCGCTCTTTAAGCAGGAGGCGCTGCAAGCGTTGGCCGAGGTGGTGCGGCTGCTGGTGGCGCAGCAGCGTAGCGAGGAAGCCATTGCCTGCGCCGTCCGCCGCGCCAACCTGGACCCGCTGGATGAGGCCGCGCAGGCGGAGCTGCTGCGCCTCTATCTGCGTGACGGGCAGGTTGCGACCGCCGCGCAGCATTACGAATGGTTTGCCGGGCAAATGGCAATGGAGCTAGGCAGATCGCCTACGTTTGATCTGGCGTTGCTGGCGCAAGGAGCAGGGCCATCTGGCGGTAAGGAGGACAAATCAGTAGCGGTATCGCCCCAACCGAGCAAGAAATCGGCTGCACTCACACGCTTACCTCGTCTGATGACCCCCTTTGCCGGCAGGGCGCGCGAATTAGCCGCGGTTGTTGCCCGGCTAAAAGAGCCGGACTGCGTCTTGCTGTCGCTGCTGGGCCCGGGCGGGGTAGGCAAAACGGCGCTGGCGCTGGCGGCAGCGCGCCAGTTGGCGCCCGATTTTGCCCAACGCGTTTACTTTGTGCCCCTGGCTTCTGTTTATGATCGAGAGAGGCTGCTAACGGCCGTTGCCCAAGCTCTGGGCGTTACCGCTGCTGCCGCGAATGATCCACTCGCCGCGATAGGTGCGCGGTTACAAGACGTGGCGTGCTTACTGGTGCTAGACAATTTTGAGCAGTTAGCGGACGAGGCAGGGATGTTAACCAGCCTGCTGCAAGCCGCACCGGGACTAAAACTGCTGGTCACCTCGCGCTGCCGCCTAAAGCTGCACGAGGAGTGGCCTTTTCCCCTGTATGGATTGGCTTACCCTGCTGAACCCGATGCGCCTGGGGCCGAAACTTACGAAGCAGTTGCGTTTCTGGCACAGGCGATTCGCCGTCATGCGCCCCATTTCCCCGTAACGGCCGCGCATACGCCTGACCTGGTGCAAATTTGTCGCCTGGTGGAAGGGTTGCCATTAGGTCTGGAGCTGGCAGCAGCCTGGGTGGGGCGGCTGACTCTGCCGCAAATTGCCGCCTTGATCGCACAGCAGCCTCAGCAGCTAACGGCCGTCTGGGACAACACACCCGATAGACACAGCAGCCTGGAACAGGTGTGCGCCCACTCCTGGCAGATGCTGGACACGGCAGAGCGGCAGGCAGCCCAATGGCTGACACTTTTCCCAGATGGCTTTACATCAGAGGGCGCGGCGGCGCTGGGAGTTCCTGCGCCGCTGCTGGTGGCCCTGCAGGATAAGTCATTGGTCCAACCCCGTGCCGCGATGGAGGAAAACGGCCGTTTCCAGATGCACGAGGTCATTCGCCGTTACGTACAAAGCGTAACAGAGTTTGAGGGAACGACCCTAAGCCCCGCCTGGCGCCGGTACACCCATTATTATGCCACCTTTTTGCAGGAGCGAGACGCCTGGTTGCAAGATAACCGGCAACTGGTGGCCCTGGCAGCCATTCAGGCCGAACTGGTAAACGTGCGTGCTGCCTGGCGTCAGGCTGCTACCGAGCGAGATTTTGAAGCGACCAGCACGGCACTTGCGCCCCTGTATCGTTTTTACCGGCTAAAAGGGTTGTTTCGCTTAGGCATTGACGATTTTTCCCTGGCCTTGACCCAATGGCAGACTGCGCCTGGCGCAGATTGCCACAATACCCCAATGGCTGAGGCCCGGCTCATCGCCCGGCTATTGATACGGCTAGGCCTTTTACAGGCGCATCTGGCACAATTGGAACCCGCGGAGAACAGCTTGCAAGCGGGCCTTGCCTGGCTGTCTGGGCAAGACCAGGAAATGTTGTATGAGAAAGCGGTTGGGCTGAACGGCTTAGCCCGCGTGGCTGGGCAACGCCGGGCATGGGGGGCTGCACGCCAGTTCTACGAAGAGAGCCTGGCCGTTTTTCGCGCCCTTAACGCCTCTTTGGAGATGGCCCAAAGCGTGTCTGGTTTGGGGCACGTGGCCTGCGCCCAGGGCTTGTATGACGAAGCGCAGCGGCTGGATGAGGAGAGCCTGGCAATTTACCGGCAGTTAGGCAACACGTTGGGCATGGCGGCGGTGCTCAACAACCTCAGCCACGTGGCCGAGATGGCCGGAAATTATCCCCAGGCAAAATTATGGCTGTATGACAGCCTGAAAGTCGCGCAGAAAGCTTCTGCCCATTGGCTTGTGGCAGTTGCCTTTAGCAACCTGGCCCACATTGCTTCTCTGCAAGAAACCCATGATGAGGCTAAAAAGTACCTGGCTAAAAGTTTACACCTACGCCAACAACATCTTTTACCCGATATAGGAAAAACCCGAGAGTCTATTGCGGCTATTAACCAAAGCTGCTAACAAAAATATCGGCTCTCACTCTGCGATTTGCCCCGCCGTTACGCGCAGCAAATGCGTTTCTCCCGCCATTGCGCCATCGCTGGCCCCCAGCCCTGGGGCGATGGCCGCCGTGGCAGCGTCGGCCATCAGCCAGCGGGCCAGGTCGCTTTCTAGCCGGGTGGCACTGCGGATGAGCAAAAGGTGGGTCAGCTCCACGGCCGTTTCCTCCAGCAAATAGTCCACATGCCAACGCAACTTCTTGGGCGATGGGCGCCAATGAACCCGCAGCAGCCCCTCTGCCAGCAGCCGCGCCTTTAATGCGTCGTAAATGACGTGGTTATCATACTGGCTACGCGAAGCATGGCGCAAAACCCGCGCCCCCAGCCCACCCATGGCCGAGCCTACGTACAGGTACACTCCGGCGGGTACAGGCAGCGCCGCGCCCCCCGCAAACCGCCCAAAGCGCACATGCAAATCGGCCGTCACCTGCAGGCCCAGCACGTAGCTGCCTGTGGCAACGGCCGTATCCCCCACCACTGTTATCTCATCCATCAGCTTATGCAGGTTACAAGTTGCAGGTTACAAACAAACCAACTAACCAACCTCTCCACCAATCAACTCCTCTACCAGCGCCACTGCTCCCCACAGCGGCGCATCATCGGCAAAACGGGCCGGAACGACGTCAAAATGCACCTCCGGCATAGCTGTGTCGCCGGCTGCGCGGCGCACCTCATCCCACCACAGCACCCCCGCCTTGGTTACGCCACCCCCCAGCACAAACCGTTGCGGATTCATAAGATTGGCCGCATTGCCAATGCCTACGCCCAGCGCCCACGCCCCCCGCTGCAAAATGCCCCGCGCAATCGGCTCGCCATTGGCCGCCGCGTCAGCCACCGTTTTGCCGGTAATGGGGCCGTTAGGCAACGCACCGCGAGCGGCTTGCAGTTGGGCGCGGTAATCGTGGGCCATGTAGGGGCCAGAAGCCAGCCGCTCTACGCAGCCCCGCTTGCCGCACAGGCACATGGGGCCAGCAGGGTCTACTACCGTATGCCCAATCTCCCCGGCCATGCCCTCGCAGCCCCGCCACGGCCGTCCGTGCAAAATCCAGCCGCCGCCCACGCCGGTACTCACCGTGACGTACAGCAAAGTATCCACGTCGTGCCCGGCGCCAAAGCGCCATTCACCCAGGGCGGCCACGTTGGCATCGTTATCCACCCGTACCGGCACGCCAAAAGCCGCCTCCAGCTTGGCCTGCAGGGGAAGGTTGTGCCACCCTTCCACATGGTGCGAGAGGCGCACCGCGCCGCTGGCAAAATCTACTGGGCCGCCAAAACTAACGCCCACGGCGGCCGGAAGCGCCCCGGCCAGCAACTCTTTGCTGATGGCTATCATGGTTTCTAGTTCGGTAACGGCCGTAGCCTCCGCCATGGTAAACACACGTTTCTGCCCCAGCCATGGTGGGTTGTCCTGGCGATAGGCCTCGCGGTGAATCAATGCCGCCGATAGTTTTGTGCCACCAAAATCCAGTGCTAGAATCAAGTCAGACATGAAAAATTGTCCTAGTGTTGCAAATTTCAGGTTACAGGTTTGCCGGTAACTATGCCATAAAGGAAAGGCATTGTAAACGATATGAGCGAGACCCTTTTTAACCGATTTGCCGTTTTACCCTATGAGAAGCAGGTTGTACTGTTTTTAGCCGCTTTGGGCGATGGCGCAGTTGATGATGAAACAGTCATTGAGATGCTGGATGCGCTGTACGAGGCCACGGCCGTTCACAACCAGCGCTCCCGTTTTGACGAGTTGGCCGACGCCCTGCGCCGCCAGCGCCCCAACCTGTACGCCGAGGAGGCTGGAGCCGTGCTGGAGTGGCAAGTAACCCATGCTTTGGTAGACGGCCGTTTCGCCCAACTCCCCCCCCTCACCCAAGAGCTGGCCCAGCGCGCCGCCGACTTCCCCACCGAACTCATCGCCACCGGCGAAAAGCTGGCCTACTACGGTCAACTCGCCCCCCTGGCAGCCATGATGCCCGTCGCCTGGCCCCACATCCAGGCCGCCGACTTCGACGAATGGGCGGTGGAAGAGTTCGCCGTGCAGGCCATGAACTACCTCATCCTGCACCACGTCACCGTCAACACCCCACCCAACCCGGCCGACCCGCAGCTTTTGGCCCAGCTAGACGCTTTCGCGGAAATAGAACCGGCCGAATTGGCCGAATTTATGGCCCAGCTTACCGGGAAAGCCTCGCGCCCCTGGCAGTCCGACGACTTCAAACCCTCTGGCGACACTTTTGAAGCAATTGAAGGGAACCTGATGCAGCTTTTGCGCGAATTCATGCACGCCGCTTACGCCAACGAAAGCATTCCCCTGAGCCGTGTGGCCCTGGCCTACTGGCCCCTCAACGCGTACTTACTGGCCCGCCTGGAAGAGAGCGCCCGCAGCTACCAGCCGCGGCGAAAAAAGGAAAGCCGCTTTGCCCGCAAAACCTACGGTCTCACCCCCCTGTGCCCCACCACCATCAGCCTGGCCCAATTTTTGTCTAATATGTTGGAATTGGCCTTACCCCAGCATTATCCTGCGGCCGCGTTGCTGGCGGTGCTGCCGGCCTGGCTGCGCTTTTTGCAGCAGCGCGGCCTCATCACCCCCGAACAGCAGGCCCAGGCTGCTGTAGGGTTACAAGATTTACTGCCAGAACTGCAGGAATTTTGGGCAGACATGCCCACCGACCCCGGTCTGATGGCAAGTTTGGACGTGTGGGAATGAGAGGAGTGCCATGCTCGCTAACCGCCTCCGCAAACGCCAGCGCCATCTGCGCAAATGGGCCAGCCGCCAAGACGTCACCTGCTACCGTCTATACGAGAGGGACATTCCCGAATTCCCCCTCATCGTAGACTGGTACGCCGGGGAAGCGGTGGTGTGGCTCTACGAGCGCAAGCGGGACGAGACGCCCGCCGAAGAAGATGCCTTCCGCGATGAAGCGCTGGCGGAAATTGCCGCCGGGCTAGACCTGGAACCGGCGCAGGTTTTTGTAAAGGAGCGGGCGCGGCAAAGGGGGAATTGGCAGTACGGCCGTTACGCCCAACAGCAGCACATCCGCACCGTCCGCGAACAAGGGCTGCACTTCGAAGTCAACCTCAGCGACTACCTGGACACCGGCCTCTTCCTCGACCACCGCCTCACCCGGCACATGGTGCGCCAGCGCGTCCAGGGGCAGCGCCTGCTCAACCTCTTTGCCTACACCGGCTCCTTCACCTGCTACGCCCTGGCTGGCGAGGCCACCGCCACCACCACCGTGGACCTCAGCAATACCTACCTGGAGTGGGCTACGCGCAACATGGCCCTCAACGGCTTTGCGCCCGGCCCACGCCACAGCCTCATTCAGGCCGACTGTCTGCAATACCTGGAAGATGCCGCCCGGCGCGGCGAGCAATACGACCTCATCGTTTGCGACCCACCCACCTTCAGCAACTCTAAGCGCATGGCCCAGGGTTCCTTCGACGTGAACGGCGACCACCCCTGGCTCATATCCGCCTGCGCCCGCCTGCTGGCTCCCCATGGCGAGCTATTTTTCAGCACCAATGCCCGCCGCTTTAAGCTGGACAAAAATGCGCTTTCCGGGCTGTCCGCCGAGGACATTACTGCCCAAACCATCCCCGAAGATTTCCGCAACCAACGCATTCACCAATGTTGGATTATCCGCCACAAATAATGGGTGGGATTGTCGCCTTCATCTGCCAATCGTGATAAAACATGGCGGAATTTTTGGATGGTTGGCCGACCAGCCAACTAACCAACTAACAAACCACCAACCAGGAGACACCATGAGCGCAGCAACCGCATCCCCCCAAACAGGTAAACTGAGCATCGGCACCAAGCTGGCTTTTGGCACGGGCGACCTGGGCGCCGCTATCGTGGCCTCGGTGCAAGGCTTTTTCCTCAACGCCTTTTTGTTGGACGTGGCCGGCGTGCGGCCAGGGGCGGCAGGGCTAATTTTCCTCATCGTCAAGATTTGGGACAGCGTCAATGACCCACTCATCGGGGCATTGACCGACCGCACCAACACCCGCTGGGGCCGCCGACGGCCGTGGCTGCTTTTTGGCGCACTCCCCTTCGGCCTCACCTTTTTTCTGCACTGGCTGGTTCCCGACCTGGGGGCAACAGGCAAATTCATCTACTATTTGGTGGTGGCCTTGCTGCTAGATACAGCATTTACGGCCGTAAACGTCCCTTACACCGCCCTCACCCCCGAACTCTCCCACGACTATGACGAACGCACCAGCCTCAACGCCTACCGCTTCAGCTTTTCTATTTTGGGCGGCATGGTGGCTGCTTTTTCCCACGGCCTCATCGTCGCTGGCTTCGATAACCCCCAAACCGGCAACGCCATTGCCGCGGCCATTTGGGCCTTCTTTATCACAGCTTCGGCGCTGGTGGTGTTTGCCTTCACCAAAGAAAACCATTTTCAGGGGAGCGCCGACGCAGGACCGGGCTTCGTCGAGGGCCTGCGCATCGTCTTCCGCAACCGCGCCTTTTTATTCGTAACCACCATTTACCTGCTTACCTGGCTCTGTATCCAGTTTGTGCAGGCGAATTTATTGCTCTACACTCGGTATTGGGCCAAAGCTGAGGACCAGTTTCCCTTTTTGATTCTTTCTATCCAGGCCACAGCTTTCATTTTTTTGCTGGTCTGGGCCAAAATTAGCGCCCGCGTAGGCAAACAGCGGGTCTACTACTACGGCGCGACGATCTGGATTGTAGTCAGCATCGCCCTCTTTTTTGTGCAGCCGGGGCAAGTTGCCTTGCTGTTCACCCTGGCCGTCATTGCCGGGGCCGGCGTCGCCATTGGCTATCTGGTGCCCTGGAGCATGCTGCCGGATGTCATTGAGCTGGATGAGCTGGAAACGGGCCAGCGCCGAGAAGGCATCTACTATGGGTTCTTCGTCTTCCTGCAAAAACTGGGCATCTCCCTGGGTTTAGCCCTGTCGAACTTCGCCCTGGAATTTACCGGGTACATTACCCCCACAGACGCCGTGCCCATTCCGGTGCAGCCGGATGGCGTGCTGCTGGCGCTGCGTCTCTTCGTCAGCCTGGCGCCGGCAGCGATCTTGCTAAGCAGCATTCCCATCGTCATGAAATACCCTATCACCCGCGCGCGCTTTGCCGAAATCCGTGCAGCGTTGGATGCGCGCCGTGGATCATAGCAAAAAGAACGCAAATAATATGCAAAAATTGCACGATCTAACACGCAACGGGCTGGCTAATTTGCTGGCAGAATGGGGCTACAGCAACTATCACGCCGACCAGGTGTGGCAACAACTCTACCGCCGGCGGGCCGGAAGCCTGGACGAGTTTGGCGGTTTGCGTGCTGACTTGCACCAAGTTTTGACAGAACGCGCCACCTTGCACCAACTGACCACCGCCGCGGAAACCGCCAGCAGCGACGGCTTCACCCGCAAATATTTGCTGCGCCTGGCCGATGGACAAACCATTGAGACCGTGCTGATGTATTTTGAGGGGCGGGACGGCGCGCCGCGGGCCACGGCTTGTGTCAGCACCCAGGCGGGCTGCGCCATGGGCTGTGTTTTTTGCGCCACAGGGCAGATGGGCTTTTCCCGCCACCTGACGCCTGGAGAAATTGTGGCCCAGGTGCTGCACGTACAGCGCGTGCTGGCTGCCCAGGGAGATGCCTTGCGCAATATTGTGCTGATGGGCATGGGAGAGCCGCTGCACAATTACGACAATACCATGACTGCCCTGGACATTTTGATGGACCATAAAGGGCTGGCCATTGCGCCCAAGCACATGACGCTGAGTACGGTGGGGGTAGTGCCGGGGATTGTGCGGCTGGCGGATGAGCAACGGCCGTTTCGCCTGGCAGTGAGCTTGCACGGCGCCACCGACGCCGAGCGGCAGGCGCTGGTTCCCCCTGCCAAACGGTGGCCCCTGGCCGAACTAATGGACGCCTGTCGTTACTACATTGCCCAGCGGCAGCGGCGCATCTTCTTTGAGTGGACTCTCATAGCCGAGGAAAATGACACGCCAGAACAGGCCCATGCCCTGGGGCAGCTTTTGCAGGGCATGGCCGCCCACGTCAATCTGATTCCGCTGAATCCTACCCATGGGTATGCAGGAGAAGCAGCGCAGGAAACGGCCGTCGCTCACTTCCAGGCCATCCTCACCAGCTACAACCTGCCCAGCACCGTGCGCCAGCGGCGGGGCATTGACATTGCCGCCGGTTGCGGGCAGCTCCAAGCACTGCACCAAACGGGTTAGGCAAAATGACAACCATTCGCTTGTTTTCTACACAAGCTCAAAAAAGGTATACTCATTCTCATGAGCGACACACTAGAAGGAATAATACTAGGCGGTAAATACAAAATTTTGCGCCGCTTAGGGCGCGGTGGCATGGCCGAAGTGTACCTGGCGCACCAGGAAAACTTGGGGCGCGACGTGGCCATCAAGCTCATGCACGCTTTTCTGGCCTCAGAGCAAGATTTCTTGCACCGCTTCAAGCGCGAGGCGCGGGCCATGGCGGCTATGAATCACCCCAACATCGTCGGCGTTTATGATTTTGACGTGTATGGGGAGAGTACCTATTACCTGGTAATGGAGTACATCAGCGGGGGCACGCTGAAGGACAAGCTGGCCGAATTGGCCGAAAAGGGAGAACGGCTGCCGCTGGAAACGGCCGTACAAATCGGCATTGAGGTTGCCAGCGCCCTGGAGTACGCTCATCAACGCAGCATGATTCACCGGGACGTAAAACCTGCTAACATCATGCTCAACGACACCGGCCACGCCATTCTCACCGATTTTGGCATTGTCAAGCTGGTAGGTGGGCAATCTATGGCCTACACCGCCACCGGCGCCCTCATCGGCACGCCTGCCTACATGTCTCCCGAACAGGCTTTGGGCAAATCCGGTGACGCGCGTTCAGACATTTACTCGTTGGGCACCCTCCTCTTTCAAATGATCACGGGCTATCTGCCTTTTGACGCCGATACTCCGCTGGCCATTGTCATGAAACACGTCAATGAGCCGGTACCCTCACCGGCCACTTTTAACCCGGAGATACCCCCAGCGCTGCAAGAAATTGTGCTTAAAGCCATGGCTAAGAACCCCGAAGAGCGCTATCAAACAGCCGGAGAGCTGGAAATGGCGTTGCGCCACGCGGATCTGAGCGGCGCCGGAGCCACGGTAGCACCTCTGGCAGCAGGCAGCGTTCACCATACGGAAGTGATGGGCACGGCCGTGGCCGAAACACCCCTCACCATGCCAGGAAAATTGGGCGCCACTCTGCCAGGGGCCACGCTACCGGACACGGCCGTTTCCCCCACACCAGCCAGTGCCAGCAAGAAACGGCCGTACTGGCTCTTCGGCCTCCTCGGTTTATTGGTTATTGCTGCCATTGTCGCCGGGGCTTCCGGCCTGTTTAGCGGTCAGCAAACCACAGAAACGCCAGTGCAAACGGCCGTGGCCATCGCAAACGATGCCCCCACTTCTCCGCCAACCTCTGAACCGCAGACAACCACACCCCCGGCAGGAACCCCAGATACCAATGCCACCATTGCGGCAGCCATAAGCTTAACCACCGAAGCTGGCGCCCCCCCCACAGCCACACCGTCAACCACCCCCACACCCACGGCCACCGCCAGCCCCACCACCGACGCCACCCGCGCCTTCCTCAGCAGTTGCACTAACGACGCCGAATTGGTGGTAGCCTACACCTATAACAACACGCGCTTCTCTACGGCGCCGGTTAGCAGCACCTTCCCCGCCAACTGGACCCTGCGCAACAGCGGCACCTGCCCCTGGCCAGCCAGCCTGCAATGGGCTTACGTGGAAGGAGAGGATTTTGGGTATGATGATGGCCCCATTCCTCTGGAAACCACTGTGGAAGCTGGCGAAGAAATTACCCTGAATGCCCCATTTGTAGCGCCCAACACTGTCAACAGCTACGAAAGCATCTGGCAACTTATTGATGCCGAAGGCAACCCCTTTGGACCAGAAATCGCCTTTACCTTCAGCACCTACGTGCCTGCCACCGCCACCCCCACGACGCCGCCAGCTTCGCCCACGCCTGCGGCAACCGCCAC
Organism: uncultured Anaerolinea sp.; assembly: GCA_964504445.1. Lineage (GTDB taxonomy): Bacteria > Chloroflexota > Anaerolineae > Promineifilales > Promineifilaceae > JACSRF01. The sequence goes on along the minus strand of CAZDEO010000055.1, from coordinate 20,834 downwards.
GCCAGAGGAAATTGCGGAACTGAATTACGGCTTTGAAATTTTTGGCTGCGAATATATCAACACTGAATGGCGCTGTACTGTGCGGCTGTGGCCCATTGGCGGCGCGGGTGGGCCTTACACCTTGCTCATTCTAGACCAGCCGGGCGGGCAGGCCACCGAGTTTCGGGGACCGTGGCCAGCCACCTATTTTGCCATGGCGCGGCGCTGTGCCGCCTACAACCAGGAAGTGCGCGTCATAGACGATGGCTCAGGCACCGACTTCTCGCGCCATCTCTACATTGACCCGGATGATTATTTTGCCGGGGGTTGTACGCTGCCGTAGGGTTGCAAAGTTGCAAAGTTGCATACCCCTGTAACCCTGGTTGACTGACAGAATTAATTCTGGCCTAAAATGACAACAACAGATGGGAATAATCAACAAATTTTTTCAGAGGTGAGCTATATCTGTTTTTTACTCAAATCTGTTGTTGTCACCTGAAAATGAGATTTGTCAGTCAATCAGCCTGCAACCTGCAACCTGTAATTTTACATGCCATCTTGCAACCAGTCGCGGTCAGGAGAAAGGTAAATAAAGGGCAGGCTGAGCAGCGTCACGCCAAATTTCACGGCCAGATTAAAGAGGAAGATCTCCCCCACCACTGCCCAGGGCAAGGTCAGGAAATGGTCTTGCAAAAAGGGCAGCGCGCCAAAGGCCCCTACCGCAAAAATAACGTTGTCTATGGGCACGCTCACGCTGTTGCTGACCAAAACCCGCGCCCATTGGAAGCGGCGGGTGATCTTGGTGACGAACCAATGGTAGACTTCGGTATCAACCAGTTCACTGACTACCTCTGCCAGAATGGAGGCGATGACGATGCGCCACAGAGGGCCAAGGATAGCGCTGTATTCGGCAGCAAGGCCCCAGGCGGGGTCGCCGGGGATGCCGGCCGTCCAGGCCAGGTAAGCGGCCATGAACAGGTTGATGACGCCGGCCGTAATAACCAGGGTCTGGGCATTGCGCTTGCCTAGCAGTTTGTGGACAACGTCTCGCAGGGTGAAGGTGATGGGGTAAATAAAGGTGCCCATATCTACCGCCCGGCCAGCGACGACGCCGATTTTGAGGCTGGTAATGTCGGCGAGCATTTGCGCGCCAATGTAGGCGGCCATGGAGATGATGGCGAGGCGGGGTAGATGGGCAGCGGCCAGGCGAGATAGTTCTGCTGGGGATGACGGCCGTTCCCCCTGTTGCTTTGTAAATGCAGTCATGGGTAAACAAACTCCTTTGTTTTGTTCTGAGGCGGGTGCTGCGACCGCCTGTCCAATAATTTGACCTAACGCTGCCAGTTTTGCCGGATATGAATGCAAATAAGACGGCCGTCCTGCACTTCCACGGTAGCCATATCGGCCGTCATGCGGTTGCTGAGGCCTCGCGCCAGGCCAAACGCCAGCACCTCTTGCTGCAAAGGCCAGGCCAGGCCACTGGTGGCACGCATGCGCACATCAGCGCCACAAGGAATGAGCGAAACGGTATCCCCTGCACGGCCGTGAATGGCCACTTCGCCATCTTCTGGCGCAATCAGCTGCCCGTGCTGGTACTCGTCCATTAACGCCACGCGCCGGCCAACCAGTGCCGGGTGGGCCAGTAGGAAGATGTTGCCCAGGGTCTGGTCGATGCGTCCGCCAAAAGCACCAAAAATCAGCAGGTCGCCGGAATAGTGGTGGACAGCGTGAAGCAGCGCCAGTTCTAGGTCTGTCTCGTCCTTTTCCGCCGAAACCCGCACCTTTTGCAGTGCGACCTCATCTAACCATTTTTCTGATTCCCTAGTCAAAGAATCCATGTCACCAACCAACACATCTGGGTGTACGCCCAGGGCATGCAGATGGCGAGTTCCACCATCGGCGGCTATAATGGCTGCGGCTTGCGCGAGAAACGGCCGTATCCAGGCCACATCAGCTATGTCACCATTGGCAAAAATCAACACCATAGACACCTTCCACACTCAACAAAAAAGCCACCCACCCGGATGGCTGACAAACAGCGGTTAGGTTTGCAAGGCCATTATAACAAGCATTCCCCAAGCAACAACATGCACGCCATGACGAAATCATTCACCGGTACTAAGCCATTTGTCGCAACCCAGTTACACCATTTAACAGATGTTTAGCTGGTGTCGCATCTGTATCATTCAATGGTCAATTTTTTTTTACAATACCTGGCAGAGAAGCCGCCACATAAAGGAAAGGAATAACAATGCACGTCGCCTTGCTGGCAAATCTTAAGAAAAACGCACCCACCTGGCCCGGAATGTCGCCGGACCAGTGGGATGACCTAGATTCCGAAAAAACCATTCACGCCGTGATGGAGGCCATTCGTTCTGGCGGGCATCAGGTTACTTTTTTAGAAGGGAATGCCACGCTGTACCAACGGTTACAAGAGGTTAAACCAGATATCTGTTTCAACATCTGTGAAGGGCACTTTGGCGACTCCCGCGAAGCGCAAGTGCCCGCCTTGCTGGAGATGCTACGCATGCCCTACACGGGTTCCCGCGTGCTGACTCTAGCCCTGACATTAGACAAACCCATGACCAAGCGCGTGTTAACCTATCACAATTTGCCGACACCGCCATTCCAGGTATTTGAACGCATTAACGAGCAACTAGACCCAGACATGCGCTTCCCACTTTTTCTGAAACCGAGCCGCGAGGGCACAGGCATGGGTGTAAGTGCTGAGTCCATTGCTTACGATGAAGCCCAAATGCGCCGGCAGCTACGGCGGCTGTTCGAGAAGTATGACCAGCCAGTGCTAGTCGAAAGATTTATTGAAGGGCGGGAAATTACTGTTGGCGTGGTCGGCAACCTGACCAGCCCGGTGGCCTGGCGATTGCCGGAAGATGAAGAAGCACCTCGTATTTCCCGGGGGCTGCATTTTTTCCCACCGCTGGAAGTGGACATGAGCCAATACCCGCCTGAAGAAAAGGGCATCTACACCAGCCGCATCAAGACAGAGCTGGCGGATAATTTTCATTACCTGTGTCCGGCTCCGCTAAGTGATGAGTTGACGGAAGAACTAAACTGGCTTACGGCGGCTACTTTTCGCGTGACGGGCTGCCAGGACGTTGCCCGGGTTGATTTTCGGTTGGACACCCATGACAACGACAAACCATATATTTTAGAAATCAACCCGCTGCCTGGTTTGAACCCAGGGTATTCCGACCTGTGCATTGAGGCACAGGCTGACGGCTGGCGCTATGAGGAACTGGTAAACCGCATTTTGGACGAGGCTATTGAAAGGCAGGGGCTTTAAGGGTGGGTTAGCAATAAGCTGTTCGCCGTTGGCTGAGGTTACTGGCCAATGGCGAACAGCAAATTATATTTTTCCTAAATGACTGTGTTATCGGGAAGGATAGCGTTTTTTGGCACGATGATGATGCCATCGCGAGATACCCAATTGTCATGTTCATCATCTGGGCGCTCGGCGATGTGGCGAATAATCACCTGCCGCCCGATGCGTGCATTTTTGTCGATGATCGCCCCCTCAATGAATGAGCCTTCGCCGATGCCAATGTTAGGGATGCCCATGCGCCGGTTGTGTTGTACATCTTCCGGCGATTCGTAAAAATCAGCACCCATTATCACCGTGCGCTGGACGGTGGACCCCCGGGAAATAATGCTGCGCAGGCCAACTACGCTGTACCGCACGGTGGCTTCTTGAATGCGGCCTCCGTCAGACAGCAGCACGTTGTTAAGATTGCCACCTTCTACTTTGGTACCTGGTAGAAAGCGCGGGCGGGTATAAATCGGTTTGGTGGGATCATACAGGTTAAATTTGGGCAGCGGGGCCGCCATATCCAGGTTCACTTCATAAAAGCGGTCAATAGTCCCAATGTCTTCCCAGTAGCCATCAAACACGTAGCCCATGACATTGTGGGTTTCGATGGTGGCGGGGATGATGTGCTTACCAAAGTCGTCTCCTGGCTGTTCGTCAAGCAATTCGAAGAGCTTGTCGGTGTTGAAGACGTAAATGCCCATGGAGGCCATGTAGGGTTTGGTTGGATCACTGCCGCTTTCTAGCCCCTCCCGTTCTTCAGGAGTTTTGGGCTTTTCCACGAATTTGGTGATACGGCCGTTATCATCCAGCTTCAAAATGCCCAAGCCAGAAGCATCTTCAGCGGGGACAGGCTGCACGGCAATGGTTACATCCGCTTCGGCATCCACATGGTGCTGCACAAAGGCGCGGTAATCCATGCGGTACAAATGGTCGCCTGCCAGAATCAATGTGTACTTACTGCCCGCCGCCTTAATCTCAATGGTTTGCTTGCGAATGGCGTCCGCCGTGCCCTGATACCAATCGTGATTAGTGCCATGGGTTTGTTCGGCGGCAAGTATTTGCACCCATCCTTGCGTAAACACATCCCGCGTATAGGTGCGGTGGATGTGGCGATGGAGCGAGACCGATTTAAACTGGGTCAATATCGCTATCTTTTCAATATCGGCGTGGAAACAATTGCTCATGGGGATGTCAATGAGACGGTATTTTCCGGCCAATGGTACGGCTGGCTTGGTGCGGTCACGGGTCAGGGGATACAGGCGCGTCCCCACGCCACCACCTAAAATGAGGGCCAACACGTCTTGCATTTGCATGGGATAACTCCTTTTTAATGGTTGGTTGGCTGGTTTGGGCGAGCTTCTTGCCAGACCATCCAACAGGCTCAGCTTTCTTTTATGAGACCAGCCCGAAATGCTTGCAGCAACGTCTTAAGTTCGTGGATGCGTTCTTGCATCATGCGCCCTTCGTCGGTATCGGCAACGTGCATCCGGTTAAAATTCATCTCCAGAATCTCTGTGCGAGAATGGATGTCTCGGGCTTGCTCGATGGCTTGCTGCGTAGATTCAAAAGGTTCGTGAGATGCTAACAACATGCCATATGAATTATATATCAAAGTATAACCGGCGATACCAGTCTCTTTCTGGTAGGCTTTGGAGAAACCGCCATCAATGACTAAGAGCCGCCCATTGGCTTTGATGGGGCTTTCACCTTTGCTCACTTTTACCGGCACGTGCCCGTTGATGATGTGGCTAACCTGCGGATCCAGGCCAAAGGTTTGCAGAATTTTTACGGCCGTTTCCTCTCTGTCCCGCAGCGCATAATAAGTATTCATAGTCTCTTTGTGTGTGGCCTTATCGGCAATGAAGTACCGCTCAAAAGTCGCCATCTTGTCTTTGCCAAACAGGGGTGACCGGGAGCCGCTCCACAGATACCACATGGTATCTTGCCCTTCTTGTTTGACAGCCAGATCCGTGGCAAAGTAGCCCTGGCGAGCCTGGCGATCCACGTAATCCATGAAGGATTGGGCTTCTAATACCCGTTCCCCCGCCCGGTACTGCATAAACTTGCCCTGATCATCCAGGGGAATGCAGCCGTGGTAAAGGAGGTTGTTGTTATAAACCAGATACATGCTGCCATTGTTAAAGAGAAAGCGGGTATGTTTTTGCAGCTTTTCGCTGTTGAGAAAGTTCATTTTCAGGCGCTGTACCAGGTTTTCTTCGGCAGGAGTCAGGGTGTACGGCCGTTCCGGGTCCACCGTAGGAAAATGAGTATCCAACAAGGGGTAATAGTGCCCCCCCACGCCAACGGTACCTTCTGCAAAATCAATCTGGTGCAATAGCAAGCGGTCATCCATTTCATAATCGGGCCGGCGCTGAATAATTTGCCCTTCCAGCTTCAATTGGATGACGGTAATGGCCTTGTGCATTTGGGCCATCAAACGCAGCTCATTTTCCGTATACTCCTCCGGGCCGCTGGCTTTGGGCACAAAGCGCGCACAAGGATCATCCTTATACGCCTCCACGGCAAAAGAAGCCAAAGGCAGCAGGCTGATCGCATACCCGTTTTGCAGCGTTTCCAGGTTAGCGTAGCGTAAGCCAATGCGAATCACGTTGGCCATACACGCCTCACTGCCCGCCGCTGCCCCCATCCACACAATGTCGTGGTTACCCCACTGAATGTCCAACGAATGATAATCCAGCAGCGTGTCCATGATGACGTGCGCCCCTGGCCCTCGATCGTAAACGTCGCCGATGATGTGCAGGTGGGCAATGGCCAGCCGCTGAATGAGCTGGGACATGGCAATGATAAACGGCCGTGCCCGCCCAATCTCTATGATGGTATCAATGATGCCCTGGTAATAAGCCTGGCGATTTAAGATACCCTCCTGTTCGTGCAGCATCTCCTCAATGACATACGCAAATTTCTGCGGCAGCGCCTCCCGTACAGCCGCGCGCGAATACTTGGAGGCCACCACCCGCGCCAGCTTGATCAGGCGAAAGAGAGTCAGGCGATACCACTCGTCTGGTTCCGCCAATTCTGGCAGCAACAATGAGAGCTTTTGCTCTGGATAATAAATAAGGGTAGCCAGGTTTTGGCGTTCCTTATCGCTTAACTGATTGGCAAAAATTTCGTCAATTTTGCGTTTAATGGATCCTGATCCGTTGCGGAGAACGTGGAGAAAAGCCTCGTATTCCCCATGAATGTCCGAGAGGAAATGCTCGGTGCCTTTTGGCAGATGTAAATTGGCGGTCAGGTTGATGATTTCGGTAGAGGCAGACTGAATCGTGGGATACTGCTTGGCCAGCAGTCGCAGGTAAGATAATTCGTAGGCCAGTTCAGGGATTGCCACCCTCTCCTCCCAGGAAACAAAAAAGAGGTTTGCCGCCTGGCAGGGCAGCAAACCTCTCATCACGTTTTATTTATGCAGTGTCAGCAGCTTTTTCGCTCATGGTTTCTTCTTGTCCATTGGCCCCTGGCTGCGGGGCCGGGTTTGTGGCTGGGGCAGCCAGGTTAAGCAGCACACCATGATGCTCTGCCATAACTTGCGCCGTCTGCTTCAATTCTACCTGACGCTGCGCATCTGTCCAACCCAGGGTGTTGCCAATAACCTCAACCAGTTCTTGCACCAGGGGCGCAGTAACCCGCCCCGTCATCGCCAACAAGGAGCGACGCTGTAAAAAGTCTAGCACGTGGATGACTTTTTCCCGCTCGACTATGTAGGCTACTTCGCGCACGCTGTAATCTGGCTGGCTGGCTAACGGCCGTTCCCCCGCCACATCTTGCCCAATAAACGCCGCCACATCCTTAGCTCCCGCGCCATATCGCGCAAACAGCGTCTGCACGCGCTGGACGGCCAGTCCTGTCTCCCGGGCCACCTCTTGCACCCATTGGGTTTGGGCAGAGGCGGTGGCCGGATAATCCCGCCCGCCGCCAATGGGCCGGTTGCGCGTGTAGGTTTTGCGCGGCTTCATCAGGCGGGCCAGCGCATCGTCAGTCACATGCTCAGAAAAAGCGCGGAAGGTGGTCCATTTACCGCCAATCAGGTTGAAGATAGGAAAGTCCACGCCATGGCCCGGCTCTATCACGCGATTTTCGTGATCGCGGCTAATTTGCCCGGTGGTGTTGGCGTCGCTGGCTGGCAACGGCCGTACCCCCGAAAATTGGTACACAATCTGCTCGCGGCTCATGGGAATGGAGGGGAATACGCGCCCCACAAACTCCAGGAAATAGGCGATTTCTGCGTCGGTGCAGCGCGCCTCATCCGGGTTCTCAATTTTGACGTCCGTGGTGCCTACCATCACCCGGTCTGGCTGGAAAGGAAAGATGAGGACGATACGGCCGTCTTCATTCTCAAAAAAGAACTCATCCCCCTTGCACGCCTCATACAGCTCCGGGTGGTGCAACACAATGTGCGAACCCTTCGTGCCGCCAATAAACCTTGTAGACTGCCCCATAGCCTTATTAGCAAAATCAATCCAAGGACCCGCAGCATTAATCACCAACTGCGGCTGCACCTTATACACCTGACCCGTCAACGCATCCCGCAAATGCACTTCCTTGCCGTCCGCCCCCGCCGCCGCGACGTAATTCAGCGCATGGGCATTGGCATTAGCCTCTTCCCCATCCAACATCACTTCGATGGCAATACGTTCCGGGGAAGGCATTGCCCCATCATAATAAGTAGCGGTTGCCTTAACATCCGGATTCAGCTTCTCATACGTCTGCAGCGATTTCCGCCGGTTGCGGAAAACGTGCTTGGGCACCGTACCCTGCTCGCGCGTGTAAGCATCATACATCATCAACCCCATCTTAATCACAATAGACCCACGCTCCGAAGGCCGGTCTAACCAGCCCAAAAACTTCAGCGGCGCATTCAACAAACCAGAAAAAGTTTTGTAAATTGGAATGGTCGTGCGCAGAGGCGCTACGTAATGAGGCGCATTCTCAATGAGCCGGTTTCGTTCCTGTACCGCTTCTCGCACCAGGCGAAACTCCCCATTTTCCAGGTAACGAATGCCGCCATGCACCATGTGGGAAGAAGCTGCACTGGCCCCCGAAACAAAATCACCGCGTTCAACCAACAAAACGTCAACGCCCTGCAGCGCCAGGTCACGAAAAGTGCCCAGCCCGTTAATGCCGCCCCCCACAATCAAAACCGATACCTGCGGATTCGCCGCAATCTTCTGGAAAATTTCTGCTCGTTTCATTTAGTTGACCTCATCTCCTAAGTTTGCACATTATTTCATTATATTTGCACATTTGTCCAAAATGGTAGCAGCATGTTCAACCAAAGTCAACCCCTAATTGGGGGACTATTAGAAAAGGGGGTTGCCGATAGTCAAAAATGAGCTTAAAATGTGCGAACAATATCCCGTTTATTGTGAACATACGTGCAAAAGGAGGCTCACATGGCCGAATATGATGACAAACTGGCTGATGCGCTGCAGGTGGCGCGAATGTATTACTACCAGAACCTAAATACCGAAGCCATTGCCCAGGAACTGGCCTTCTCGCGTTCCAAGGTTTCCCGGCTGCTCACTTATGCCAAAGAGCAGGGGCTGGTTGAAGTGCGCATCATTGACCCCCAGGAACAGCCCCACCGCCTGGAGCGCAATCTCCAAGAACGGTATAGCGTCCCCAGTGTCAACGTGGTTGCCGTACCAGAAAGCGGTGACGAACGGGAATGGCTGGAGCGTGTAGCCTCCTTTACTGCCCACACCCTGAACACGCTGCTCACCTCGCACATGATTTTGGGGCTGGCCTGGGGCACAACCCTCAGCGCTGTTTCGCGTCACCTCATTCCCAAGCCAGTCAACAACGTGAACGTCGTACAGCTCAACGGGGCGGGCAACACGCAGAGCCTGGGCATTGCCTACGCCAGCGAAATTGTGATGCGCTTTGCCGACAACTATCAGGCCAAAGCGCATCTATTCCCCGTACCCACTTTCTTTGACTTTGCCGAAACCAAGCGAGCGCTGTGGCGAGAACGGAGCATTCGCCGCATTTTGGAACTGCAAGAACGGGCAGACATCTTACTCTACAGCATTGGTGCGGTGCAGGCCGGCGTACCCAGCCACGTTTACAGCGGCGGCTACCTGGAGTCCCGGGATTATGCGGAATTGGAAGAGCAAGAAGTGGTGGGAGACATTGCTACGGTGTTTTTCCGCGCTGATGGCAGCTATGCCAACGTGCCGCTTAATGCGCGAGCCAGTGGCCCAGACCTGGCTCTGTTGCGCCAGGTAAAGCACAGCGTATGTGTGGTGTCGGGCAGGGGCAAGGCGCGGGGTTTACAAGCAGCGCTACGGGGAGGATTTGTACAACATCTTATTGTGGATGAACCAACAGCCAGAGCGGTGTTGGAACTGGCGGATGCAGTGGAGTAGCACGGCCGTCATCACGCTAATAGTCCATGATGCAAGATGAGCGGGTATTTTCCTTTCCGAGTTCAAAATCATTGCCCAAAGAACGGGGACTCTTTACAATCTCGCTTAGCCCGACATGGGCCACCCACTTAACCCATAAGGAGCAAAGCCATGCAGTTCAAAACCATCATTGAACCCTTCCGCATCAAAACTGTAGAACCCATCCGGCACACCACCCGCCAAGAACGGGAAGCCGCATTGCAAAAAGCAGGCTACAACCTCTTCTTGCTCAAAGCTGAAGACGTCCTCATTGACCTGCTCACCGACTCCGGCACAGGCGCTATGTCCTCTAACCAATGGGCAGGCATGATGCGCGGCGATGAATCTTACGCCGGGGCCAAATCCTTTTACCGCTTCGAGGAGGCGGTGCGCGAAATTACCGGCTTCAAGCACGTCATTCCCACTCACCAAGGCCGCGCCGCCGAGCGCATCCTCTTTGGCTCAGTGCTAAAACCGGGGGATATGGTCATCAACAACACCCATTTCGATACCACCCGCGCCAACGTAGAGTACCGCCAGGGTCGTCCCGTGGACATTCCCATCCCCGAAGCCCACCGTCCAGAGTTGGCCCACCCTTTCAAGGGCGACATTGACCTGGAAGCATTGGAACACCACCTGGACGACCATTGGGAGTACGTGGCCCTGGTGATGATGACGGTGACCAACAACTCTGGTGGCGGGCAGCCCGCCAGCATGGCTAACATCCGCGCCGCCAGTGAATTATGTCGCCGCTATGGTATTCCCTTTTTTCTGGATGCCTGTCGTTTTGCCGAAAATGCGTGGTTTATCAAAACCCGCGAAGACGGGTACGCAGACAAAACCCCCCTGGAAATTGCCCAGGAGATGTTTAGCTACGCCGACGGCTGCACCATGAGCGCGAAAAAGGATGGCATGGCCAATATTGGTGGCTTTTTGGCCCTGAATAATGATGAATGGGCGGAGAAGGCAAAAACGATGCTGGTTATTACCGAGGGGTTCCCAACCTATGGCGGCTTGGCGGGGTATGACCTGGAAGCCATTGCCGTAGGGCTGCGGGAGGCGCTGGACGAGGATTATTTGCGTTACCGCATTCGCTCGGTGGCTTACCTGGGCGACATTTTAACGCAAAATGGCGTGCCCATTGTGCAGCCCCCCGGCGGCCACGCCATTTACCTGGACGCAAAGGGAATGCTGCCCCATATTCCGCCACTAGAGTACCCGGCCTGGGCGCTGTCGCTGGCGCTTTATCTGGAAGGTGGGGTGCGCTCGGTGGAAATTGGCTCGGTGATGTTTGGCCTGCACCCCGATGGTAGCGAAACACCGGCGGCCATGGAGCTGGTGCGCCTGGCTTTTCCGCGGCGGGTGTATACCCAAAGCCATGTGGATTATCTGGCGGAGGTGATTTTGCACGTGCATGGTATGCGGGAACGCCTGCGGGGAGTGAAAATTGTGGCACAAGCGCCAGCTTTACGCCATTTTACGGCCGTTCTCACCCCAGCCCACGGCAAATTGTTCGTTGAATAGGCTGCAAATGAGGGAGTACCAATCACCTGGCAAACCCGCATACTCGCCACCTTCTTGTAGGAGTACCCCATGATCCCCTCCTGGCAGCTTGACGACCTGATCCAGCTTGTGCGCCGCCGCTACCCGGACTGGGAAAATTGCGCGCACCCACAGTTTGTCGCCGACGAGCTAGATTACAAGCGGGCCACCATTGCCAAAGCGCAAAATTTGCTCGGCCAGGAAGCGCTAGACCGTCTGCTGGCGGCAGAGAAATTTGACGAAATCCTGGCGCGGCTAGAGCGGGTGGCCCAGGACAACAATTTGCTGTGGCGACGGGTGCCGGCGGCGGGGGACACGGCCGTTCTGACCCACCCCAGCCTGGACAAAACCATCTTTTGCACCCAGGTGCGTAACCTGCTCTATGGCGACCGCCCCAGCTCAGAACGGCTGCAAAGCTTCAGCAATTACTTGGCGGCACAAGGGCTGCCCAACGGCTGGCCCCTGCCCACCTACCTGCTCTTCATTCTTCATCCCCAGCAGGAAATGCTGGTGAAACCCCAGGCGGCCCAATGGTTTTTGCGCTTTGTGGGGGAAACGGCCGTTACCGTCACCGCACCCCCCACTGCCAATCTCTACAACCTGATCCGCCGCCACGCCCAGGAGGTGCTGACGGCACTGACCGATTTTGGCGCGCAAGATATGGTAGACGTGCAAAGCGTGCTTTGGGTGGCCCACCGCGAAGGGCGCAGCCGTGCTGGGCGACTGGACGAACGCGGCCAGGTAGAACTTGACGTGCCGCCAACAGAGCCATTGACGCTAAAAGAGGAAACAGCCGTTGTGCGCGAAAGCCCGCCCCCCTACCAACCGGTTGCCCAACCCGTGACGCCGCTGCCACAACTGGTCACAGAAACTGGAGTTCCTGCCGCCAAATTTGAACGCTGGGTACAGGCCATTCACCGCAAAGGGCAGGCCGTTTTCTATGGGCCGCCGGGCACGGGCAAAACCTACCTGGCGCAGCAGTTGGCCCGTCATCTCGTGGGCGGCGGTGATGGGCTGGTGGAACTGGTGCAGTTTCACCCCGCCTACAGCTATGAGGATTTCATGCAAGGCATCCGCCCAGTGACGGTGGATGGGCAGGTGCGCTATGAGATGCAAAACGGCCGTTTCCTGGATTTTTGCCGCCGTGCCGCCCAGCGTTCTGGTCTTTCCGTCTTCATCATTGACGAACTCAACCGGGCCAACATCGCCAGCGTTTTTGGCGAGCTGATGGTGCTGCTGGAATATCGGGAAACGGCCGTGCCCCTGGCAGGCGGGGGGCTGTTCACCATTCCAGCCAACGTGCGCATCTTGGCCACCATGAACACCGCCGACCGCTCCATTGCCCTGGTAGACCACGCCCTGCGCCGCCGCTTCGCCTTTATTTACCTGGCGCCCAATTTTGACGTGCTGCGCCATTTCCACCAAAGTCACCATACCGGCTACGATGCTACCCTGCTCATTGAGCTGCTCACCAGCCTCAACGGGCAAATTAACGATCCCCACTATCACCTAGGGCACTCCTATTTTCTTGATGCGCAACTGGGACAAAACCTGGCCGATATCTGGCAAATGGAGATCGAACCTTACCTGGAAGAATACTTTTTCAACCAACCAGAGCGGGTTGACAGCTTCCGTTGGGCAAAAGTCCAGAAATCGTTATTGCCAGGCGCAAAATAACCTATCATGGATAGGCTAAAATCACGCCAGGTTTGCCAGATATGCAGGAATCTGGCAAACCCGGCGTGAAAAGCCGACAGCTATCTTCCCCTTACCTTTCCTGCCAAATCATCCAGCAGGCTGTACACCACCGGCACCACAATTAGCGTCAGCAAGGTACTGACCAACAAGCCCCCCATCACTGCCCGCGCCAGCTCCGAGGCAATGATAGCGCCCGCTTCCTGGCTGGCAGCCAGAGGAATGAGCGCCAAAATTGCCGTCAGCGCCGTCATCCAGATGGGGCGCAGGCGCGTGCGCCCGCCTTGCACCAGGGCAGTGTAGGCATTCTCCCCCTTCTTACGCAACTGCTGCACCAGTTCCATCAGCACAATGCCGTTGGTCACCACAATACCCACCAGCATCATCAGGCCAATCATGGCGGAGATGCCCAGCACGCTGTTGGTAAGGAACAGGGCCAGCGCTGCGCCCACCAGGGCAAAGGGCAGGCTGAAGAGAATGGTAAAGGGGTGAACCAGGCTGCGGAAGGTGAGGGCCATAATGAGATAGACGATGATGACCGAATAGCCAATGGCCGTTATCATGCTGCGGAAGCCTTCTACCTGCTGCTCCGACTCGAAGCCTTCGCTGATTTCTGTGCCGGGAGGCAGCGTATCCACAGCGGCTACCGCATCTTTGGCCGCGGCCGTCACGCCCAGGGTGTTTTGCGTTTCCAGGTCGGCGCTAAAGCTGATGGCGGGACGGCCGTCTATCCGAATAATGGTATCCTCCCCGCCAGCGCCGCCTTCCACATTGCTAGTCACATTCACAATGTCCGGCACGCCGTCGCCATCTACGTCTACCTGGGCCAGGGCCGCCTTTACGTCACCCACCACACCCCGCAATTCGGCCAGGTCTTCCCCCGTCAGAATCAGCGAAAAGCCGCCAAACCCGGTTTGCGAAGCGGCCGAAACCACGGCATTCTCTGCGCCAAAGGTTTCTGCGGCCTGCTGGCGCACCGCCAGGGTCAGGTCGGCCAGGTCATCCTGGTCGGCCACGCTAATGGTCAGGTTGGCTACGTTTTGACTGACGCCCCCACCCCCAAAGAAGGCTTCCACGCCGCCGGCGCTGCCAATTTCCGTTTGTACCGTCTCAAGGCCGGGCAGATTGGCTACGGCCGTTTCAAATTCGGCCACCAACCCATCTGTCTCCACCATGGTCGTTCCGCCAGGCAACGTCACCGTAACGTTAATGGTTGGCTCACCGATGGCAGGGATAAAGCTTTGCGGCAGTTGGCCCAGCAAAAACAAGCTGCCTAAAAAGATAAGCGTCGCCACCAGCATAGTCACAAAGCGATGACCCAAAGCCCATTCCAGAACAGGCGTATACCAACGCTGCATGGTGGTCTCCCGCTCCTCCGGAATGTGCTTTTGACGAATAAGCAAATAGGTGAGGGCCGGCACCACGGTAATGGACACCACAAAACTGGCCGCCAGAGCATAGGTCACCGTCAGGCCAAAGGGTAAGAAAAAGGAACCGATGAGGCCGCCAATAAGACCTAAAGGCAGGAACACAGCCACGGTGGTCATGGTGGCCGAGAAAATGGCAATAGCCACTTCCCGGGTGCCTTCCAGCACCGCTTCCCGGGGATCATACCCCTTCTGAATGTAGCGGTAGGCATTCTCCAGTACCACAATGGAGTCATCCACCACGCGGCCAATGGCAACCGTCATGCCGCTGAGGGTCATGATATTCAGGGTTACGTTGGTTGGGAAGAGGCGCGAAAAGAAGGTCAGTACGCCATTTCCACCCGAAGCCAGGGCGTCTTGCATCCAGTTACCCACCAAGGGCACCAGGCGCATGAGCAAAAAAGCGGTAAAAATGGAGAGCGGGATGGAAACGGCCGTGACCAACGTCGCCCGCCAGCTTAACCTGTACCGCCCTCCCACCTGCCCACTGAGAAAGAGCAGAATCACCACCACGGCAAAGCCCGCGCCCAGCGCCCCCTCGCGGGAAACACCGTGCACTGAATCTTCAATGAAGGTAGCCTGCTCAAAAACCAGGTTTGTTTCCACGCCCGGATTGGTTGCTTCGTATTCGGCTAGCAAATCAAAGACGGCGTGGGCCACTTCTACCGTATTGGCGTCGCCATCCTTGTAGATGCTCACCAGCACACTGGGGTTGCCATCGGTGCGCGTCACCGAAGCCTCGGGGACAAAGACCTCCGCCTCACCACGGGCAATGGCCGCCAGTCGCGTAGTTGTCTCGGCGTCAAAGGCGTCGGGGTAGGTCTCCAGGTAATAGTTAATGACATCTGGCGACAAAAGCTCCAGAAACGGCCGTTCCAGATTCTCTACAAAGCCTTCCTCATTCTCCGCCAGGTACGCCATCACCTCCACCGTCAGGTCACCCACGGAGCGCACCGGGTCTTGAGACTGGGTGGGAATGGAGTTGAGCAGCGCCGCCGCCGTGGGCGCAAAGGGATTGTTGATGAAGTCGGCGGCCGTTTTGAACAGCGGTTCTTCACCATTGGGGCCGGTTATTGCCCACACCCCGCCGAGAGCAGGCGCATCGGCCGACATGGCGGCGGCTTCGGCGGCCTCGGCCTGAGCCAAAGCCCCTGCACCGCCAAAGTTAGCGGCCAGTTCGTCCAATTCCGCCCGCAGATCGGCATCCAGGGTATCTACGTACTCGGCGGGCAGCAGGGCAATTACTTCCGGCTGGAGCAGGCGCAGGTTAGCAGGAGTTAGCAGAGAGAGAGCCTGCACGCCCTGTTCCCCTAGCCCGGCAAAGAGGCGCATCATCTCCGGGGTGATGTCCTGGGGAAACTCGATAGAAAAACCGGCCACGCTGGCCCCTTGAATGAGCAAATCCGGCAAACGGCCGTCATCCTCTTCGTCCGGCGCTTCCCCTTCTACCCCCTGGGAAGCAGCGAAGCGGGTCGCCGCCACGTTCATGTGGGTCAAGGTTTGCCGCAAACCGGCATCCAGGGTCTCCACGTAAGCGGCAGGCAGCACCTGGATGGCGTCCGGCGGTAAGGCAAGCAGCATTTCCGGCGTCAGGTCGGCCAGCAGCATGGGCGCGTTTTCCGCCAGTAAGCCCAACATTTGGGTCGTAATGTCGGCTGTGCTCTCCAGGGTAATGCCCAAAGTCTGTGCCCCGGCGATCCAGCTTTCGGGCAGGGCAACGGAGTCGGCGGGCTTGCCCTGGGCAGCCCTTTGAATGGCACGAAGTTGGACCAGCAGGTTAGGTTCCAGAGTGTCAGAAGCCTGCTTCAGAGCAACGGCCGTTACCTCCGGGTCCAGCGCTCGCCACATTTCCGGCGTCAATTCTGCCACCTGCTCCGGGGCTGTGTTGATAACGGCCGTCATAAACTCCACAGTAATATCGCCGGTGTCTGTAATACTCTGGCCCAGTTGGGCCGCACCCGCTATCCAGGTTTCCGGCAAGGGCACAGGCACAAATTCGGGCAAGGGTTCTGCCACAATCTCTGCTTCCGGGGTGGCGTCATCCTCTAGCCCCTCTGCTGGCAACTCTTCGCCCTGCAAAAGGGCGTTGACTTCCGCGACCGTGTACTGCCCCACGCCGCCCAGGTCGGCTGCCAGGGCATCCAGCTCGGCCACAATCTCCGGATCCAGCGTTGCCATGAACTCCACAGGCAGCAAAGCAATGGTTTCCAGGGGCGCGTACCGCAAAGTTTCTTGGGGAATGAGGCCCAGCACATACAAAACGTCCTCATCGCTGCCCTGCAGCCCGGCTAGCACCTCTGGGGTTACGTCGGAAGCATAGGTAATGTCCAGGCCAAAGGCTCTGGCCCCTTGCACTACGACCAGGGGTAGGCGGTTGGGGTCTACTGTCGGAGAAGGTTCGGGTGTGGGGGTCGGTTCGGCGGCTGGGGGTTCGGGAACGATGGCTGCGGCCGTTTCCTGGGGCAGTTCTTGTCCCCCGCTGGTTGTCACCTGGCTCACCCGCGCCACCCCTTCTAGCTGGGGCTGCAATTCGTTTTGCACCAATGCTTTTAGCTCTGGCAAGGTCAGGTTCGCTGAGGAAACGCTGGCCACCACCACCGGCAAGTCGCTAAGGCTAAAGTTAAGCACCTGGGGCACGGCCGTTTCCGGTAAACCCGCAGCCGCCACACCTTCTTCGATATTTTGCAAGACCACATCCTGGTTCAACCCAAAATCATTGCGGACAACGATGAAAGCAAAGCCGCCGCCGGTTGTAGATTCCACGTTCACCACCCCAGGGACGGCTTCTGGCCCCAAAGCGTTTTCCAGGGGAATGGTCACTTCTTGCAAAAACTGGTCTGCCGAATCCGCATCCGGCCATTGCACCACCACAACCGTCTGGGGGAACTCAATGCGCGGCAGAAGCTCCAGATTTAGCTGGGTCATGGCCCATACCCCAAGCGCCATAATTGCCAGGGAGAGTCCTACTGTGACCCAGCGAAAGCGCAGAGATAAGCGAGTAATAGCGTCAAAAAATTTTGAAATCATGCGTCATTTTCCTTGGTTTTGGTTAGAGAATTGGCGAGTCGGTTAGTGAGTAGGGTTGGCTTGGGCCGAGAGGATGAGGGAGCGCAAAATTACCAGCCCATCCTGAAGTTTGGTTAGCTGCTCTTGAGGCAGCGATGCCAGTAATTGCGAAAATTCTTGAACCATTTGCTGGCTGGCCTCCTGCAAAAGTTGGCAGCCTTCAGGAGTAATTTCAATGATGGTCACGCGGCGATCTTCGGGGTCTCTGTTGCGTTGCACTAACCCCAAATCCACCAGCCTAGTCACAGTGTTAGACATGGTAGGCAGCGAAACAGCGTGCAAGTCGGCCAATTGACTAAGGTTATAGGACTGACCCTTAAGAAGAGAAAGAACCCCTACTTGGGCTGGCACGATGGGTAACTGCATCCGTCGAAAGCCAGCCGCCACATTGCGCACAGCCAATGGTAATATTTCTAACGCTTGGCGGGCGGTTTCTAGTAAAACTGATTCCGGATCATGAGTTGGTGCCATAAGTTTTGCTCCTAAGAGTCTTCATGCATAAACAATTAGCCTTGCTAATAGTTAGCAAGGCTAATTATACAAAGGGGCCAGCCATTGACCACCCAAATTTCGATAGCTAAATCAGATCCTAATGAATTATCAGAACAGGGGTTTCCACTTTGGTAACTATTTGTTGCGCTTGATCCGCCAATAGCAGGCGCACCCAGCCTTCCGTGTGGTGCGCTCCTAACACGATCAGGCCATATTTGCCACTTGCGGCTTCAGCAACCACTTCGTCTACCACTAACCCATGCCGGACAATGGGCGTGGTGTCCACGGAAATCTGGGCTAAGGCGTTTACATCCCGGGCTAATAATTCTCCTTCAACAGAATGGCTTTTGATCAAAACCTGGGCTGGGGCTGCTAATTGCCAATCGTAGGTGAGCTGGTCAGCGCTTCCATGCCCGGCGCTCATTTGTGACATCACGTGCAAAACATTAATCGTGCTTGCCTGATGAAGCAGTTGAGGAAGTTGCCTCATGAGGCGGCTTAACAACGTTGGCTGGGGGCCGCCACCTTCGCAAACCAGGATATGATTTAAAGAACCCAGATGTCCTTTAGCAACAAGCAGGGGGTGGTAGCAAGTATTCATCAAGTAGGTGTGGGTTGTACCCCGCCAACGGGTCAAGGGGCTGTGGTCGGGGCAATAACCAACTACAATCAGGTCGAAGTTGCCTTCATTAGCAACATCGTGAATTTCTGTGGCGGGCAAGCCCACACGAATAAGGCCATTAATCGCCTTCGCTGCATCCAAAATTGCTTGTCCTTGCGGACGCCGCCGCTCATTGGCAATGACTGTCAGCACCGACAATTCAACATTTCCCAATTCAGTTAGCTTGTGCCCCATTTCTATGGCTAATTCAGAATGGGGTTTGCCATCGGTTGCTATCAGGACACGCATTATTTAACCTCCATAACCGGTTGCGGGTTTACCCAATTTACAGGAGCACTAACACTAGAGGGACTAGCAGAATGATGAACATAAAACAGGCTAAGCGCAGGTTTTTGGCTAGAATCCAGTGAGTCAGAGTCAGGATACCGCGTTGAAAACGGCCGTATACCGTCAACAATAGCAGTACCGACACCAGGGTGATGCTGACCATCTCTACCAGCACCACCGTAAAAGCTTGTGGGCTGCCTAGCAATACAGCCGCCAGCAGGGTATCAATAAAGGTGGTGATATTTGCGCCCATGATATATGGAATGACGTTTTCGCGGCGCACAAAGCCCCGGCTGCTGAGTGGCACCAAAATTGAGAGGGAAACACTGACGGACATGGAAACCAGGGTGATGGCTGCGCCAAGCAAAAACATGACCCACGGACGATACACCAGCCGTGACAACTGCCCCACCTGACTTTCTTTCAGGGCCATGTGGGGCAGGCATTTGTCGAAAAGATTGAAGCTGACCATGATGATGCCCAGCCCCACCAGAAAAACAAGCCAGCCAGGGATATTTTGTACTACCAGGTTAGCAATGGGATCGAAAAGGTTGTCAGTAACGGCCGTTAACACCGCCCCTCGCGTTAATTGAACCTGATCAAACACACCCCAGTGCAACAGGGGGACGCCTACGCCTAATGCGACCAGATAAGTGCTGCCCGTGACCAACAGCGAAAGGAGCCCCATACCCAAACTGGTCACTCGGTCACGGCCCCGCAGCACGTACACAAAACCGATAAACAGCACAATAAAGCTGGCGCCCAGGCGGCTGCCGGTAATCATGGTAAAAGCGCCCAATTGGGTGATGACGCCCGCCTCAAAAAAGGTCAATGCCGCCGCCGCCACCGGTGAACCACTCATAATGACGTAGGCAAACAACCAGCCAAAGCCCAGGCTGTTGGCTGGGTTGGTGACGGAAAAGGTGGTTTGAATGAAGGGGGCTAACGGCCGTGCGCCTTCTTTCATGAGGGTAATGGCCAGAATGAACAAAAACAGGCTGAAGACAAACAGCACAATCTTGGCCCACGACACTTTTTGCCACCAGCGGGTCGTCGTCTTTGCTACAGCAACCGAGGCCATGTCGGCCGGGCGCAAAACTGTAGAAGGGCGCGGCACGTCAAAATCTAATTCGTTGGTTTCACGCATATCCATCTCCCGTGGGCCGAGTCACCAACAGTGGGCGATCAATCCAGTCCAACAAGGGCAGCACCAGTTCGCTATGCAACCAGGCCGGCCAACGAGGGCGTGGTTCTTCCGCCAAGACGACCAAATCGGGGTTGTTTTCAGCCATTTCCCAACGAAGTTGCCAGATCGGTTCGCCAGGGCGCAAGTGTAGGGCGGTATTAATTTGGTTGTCAGCAAGATGTTGGGCCAGGGTGCGCAATTGGCCACCAGAACTAGTGGTTGGGGCCAATAACACATCTACCCCCGCTTGTTGCTGGAACTGGGGACCGTACATGGCCGGTAAAGCGGGCACCATCGCTAACAGCGTAACGGCCGCATGGGTAGCTTGCGCTAGCCGACCGGCCCAGGTAACGGCCGTTGCATCCTGACCATCCGCGCGCACCACCAGCAAAATCCGCTTCAGGGGCCAGCGCGGCTGTCGGGCTACCAGCATAGGCGCCTTGTCGGGTAAGGCCCCTCGCCGCCCTAGCCAGCACCTTAACAAAGCACGCGGCGGCTGACCCAACACCAATAAGTCATGCTCTCTGGTTAATTGCTGCCGCAAATCCGCCTCAGGCAGCTCGCGGCCATTAAACATGATCAACTGCCCGTTCAACTGCTGCGCCAGATATTCAGCGTAGGGTTTTAACGTCACCATATCGGGGCAAAACTGCACGGCCGTGACCACACAATCAGGTTCGCGCCAGGTCATCTGGGGCGCAAAATCTTCATTAGGTGGTGGTAAAGAAACCTGGTGGGCTAACAACATGACATACCTCCGCCTGGTGGC
>CAZDEO010000054.1:0-32528 GCA_964504445.1 uncultured Anaerolinea sp. | reverse complement strand
CTTGGCCAATCTCTAGAGATTGGCCAAGACTCGCCAAGTTATTATTGTTTGGGTAATAAGCAGCTAATTTCGTCAATTTTGCAGGGTAAACTGTTGGGCAATTTCCTCCGCCAACACCGGGGTAGGTGCGCGGACAATCAGCGTGTCTGCGCCAGAAGCAAAGCGGCAAAAATAGTCGTTGTCGCCCAACCAGCAACGGCCGTCGCCAACTGCATTGCTCCCGTCGTCGCCAGCCCAGGAAGCCGCAAAGGCATCGAAAGCGGCAATAAAGGCTGCGGCACTGTCAGCACCATCCCAAGTTGTGGAAAGCACCAGGAGTAATGCGTCATCGGCTGCACGCCAGTAGACGGTGTACCGGTCACCCAGCCAGCCAGCAACGGCCGTGTCCAGCGCATCCTCTGGCTGCGTTGCCAGCATTTGCTGCAACCGAAATGCGCCCCAGGTTCCCTCTCCTTGCAATTGCCAGCCGTCTTGTACAACGGCCGTCAAGTCTGGCAAGGTGACCATTTGCGGCGGGGCACTGCTGCCCGTGAGTACCTGGCTCGTGCTGGCTTGCAACTGCCGGGCATCTGTTACGCCAGAGGCGCCATTTTCCTGGTAAATGCTTAAGGCCCATTGGTAGCCTTGCTTGTAGGGAAAGAGGAGTTGCTGGCGTAGAGATTCGGGTAGGTCAGTTAAAACGACGCCGGGGTTTGGGACCAGGAGGCTGAGGGCAACGGCCGTTTCCCCACCTCCCGCCAGATACAGACCTTGACGCAGCGCTGCTTCACCCAAAACCTGGGCCTGAAAACCAAGGCGCGTGTCGAAGCTACTGGTTTCAGGCGGTAAATCTGTTGGTGTCGATTGGTCCATCACGTAAAGCCAATCGGCCAGTTCTTCATTCAAATTAGCCTCGTTAAAGGGGACAAAATCACTGCTTTCCACATAAAACAGTGCTGCAAAATCTGTTTGCTGCCAATTGCTTACGCTGGCGGGCAGGGCGGTGGCTTCCGCTGCCGTGACCAGCTCAAAAGCATGCAACACGCGCGCGTGCTGCATCACGCTTTCTGGCGAAAGATCGCCAAATTGAGCCGCCAACCATTGATTGAATACCGGGCGGCGAACGAGAATAGGAGGCGTTTCGGGGGCCAAATTGGGTTGGTTAGCAGTCGCTTGCAACAAGCCATCAATCGTGCTGCGTTGAAAATCAACGGCCGCCAGCACTGTACCCGTCACAATTTGGGTAGCCGTGTTCTGATTGGCATTATGTGCCGTTACAGTAATTGTATACATTCCTTCGGCATTGATGGTTTGGCTAAAAATATGGGTGTATAGGGGCTGATTGATGCCCACCACAGACTGAGCTGTGTTGTCATAAACAACTTCTAGCAGCGTAATTCCTTTGGTATCGCTGGCAGCAGCTAAAAATGTTAACGCTTCCCCTACAACCTGAGGCTCCTCCACGACCTGCAACGACAAAAAGGGCGCCTGGCTTCTCTGTTCATCCCGCAAGGCGTTTAGCTGGTTCTGTACGGTGGCTAGGTCCACAGTAGCCTGGGTGGAAATCGTAGCGATGATTTGTAGCTTCTCATTGACTTGAAAGTCAAGCTCGTCGACGGCGGCTTCTGCGGTCGCCAGGTCATTCAAAAGGGCATCACGCGTGGCCATCAAGGCTGTGGCGGAAACGGCCGTAAGTGTTCCCTCCGCCGCTTGTGTGGCAATTACATCACGCTGGTCCCCCAAAAGCGCTTGCAGCTTCGTTTGCGCCTGATATGTAAACACAAACGCGGCAACCAACACCAATAGCAGCATCAGCAACGTTAAGGAAAAACCAGCCAATCGGGATTGCTTCATAGAGTTTGCTCAGAGAGGTTATGGTGAACGCAGAAAAAACCTTCTGTAAAAAGACCTGCTGGTAATGCTACACGAGGTCAGATCCCCGGTCAAGGCACAGATTTCATACGCTTGTCCACCGCACAAAAAAAAGACCAGCTTCTAAAGCTGGCCTTTCTCATACAAGATAGCAACAAAAACTACGCACTTTTCACATGATGGTAGTCGCACGTACACCAAATAAGTGGTCGGCGGCAATACGGGCATAAACGGCTTCCAAATTTACAAGCATAAATGAGTTTCATTATTTCACATCCTGTACAGAAATACATTGTAACAAAAGTTTTGCTCGTCATTTCCCTGGAAGCTACCAACCAATCGCTCTGGCAAAGGCACTTTCTCAGCTTCCGGAAAAGTTAAGGTTCTTAACCAATACCACCATTTTAAAATACAAGCGTGGCTCCCTCCATCAATGTCAAGTGGAGAAATCGTGAAGAAGACGTTAAAACCAGCCCTTTTCACACGAAAAAACCTTCCAGTTGCATGGGGCGCAAATGGAAGGTTGGTAAAAGTTTGGGCGTGTAAATATTGGTCTTGGTCGTTACCCTCTAGAAGGTCTCTAACAACTTCTGAAAGCGCGGATCCTCTCGGATAAAATCAAAATCCGGATCATACTGGACCCACTTTTTATCTACCTGACCCAGACTAAGCGCAGCCCGCAGCAGCACCAGGGCTTCTTCCGCGTTACCGCAAATAGACTCAAAACAAGCGCGATTGTACTTGTTTTCATCTTTAATAAGCTCGCGAGCGGTATTAATTTGCGCTTCGTACGCATCCATTCGCCCTAGTTTACGATAAATGCCAGCCAAGGATCCCCGAGAATAGGCATCCTTAGGATCAAGTTCAATGGCCTTTTCATACGCCTCGATAGCTTGCTCATTATTGCCTAACGCATTTTGCACGTCAGCCAAACCGCCATATAGTTTTGCTTTTCGGGGGTTTAATGCTAAGGCGCGAATATATAAATCCCGCGCTTCTTCAAGTTTGCCAAGCTCTTTGTACAGGTTTCCCAGACCATAATAGGCCATAGGGTACAAAGGATTCAGATCAATGGCTTTGCGATAGGCGCTCAGGGCCTGCTCTTTCTGGTTTAGGCTAAAATATACACTACCCAAGCCCACGTAGGCCGTGGCATTTCGCTTGTCGTGCCGCAAAGCGCGCTCATAAGAAGTTAGTGCGTCGTATAAGCGGCCCAACTCCCAATACACGTCTCCCAGACCACGATATGGGTCAGCGTAGGTGCGATCTAAGCGTAAGGCGCGCTCGTAGGCGGCGATAGCCTGATCAAATTTGCGTAAGGCACGAAATGCCTCTCCCAAACCGTAGCGCGTAGTTGCGCGGGCTGGATCCAGGTCGATGGATTTTTGGTAGAGACTCAATGCCATTTCAATTTGCCCCAGGCCGATATACGCTTGGGCTAGACCATTCAAATATTCTGGTTCCTTAGGGTAAAGGGTGCATGCCTGTTCATACACTTGTTTTGCTTTGTCGAACTCTTCCAGGTCCACATGAATTTTGCCTAAACCATGATATGCAGGGGCATACCCAGATTGGTGTTGAATGGCTTCTTGATAGGCGGCTATGGCGGCCTTGGGGCGGCCTTGCGCTGCGTAAACCTGACCTAAACCATAATGGGCTTGGGCTAATTGGGGCTGTAGGCGGCTGGCTTTGTGGTAGCTGGTCAGGGCTTCTTCGATTGCGTCTTGCTGGTAGTAAGCATCGCCCAGATGACACCAGAGTTGGGCGTCTTTGGGGAGCTGTAGCAGGGCTTGTTTGTAGGTGATGATGGCTTTGTCTGCCATGCGTAAGTTTAGGTAGGCTTGACCCATGCCGCGCAAGGCGTCGGGGTTTTGTGGTTCAAGGGCCAGGCAAGCTTGTACGGCAGCCAGTGCGTTTTGGTAATGGCCCAGGGCGTTATAGGCCAGACCTAGGCCGGCGTGGGCCGGAGCGTATGTGTTGTCTAGACGGATGGCTTGCCGATAGGCATGGATAGCATCATCAAATTGGTTCATGGCGCGAAAGACGTCGCCTAATCCACTATGGGCTGGCGCCCACTGGGGGGCGATGTCTACGGCGCATTGATAAGCGGTGAGGGCGGGGTTGATCCGGCCGTTTTGCAGATACATTTGTCCCAAGCCGTGGTATGGTCGGGCGTCACCTGGTTTCACCTGGATGCTGTGGCGGTACATGGTGATCGCTTCTTGGGTTTGGCCTTGGCGGGCATAGATGTCGGCTAGCCCACGGTAGGCAGGCGCGTTGGTCACGTCCAGCGACAGCGCCTGTTTGAAGGCGGCAGCGGCTTTTTTCAGGGCACCCTGGCGAATTTGTAGCTGTCCTAGCCCGACGTGCGCGGGTGCATGGTGCGTATCTTGCCGCAGGGCTTCTTGATAGGCAGCAGCGGCTTTCTCGTCCTGTTCTTCGGCCAGATATAAATCTCCCAGAGCGGCGTGGGCGGCGGCACTGGTCTTATCAATTTGCAAGGCGTGCTGGCAGGCGATGTGCGCCTGTCGATATTGCCCCTGATGTGTATAGAGGTGCGCCAGACCAAGGTGGGCCTCAATCAGGTTTGGGGCCAAAAGCAGGGCTTCATTGTAGGCAGACGCAGCCTGTTCGGCGCGGTTGAATTGCACATAAATGTGGCCAAGAGTGGCTTGTAAAACGGCCGTTTCCGGTTGCCAGGCCAATGCCTCTTCCACCGCTGCCAGCGCGTCATCCAGGCGGCCCAAGTCGGCGAGCACTAGCCCTAATGCTGCCCGCGCAGCCACGTGACGGGGGTTGAGTTGTACGCTCGTTTCCAGTGCGCCGCGAGCTTCTGCATACTTGCCCAAATGATGATAGACCTGCCCCAAGCCGAGGTATGGCTCGTAAGCTGAAGAATCCAATTTGATTGCCGTCTGATATGTTTTCAGAGCTGCTGCATGTTGGTGGCAGGCCCGCTGCACTTCCCCCAGGCCAAAATGGGGTGCATACCACTTTGGTTGCAGCTCAGCGGCGTAAGCAAAGGCTTTCTTTGCATCCTGATGAAGTTGACGGGCCAGATAGACCCACCCTAAGCCCTGGTAGACAGCCGCATTGTAGGGGGCCAGGGTGCGCGCGCGCTGGTACGCTTCTCGTGCTTTGCCAATTTGCCCCGTACGGACAAATAAGTCTCCCAACCCTATGTAGGCATCGATCTGCCCTGGATCTAGGGCCAGTGCTTGTTGATAGGCTTTGATGGCAGATTCGCACTGCCCCTGGGCACAAAGTGAACGCCCTAGACCGATATAATAGTCGGCCTGGGTGTTGTCGGCCGTTAGGGCACGCTGGAAAGCTACAACGGCCGTTTCATGGTCATTTTGGCGTTGCCGCAGCCAACCTAAACCGGCGTGGGCGGCAGCTTGTTCTGGGTCTAGCGCCAGTGCCTGTTGGTAAGCGTTTTGGGCGTCTACGGCGTGCCCAGCTTGGCGCAGAGAATCGCCTAATTTGCTATGCAGCACGGCCGTATTTAGCCCAAGCTGCTGCGCCATGCGATACGCTCTTACCGCCTCATCAAAACAGCCCGACGCCATGTACGCATCTCCCAACCGTAAATAGGCCTCCCTGTTTTGCGGGTCGCGCTGCACAACCCGTTTATAGGTCTGCACCACACGTTCTGTGTCCCCCCTTTTTTGCAGCAGGAGGCCCAGGCCCATAAGCGCGGTCGTTGATTGGTTGTCTATCGCCAATGCCTGTTCATAGGCCAGAAATGCCTCATGCTCCTGGCCCATTTGCATGTAAACCTCCCCCAAACCAGCGTAGGCCGCGGCAAAACGGGGATCTTGCGTCACCGCTTCCTGGTAGGCAGCCAGGGCTTCGGTTAATTGCCCCTGCCGTGTGTACAACTGTCCCAGGCCATAGTGCGTGTTGGCATAACTGGCATTCAGCGCCAGGGCTTTGCGAAATGTGGCCAGGGCTTTCTCTTCTTTTCCGGTAAGCAGGAACACCATGCCCAGCCCAGCCTGGGGGGCCGGGTTTTGCGGAGACAAGTCGCTGGCTTTTAGAAATGCATTACGAGCCGCATCAAATCGTTCTAATTCCAGGTAAACTTCGCCCAGGCCATAATGGGCTTGGGCTGCCAGCGGCGCCAGCTGCAAGGCTTTTTGGTAGGAAAGCAAGGCTTGTTCTGCTTGCTGTTGCTGCCGGTAGAGGTCTCCCAGACCGATATAAGCCAGGGTAATGGTTGGGTCTAGCTCTAGGGCTTGTTGGTAGGCGAAAACGGCTTCATTAACATTTTGAGCATGGGCGTAGACTTGCCCTAATCCTACATAAGCTGGGGCCAGGCGTTTGTCTAGATGAATGGCTTGTTTGTAGCTGTCTAGGGCTTCGGGCCAATTGTTGAGGCGTTGGTAGGCATCCCCCAGTGCGGTGTAAAGTTCGGCGCTTTTGTAGCCCAGGGCAATGGCTTCTCGATAAGATTGGGTGGCATCTTGGGTCTGGCCTAAAGCGGCCTGCACAAAGGCCATGTTATGGTAAGGGAAGGTTGCGCTTTTGCGGTGGGCCAGCCCTTGTTGATAGGCGCTGAGGGCTTGGGGATATTGGGCTTGGGCCAGATAGACATTACCCAGACCGGTGTGGGCTGACTCGAGGGTAGGCTCCAGGGAAACGGCCGTTTGGTAGGCTTGCAACGCTTCGTGAAGCTGTTTTTTCTGATGGGCAATATCACCCAACCCCACATAGACCTGGGCACTGTGGGGCGCCAATTGTGCGGCTTGCCGGTATGCTTGCTGCGCGGCGTCTAGCTCTTTCTTGGCCAGGTGTACCGCGCCTAAGCCTAGTTGGGCTGCGGCACTATCTGGGTTTAGTAACAGGGCTTTTTGATAGGCAATTTGCGCTTTATCCCATGCTGCAGCATGTTGATATAGATCGCCTATGCCCACATAAGGCTCTGCATACTCGGGGTCGCACTGTAAGGCTTCCTGGTAAGACTGCATGGCCTCTTCTGGTTGGTTTTGGGCGGCGAAAACTTGACCAAGGCCGTAATATGCTGGTGCGGAACGGCCGTCTAGGGCGAGGGCATCTTGGAAGGATTGCCGGGCGTCGCGGAGCCGGCCCAACTTGAGGTAAACCTGCCCCATTCCCAGGTGGGCCTGGGGGGTGGGGCCGTAGCGCTGGCGTGCTTGGGTGTAAGCGTCCAGGGCTTCCTGATGGTTACCCAATGCCGTATACACATCGCCAAGATTTACATAAGAAAGGTTGTGGTCTTGGTCTTTGGCCAAAATTTGTTGGTACGCTTCCAGGGCGGCGCCCGGCTGCTGTAAAGCATGGTAGGCATCGCCCAGGCCATTGTAGGCGGGCAAATAGGTCGGGTCGGCGGCAATGGCACGCTGAAAGGCCGCTATCGCCGCCTCAATCTCTTGCACGGCCGTTTTCACCAGGCCCATTCCCGTGTGGGCAGCCGGGTTGTCACTCTCTAGCTCAATAGCTTTTTGAAAGGAAGCCTGAGCTTCACGAGGTCGGCCAATGCGCAGCAGCAGTTGCCCCATACCCACCAGCGGGGTGGGGCTGGCAGGAGCCAGCGAGATGGCCTGCAGAAATGCTTTATACGCATCTTCGTGATGGCCCAATTGGGCCTGGGCTTCGCCCAGCCCACAATGGGCGGCTACCAGATTAGGGTTATGAGAGAGGGCGGACGTAAAAGAGTTGGCTGCCGCTGCAAAATCTTTGGCGAGCATGTGTAGCTGCCCCAGGCCCAGAAGCGCTTCAGCCAGGGTGCCATCCAGGGAAATGGCTCTTTCGTAAGCCGGGCGCGCCGCCGCATATTGCCCGGTAGCACGATAGGTGTCTGCCAAACCACAATGAGCGCGAGCATCATTTTCATTTAGCGCCAGCGCGTGCCGAAATGCGTCCAGGGCATCTGCATAGCGGTTCAGCCGCAAATAGAGTTCACCCAGACGCACGCTAACGGCATCCTCGGTTTCATCGTCATGAACGGCTTGCTGATAAGCAGCCAGCGCTTCGTCGTAACGACCCAAATCACGGTACACATCGCCTAAACGATAGCGAATTTCAGCCTCGTCGGCCCCCAGATTGAGGGCTTGCTCGTACAGAGCTTGTGCTTCGGTTGTGCGGCCCAATTTGCGGTAGACGTCGCCGAGACCACAACGGGGTTCGGGGGCATTGGGGTTCAATTGAATGGCATGTTGGTAAGCGCCAATGGCTTCGTCCCATTGGTTGCTGGCTTGATATAAGTGACCCAGGCCAGCATAAGGCGCAGCCATCTCGCTGTCGAGGTGGGTTGCCCGGCGATAGGCGTCTAGGGCTTCATTGAGCATGTCTTGCTGAACGTAAACGTCGCCCAGCCCGCAATAGGCCTGGGCGTTGTCGGGGTGTTGCGCGAGGATGGTTTGGTAAGCGACCATGGCGTCGGGGAAACGGCCGTTTTTCCCGTATAACGCGCCCAAACGCAGGTGGGGCAATACCATTTGCGGTTCCAAAGAGGCGGCCTTCTTATAGGCGCGTATGGCTTTGCTACCATCCCCTTGGGCCTCATACACTTCTCCCATGCCCAAGTGGGGGGCAGCGGATTGGTTGTTTAGCTTGGCCGCTTTACGGTACGCTTTTAAGGCTACATCCAAATTTCCCAAAGCCCGTTGGACGTTACCAATGCTGACGTGAGCAATGGCGAAACGGCCGTCAATCTCTAAAGCTTTCTGGTGCAGAACCAACGCTTCGCCAAACTCTTGCCGCATTTCCGCCATCAACCCTAGATAATACCAGGCGTTGGGGCGTTCTGGCAGCCAATCCACAACCTTGTGCAAAAGCGGTTCCGCGTCCACGGCCCCTTCCGTGTCGAAATCACCTTGCGGCCAAATCATGCGTCGTGCCAACGTTTCCAGCGCTATCCCCAAATGTTGCTTTAACGCAACGCCATCATCGGGCAGCCTTGCTTCCGCCGCTTCAAAAGCAGCCCGTGCCTCTTTCAGTTCACGCCGCCGTTGGTGCAGCAACCCCCGTCGCCAATGCAAAATAGCCCAGTGTTCCTGTTCCCCCGGCCCTTCCAGCCACCCTTGCTGCCCCATGCGCTGTAGCAATCCCAGCATGGCGGCCTCCTCATCTGCGGCGGGGTGTTCCTGATAAGCGGCTTGTAAACGACTATGAACCGTTTGCCCATTTTCACTTAGCTGATCCTTCCAGGCCGCCACCACCTGCAGCAAGCCGCCGCACAAGTCGGCATTATACGCCAGGCCCTCAACAAATCGGGGTATCAACCAACGCCACGCCTCTTTTTCATCCAGCCATAACCAATACTGGGCTAGATCAATGACATACTGTACCCAGTTCTCATCCAGGCAGCGGCTTTCAATCTGCACAACCTGTTTTTCAATAGTCGAAAGTCGCGCTTGCAATACAGCTTTTGCCCGTTCATTAAGCAACCGAACCTGCTTCCCCGTTCGACGAACTTCAGCCTTCAAGTATTCGCGGATAAAAATTGAGGGATCGTCGTGAAGGCGTGCCCGGTCTGCATGAACTGAAGCATAATCTCGTTCCAGGCGATGAATTAAGCCATCCAAGTCAAAAGCTTCTCCCTCTTCAGGAGCCAGCATCGCCCGCAAAATATCCACATCCCCATCAGCCAGGGCAAGAGCATAAATAGCCTTTTTATCCGCTTCGACAACAACGTGCTGCATGTAGCGGTCGGTCATTTTGCGCACAACTTGGTCAACTGGCGTCACTTCAACCGTATCGCCAACGATCTCTTCCAGAGTCGTCCCTGCGTTGAGCATGTCGGCCACTTCTTGAATAGCCAACGGTATACCCCGTGTAATACGGCTGATAGCTTCCAGTTCTGCCTGCGCAAGTTCGCGCTGTTGTGCCGAAAAATACTGCTGAATGTCATCTAAAGCCAGGGGGCGCATGCGGTAGGCAATCAGGCGTCGCGGGCTGTCATCGGCATAGCCTTTAAAGTATTCGTTGCCAAACTGCCGGCTGTGGACCAAATCATTTCGGTCACTGATGATCCACATAACCCGTGGGCCTGCGGCGCGAATAACAGCACGCAACCAAATGTCGGCACGATCGACGACCTCGTACGAGTCAAGAAAAACAACAAGCCGTTTTTTATCAGCCACCTTTTCTAACCCACGGGCCAGTGCATAAGCGAGCTGTTCGTTTGGGTTCAGAAAGTGGTCGAAGTAGTCTGGCTTAAGGCGAGCGCGCAAATAGGTTTCCAGGGTTGCACGGAGCTTGGCTGCCTGTTCAGCGCCAACCTGCACGCCAACATCCAAAAAGGTGGTTACTAGCTCTTCGCCTTTGTCGCCAATCACGGGTACACGGGTACGGATGATTTTGGCAATGACGCCAACACCCATGCTGCGAAATGCAGCCAACTCTTCCCAACTGTCTTCGCTGGTCAGAATTTCAGCAACCTTTTTCTCCGCTTCCTCAGCCTGTTTGAGCGCTTTGCGATAGGCCGGAAACTGTCGCCCCCATTTTTGGCGGATAATGGCGGCATAAATACCTTTAAAGACGGCATCGGCTGTAATATGTTCGCGACCAACCTGCAGCCCAGCCATTTTTTTACGCTCATCTTCCCAATCAACCCACAGTGTTTGGAAAATACCAGAAAAGGGTTTTTCTTTGGTGGCAATATCGCGGAACCTTTTGGCTAGGGTGGTTTTGCCAATACCACCATCGCCGTAAAGCAGGCATACGTAAGGGAATTCGTCGGACTGGGTTGTGTCAAGCAATTCTTGCAGTGCGGATTTGAATTGTTTTTGCTCTTCGACACGTCCTAAGAAGAGTTTGTTGTCCACCGCAATCAGATTTTTTGCCATTGTTCCTCCCTGGTAAGGCGACAAACCTTATACCTTTCTGATGAGGTCAAGGGTTTTCTCCAATTGACAACAGTCCAAAAACAGTCCATAGCTATTTCCCAAACACAGTGCTGAGGAAAATGGCTGTGTTGTAATGAGGCAATAGAAGAAGCATCTACTCACCTTATTTGGCGCCGGTCAGAATATTTACTTTTGGTACTCCTTGCAGCATGTTGTAATAGTACAACAAAACATAACAAGGTGTCAAGAAAGGGTATGAGAAGGCTGGTTTTCAACTTGACATAGTGTCTGGCTTGGCCTATTATTGCGGTATCTTCGGTTGTAGTATCACAACATACATTATGAAACGAGAAGGTTGCACACCATCCTTGACAAAAATTTGCCTGCTGGGAGTTGGTGGTGGAGGGGTAAATGCTCTAAACCGCATGATTAAGCAGCAAATATTGGGTGTGGAATTTGTGGCTGTGAATACAGATGCCATTTCTCTTGCCGGGTCGCTGGCTTCTACGAAATTGCATATTGGTCCCAATGTGACGCGGGGGATAGGAACTGGGGGAAGTGCTTTTTGGGGGGAGCAAGCGGCTTACGAGTCGGCGGAACAACTACGCCAGGTTATTCGCGGAACGGATTTGCTTTTTTTGACGGCGAGCATGGGTGGGGGAACGGGGTCTGGTGTTTTACCCATTATTGGGGAGATTGCTCAGGAGTTGGGTATTTTGACGATTGCTGTGGTTACCCGACCCTTTGGTTTTGAGGGGCGGCAACGACAGCAAGTTGCTGCAGATAGCATTCGGCGGTTACAACGTTTTGTGGATACGGTTTTGACGATACCTAATGACTGGCTGTTGTCTTTAGTGTGTGAAGGTGCGTCTATGGATGAGGCGCTCCGTTTGTCTGATACGGTATTGATGCAAGCGGTACAGGCGATAAGTGATTTAGTAACCTCGTCGGGGTTAATTAATGTTGATTTTGCGGATGTGTTGATGGTGTTGCAACAGCCGGGTCAGGCGGTGATGCGAGTGGGGCAGGCTCAGGGTCGTAATCGTGCTCAACAGGCTGTCAGGGAAGCCCTTTCTTTTCCCTTGTTGAATTTGTCGCTGACTGGTGCGCAGGATGTGTTAATTAACATAACGGCCGGACCGGACTTGACGTTGGGGGAGATTCAGCGGGTTGTGGCGTTTGTTCAAGAATCTGCAGGATCGACGACGAGTCTGAAGTTTGGGGCGGTGTTTGACGAGCGCATGGGGTCGATGCTGAGAGTGACGATTGTGGCAAAAGTAATGGGGGCTTTGCCTGAACTTCAGGCTGCGCAGAAAATGGATGACTTGCAGGCTTCACGGCCGTTCCCCAAACAACAAATCTGGCAAACCCTTCAGCCCACCCTGGGTCGCCTGCGCCACGCCTTTGGTTGAGGCGGGGATTATTGGGTTTTTGTTCTGAAACTGTTTACAATTAGGGCGGTGTATGAGCGGATCGGCCGTTGGTAGTTTCATTGTACGCAGGTAAGTGAAGCGCATGCCGGAGAGCTTGCAACAAGCCCTAACTTCCATTGCCAGTAAAATTCAGCATCGTGCGCAGCGCCAACACGTTGTCATATTTTTTGTTTCACTGGTTGCCCTATGGCTTCTCTGGCGGGCAGGGCGCATGGCCCTTTTGGGCCAGCTTGGCTTTGCGGGCAAAACCTTGTGGGATTGGTTAGAACTGCTTTTACTCCCCGCAGTGTTTTTGGGCGGGGCCTGGTTTTTAGCCCGCATTATTCAAGAAACTCAGCAGCGTACGGCTACAGAACAACAGCGTGAAGCCAGTTTACAAAGCCTTTTTGATCGCCTGACGGACATGCTTTTGCGTGAAAATTTGCGGAAGGCAGCAGAGACCGATGATGTGCGCCGCCTGGCCCGCGCGCGCACCCTGGCAGCTTTGCAGCCGCTGGATGCGGTTCGCCGGGGGCAGGCGCTGCTGTTTTTGGCAGAGGCGGGCTTAATTGGGCAACCACCATTGGTTGACCTGAGCGGGGCAAAGCTGCAGGGGACCCAATTGCCAGGGGCGGAGTTGCCGGGAGTAGATTTGACGCGGGTGCAGTTGGAAACGGCCGTGTTGCCCCACGCTAACCTGCGCCAGGCCACTCTCTGGGCCGCCAATTTGTTGCAAAGCGAACTACCCAGCGCCGACCTCAGCCACGCCGTCCTGCGCGTGGCCAATCTCAAGCAAAGCCAACTGCCCCAGGCCAACCTGCGCGGAGCAGATATGGTAGGCACCCAGCTAATGGGCGCCAATTTGCGCGAAGCCAACCTTAGCGGCGCCAATTTGTGGGGAGCAACCGCCCCCGGCGTGGATTTAAGCGGCGCTAACCTGCACCAGGCCAAGCTGCGCGGCACGCGCCTCCATCAGGCCACCTTGCGCCAGGCGGTACTCATTGGCGCAGAGTTAACCAAAGCCCAGGGAGACGCCGTCAACCTAGTAGATGCCCAACTGACTGGTGCCAACCTGCAGCAAGTAAATTTGCCAGACGCCAATTTGCGCGGGGCAGTTCTCAGTGGGGCCCGGCTGGTGGAAAGCAACCTGGAAAGGGCACGCATGTGGGGAGTGGAGGCGGTGGGTGCAAATTTCCGCGGCGCTAATTTGCAGCAGGCGGTTTTGCGCGTGGCCAATTTACAAAAAGCTTACTTGCGTGAAGCCAATTTACAGGAGGCCAACTTGCAGGTGGCGGACCTGGAACGGGCGACGTTAGCTGACGCTAATTTACGGGGGGCGGATTTGCGGGAAGCTGATTTAACGGGCGCAATATTACGAGGAGCAGACCTGACGGGGGCTGATTTACGCCATGCAAAGGTAACGGCCGTGCAATTGGCCAGCGCTCAATCCCTCCACAACGCCATCATGCCCAACGGCAAACGCTACGATTCAATTGTGCCCTTACCCCACTACACCGGCGAGGTATAAGACGCCTAAAGCCGGCGCTTCACCTGCCGCACCACCTTTTGCATCACCTTGTCCGAGCGGTTGGGATCCAGCCGGGCCACCGGCGGACGATTCTTCTTTTCCGCCTGGGCCAGAGCATGGTGTACCAGCAAATGATTGTGGCGGCGCATAAACTCTACCGGAGATGCGTCGGGATATGCGGCAGAATCAGCTTCCTGCGCCTGGGCAAGCTTCTCCTTCAAGTCGCCAATTTCATCAGCCGGCAGGTAAGCGGCAGCCGTGCTAAACTCCAGGTGGTCATACACAGGCACCAGCCGCGCTAAAATCACCTCGCCAATTTCCACCACGCCACGCCCGCCCGGCTCCTCCACGGCAAAAGATTCGCCAAAGAAAAAGTCCTCCAGGTACAACTTTTCGGCGTCATAATCCGTCAGGGTATACGCCCAGGAAGAACCGGCTTCAGCCAGCCACCTTGCCAACACCTGCTGCTGCGCCATTGACAAATCATCCCATTTATCGGTACGGTAAGCGTCCAACAGGCGGGAACCGTCAGCCAATCGGTAATCAAAAACAAACCAGTCGAAAAAGCGCAGCGCTTCAGGCTGACTCATTTCTTCGGCATTGTCAATGGTGTACAGATCGTTCCAATAAAGGGCCAGGGCCTGAGCAAAGTCCGCGGCGAAGCGCTCGTCGCGCGCGTACAGCATAAAATCGCGGCTGAGGAACCGCGCCGCTTGTACCCAGTCGCGCTTTTCCTTTTCCTTTTGTTGGTCAATGGGCATGTGGCATTTTTTATATTTTTTGCCACTGCCACAGTAACAGGGATCATTTCGGCCGGGCTTGTCCATTATATACCCTCCAATTCTGCCAGAATAGGCAGCAACTCTTGCAATGCTTCAATTGTATAGTCAGGTTCTATCCCATTCAAATGACGAGACAGATGAGGCGGAGCCATCAAAACGCCAATCATTCCGGCGGCATGGGCGCCAGCAATATCATTGGCGGGTCGGTCACCCACAAAAACCGCTGCTTCCGGAGGGCACGCTAGCTGGCGCAGCAACTCATGGTAAATGGCGGGGTGGGGCTTGATGACCCCATAGTCGCCAGAGGTTAGCCGGGCATCAAAATAATCCAGCAAACCGTAGGCGCGTAGTTCCACGTCGCGCATCCACATAGGCATCATGGCGTTGGTGAGCAGCCCCAGCTTGTAACCCTGCTGGCGGAGAGCCGTGAGGGTGGCATGGGTATCTCGATAGGGGACTACTCCGGGCACCGGCTGCCAGTCAAAGGCGCGCATGGCCGCAGAAACGTCAATTTGTGCCACGTCTAAGGAGAGTGTTTGAAAGAGGGTTTGCAACACTTTGGCAAAATTAACGCCGGTGAGGGTGGCGTTGGCTATGTCCCAGGCTTGCTGCACGATGTGTTGGTATTGCTGAAAAAAGGTTTCGCTGTCAGGCAAGGGGTGGCCGTTTTGATTCAGGAAGGCGTAGAGCTTTTCCAGATGTAGGCGAAAAACTTCGGAATAGGGCCGGGTTTGTCCGGACCAATCAATAATCGTGTCGTCGAAGTCAAAGAGAATGGCTTGTATATGATGGGTCATGATTGCGCTGTGGGGTCTAGTTAGGCTACTTTGGTTTGCCGGTTGGCGACTTTTTCCAGTACCAGGATTAGGCCAAAGCCTAGGAGCATGAGGCCAATGGCGGCGGCAAGCTGGCCGATGGCGTCGGCGGCGCTGAGGTCAGGCAATACGTTTTGCTGCTGGATAACGATAACTTCGCCGTGGCTGTCGAGAACGCGTTGGCCTAGTTCGTCAAGAAGCCAGGCGGTGTCTAGTTTCCAGGGCCATACTTTGCGCAGGCTGCCTACCATGAGGCCGGTGAGGGCGGCGACGGTGAAGTCGTGGTAGCGTTTGAACAGCCAGCCTAAAACTTGGGCGAAAGTCACCAGCCCCACGCCGGCGCCGATGGCGACGAGGAGGAGGGTGACGAGGTCGCGGTTGTTAACGGCCGCCAGCACGTACTGGTATTTGCCAAGGAGAACGAGGATGAAAGCGCCGGAGATGCCGGGCAAAATCATAGCGCAAATGGCCAGGGCGCCGCTGAGGATGAGGAACCACCAGGTTTCGGGGGTTTGGGCGGGGACGAGGCCGACGAGGAGATAAGCCCCCACGGCCGTTGCGGCCAAAATCAGCCACAAAGGCGCCGTCCACCGCGAGATGCGCTTGCTGACGGTGAAGACGGAGGCGACAACCAGCCCAAAGAAAAAGCTCCACAGCAGCACTGGCTGGTTAACGAGCAGCCATTCTAGCCCGCGGGAGAGGGTGAGGATGGCCAGTAAAATGCCGGTGGCTACGGCGAGGAGAAATTGCCAGTTGACAATTTGAAAAACTTCTTTGAGGCGCAGGCGGAAGAGGGCCTGTAAGAAGTGGGGTTGGCCGATGACGCGGATGGAGTCAATGAGTTCTTCGTAGATGCCGAGGATGAAGGCCATGGTGCCGCCAGAGACGCCGGGGACGATGTCGGAGGCGCCCATGGCCATGCCGCGCAGGGTGAGACCGGCGTACTCTTTTGGGGTGCGGCGGCGGCGCACGGCCGTTGCTTCTGTTTGTGGTTGCATGGAATTCTGTCCTTTCTTGCAAAATGGGGCCGGCTTTGCGCTGGCCCAAAACGGCAAGCGATTATAGCATCCTGGGAAACGGCCGTCACTTTTGCTGCGCGGCGTTTTGCCTACGCCATCCTTTGGAGCGCTAAAAGAAAACGACCACAGATGGGGGCTGCGGCCGTTTTCCATAGGAGGTTATTCTCGACTGCCCGCTTGGACAATCGTGGCAAAAGTCAATAATTTATTTTAGCTGCGAAACAGTTCGCGGACGATAATGTTACGCTGAATCTGGCTGGTGCCTTCATAAATCTGGTAAATCTTAATGTCGCGCATCAATTTTTCCACCGGATATTCGGACATGTAGCCATAGCCGCCAAAGACCTGCACGGCGTCGGTGGTGACCTTCATGGCCATGTCCGCGGCGTAGGCTTTGGCGAAGGCTGCTGCCGTGGTGTTGCGCGCCCCGCTGTCCACCGACCAGGCTGCTTTCCACACCAGCAGGCGGGCTGCTTCTACCTGCATGGCCATATCCGCCACCATGTGCCCAATGGCCTGGTGCTGCCAGATGGGCTGGCCCATGCTCATGCGCTCTTTGGCGTATTTGATGGCTTCGTCCAGGGCACGCTGGGCCACGCCCACAGCCCCGGCGGCCACGGAGGGGCGGCTGTGGTCGAAGACCTTCATGGCATAGAGGAAGCCCATGCCTTCTTGTCCCAGCAGATGGGTGGCGGGCACATTTACGTCGTCGAAGATGACTTCGGCCGTATCAGAGGCGTGCTGGCCCATTTTGTCGAAGGGTTTGCCCACGCTGACCCCTGCCCAATCCCGCTCGACGACAAAGAAGCTCATGCCTTTGTAGCGGTCACGGGTGCCGCGCAGATCGGGGGCAGTGTAGGCCAGCACGGTGTAAAAATTGGCGTTGGTGGCTCCGGTGATGAAGGTTTTGCCCCCTTTAAGGATGTAGTGGTCGCCATTTTTAACGGCCGTGGTGGCAATGCCCGACACGTCTGACCCCGCCTCCGGTTCGGTGACGCAATAGGCGCACAAATCGCCGTCGGCCATGCGGTTGCCATAGGTGGTCTTTTGCGCCTCGCTGCCGGCAATGAGAATGGGCAGCATGCCCAGGCTGTTGACGCCAATAGCGGTGCTGATGCCAGAGCAGCCCCAGGCCAACTCCTCGCTGACCAGGCACTCCTCAAACATACTCAGGCCCAGCCCGCCATATTCTTCCGGCGTGTTCATGGTTGTCAGGCCCATTTCTTGCGCCTTTTTGACTACCGGCCAGGGGAATTCGTGGGTTTTGTCATAATGCTCGGCCACGGGCGCAATTTCGTTGCGGGCAAAGTCACGAGCCAACTGCTGAATTTCTTTTTGTTCTGCTGAGAGGTTGAAATTGATGCTGTCATTCATCGCGCGTCTCCTAATTAAAAAATACCTATGCGGCTCCTTCGAAAATGTAGCCCAGGTTGCTAAACCTGGAATCGTGCAGGTCTGGTAACCTGCGTTACGTTTTTATTCATGGTGGTCGGCGAAACCGGTGAACTCTCTTTTGAAAAAGATGGTTGGTTGGTTCATGTGTTGCCCGCGAACCAGCAAACCAACCAACTAACCATCCCAGGGTTCACTCATTTTTGGTGGAAGGAATGGATGCGCCCTGATAAAGGGCCTCGACTTTAGGCAGGTCAATGGTCATGACGCCATCCAGACTGCCTGTATCAATGAGGCCCTCGCGGGGAATCTGCCCTTTTTCGGCAATGGGGCCTTCCACAAAGACTTTCCCCAACACAAAGCCGGTAATGTCCCCTTCGCTGCCGATGATGATATCGCCAATGGTGCCGACTTTGGTGCCGCCCGGGGTGTCTACTTCGCGACTGCGCAGTTTTTCAAAGCGCAGCCAGCTTTCGGCGGCTTCGTGCTCTTTTTCGGTGGCGATGACGTCGGCTTTTTTGACCAGGATGGCGTCGATGCCAAAGACGACGACGTTTTCCCGGGCGATGAGGTTGTGGCTGCGCTTCAGCAGCCCTTCGGAACCGAGATAGATGCCGGTGATCCAGTTGAGGTCTTCGTCCAGGTAGAGGTCTTTGACGTTGCCCAGGAAACGGCCGTCGGTAATGCTGATAATTGGCTTGCCGGTGAGTTCTTTACCAAGTCGCATGTGCTTGCTCCATTTTTGCTTACAGAAAGGTGGTTAATATAAAAATTATAGATCGTATGCCGGGAGGGGTAAAGACCAGGTACTCATGGTCATAGCCGGTCAAATGTCTGCCACACCGCCCATGATACTGATTTTACCCCTATGACGCAATGCGGCAAATGTAGTGGATTTCGGGAATTAGCATGTGGCTGACAATGCCGATGACCGCAAGGTAGTGAAATTGAAATGGCTGGCAGAGGGTAACGCTGGTAGGGGAGCTAAGAGCGGGCCGCGGCAGGTGACGAAAGCGGTTTTGAGATGCCAGCGGTTAAGGCAAGTATGCTTTGTCATAAGCTGTCAGGGCTTCTTGTATACAGGCGGCAGCAACGGCCGTTGCTGGGGGGGGGTAACTGTTGGCGGCACGTTATAAAGAAGGCCAGGAGATGTTTTCTTAGGAACAGCCATCACGTTTTACTCATCACGCTGCAATCATTGTGCTTGCCATACATCCTATTGTATTGAAGAAAGCGTCAACCGCCAGTTTTGTGCAGAATCAACGATGTGCCAGGTTACCCCGGCGCCAGAAGAGCAAAGTGAGGATCCCCGCCCATACCACCAGGCGCACCGTCATGGCTACCAGGCTGTCCTGGGCGACCACGCTGTTATAGGCGGCTAGCAGAGTAACCATGACCAGGGCATGGGCGGTGAAGGTGGCAACGGCTGCCGGCCGGGCATAGCGGCTGTTTTTCCAGATGAGTACGGCCGTTATCCCCACTGTCACCACCCCCATTACAAAGTTGTAAACAGGCAGCCATTCGATCACGTAATAGTCAGGCAGGATACCTAGCAGTACCCGCCCCCCGGCAAAGACAGCCATCAGGCCGATAATCCAGGCTAAGATCGCTGCCGCGTTGGTTAGTTTCGTGTGCATCTTCACCTCACAACCCCGCGCGCTCAAGCAAAACAGTTTGCTCTGTCAGGGAAGCCAATCCCTGGCGCATAACCTGCCATAATGCCCACACAATTGGAATAAATGAAATCGTCCAGAAGAGATAAGCAATGCCGTGCAGCACGCCCTGGTAAGCGGTGAGAAAGATGGAGGCCCAGAGGAAAAAGCCTCCCAAATGGCCGGTAATCAGGCTTAGCCAGCTTCCACCCAGCCTGGCCGGCTGGTTCGGCAGGAAGAGGCGGTAGGCGAAGTAGCCGATAAAGGCAAAGCTAAATTGCAGCACCCAGCCATAAATGAGCGCCTGCGGCGCATTTTGCTCAATACCTGCGCCGGGGAAGCCAGGTACGTTGAGAATGATCAGTGGCGCCACCAGCACCGGGGCTAGAATCCAGAAATAAGCGGTGACCAGATGCCAGATGCCTGGCTGGGACCAGGCGGCCTTATCCCCCCAGAGGGGTTTGATCACATTTAGCAGCAGCCAGAAGGTGGCGACCAGGAAGAGAATGATGCCCGGCACGGAGAACCAGTTGGATTTCACCCAGGGACCCAATACCAGCCCCAGGGCGCCAATGGTTAACATCCAGAAGATGGGGGTGATAGCGCGCGGCCAGGCTAACGGCCGTTTCGCCCACGTCGGGTACAAATCCACCAGCAGCCCGGCAAAAACCAGGGAGAGCAGCCCCCAGTTGTTGGCGTGGATGTGCACCTCAAGCGGCACCTGGATGAAGAGCCACTCGCTCCAGCCCAGCCACAGCCCGGTGCCTACGATAATCCCTACTAGAAAATAGCTCAGGCCGGCCACGTAAAATTTACGCCCCGCTCCACCTCCTAAGGGGGCCTGGGGCGCGCCGGCGCGGCGCATACCCTGCAACTGCACCAGCAGCAGCGTGGCTGCAATGAAAATCAACGTACCCCCAGTAAAAATGAGCGCCTGATTGACGATAGGAATGCCCACCAGCAGCGTCAGCAAGCCCAGATTTAAGCTCAGCCAGATGTCCCAACGGAATTTTGGCCGTGGCAACCCGGCTTGAATGGCGACCACAACTGGCAGCAAGCCAAACAGCGCCTCGGTTACAGCACCCAGGGTAATGAAATGAACGCGCAGCCAGCGCAGCCCGTTAAACCAGGGCAGCAGCGTGAAGCTGGTCAGCGCAGCGTCGGCAGCGATCAGGCCTGCCATTCCTAAAAACAAGGCGGTCATCAAAAAGTAAAGATTCATTTCCTGCTCCTTACGAGGGGTATTTGGTTGTAGTATAGGGAGTGGGGTAACGGCCGTCGCCGACTTTTGTCGGGTTCAGCCAGAAGGAGGGGTGTTTAATCTGTATCAGGGGAAGCGGCTTCCGCGCACAATTTGCATGTTAGGGGATAGCCCAGGAAGCGGGCGCGGCCTACGGCCGTTTCCACCCACGAGCGGTTGACCAGGGGTGGGTTGTGGCGCACGTGCTGGCGATGTCCGCAGGCCAGGATGGCCCGCCAATCGCCCGCTTCATCTAGTTCGAAATTTACAATAATCTGCTGCATCTTTTTCCTGGACGACAGCTTGCACGCTTGAATCAGATTTTGCAATGTCTATAGCATCTGTTCGTCATTTGACGTTGTGACGGTAGCCCAACTGCGCCCAGCCGTTATGGCGCAATTAATCCATCAACTCCGCTTCTAGCAGCCGGTTATGCACATCGCTAAAGGTATTTGCTTCCTCCTGGGAAATGACACCCTGATGCACTAGTTCCGCCAGCATTTGCGCCTGCTTGTCGGCGGCATTTTCGTCCGTGCCCGTAAAACCTTGCGCCTGCAGCGCCTCCACGGCCGCGTGTACCTGGGTGAAAACGTCCGCTTCCGCCTGGGTGAGGACGCCCTGGGCAACGGCCGTCGCCAACATATCAGCCTGGCGTGTGGCCTGCGCAGTGGGGTCAAAAGCGGCGCCGCCCATTCCTTGGCGGGGCGTCACCGTGCCGCTGCCCAAGGCGCGTATGTAGTTGATCACGTCCCAACGCGCCTGCTCATCCAAAGCCCCTTTCCAGGCAGGCATGGCCGAGTTGAAGGAGTCCATTGCTCCGCCTTCGCTAATGCGCCAGAAAAGGTAGCTGTCGCTCATCATTTGGCTGGTGTGGGCGATGGGCACCGGTGCCGGGTCTAAACCGGTTGCCGCTGGGCCATCCCCCATGGCGCCATCGCCGTGACAGGAAGCGCAATGAGTGGTATACAATTCCGCGCCCCGTTCCAGAGAAGCGTCGTTGGCGGTTATGGGGTTGGTCAGGCCAGCATATTCTGTGGGAATGGGGGCGCTGTGGCGCGCCATCATGCCGCCTTGTCGCCCCATGCCCATGCCCGGCCCCATGGCGGGCGCGGTGGTTGATTCCTCTGTTGTTGAGGGGGTTTGGCTACAAGCCGCCAACAGCCAGACCAACGTTAAGGCAAGTATCGCGATCGTTAGGCGTTTCATCCTGTTTCCCAACTTAAACTTTCTCCTCAGCCATTGTTTGCGGGCTTACTGCCTTAGCTTTCTTGCGCCGGCTGCGTTGTCGCTTGGCAATATAAGGAATCAGGTACAGATAAGTGCCGCTGATGACCAACAGTAACATCAAAATAGCTTGAAACTGCTCTAAAGGCAAGGGAAGATGCCCGGCCGAACTGCCGGTGAATTTGGCAATAACTGCCAGAGGAACGATGATGATCGTCGGTAAGGCTATCCAGCGATGAAAAATGCGCGCCCATTTGTTCAAAAATTTTGTCATGTGTCTTTTCCTTTCAACAAAGCGGTTGGTGGACGGGCAGTGCCGTGATTTGGGCAGGTGTAGCCCGCAGCCAAAGATGGTTGCCCACCAGCCGGTCAAGTAAGCCAGTAGGAATGAGGCGGTAAACGGCCGTTGGGGGTACCTGCCCCAACAAGACGTGGGTGGTGGTCTGGGTCAGATTATTTTGCACAACGGCCGCTACCACACCAACCCCATCACCCCCGGCGGCCAGCACCGGCATCCCGCGGGACACTACGCCGTCCAGAGCGTCAATCCAACCGCTTACCAGCAGCCTCTGTTGGGATATTGATGTGGTCA
This sequence comes from uncultured Anaerolinea sp., assembly GCA_964504445.1. Lineage (GTDB taxonomy): Bacteria > Chloroflexota > Anaerolineae > Promineifilales > Promineifilaceae > JACSRF01. The sequence continues at coordinate 10,208 of CAZDEO010000054.1, read as the reverse complement.
TGGCTCCCTCCCCGGTATTATGCCAGATGTTTAAGCACTGGCCTGCCGCCGGTAGCCGGTGATGAGGATGGAAACGGTGATGGCTGCAGCGACCACGTGCAAAAAGGCGGTGACCGTGCTGGCCAGAAGGGTTTTGTACTCTACGGGCAGCAGGTAATCGGGGATGATGCTGACGACGAGGACGACGGCGGCGATCCTGAGAAAGCTCTGCGTGGGGTTAGCCTTGCGGCGCGCCAGCCAGGCAAAAACGGCCGTGGCCCCCACAGCGGGGATGGCGGTGAAAAGGGCCGTGCGCGCCAGGCTGTCCAGCGGCTTGAAGAGGGCGATCTCCGGCCAGATGGCCATAGCAATGATTTGCACAATGAGGACGGCGACGACGCTGGCAACGGCCGTGACCGCCCCCAGCAGCAGCCATTGATGGCGATCCAGCGCGGAATCACTCTGAACGCTTACAGTTGTCATCTTTCCTGCTCCTTTGGGCTACACCCATAAAAAAACACGCCTCTGATAGCTTGAGCATACCAGATGCGTGTTTCTTAATCGCCGACTTTTGTCGGGTTTTGGGCTAATTGTAAATGGTGTTGATTTGCCGCTTAAACGGCCGTTAGGGGATAAATGTTTCCAGCGCGGCGCGATCTAGAATCTGGATTTGGTGTCTTTCTACCTGAATGAGGCCGGCGTTTTCCAATTCGCGCAGCGCGCGCTGCACCACGTCGGGTACGGTGCCCAGCCGGGCGGCCAGTTCGGCCTGAGTGTACCAGCGGGGGCGCGGCAGCCGGCCGTCGGCGTCGGCGCTTTCTAGCAGCAGCCGCGCCAGGCGGGTAGTGACGGTATGCAAAGAGAGATCGGTGACCAGGTTGACCAGGTATGCCATGCGCGCCGCCAGTTTAGCAATGAGGTGTTCGGCGAATTCCGGCCGTTCGCGCAGCAGGTGCAGCAGGGTCGTGCGGGGGATTAACCAGACGCCGGCCGGTTCCAGGGCAACGGCCGTGGCCGGGTTAGGTAAATTGGTAAAAACACCAATTTCGTTGAAGGTTTCGCCTGGTTCCAAAAAGCGCAGGGTCTGCTCGCGGCCAGTGGCCGAAGTTTTGACGACTTTCAGCCAACCATGTTGCAGGTAAAAGAGGCCGCGCGGCGCTTCTCCCTCCAACACCACAACTTCGCCGGTATCATAGTCGTACCAGCGCGCTGCGTCAATTAGAACCTGCACCACCTGAGCATCCAATCCGGCAAAAAAAGGATTGGCGGACAAATGCTGAAACAGCGGATCGCGGGTGGGTATCCTGGCGGGCATGATAGGCTTACCCTTTGGCGCTTTGGGCGTGGTCCTTCAGCTTGCCACGATCGGTAATCATAAATTCGGTGCGGCTGATTTCAATGGCGCCCTCTTCGGCAAACTCGTATAGCACGCGGCAAACCATCTCCCGCTTGGTGCCCACGTGGGCGGCAATTTCGTCCAGCGTCAGGTCGCGAGCCACAAAGTCCCCCACCGTGCCCCCATACCGCTCTAGCAGCAGCCGCGCCAGCCGGCTGCGCACGGGCTGGAAGGCCAATTCTTCCACAATCTGGCTGGCGCGCAGCATGCGCTGCACCATCAGGCGGGAGAGTTCCCAAGAGACACGGCCGTTTTTCCACAGCCAGGGCAGCAATTGCTCCCGCGACCAAAGAAAAAGCTCACTAGGCCGCTGCGCTTGCAGCAGTACCGGCATCAATGCGTTCTCTTGAAAAAAAGCCATCCCCCAAAAAACTTCCCCCGGCTCCAGCGTTAGCACAATCAGGCTGCGCCCTTCGCTTGATTCCTTCAACGCGTGAACCGAACCACCCGCTGTAATAAACAGGTAGGGCCAGGGGTCTCCATAAGGAGCAATCCACTCTCCCTTGCTATATCGTTTGCGGGTGGCTTGCTGTGCTAATTGATCCCGCTCATGTTCGGCAAGGTGAGCAAAAACCGGGCTGTTTGCTAACAGTTGAACTAAATCGCTCATGGCTATCTCCCTTCCTGTGCTTATGCCGTTTCTACCATTTGTGCCAATGTTGCGCGATCGTGTAGGGTAATGTGCGCCCGCGTCACCTCCAACACGCCGTTGGCCTGAAATTGATGCAAAATGCGGCACACAACCTCTGGAGAGGAAGCGACCATCGCGGCCATATCGTTGAGCGTAAAGTCACGCTCAATAGAAACTGCCTCTGGCTGCTCCCGAAAACTTTCCAGCAGCAAACCGGCCAACCGAGTGGCTACCGGCTGAAAAGCTAACCCATAGATGACTTCTCTGGCCCGCCGCATTGTCTCCACCTGAATTTTGGTGATTTCCCATAAGGCATTGGGGTAGCGAGACAAAACGGGACGGATGGTTTCTCGATCCCAGACATATGCTTTTACCGTTTTCGTGGCGATGAGTGAAGCAGGCATTGGTTCATCATCAAAGAAGGAATGCCCCCAAAATACGTCCCCGGCACCAACCATAAACAGCACGTGGGTTCGCCCACCGAGAGAAAGGAGTTCCCACCGCAGTTCGCCAGCCGTCAAAAAGAGAATGTTCGGCCAGGTTTCACCCTGATGGACAACATATTGGCCGCGCTCAAAGGTCAGATACCGCGCCTGTTTAAGCAGCTCCAGGCACTCTAATTCTGGCAGGTGGTTGAATACCCTAACCTGGGCTAGCCGTTGAGCCGAGTATTTCATGTCGGGTTACCTCCTGGCAATGGGTCACGGCCGCCTTGGTGGCAGGGGCGTTGGCGATCGTCGTGAATGAAAATTATAGAGTTCTTGACAATTGTCAAAGCGGTGCCGGGAATTATCGTTTAAGCTAATTGTGAAATGGTGCACAAACGCACCGCAGAAGATCTTAAGAGGATATTGTATCTGAAAACAGGAGGTTATCCATGTTACACTCGTCTGAACAAACGCGAAAGGTGATTACGGCCGTTGTCCTGATCGCCGCCATACTGATGATTCTTGTTGTCCCCTTCATGGCCTTTGATATGGTCAACCCCATCGTGAACTACCAGGAAGCGCGTATCGAAAAATTCACGGCCGAAGGTAACCCCCAGGCGCCCTTACTCACGTTGACTACCTGGTTGGTCAGTTTTTTCTATCCCTTTTGGGGCGCCATGTCGGTGATTGCCGGGCTGGCCTTGCTGGTCATTGTCCTACCGCTTTATCGCGGTGAAGAATGGGCGCGCGGCCTCGCGCTGCTGTGCCTATCTGTGCCCGCCATGGGTGGCGCCTACATGATTGTGCCCTGGATGAATTTTGTCTGGAGTGCAGAGGGTGGCTTCCCACCGGCCGTGATCATTATGGCCATTGGCTTGATTGCCTACTTCACCTTGCTGCTGGCCGACAAGGGTGACCGGACTCAGAAAATAGTAGATTTCTTTGTCTTCCTCATGCTGGGCGTCTCCTCGGCCGAAGCCTTTGCCAACGGCCACGCGGCCTTCCGCATTCTTTACGGCCATCCGTCGCGTCCTCAGTTTGGCGAAGGGATTGCCATCACCTATTTTGGCTGGTTGGGCCTGTGGGTGGGAGCCGCTCTTACCATCGCCGCTATCTACCTGTTGGGCCGGCGGAAAATGTCCGGCTGGTACGCGGCCATGATTGGCGGCTTGGTAACCTTCGTCGTCAGCGGGGCCACCCATTACGTGCGCCACGCCACCATTGATTATTTGCTTGGCTCGCTCATGGGGCTGAGCATAGTAATTATGTTGGTAATCCCCATTGTCAAGAAACGGCTGCTTGCGCCATACCAGGAAACCCAGGTGCCGCAGCCAAAAGCAAGCCTACGCCCCGCTGCCTAATTCCAATCATCTCCTTATTTAATTTAGGTGAAGAAGCGCCTGCAACGTAACAATTGCAGGCGTTTCTTTTTATCAAAAGTCAAATACGGCCCCCGCGGTTTGTGATACATTGCACAATGTAACAAACCTGTTCTGTTGATTAAGCTGATTATGGAAAGGAGAAACGAAGATGTACAAAGCTACAGAAAAAAATCGCAAGATTATGTCCGGCATCGCTATCGGCGCCGGGCTACTCATGGTCATTGTTATACCGTTCCTGGTGCAAACGTCGTTGGAACGAGTCCTGGTAGGCCTGATCGCGCACGTGGAGGCGGGCAACCCCACTTTTTCCAGCGGCGTACCCCTGTTTGACTTTTTCTACCCAGTGTGGCGGGCGGTCATCTTTGTGGCCGGCGCGGCATTGCTCGTGATTTCACAGGAGATTAGAAAAGGGGAGGCGTGGACCTATCCGTTGGCGATGATCCTCTTTGCCCTACCGGCCATCGGCGGCATGTTTATGTTCCTGCCTTACGTAAGCTGGGTAGATGGATTCCCGCTGCCGCTAATTATCTCTGTCATTGGCCTGGCTGGCTTTTGGAGCTTCATCTGGCTGCCGGAAGGGGAGAAGATGCAGAAGGTGGCGCGCTTTGGCGCGTTGACCTTCATCGGTATGTTGACTACCCACGCCTTTACGCTGGGCGTGGGCGCGCAGCGTACCATGGCCACGCGCCCTGGCTACCCCATGTATCAGGACTTCACCTGGTGGCTCTTTAACTGGGTGGGCGAGGTGAATTGGGTAGCGGCCGTTTTGCTCATCATCTCTATTCCCTTGCTGGCCGTGGGCCGGCGGCGGGGCTGGTGGTTGGCGGTCATTGCCACGGTGGCCATTTTGCTGATTGATATTCCCACCCAATTTTTCCGCACCAAGACCTTGGACTACCTGTACGGCGCGCTGCTGGGTACCGGCGCAATGATCTTTTTGCTGGCGCCCTATTTCAAGCAGCGCCTGCTGAACGAGGTGGTTGACAAACCGACGCAGGCGTCGCTGGCCAGTGCCACGGATTGAGAGGAGACTTCACCGGCTGCCGCCGACCACCATGAATGAAAACGGAGCGCCATCTTCCAGGTGACGACGCCAGCAAGATGCTGGCGCTACATTTACGAAGGAGAAAGATTGGTCCAATCTGGACTGAAAACGCGAGAGGTATTTGCAATGAAGGACAATCATAAATTAGGCGCAGCGCTGGCTGTGCTGGGCATTTTCACCGCGCTGCTCTTTTTTTACTTGATGGCTGACATTTACATTTTGAACATTGACGGCAAAATTGCCGACGGCCGTCCTGATGAAGCCAACGCCGTGATGATCACCTTTGCCATGCTGGGCTGGTTGGGCGTGGGCGCCGGCGCCCTCTGGGGGGCGGTGCTGTATGGCTTTGTTAACAAGCTACCCTGGGCCTGGTTCTGGGGCACGGTGGCCGCCACGGCGCAAATGTTGGCCGGTTTCTTTCCCATGATTCCCCCGTCCAGCATTGGCCTGCCCGCGCCGACCATCTGGGTCTTCCTGCTGGCCAACGTACTTTGGTTTGGCATGTTTTTCATCGGCGGCGTGAACAAGAAGATTATCGCCCTCACCTTTGTGGCCGGCCTGGCCTACGTGCTCACCTACATGGACGGTGTGGCCAACATTTCCAAGTTCCAGACGACAACCTATAACGACTTCTGGAAGGGAATGTACGCCATGGCGCAGATGGTGCTGTGGGGCGGCGCGGCCGCCTGGGCAGTTTTCATCTTTGCCGTGCTGAAGCGCAAATCGTGGGCCGTGCCCCTGGGTATCGCGGCTGGCATGGCTTCGATGATTGGCGGCTACCCGCTGGCAATCATCAATATCATTGAGGTGCAGCGCTTCTCCATGTTCCTGCCCGCGCCAATCATAGCGATGGCGTTGTTCATTGCGCTCTGGTTTCCGGGCACAAAGAAGCTGATAACCAGTTGGGCGTGATGTGTGATGCGTGATGCGTGGAGGATGAGGTTTACGCATCACGCAATTCTTGCAGTTGAGGACGCCATGCAGATTAATCCCCGCCATTACCCGGCAATTGTGATTGCTGCTTTTGTGATCTTTTTGCTGGCTGCGCTTTTGCTGGGGCTGCGGCCAGGGGGCGGCGGGCACGGCGGCCCCCACGCGGCGCTGGTTTTCTTTTCGATCTGTTTTTGACAATGACGAGACAAGCGTGAACTAAAGTGGAGAAAAAACCGGTTTCGCTAATGGGAATACGCCATTGGATTCAAGGAATCGTGGTTGTGTTTACTTTTCTCATCGGTTTGCGCCACGTTTTGCCGGGAGAAGGGTCAACCGGTGGTTCGTTTGACGCCTTTTGCCCCTTTGGCGGGGCGGAGGCGCTGCTGCCCTTTTTGCTGCGCGGGGAGAGGTTAAAGACCACCAACCTGCTGAACTTTGCGCTGCTAATCGGCGTGCTGGGGACGGCGCTGCTGGCCGGACGTGCTTTTTGCGGCTGGCTGTGCCCGTTGGGTGGGCTGCAGGATGGCCTGGCGTGGGCGGCGCGGCGGCTGAGCGGGGAGAAGCGGCACATTCGTGGCAAGCCGGGTAAAGGGCGCTTTCCGGTAAAGCTGCCGCCGGCGGCCGATAGACGGCTGCGCCGCGCCAAGTACCTGATTTTGGGAGTCATTGTGGCGGCGAGCGTGACGGCCGTTTATCCCCCATTGCACTTCATTTGCCCCGTACGCGCTCTTTTTAGCTTTCAGTGGACACCCCTGCTGGTGAGCGTGCTGATTGTCTTCGTCATGACGTCGCTGCTGGTGGAGCGGGCCTGGTGCAAATATTTGTGCCCGCTGGGTGCGCTGCTGGCCATTACAAATAAATTTGCGCCGCTGCGCATTGTCTCGGACCCGCAGCGCTGCAAGCAGTGCGGCCGCTGTGACGTGGAATGCCCGATGGATATTGCCAACGCCCACGCCAATACGGCCGATCAGGAGTGCATTCGCTGCCTGGAGTGCGTGGAAACCTGCGCCATCAAGGAAGCGCTCAGTATCCGGGCCGGGTAGCCGGTGGGCGTTGAGAAGATAAGTTGTTCATTTCTTCTTTAGCCAGGAAGTGGTGCTGGCCATCCTGGCGCCGCTGCTGCTCTTGATGACGCTGGCTTACGCCTGGGGCTTCACCAAAGAGATATTGGCCGGCTGAGAAACGGCGTGGGTTGAGCGCCCGGCGCGCCAGTGGACGCCGGGCCTTTTTAGGTTGGCGTGGGGCTGGATTTGCCTTTTGTCAAGGACGGCAAGCCCAGCTTGTGTTACTTTTTTCACAAACAAACCCGATGCTTTGGGAATTCAAAGGAGTAATTCCTATGCAAGCAGTTAGTAAACGCATTGATTATCTATTTCGCTCCACCAGGGGTTTGACGCTGGTGGCGATTGGGGTTGTTTCGCTGGTGACGGCCGTTTTCGGCATGTTGTCCGGTCCCATGGTGGAATGGGGCGTGCGCGACGTGGTGGTCAATGGGCTGAATATGCAGATGGTGCAGGCCGAGCGCGAGGGGCGCATCATTATGCTCTACCATACCATTGCCATGACCATCGTAGCCATCGAGGTGTATTTCATCACCGAGATACTGCCCATGCGGCGGCACGAGCAGACGGTGATCAATGGCACGATGACGGTGGGGTATTTAACGGCCGTGATCTTCGGCATGCTCTTTGCCTATTGGGGCCAAAACTTCATTTTCCACGGCCTCTTTCTGCTGGGGCAATCCCTGGTCTTCTTCGCCGGCCTCCTGCTGGTTATCGCCCTCTGGCCCTGGAAAAAAGAGGTCCGGCTGCCGGTAGGCTCCCTCTATGCCCACACCAAAAGCGGCATCAGCCTGGAGCGCACCGCCTTCTTTGTCATGGCCATCGCCACCCTGGTCTCTGCCTCCTTTGGCGCCGTCACCGGCTCCTTCTGGGGCAACGGCCACGAAACCTTTCTCGCCGAAGACCTTATCCGCAACCCGCATAAGACCGCTCTGCAAAAAGGGATCATCGGTCACCTGCACATCATGCTGACCCTGGTTGCCATCGGCATTACGCTCATCGTGGGACGCTGGCTGGACTTCAAGGGGAAACTGCACAAGATCGCCATGCCAATGATGATTGTGGGAACAATTATCATCACTTTCGGCGCACTGTCCGTGGTTTGGGTGGAATGGGCGCATACCACCATCTACGTGGGGTCGGTCTTTGTCATGCTGGCGGCGCTCTTCTTCGTCATCTTCTCCTGGAACAAGCTGATCAAAGACCGCATCGCTGCCCAGGGCATTGAGAAAGCCAACGGCTGGCAAAAGCTCAAGGCGCTGCTGCACGACCCGCTGAAATTTGGCGTCGGCTGGCAGATGGTCTTCATGAATTTCACCGTCAGCGGCGTGGGTATCTTCATGGCCGCCAAGCTGAACGAGATTTTCCGCGTCTGGCCGCACCGCGAGGAACGCATCACCCTTACCGGCCACTGGCACATTCTGGCGGCGCTGATCGCCACCATCATTTTGCTCTACTATGCCGACCTTTCCGGGCTAAAGGGGCGCGTGCGCCAGTGGTTTGGCTGGGGCGTGATTCTCATGTCTGATCTGGCCTTTGGCGCGGTGACGGTCTTTTCCATGAAGCGGCTGTTCGTCTCCGAGATTGAGCAGCAGGGCGTGGTGAACTGGACTATGCTGCTGACGGACATCGGCCTGGCAACGGTGCTGGCGGTGCTGGCAATCTTTATGGTGTGGCGGCTGGTTGACCTGCTGCGGCGCAAAGGGGTCTGGACAACCGAGCTGGAAAAGGAACGCCGCCGGGCAGCGGAGATAGAGCTGGCAGAACAGGAGCAACGGAGAGAAGAGCTGGCGGCCGTACTCAAGGAGGCGTCATCGTGAAACAAACGACCATCATTGTGTTCACCGCCTTGCTGCTAATCACCGGCCTGCTGGCTGGCTGTGGCCCGGCGGCCAACGTCGGCGCCATCGCCCCGCCCATCGTTGACACCGGCGTGGACGCTGACGCCTGGGCCACCGTGCCCGGGGGTGAATTTCCCGCCGGCCAGCACGATCACATGACCCACTTGGAGGCGTTCGAGATCATGGTTACCAATGTAACCAATGCCCAGTACGCCGACTATCTGAACGCGGCGCTGGACGCGGACGCTATCCACATTGGCGAGGCACAAACTGAAGCCGGGGGCGTCATCAACGTGCGCGAGGGCGTGGCCGGTTTTTACGCGGGCGACGACTTCCACGGGCATAAGCACGAAGAGGAGATTACGCCGGGGGACAAGCTGCACGTGCCCCTGGACGAGGAGGGTCTGCGGCTAACCTTTGACGGCCAGCGCTTTAGCGCACTGCCGGAATACGCCAATCACCCCATGACCATGGTGAGCTGGTTCGGCGCGGACGCTTACTGCCAGTTCTACAGCTGGCGGCTGCCCACGGAGCTGGAGTGGGAAAAGGCGGCACGCGGCACCGAGTTGGTAGACGGCCGCGGCCTGCCTTTCCCCTGGGGTACGGAGATTGCGCGCAACAATGCCAACTTTTACTCCTCGTTTGACGTGTTTGAAAAGCTGTACGGCAAGCTGGGGAATACAACACCGGTGGGACTGTACAACGGCCGTACCTACGACGGCTACTCTACCCTAGATTCGGCTAGCCCTTACGGCCTCTACGACATGGCCGGCAACGTCTGGCAGTGGACAGGTGACGTGTATGCAGACCAGCATTACCGCTATATGCGCGGCGGCAGCTTTTACTCTTACGAAGTAGATCTGCGCGTCTGGAAGAACAACAGCGCCCATCCGGAGTATTACAGCCCGGCGGTAGGCTTCCGCTGCGCCAGGGATTTTGGCAATCCGTAAGTTGTTTACGGATAACGGCTTACTGGTAACGAAAGGGGCAATCATGATCAAAAGCAAACTCAGACAATACTGGTCGTTGATTAAGAGTCTGCAAACCGGCCTGCTGTTGGTGACGGGGCTGGCGGGATTTATGAGCGCGCGCTGCCCGGCCACAAACTGGCAAACGCTTTTGGCTCTGGCGGGCAGCCTCTTCCTGGCGATCAGCGGCAGCACCGTGCTGAATATGTGGTATGACCGGGACATTGACGCCAAGATGCAGCGCACGGCGCAACGGCCGTTGCCCTCTGGCCAGGTTTCCCCTACGGAAGCGCTGCGCCTGGGGCTGCTGCTAGCCGTGCTGGGCGTGGGCTGGGCAGCGGCCTTGGACCTGCTCTACGGCCTCGTCGTCTTCGCCGGGCTGTTCTTCGACGTGGTTGTGTATACCATCTGGCTGAAGCGGCGCACGCCCTGGGGCATCGTCTGGGGCGGCATCTCCGGCGGTATGCCGGCGCTGGCCGGACGCGCCCTGGGCGCAGGCCAGATCGAATGGGTCGGCATTGCCCTGGCGCTGGCCGTCCTATTT
>CAZDEO010000053.1:0-32830 GCA_964504445.1 uncultured Anaerolinea sp. | reverse complement strand
CAACGGCTTGTATACTCAAGAGGAGATTGACGTGGCCCGCGTCAGCGGCGAGCGCCTCATTGACACCAAAGCCAGTGCAGAGATGGCTCGCCGCCTCATGGCCTTGCAGCGCGAACGGCTGGCCCAAACGCAAATTGTAGACCAGCAAACTCGTCGCGTACTGCACGACGACATTTTGCCCGAAATTCAGACGGCGATCATTACCTTGAGTCGGGAAACGGGGACCAATGGTGCGGTGGCTGAGGCTGTAGATACTCTGACCAGCGCCCATCGCCAGGTTTCTAATCTGCTGCGAGAGATGCCCACCACCAAAGCGCCGGAAGTGGCCCGCCTGGGTCTTATTGGCGCCTTGCGGCAAGCGGTGGAGCTAGAATTTGCCAGTGCGTTTGATGAAGTGGTCTGGCAAATTAGCCCGGAAGCGGTGGGGCAGGTTACTGCAATACCTACCTTAACCGCTGAGGTTATTTTTTATGCAGCGCGGGAGGCGGTGCGTAATGCGGCAAAATATGGGCGGGGGGATGGGCAACGGCCGTTTCGGCTCCTCATTGCCATCACTGGCGGAAATGGTCTGCACCTGCAAATTGAAGACAATGGCGTAGGGATGCTGACTGACGCTTACCCCCAGGGAAGTGGGCAAGGATTGGCCCTGCATACCACCATGATGGCGGTCATTGGCGGGGAATTGAGCATAGAAAGTGCCTCCGGCGAATTTACGCGAGTTACGTTGTTGGTAAATTAGAGATTGGAACTAGCTTACCTACCCCACAGCCTTTTATTGTTCCATCTTACGCCAGTAGCGCATAATGCCGTCTACCGACATGTAAAGGGGGTTTGCTAATTCGTACTGTTGAATCTGGAAATCAGTTAGCCCCAGCCCTTTGGCCCGGTCGCGCACCCAATTTTCATATTGCGGAATCAAATCGTCACGAGAAACTCCTGCTTGCATTTTGCCTTGAATATATCGGGTTGCATCGTCAATCAGCGCGCGCAGACTGTCTAACTGGTATTCAATATCTTCTAGTTGGCCAAAGTGGGTAGGGTAAAGGGCCGAAAAATTGGCCGCTTTTAGCCGATCTAGCGTTTCTAACCACGCTTCGCGATCAAATTCCGGGGGCGGCGCGGGAACGTCCACCATAGGGTTTTGGGGCAAACGAATACCGGCAGCATCCCCGGTAAAGGCTACATCTTCCACTTGCCAAACGTGATGATGGCGAGCGTGACCGGGGGTTTCTAAGGCCTTAAAGGTTAGCCCGGCGGCGTGGATGGTGTCGTTGTCATAGACGGCCGTGACCTTTTCTGTCGGCGCTGGTAACATTTCCCCCCACAACTGCTCCATCTTGTCGCCATAAATGCGGGACGCGCTGGCCCACAACTTTTCTGGGGCAATAAGATGGCGCGCCCCAAAATGATGGACGTAAACTTGTGCCCCTTGTTGCGCCCACCATCCGGCTGCCCCGGCGTGGTCCAGGTGAATGTGGGTGACAAAAACGTGCTGAATTTCGCCAGGTTCATACCCCTGCTGTGCCAATTCTGCCCGCAAAGCACCCAGGGTGGACCCAGGTCCTGTTTCTACCAACACCGCTCCTCTTGGCCCAACGACCAGATAGGAAGCAATGGTTTGAGGAATATTTTGAAAGTGAAGGTCTAAGGTTTTGATGTCCATGTCAAAAATATAGCATATATCCCTAGAACGGGGGATCATTTTTTCCGGTAAATTAGTTAGGTAACTGTCCATCTAGCCAACATCCAGCCCATACCAAATATTTTTCCGTGTAGAAGGCCAATAAACCGGGCTGGCAAGACGATTAGCCGCTCTGCCCGCCGCTTTGCCATCCGCGAAGAACCGTTTTGCCGGAATTGCCCTTGCCGTGTCCTGGCTGTTCCCCGTCATCCCTTGCATAAACAGGTCGGCGAGTTCACGGTTAATGCGTTTCTGGCGCCCTCGTGGTTGGGGCAAATGCGGCCCGGCGTACTGGTTGGGTAGCTGCCAGGCCAGATAGCTGGTTTGGGGTTGGCCTTGTATCCCTTTTACATCTTTTAGATGGAAAACGGCCGTGCCATGTTGCCAGGCCGTTTGTTGGGCGGTGGTCGTGGTGTGCGGTTGTCCAATGGCAAAATTAGCCTGGGTGCGGACCCGCGCCTGCTTTTCGTAGCGGCGCTGGGTGCGCGGGTGGACGTGGGTAAGCTGCTGTAGGGTGGCTCTGGCAATGGGCTTGGCTGCGGCGTGGGGGCTGGTGAACTTTTGCCGCCCGCTGTGGAAGCTGGCGTATAGGTGGGCGCGCACTTTGCCCATGCCCTGGGTCAGCGCCGTTACGGGCAAGGCCACCGGGCGGGCGGTAAGCCGCCACACCCCCAGGGCAGCCGCCACCTTAGCCACAGAACGCAGCCAGATACGGCCGTTGCCCCGTTGCCAAAACGTGCCCTCCCCCTGCTCTAGCAAATTGCGTAACTGGCGCGGCCCACACACGCGCAGCGGCGAAGCGCGCCGGGTTAACGCTTGCTGGGCGTCCTGGTGTGGCAGCCACCCTTGCCCTGCCGTGTCTAAATGGCGCAGCAGCAGCCAGAGGCGCCCGGCAGCAGCTAACTCGTTACCCAACATGCCCAGGGCGATGTCAGGGTAGAGTTTGCACGTTGGCGGGGTGGTGGGTTTAAGGGTGGGGTGGTGGGTAGTTGGGTTGGTGCGCTGGTAGGCGGTTTGGTTGATTGGCGGGGTGGTGGGTTGTAAAACGGCCGTTACCGCGGGGCTGTGCCAGCCCAAGTGGGGCGGCAGGGTGGGAGCAGTTTGGGAAGGGGTGGAAGGTGGATAAAGGAAACGGCCGTGTTCGTCTGTCCGTATAGGCAGACCTGCTTTTTGGCGCTCTGCATGCCGTTGCTGCCGCAACGCAACCAGAGTAGCCTGTGCTGCCAGTAGCGCCGCAGAGATGGGCTGGTTTTCTTTTCCGACCACGAAAAGCTCCGTAGTCCAGCCAAGCGACACAACACCAAAACCAGCGCCAGCAAAAGGTTACAAAAAACCCCGATTACCCAGGTCAGCACACCTGAGGAAGCGGTAAAACCATTTGACAGCGCGATCCGCCTGTGTTATGCTCTTGACTAGCTAGTGAGCTACCTGGGGGCATAAAACCCCCCCTCCCCAATTAAGGGGCACTGTGCTACAGGTGTTGGCGGCACCAAAGACAGCGAACAGTAGCTTGCTTACATCAATTGAAGGCCAGGTGCAGCACCACCTGGCCTTTTTCTTTGTCTACGCCCATCTTGTTTCAGTCCTGGTCAAAACAAAACCGGCGCAATTTGTTAACCAATACACCCAAAAGACTTCCTTAAAACGGGCTAATACATTGTCAGAAAAGAACTTCAACTTTCCCGGAAGCTGAGAAAGTGTCTTTGCCAGAGCATTTGGTTCGCAGCTTCCGGGAAAATGATGGACAAAACTTTCATTACAGTGTACTAACCGCATTGGAAAGCAGTATCATATTCAGGATAGTCTATGGAAAGGTATATTGTTGCTGACAAGTGAGTAGTTGATTATAAATGTCAAGATAGAGCTGCTAACCACTACCTGTGAGCCAGTCTAACAGAATTATAATACCATGTCAATAAATCTATATGCTATAGATTGCAATAAATTGTCTGGTTAAGCGTAAACCCTGACCCTGTTTACCAATTATGGGTCTTGGGCCTTGACAATACATATTTCTTTATATACGATTCCCACATGAATGATACGCAATTGGGATTAGAGTTTGATCGCTATCGCCCTGATTGGGAACGATTGGGCGTGGTTGTGGCCCCTTTTACCATAGAAGCCGACCCGCGTTTTATGTACCTGTCTACCGAAACCAGGCGCGCCCTGGCAAAAGTCAGCTACATGGTGGAGGCCGGGCAAGGCGCCTCCGTCATTGTGGGTGAAATTGGTACGGGTAAAACCACCCTGGCATCCTGGTTTCACAGCCGCTATCATCGCCGCCCTGACTTTGTAGCCGCCAAAGTAGATGAAACACCCAAGCGTAGCGGCTTGCTGCTACTACGCCGGATCGCCTCAGAGTTTGGGTTGCGTACCCGCCGCGCTACGGAGGATCAGCTCAATGAATTTCGTTCATTCCTGGTTGAGCAGAGCGAAAAGGGGGTTTTGCCGTTAATTATTGTTGACGAAGCCCATGAGTTGTGCCCCGAACAGTTTATGGAGTTACGGCGGTTACTCAATTTTCGTGATCCTCAGGGTGGAAAGGCGTATCAACTCATTTTATTGGGCCGACCTGAGCTGGACATCAACTTACGCGAAGTGCCAGACTTTAACGACCGGGTGGCGACCCGTTCCTCCTTGGACCCTTTAACCCCTGATGATACAAAATCGTTGATAGAATATCGCCTTTTGGCTGCTGGGCGCAGTGCAAAAATGCCGCCCCTCTTCACAGATGATGCGATTATGCCCATCTGGCAGGAGACGCGAGGATACCCGCGCAGCATTTGCCTTTTGTGCTTGCACCTCAGTTTGGAACTGTTGGCGGCTAACGGAACTCAAGTAACCGGTCAGTTTGTCAAAGAATTTTTAGACAACCAGCATGGTTACCGCCAGGCGGCAGGGTAGGGGCATGAGTAGTACGAATAAGAAACGATCTAGCACGTTGGCTGCCCTGCTAGAAGAGAAACCACGTCGTGGGCGCCCGCGCCGTTCGGTGCAGCGGCAAAACGTGTACGTTGCTTTGTCGGCTGCGCAGAAGAAGCTGATGAAGCGTTTGGCTGCACAGCTTCCTGAGGGGCTGGGACGGGCAGATTTGTCTGATATTGCCGTGTCCATTTTGGCGGCGCGACTGGAATCTTTGCGCCGGGCTGTAGCCGGACGGAATCGGGAAATTCCCGAAGGCATCACCGATTTGGCCTCTTTATATTTGTTGTGGGATTTGCAATTACCAGACGAGAACGAAGAATTGAATTGGACGTCTATTCGACTGTCTCCCCAGCCGGCGATTGAGTTGGGGCGAGCCCATGGCACGCTCCACGCGGTTTTTGGGGCCAACCGTAGCCAGACATTTGCGCTGGCTTTGGCTTTGTTGGCCCAGTTTGTAGAGGATCATCCCCAGCTAGACCCCATTACATTAGCCGATCTACGCGAAAAAGTGATGGATATTTATTTATGAGTAGCTCATAATTTAGCCTGCAGACTTGACCTAGGAAAGAACCGCACAGAGATGTGCGGTTTTTGTTTCCTACAAAGCTTCGTATAGTAAAAATATAGAGAAATCGAGAGGATTTCCATAACTTTTGTTTTATTAAGAGCTGATGGCTCTTTGGAAACTCAGGGAGTTGACAAGCCGGTGGCAGAAATTTTGTTAAAATGGGATCTTTGTTATTGAGGTGGCGTTTGGTTGGCCAGGGAAAACGGTTCAAAGCTAGAGGGAGAAGATGGTTGAGTCAGCAGCGTTGGTCATTCCTTTGATTAAAATGGGAGCCTTTTTTTGTGCAACCATTGTGTTTGTAACGGCCGTTGTGGGCGGGTATCTGGTTTGGAAAAATAAGTATGACACGTCGGAAGCTGTGGCGCGTTTCATGAATGTTTTTGTGGTAGTGACAATTAGCTTTTTTGTTCCTGTATCGTTGTTGGCTTTTTTGGGGCATGTGCTGGATGCTGTGTTGGGAACTGGCGTTGTGGTGGCGCAGATGGGTGGGGTGTTGGGTCTGCTGCCGGGCTTTTTAATGATGCGTTGGTTATTGCCCAGGGTAACGCTTTAACATTTTCTTCACGATTTCTTTGCGCGAATTGGACGGTGCAGGCTTTTGGGGGTCACTACAATGGAATCATCTGAATAGAGAAGGGTAGAGGAGGATGAGACCATTGAATATTGCCCGTTTAGCTCTGGGGGATGGCGGCCAATGAGCGCACGGTTCGTTGCTGTGGGGGCTGTTTTGGTAAATGATAGCCGGCGCAGTACTGCTCATAGCGTTATCTTCAAGGAAGATATCCCTTTGGCGCCGTTTGTTCCAGCTGAAAGCGTGGAAACGGTGGGGGTTTTGGAATTGATTGCCGCGTACCAGGAGGAAGTGGGGAACGGCCGTTTCCCGCCATTGCCCCTTACGTGAAAAAACCAGGTCTGGCCTTTGCCGGACCTGGTTTCGCATGAACCTATTGCGCTGGTTGGCTAATCAAACCAACCACCCAATAAGGCGCTAAGACCCAGAACAATCAGGAAACTGGGCCAGATAACTTCCCAAGTAATGAAATCAAATAGGAAAGCAGAAGCAATCAGGGTCAGGATCAGGCCCCCCGTGATGGAGCCACGGGCGTTGTGAGATAAGCGGCCGTGCGTGCGATAGCTGCGCCAGGCCCGGCTAAAGTTTGAAAAAGCGGGAATAAGAATAAACAAAGCCCACCAATTGTTGATTGTTAAGCCCGTCAGATTTGTCAGCAAGAAAATGCCGCCAATGGCAATTAGCACAACTCCTGCTAACAGATTGCCGTCCTTATCAGAGCGGCGCGCATTCCTCACCCGGTGAGAACTCTGAGGCGCTCCCTGGCCGGCTACCGACCCATTTGCTGCCACATCTTCCTTGGTCAAATCTACGAACGCCTCTTTTTCAGCTTCTTTCAAGCTGTCTATTTCGTCACGCATTACAATACCTCCAGTTTAATGTCACCACCATTCATTAATATAACCGCTGACCTATACGGAGCAATATGAGACAAGTTGCAACGCTTGCCACAGGGTTTTCTAATGCAGCCAAGTAACTTAATTTCCGTAATCCCCAGCCCCAATACCGTTCTCGGTCAAACTCATAGAGGCAGAGCCTGCAGATTACGGGATGCGGGTTATCGAATGCGAGTACCGGTTATCCTCATATCGTCTTCATGTCTTGCTAACGCCCCTCATAGGAAAAAATCTTATTATTCATTATGTAATTCACTATTGACATGGGCAGGTTAGTAAAAAACTGTGGGGCATAGGCGAAAAAGGCGCCCCAAAACAGGATATGGCGCGCAATTTGCCATAGAAACGAGCCTTTAGAAAAGGATGTGAGATGAAAAATTCACTGAAATTGTTTACGGTACGCGGCATAGATGTCCGCTTACATGCAACTTTCCCTCTGATTTTATTGTGGGCGGCATTTCAATTTGGGTTGATTACGGGAACTTTCCAGGGGGCTGTTTTTGGCGTAACGGCCGTTTCCTTCCTCTTTGTTCTCGTTACCCTTCATGAGCTGGGACACAGCTTCGCTGCCCAATATTACGGCGTGCCTGTCAAACAGATAGTGCTTTCGCCCATTGGTGGCGTGGCCCAACTAGAGCATATTCCCGAAAACCCACGCCAGGAGTTTGTTATTGCCATCGCCGGCCCGGCTGTCAACTTCGGCATCGGCCTTCTCATGCTACTGGCGGCTTGGCTGAGCAACATCGCCATTCTGGACCCACTGACCATCCTCTTTGGGGAGGCTGGCCTCACTTTGGCGGGCTTGTTTTCTTACGTGTTTGTCTACAACCTGTTCCTTGCCCTCTTTAACCTGTTGCCCGCTTTCCCAATGGATGGGGGGCGTATCTTGCGCTCCGCCCTGGCCATGCGCATGGATTACGTGCGCGCCACCCAAATTGCTGCCGCGGTGGGGCGAGGTATTGCCATTTTGATGGGTATTTATGGCTTGTTTAATGGCGGCATATTCTTGATTTTGATTGCGGTGTTTGTGTACATGGGTGCCCGGCAAGAAGCGGTGATTGTGGAACAGCGGGGGTTTTTGCGCCGGTATCAGGTGTGGCAAGCCTACTCTCAAACGGCCTACCACCTGACACCCTATACCAACTTGCAGCAGGCAGCCAATTTGATGTTGGCCAGCGGTCAGGGCAGCTTCCCCGTGCTCGAAGGATCCGCGCTGGTGGGTTTTTTGCCCCAGCGTACCCTTTTGGCGGCGCTGCGTAGCCGGGGTGCGCACACTTGGGTAAGCATGGTCATGCGCCAGGATGTGCAGCCGGTGTTGCCGACCACCAATTTATTTGTGGTGCAAGAGCGTATGATGACCGAAAAGCTGGATGCCCTGCCCGTGGTCAGTGAAAACGGCCGTTTCTTGGGCATCATTACCCAACAACATTTGCTCGACCTACGCAATCTCGTTCGCGTTGCCCCTAACACAATCATAGACATGCAGTCCGCCTGATCCCTTTTTGCGGGCAAATACCAGAGTGTGCCAAAAGTGCGGGGAGAAATGGGTATCTCTCCGCACTTTTGTGTTTTATAATGGATAATGGGGACGAAAACCGCGCCATGAGGACTTTTACCGCCGCGACAATTATGCTAAAGTGTAACAATTGTTGAGAGTAGGGCTTCACGGTTAGATAAAGAGGACATTTTGGCAAAACAACCTGACTACAACCTGGCAGTTTCCTACGCGATTGACCAATTACGCAGCAATCTCAACCCCCACTTGACCTATCATGACCTATGGCATACAGAGCATGACGTTTTACCCGGCGTAGTACGGCTGGCTCGCCTGAGCGGCCTGCCTGAGGATGAAACACAACTGCTACGCGTGGCGGCGGCTTTTCACGACATCGGTTTTTTAGAGACAAATGATGGGCACGAAATTGTTGGTGCGCGGGTAGTGGCCCAGGTTTTACCCCAGTTTGGCTTCCATAATCGGCAAATTGCGCAAATTATGGGCATGATAATTGCCACCCGCATGCCCCAATCTCCGCGTAATCTACTGGAAGAGATTTTGGCAGATGCCGATTTAGACGTGCTGGGGCGGGAAGATTTTTTTGTCCGCAATCAGCAACTGCGGGCAGAAATGGCGTATTTGGGGCAAACCATGACAAACAGGGAATGGTTACAGTTTCAGTCCTCCTTTTTGCAAGAACACACCTATTTCACGTCGGCTGCAAAATCGCTGCGGGATGAGACCAAGCAAGCCCATATTGCCCAGGTTCATTGGGAGCTGGCCAAGCTCGCGGCCTGAGTTTTGGGGAGTAAGAATTAGACGGCCGTTTCCCCTTGTGGTACAGTCGCCAGCCATGAATAAACGAGCCATCCTCTCCGTGTACGACAAATCCAATTTAATAGTTTTTGCCCAGGCTTTAAACCAATGGGGTTGGGAGCTTGTGGCTAGTGGCGGGACTGCCCGGCTGCTGCGCCAGGCCCAGCTTCCTGTGCGGGACGTGGCCGAAATAACCGGCGCGCCAGAAATGCTGGGTGGGCGCGTAAAAACCCTGCATCCGGCCATTCATGGTGGCATTCTCGCCAGAGACACGCCCGACGACCTGGCGGATTTGGCCGCTCAGGGAATTCACCCCATTGATTTGGTAATTTGTAACCTCTATCCCTTTGCAGCAACCATTGCGCAGCCCGGCGTTTCCCTGGCGGAAGCCATTGAGCAAATTGATATTGGGGGGGTGACGCTGCTGCGGGCGGCGGCCAAGAATTTTGCCCGGGTGACGGCCGTTTGCGACCCAAACGACTATGATCGTGTGTTAGCAGCTCTGTCAGCCGGCCCGGTTCCCGATGACCTGCGCCGCGAATTGGCCGTCAAAGCCTTTGCCCAAACGCGCGACTACGACACCGCCATCACCGCCTACCTGCAAACACAAGGGTAGAGTGGGGCGAAATCAACCTTCCCCTATCTCTACACGCTATCTTTCTCTGTGGAGGAAAACGATGAGTGACCAATTGGAGCTTCGTTATGGAATGAACCCGCACCAGAAACCGGCGCGGGTTTTTGTCAAAGAAGGCGCATTGCCCTTTCAGGTGCTAAATGGGCATCCGGGTTTCATCAATTTGCTAGATGCGTTGAATAGTTGGCAATTGGTGCGAGAGCTGCAGCAGACGTTAAATATGCCTGCTGCTGCCTCCTTCAAGCACGTCAGCCCCGCTGGAGCGGCTGTTGCCGTGCCCCTTACCGACTCTTTGCGTCGGGCATACTTTGTGGGAGATGGCGATCTGTCCCCTCTGGCAGTGGCTTACGCGCGGGCGCGGGGCGCAGACCGCATTTCCTCTTTTGGGGACTGGGTAGCTCTGAGTGACGTGGTCGATGTGCCGACGGCGCAGCTTATCCGGCGAGAAGTATCTGACGGCGTTATTGCTCCAGGTTATGAACCGGAAGCCCTGGAAATTTTGCGCCGGAAGAAGGGTGGGGGGTATCGCGTGCTACAAATTGAGGCCGATTACACGCCACCTGCCCAAGAACAGCGCGAGGTGTTTGGCATTATTTTAGAGCAACAGCGGAACACGGCCGTGCCCACCCCCGCCGATTTCACCAACATCCCTACCGCCAATCAAATCCTGTCCCAAAACGCCCGCCGCGACATGATCGTAGCCCTCATCACGCTAAAATACACCCAGTCCAACTCTGTTTGCTACGTGTACGATGGCCAGGTTATTGGCGTTGGTGCCGGGCAGCAATCACGCATTCACTGTACCCGATTGGCGGGGGATAAGGCTGACTTATGGTTTTTGCGCCAACATCCCCAGGTCTTAGACTTGCCATTCCGCCCCAAATTAGGCCGCCCAGAACGGGACAACGCCATTGACCAGTATTTGCTGGATCGGCTAACCCCGGCAGAGGAGAGTGCCTGGCAGCAGAACTTTACGGCCGTGCCCCAGCGCCTTCCCCTGGCTGAAAAACAGGCCTGGATTCAACAATTTCACGGTGTCACTCTGGGGTCAGATGCCTTTTTCCCCTTCCGCGACTCCATTGACCGTGCCCACCAAAGCGGGGTTAGCTACGTGGTGCAGCCTGGGGGTTCTCTGCGCGACGACGCGGTAATTGCGGCTTGCGACGCGTATGGTATGGTGATGGCCTTGACCGGTACGCGGCTTTTCCATCATTAACAACATTCACTGGTACATTGGTACACCTGTCTTGACGCTCTTGGGGCAATCCATTACGCTTGTAGCCAGGCGCAGCCGCGCACATCATCGATAAGGATCTGTAATGAACAACGTACCCCCATGTGTCGTGAGCGTAGAAGATAACGAAGAACTCTATGACCTCATTCGTTTAACGCTAGCCCCATTACCTATTCGTCTTTTACATGCCGCTACCGGAGCGGAAGCCATTAACCTTACGCGGCAGCACAATGCGGATTTGCTTATTTTGGACATCATGTTGCCTGACATTAAGGGCTGGAATGTATTGAAAGAGATCGTTGCCTCTGGACACAATTTAACCGGGATTATCGTGCTCACGGCCCACACGGGGGCAACCCATCGCGTGATTGCCCATTTGCAGGAAGTGACGGCCTATATGACCAAGCCTTTTATGCCCCAAGAATTGCGCAGCAAAGTAATAGAAATCTTGGGGTTGGCTGTTTAAGGTGGGTCCACACTTAAGCGTGGCGCCCTAACGCCAATGGTCAAGCAACTGTAAAAGCTTTTTAGAAGGCTGCCCCGCTTTTCCTTAGCGATTGGGCATCAAACCTGTGTACACCCCGCAGTTATTTGTTGAACATGGTTAAAAGAGGCCGATAGTTTGTCTTATCGGCCTCTTTTTTTATATGCCTAACGTGCCGGAGTTGGTGTACCGCGCGGAGTCGTTTGTTGAGGAGGTTGTGGCGGTGAATTATCTTGCAAGGCTGTTCCAGGGAGCGAGATGGTAATTGGCCCAAAGATGTTGTTATCTTCAAAGGGGCATTCGTTTACGGTGCGGTCTGTGTCAACTTGTGCCCATAATTGATGGACGCCGCCACTGAAGGTAAAGGCCCCGTTGTAGCTTACGCTGGCGCCGGCGGTTAACGGCCGTGCCTGCACGCCCCACTGAAGGTCACCCCACAAATAAGGTAAGGGTTCCCGGTCTACATAGAAGTCCAGGTAAAAGTTGTTAGTCGGATCCATGTCTACTGTGCCCTGGTTGCGAATGGTGATATTGACCGTGGCGGGTTGCCCGACCACAGGCGGGTTTGGCAGAATGGTGATGTGAGTCACCACCAGGTCAATCCCGGTAGGCATACATGGCTTAAGCACCAGGGGCAGGTAAAGGGTGTTGTCTTCCGGTTCGGGGGTGTTGACGTTGGTGGTGTTGGTGGCGTTGGCACTCACGTTTGCCCCTGCGGCCGTTGTGCTCACTGTGACCACGGTTTCGTCAACTGTGCCCGGTGCGGCGCTGGCCGGAATGGGCACAGTAACGGTGATCTGGGCTTGCTCGCCAGGCGCCAGATTTAATGTGTTTGGATTAACAGCAACGAACCAAGCCTGACTAGAGGTGACCCCAACGGCAAAGGTCTCGGTGATGTTCCCCAGATTGGTGACCGTATGCTGATATGTGAGAACTTCACCGGGAAGCCCTGTGCCGGAATTATTGGGCGTGACGCTAATTTCATAGATCGTAGGCGTGATTTCAACAAGGGTGTGGTTAATAGCGCCGGCAGCTACGGTGGGATCACCCACGGCCGTTACCGTGACGACTGTGTAATCTTCCATGCCCGCAACGGCCGTTGCGGGCATGACCACCGTTACTGTAACTGCCACGGCTTCACCAACCCCCAGGTTATCCACCCGGTTGGGAGTAAGGGTTGTATCCCAGCCCATGCTTGATGTTTCCGCTAGCAGGAAGGTCATGGCCATACTACTCGTGTTGGTGAGGGTGTGATAGTAGGTGAGCGTATCACCCGGAATACCCGCTCCGCTGTTGTCGGGTTCCAAAACCGCACCGTTTTCTGGAACTTGAACAATGGTTACATCCACGGCCGTATCGTTCACTGTCATAGCATTCAATGACTGCACGGTGACGGCGCTGGTGTCAATTTGTCCATTTGCGGTTCCGTCGGGAATATCTACCGTCACGGTTATCCAAGTTGATTCACCAGGATAAAGGATGTCGGTGCTGGTTGGGGTGACTGTCGCCCAATTTTGGCTGGAACTGACGCTAAGGGCATAACTGTCGGCGAAATCACCGGTATTGGTGACCTGGTGCGTGTAAGTAAGGGTCTCACCGGGTGCGCCGGTTGCATAATTGTTCGGTGCAATAACGACCCTATAGCTGCCGGTGACAGTGGTGCTGTTGACGGCCGTATCCTGCACCACCATACCCACATCCTGCACCGTTACTGTTGTCAAATCTACCGCGCCATCAGCGGCAGCGGGCGCAATTTGGACCGTAACGGTTACTGGCGCACTTTCACCTGCCGCCAAACTGAGGGCAGTTGGCATTATCTGGGTTGTCCAACCCTGGCTAGAATTAGCTGTTAAGGCAAAATTTGCATCTAGTATGCCGGTGTTGGTAACTGCGTGTTGGTAGGTTAGCCATTCACCCGGACGGCCGTTCCCGACATTATCTGGGGCAATCACCACATTCAATGCTCCCGGTGTGGTTGTGACGACTGTCGTATTGGTAACCAGGGCACTAAAGGCCGGGCTGATGATGGAACTAGCCATAACTTGCATGGTGTCCGTGATATTGCCAGGGCCAAAGGGCACCGTAACCGTCACCATGACATTTGCTGCCTGCCCAGCGCCCAGGGCGATGTTGGGCGGTACGGCTACTGCCCAACCCTGACTGCTGTTGGCGGCAAAAGCAAAAGTGTCTGGCCCATTGCCGCTGTTGGTGAGGGTATGGGTGTAGGTAACTAGACTGCCCGCAGCGACGACGCGCCTATTGTCAGGGGCAAAGAGCAGTCCATGCTGTTGACGCACACGAGTTGTGGCAGTGGCACTAGCGTTGATGCTCCCATCGCTGGCCGAGGTGGCGGTAACGGTGGTGATATCCTCCACAGCTGGGAGGGTGGCTGCCGGAACCGTAACTGTTAGCAGAACCGTTGCCGTGGCGTCAGGGGGTAATTCGACACTGCCGCCGCTGAAGCCGCTGACCCAACCTTGGGTGCCGCCATCCTGCGTAAAGTCAAAGGTGTCGGTAATGTTACCGGTATTGGTGATGACGAATTGGTAGACGACCTCCTCGCCAGCGTTTACCACACGGGAGTAGTTAGGGCCAATGGCAACGCCATTTTCCAGCAAAATGGTAGTGGTGTTCACGGCCGTTGCTTGCACCCCTGGGTGGCCGGAAACGGCCGTTATATCTGCCACGTGAACCCGCCCGCCGCTGTTGGGTGGGGTAGGCACCGTCACCGTCACGGCAGCACTGCTGGCTGGCCCCAGAGTTACAGCGAGCGGGTCAAGGATCGCTCCCCAACTGACGCTTTCCGTTAGACTCAGGTTGATGCTGTCCGTAATATTACCCAGGTTGGTCAGGGTGTGGGTGAAAACGGCCGTGCCCTCATCGCCCACGCTCTGGGCCTGGGCTGTGGGCAACAACTGCAAGCCATAAGCCGGCAGCACCGTTGTTGTGTCCGTCAACACATCCTGCACGGCGCCATTCGCCAGAGAAACCGCCCCAATTTCGACGATATGCCTGGTGTCGGCGGCTGTGTCGGCGGGAATGGTGACGCTAACCGTAAAGGGAACGGTGCTGCCTGCGGGCACAACGGCCGTTTGCAACGGATCCACCGCAACAATCCACCCAGATGGCATGGCTGACGACATCCATAAGTCATAGCGATCCAGGCCATCACCCGTATTGGTCAGCGTGTGAGTATACTGCACCGTTTCCCCGGGCATGCCAGAACCGGCAAGAGATGGGCCAATATCTACCCCAGCCGTGCTGCTGATGATGGTGGTATCCACCACGGCCAACTGCAAGCCGCTGCCGGCGTTAGCCGTAATGGTGCTCAGATCTACATCGCCAGCCACCACACCCGACACCACTAATGTAACAAGCTGACTGTCGCCAGAATTGAGAACGAAGCTGCTATCGGGCGTCAGACTATGCGTCCAGTTACTTGGGTCACCCAAAGCAACGCTCTCCAAGGTGAGGGTATAGGTGTCAGCGTTGTCCCCTATGTTGGTCAGCGTGTGGGTAAAGACGTGGCTGCCATTTGGCAAAATGGTAACGGTGCGGCTTATCGGTTCAAAGGTAAAACTGGCTCGCTGCACGCGTTCATCAGCGCCAATGTCATAGGCCGCCCCTTGTGGGCGGGCATCTCCTTCAAAATCGTTGCTGGCAGCGGCGCTTACCTGGCTTGTGCCGCTGTCTTTCGCCGCCGACGTTGGCCCAATATGGAAAAGGGTGTCCACGAAGATGGGATCGCCCTGGAAGCTGTTAGGCCCTGTCAAGAAGTTGGTTTCGGTGCCGTCGAAATCCCCAAAGTTGTTGAAGTAGAGATTGTAGTTGGCCGTAATAGGTAGCGTTGCACTGATGTAGACGGCAAAGCCGTCGCTGGCTTCGTTGGCGCTAAAAATATTATTGCGCAGCGTGAGTGTGCCACTGTCCTGGTAGATTGCGCCGCCGTACCCAGGTGGGGTGCTAGGGGGCAGATTGAGGAAAGCGCGGCTGCTGCTGCCCGGGGCGCTGTTGTTGACAAAGGTGTTGTTTTCAATGAGTAGCGTGCCGGTTACCGCGTAGAGACCGCCACCTGTCGCCAATCCAGAAACGCTGATTTCGCCGCGATTATGGGCAAAAACGCTGTTATGGATGCTCAGGTGGCCTGCCTGGTGGAAGAGGCCACTGCCATACACGGCCGTATTCGACAAAACCCAGGTGCTATTCAAGGTCAAATCGGACCCAGCATTGTAAATGCCGCTGCCCATTTGCGTGTCATCAAGCAGGTCCGCGACACCATTTTGTACAAACAGATTCTGCAAAGACACTTCATGTCCACTGGCAACATAGATAACCCGGCGATTTCCCTGACCATCCAGCACCGTGGCGTTAGTGATGGGCTGTGAAAAAGCAAAGTTGTCAATGGTGCTGTACCCACCGACAATATTTATTGATTTATTGATGAACAGGTTTTGTACCAGGATACTATTGGTTTCTGTGTAGGTGCTTTGGTCCGTGTACACACCGCCAGCCACCAGGATACTGTCACCAGCGGCGGCTTCATGCACAGCATGTTGCAGCGTGGCGCAGGGTTGTTCGCTGATCAGGCAGTTATTGCCGACATCGTTTCCCCCAATAGCTACGTAACGCGTCCCTACGGCAGGGTTGATGACGATCTGATTGATAACCTGGGCTTGAATGGCCGGATCGACCACATCGCGCACAATGAGACCTGGAGTGGCGACCTGACCGGCTGCGGCGGTTTCTAAGATGCTCACCCGCAGCGACACGGTAATCATTTCGTTGACGCCCAGGGAGATGGGTATGTCGCTTACACCCTGCGGGTTGCTAAACACGTTACCGGCTGCATCTTCAATGCGCGTGACGGCGGCTGTAGACAATCCGGCAGCACCGGCGCTGGGGATCATGTAGAAGGTTCCCGCTTCATTGCCGGTATTGGTTACGTAGTGGGTCAGGGTGAGGACCTGCCCTGGGTAAGCATTGGTGACGTATTCTGGCTCAATAGTGACGCTGGCAACCAGCCCCACGTAGGTGGAAAGATGGGTGGTGTCTTGGCGGGTGGATAAGGAAGCAGATTGGCAGGTAACGGCCGTTTCCTCTGCTACCCCGAAACTGGCGGTAATGGGCACTGTAACCGTTATCACCAGCGAAATCCGATCATCCAACTCCTCATCATCCCAATAGTCCAGTTCCACCACCTGCTGCGCTCCACCGCTCATCATTGCCCATTCCTGCGAACTGCTCATGGTAATGGTGATGGTATCCGTGTAGCCATGGGAGTCCTCAGGATTTTGAAAGCGGTTTGGGAAGCCGGCATTGTAGACCGTCACCAAATAAGTAGCAGACTCGCCGGGCAAGACGGTACGGTTCTCATTGTTGGGCTGCACATCACAGCCAAACTCCTTCCAATATTCGTCCGCCCCGACATCACTGGCATAACCCGATATACTGGTGTTCAGAGCATCCCCATAATCGGGGTGCACATCTGGGCGTCGCCAGTTACCAGCATCAAAATCAATGCCATCAGGCCAAACGCCGCCATTGTCAACATCTTCCAACAGCGCCGGATCAGCCCGGTCAATATTAGGCGAATCCTGCGACAAAACCACCCCAAAGGCAAACTGCGGATCACCCACAATGGGGTTTACACCGACATCACCGGTGTTCGTTGCCAAAGGCAAATTGCTATCAAAGTTGTTGTAGCTTAAGGTAGCACCGCTACCGGTGCCTATGTGCAACCCACCACCGACGTTATCTCCACCAGAGGCCCAGTTGGCATACAAAATGCTGCTATTAAGGGTCAGGGAAAGCCCTTCATGATTGATGCCGCCACCTGCGCTGTCCAGGCTAATTGCCCAATTGTCCCGCAAGGTGTTGTGGTACATAGCCAGGGAACCGAATGCGGCATTGAAAATGCCCGCGCCATCGCCATTTACCACGTTGAGATTGAAGATACCATTAATGATGCGCGTTTGGGCATCATTGTAAAGGCCGCCACCATCGTTGCTGGCCTCGTTATTGCTATGCCCGTGGTTGACAATGTCAACCTCTGCTCCGTTGCTTATGTAGCCGCCGCCACCGTTGTTCATGGCCACGTTGCCATCGTACCAACTGTATTGTTCCAGAAACTGGTCGTTATCGTCGAAGCGGGCAACATAGCAACTTCCAGTGCCGGCGCCGGTTACATAAGCTGTAGCCGTGCTGCCCACAAAGTAGCCGCCACCGTTCGTGGCGGTGCTTTGGCATGCCTCGGTAGTTTGGCGCAGCAGGTGACCAGGGCCAGGGAAGTAGAGGGCGCCGCCGTTGGTGTTGCCATCTCCGGCAGCGAAGGCGTTGCCGTTGACCATGGCTACTTGTTCCAGGGTGATGTTAACGCCGGCAGCAATTTTGAAGACACGCCCTTCGCCCAGGGCATCAATGGCGGTGCTTAGGGCATTGATTTCGTCATTGTAAAAGTCCTGTGGATCGCTGAAGTTGCTGCGCTGCAAGGATCCGATGATGTGTAAATCTTCGGACACGTAACCAACCTGGTAGGTTCCGTCTTCTAATTCTACGCCGCTGCAGGTGCCGCGGGCTATGCGTACGGTGGGGTTAGGATTGGGGAACCCTTCGGCAAAGTAGATGGCGTTTTGCAACTGGCCAAAGTAATGGTGTTGGTTGGTGTTGGGGTTGGTGACGCGAATGTAGCAGCTGTTAATTTCGTCGGCGCCAATATCGGGGGCGGCATTGGTGGGGCGTAAATGCCCATCATAGTCGTGGTTAAGCCCGCTGCCGGGCAGGTTTTCGTCGCCTTCGTCAACACCGGGTGATTCAGGATCGAGGTGGTAGTTACGCTCGGCGCGACTGACGTAGAGGGGGGTGATATTTTGGTTGGTGGGATCGGTGGCGGCGTCTACGGCCGTTCCGCCATAGTTGATATTATTGTTGACGACAATGTTGTACACAATATCTGGGTTAAGTGCCAGGGTGTGAATACCGGTGCCCTGGTTGCTGTCGAAAATGTTGCTGTGAATATTGTTGCTGGCGGTAGCGTTGCTATATAGACCATCCCCCTGGTTGCCTACGATCGTGTTGTGCCAGATACGGCCGTTTGTATCCAGGTTATACACCCCCGCGCCGTGATTTAGGGCCGTGTTTGCATAGATGAAGTTATTCCACACATCGATGGCGTTATTGCCACCCGCCAGGTAAATGGCCCCTCCCTCGTTGGCCGAGTTCTCAAACAACTTGTTGCCATCTAGAATCAGCGCGCCGTCGTTTTGGTACACGGCGCCCCCGTATTGGCTGGCCACGTTGCCCTGAAAGCGGCTGCCATGAGTAACGTAAGCGCCACCTGCACCCACCGCGTCATTAAACAGGCCTGCCCCGCGAAGAGCGATATTGCCACTAATGGTCCCATTATCCAATGTTAATAGATGGGTGTTATAAATGCCCCCACCCAGGGTTGCCTGACTTTGCTGCACCATACCGTTTTGCAACAGCAGCGTGCCTTCATTGAAGATAGCCCCGCCGGCGCCATTGGTCAGTCCAACGTCGGTGGCGTCACCGCCGTGCATAATCAGATTGGTAATGGTTACCGAAGCGTTGGCAGCAATGTACATCACCCGCCCCTGGTATAGCGCGTCTAGCGTGGCTGTGACGTTACCCTGATAATTCCATTGGCCGCTGATAGTGAGGTTTTTGTCTACATACACGGTTTGGGTGATGGATGTGTTGCTACTTAGCAACTGCCGATTGACACCGTAGCAAGTGCCGCTTACCTGTACGGTATCGTCATCTTCGGCAGCAGCAACGGCCGTTTGCACAACGCCATAAATCGTTTCCGGGTTACTCAGCGTGCGGGCAAAGCAGCCACCGAACTCGTCAGCCCCCATATCAGCACCCTGATGAGACGGCCGTAAATCTCCCTCAAAATCAACCGTGATGGGTAGGGTGGGGTCAGCAGCATCTACCACCGGCGAGGTGATGGGGATAGCGAAGTCTAGCGCTGCCAGATTATTGAACAGGGGATCTGCGGTAAGATAGCCGGCCCCATAGCTCAGATTGGCGCTGAGATCCGCCGGTGAATTATTGAAGTAATTGTTGTAACCCAGGTTCGGATTTACCCCGGCAGGTGCAAAGACAGCCCCAGCCGTAACGGCCGTATTGTTGCTAAAAATGTTGCTGCGGATGGACGGCGTGCCCGCAGCCACGTAAACGGCGCCACCATTATCCGCGGTATTGTTATAGGTGGTGTTGTGCCAAAAATTGTGATTGCCGCTCTGGTTATAGAACGTACCGCCACTGGTGGCCGTGTTGGAGTAGATGAAATTATTTTGGACAGTAACGGCCGTTGCCCCAGCTGCCGCCACTGCTCCGCCTTGCTCCGCCCCATTATTATAGAAATGGTTGCCACCCGTCACCAACGCCGCACTGTTGGCGCTGTAAATGGCCCCACCACTGGTAGCCGTGTTCGAGTAGAAGCGGTTTTGTTGAATGACTGGGGCCGCATTATCGCTGCAAATGGCTCCACCATTGTCAGCCAACCCATTGAGCAAGTCAAAACCGGTTACCGTAGCCGTGATACCTGGAGACACATACATAACGCGACCCAACTGCCGCGCATCCAGCAAAGTGGGCGTTTCCGTAGACTGCTCACGGAACTCAATATCCCAGCCACCGGAAAGGTGCACACTCTTGGTCAGGTGTACAGTTACCTGAATGTTTCCCCCACAACTGCCGCCGCTGCCCACGCTAGTTGTGTCAAATGGATGCACACCACTGCACACGCCAGCTACTTTCAGGACGTCACCGGGTTCGGCGTTATCCAGGGCAGCCTGAATACTGCCGTACAGAATGCCGTTTAGATCTACATAGCAGCCGGTTAGCTCATCAGCACCCATGTCTGGCCCCTGGTTGCCTGGGCGCGGCTCGCCATCGAAGTCGCGGCCAACAGGCGAATTGGGGTCGCCAACGTCAACGGCAGCCGCCGTGTCCGCCAGGTGAAAATTGCCGCTATTGGGGGCTTGCAAGCCGGGGGGCGTGGCGTTGTCGGTGATAGAGTGGGAACCTTCGTCAGCTCCGGCAACAGCCGGGTCTGCATGATCATGGTAATAGTTGTAATCCAGGTCAACCGTGCCGCCTGCCGCAAAAATGGCCGGGCCGCTCGTCGCATGGTTACTCTGAAAAATGGCGTTGCGTAGCAGAGAATTGCCCGATTCGTTGAAGAAACCCCCGCCGTTGCTGCCCGCCGCGTTGGCAAAGAGGGTGAGATGCCACAAGGTGGCGCTGCTGGTAGCGTTGTAGAGGCCGCCGCCTTGTTCGGTGGCTTCGTTGGCGTAAATGACAGTGTTGGTTATGACCAAGGGGCCAGCAGCGTTGTAGAGGCCGCCACCGTTGGTGGCGGTGTTGCTGTAAATACGCATGCTGTCCACGCGTACCACGCCCATATGATTGTAAAGACCACCGCCAGCAACGGCCGTATTGCCAGCCAC
Source organism: uncultured Anaerolinea sp. (assembly GCA_964504445.1). Lineage (GTDB taxonomy): Bacteria > Chloroflexota > Anaerolineae > Promineifilales > Promineifilaceae > JACSRF01. The sequence goes on along the minus strand of CAZDEO010000053.1, from coordinate 12,050 downwards.
ATGGGTGAAAGGAGACTCAACCTGGTCTAGGGTGCTGGCTGGCGGGGTAGAACGAAAAAGCGGCGTACCATTGTGGTTGTAGAAGCCACCGCCCAGCACCGCCGTGCTGGTGAGAATACGTACATTTTGCAAAATCAAAGCACTATCCAGGTTATACACGCCGCCACCGGCGTCTTCCCCGGCTGGGCCACCACCTAGCCCGCTGGCATCACCATTCACAATGGATAAATTTGCCAGCGTAGGCGTAACATTGCCACTGACGTAAAAGCCACGGCCGTTCCCTTCCGGGTCTACAAAGGTGGGCAAGTTGAGCCATTGGGTAAAGTCACTGTTCCAGCCGCCTTCAATGGTCAAACTTTCACTTAGATGCACAGTCTGGTAAATATCCTGCCCATTGACGTTGAGGACATTGACGCCGCGACAGATACCGGTGACGCGAATGAAGGCTTCCACAGCATTAGGGGCATTGATAGCCTCTTGAATGCTGCCGTAAATGATCCCATCTCTTTGCGCGCGGCAGCCGGCTCGCTCATCCCAACCCATGTCAAAACCATTGTCGGCAGGACGAAAGTCGTCTTCAAAGTCTACGATGAGCGGCGTAGCCGGATCACCCACATCCAATGCTGGGGAACCACGATCCAGGCGGAAAAACTCATCACGGAAGAGGGGGTCGGCATTAATGTTCCCGCTGCCCAGGCTGTTGGGGTCGTTGACTTCAGGCAAGCTGTTTTGCCACAGGCCGCTGTAGCTGAGGGTAAGGCTGCCGCTGTTGTCGAAGATGGCCCCGCCAGAGGTTGCGCTGTTTTCCACCAGTAAAGAGTTGCCCACGGAAACGGCCGTTGTCCCATTGTTATAGATGGCTCCACCGTCGCCGCCAGCCTGGTTGTTGATCAGGGTATTGTGCCACAAAGTAATCTGGCCACCATTCAGGTAGATGGCCCCACCGTTACTTCCGCCCTGGTTGGCGTGGAAGAGGTTGTTTCCAGCCACGAATTGGCCGCCACTGATGTGGACCGCACCGCCCTGGGCAACGGCCATATTGCCAACAAACCGGCTTTGGGCCAGATTAATAATACTGTTGTTGCCATATAGCGCGCCGCCATTGTTGCTAGTGGTGTTGCTGATAAACCGGCTGCCCTCCACGGTGACCACGGCGCTGCTGGCGGCATAGATCGCCCCACCATGGCCATTGGCCTGGTTGTTTTGGAAGATAACGTCTGTAAAGCGCGGTTGGGCAGAATCCCCCACAAAAACCGCTCCGCCAGGGCCAGCATTGGCGCCATTTTGCAGCGTCATATTGCTGAACTGGGGGCGCACCGCACTACCTGGCGCAATGTTAAACAGCAAGGTGTTTCCCGCACCGTCAACGACGGTGTTTTCTGGCCCGCCCTGCGTGCGGAAATTGCTAGACCAGCCACCAGAGAGGTAGAGGGTATCATTGACGGGAATGCCCGACTCGAAGTATTGGCCACCGGCAATGCGTATCTCGTCACCAAAGGATGCTTGCCCTACGGCATGGCCAATGGTATGGCAAGGCGTGTTGCTTTGGGTGCAGTTATTGTCGGTGTCGGTGCCGCTGTGCAAAACGTAGCGCGTGCCAACGGTAGGCCGAACGATGAGGGTGTCGGTGACGACTTGGAAAACGCCTGGGTCAAAGTCGGAGCTGGCCTGGATGACTACTTCTTCAGAGAGGCCAGCGGCGGCATTAGCCGGTACCGCAAAACGTATCTGGATGGCGGCAACGCTGCCGGGCGCCAGGTCCAGGGCAAAGCTATTGCTGGGCAGCAGTGTGGCCCAGGCACTGGCGTTCAGCAGGGTGATGTTGAATTGCTCGATGGCGTCGCCGGTGTTGGTGAGCAGGTGGGTGAAGGTGATCATCTCCCCTGGTAGGGCGGTGCCGGCGTGGTTGGGGGCAAATTGCAAGGCCGGGTGGGGGCTGACAATGGTTTCGATGAGGGCCATGCCGGTAACGGTAATTGCATTGGCGGAAACGGCCGTGATCACCGTTTGCGCTCTGGTGCGGGCTGTTCCCGTTACTGCCACCAGCGTCGTCAGGGTGGTTTCCTCCAAGGGGTCTAATTGGACCAGCGAAGGGCAGGTGACAAGCCAACCCCGGTCGTTTGTGCAGCTAAAAGAGAAGGTGTCCGGGTCGGTACCGGTATTGCGCAAGGTGTGAGAGTAGACGGCCGTTGTGCCCCGTTCCTGAAAGTCATTGCGAATTTGCGCTGGTTCCAGCGTGAAAGCCACCAGCGTACCGTACTCATCCGCGCCAACATCATATGCCCCTTCAAAGGGGCGTGGTTGACCATCGACATCCACGCCAATGTCTGGCGTACCCGGATCGCCAGCGTCCACGTTGAGGCTAACAGGATGTAAATGATAATCATTTGTGGGTTGATCTCGGAAAGTAGGATTGAACGTGTATACCGGGGTGAAAGTGATGCTGCCGATACTGTCGTCGTATACGTTGTTGTAGCCACCGCTGACAACACCGCCAGCTAGGTGAAGGCCATCTTCACCGCTACCGCTATTGTTGAAGGCGATGATGGTATTGTGAATTTCAATTGTACCGTCGTCAATATAGGCGCCTCCTCCGTCACCGGAAGCTTCATTGTCCGCCAGTGTGTTGTTCCACAAAGTGCTGTCATTGGACAACACCATGGCCCCCCCAGAATCGCCACTGTTAGCGTAAAAAAGATTGCTATACAGACTAATATTTTGGCCACTGTGAAATAGGCCACCCCCGGCTATGCTTGCCGTGTTGTTGTAGATTGTGTTGGCTTCCAGCAGCGCCTCTCCTGTGTTGAGCCGTATCCCTGCACCCAAGCCTGCACTGTTGTTATAGATCTGATTGAGTAGTAAGTAGGTGGCTGCATCTCCGCTATTGGCAATGTAGATGCCGCCGCCCTGACCGCTGCCACCGGTGCTGTTGTTGTAGATTTCGTTATACTCTATACGCGCAGCGCCACCATCATAGAGGCCAGCACCTGTTTGATCACCGGATAATGCCTGGTTATTGTAGATTTTGTTGTGGCGGATGATGGGTGTTCCACTTTGGTTATAAATGCCAGCACCCTGGTTGTAAGGAATGCTGCTGGTACGGCCGTTCACTATCTCAAAGTTCTCAATTACCGGGCTTATGTTCCCCACAATGCGCACCACCTGCCGGGCGGCTTCACCGTCTAAAATGGTAAGGTTGACGGCGGGGTTCGGGCCACTGTTCCAGCTACTCGCATCAAAGCCACCAGTCAAGGTGATCGCCGTAGTAATGGTGATGACGACCGGGGCCGCGCTGTTGGTGTAGGTCCCGCCAGCCACATACACCGCCTGACCAGAGACGGCAACAGCCACGGCCGTTTGCAAAGCACAAGGCACGCTAACCGAACACACATCCCCCGTGCCATCCACAGTAACATACAGCGGGTCCAGGGTGGGTTGCGCTTGCGACGGCTCCGCGTTCATTAACCAAATGAAAGCGGCTAACAGACCAAAGACTGCCAGCGGCAAAACCCCAACAGCTCCCAGACGACGCCAGGGTAAACGAGGCGAGCGACACAGAACAGACAAAGTTAAGGAACGAAAAAACAGGCTTAGAAGCGACATAATACACCTATGAGAAATGTGGAGAGACAACAACACCAACAAAATGGGTAAACACAAAAAACCAGGCTAGACTGGCCTATCCTGGTGAGGTTCAGGTAGGTTACGGATTTATACGCACACTGTAGCCAGTATTTCCAATAGACATATTTTGGCCACAGGTCACGCCATTGAGCGTAGCAGACAAACCTTCGGCAATACCTATGTTATTAGTGGTTCCCGACATATTGGCAGAACCGCCCGGTGCAGAAACCGTAATATTGCCACTGGCACTGTTTTCTAACAAAGCGCCGTCTTGCACGACAGCCACCGCGGCGTCACTAATCGTCACATTGCAGGTAAAGCTGCCACTAACGGCAATATCCGCGTTGAGAACCACGTACTCGGTTCCTGTGCCGGTTATGGATTGCCCGCTTAGGCCACCCACCACACGGACGTAAACCAGGGCTACTGATGATCCTAAGACTGTTAGAATGAGAATGATGGCTACGGCAACAAGAACCAAGACCAGGGCGTATTCCACTAAGCCCTGGCCTTCTTCTCTCTGAGGAATATTCATGAAAAAACTCCTTAAAAACTCCAATGATTTAGATTAATGAAAAATAAATGATTCATGTAAAATGTAAATGATTTACAAAAACTTGTAAAGTGAAAAAAGTCATGGTAGGAAAATGACGAGATTAAGAGCTTTGCTAAAAGGGCGCTGCCCCCACTGCCTACAGGGCCAGGTCTTCTCGGGAGTTTGGCGCACTCATGAGGAGTGCCCCGTTTGCGGCATTCATTTTGCCCGCGAAGATGGGTATTACATGATGTCGGTGTTTATTGGGTACGTGTTGGGTTCCGTGTTCATTGCCCCCATTCTGCTGGCCTTGTACCTGGCAGACGCGCCTGGCTGGGCATACGCAGCGGCTAGCGGGATATTGGTGCCGCTAGCCCCCCTCATTTTTCGCTATTCGCGGCTCATTTGGCTACACCTGGACGAACTATTTGACCCCCGGTGAGGCAGGTTGGGGATGACAGACTACGGGTATCTTATCCCTTGTCGCCTGTTGCCTGTTACGCCGGGTACATCGCTAACCAGTCTCCATCCAGGGTGAGATAGCGCTTCATTAAGTTGGCGGTGAGGCAGGAATGCACAGGCAGCACCAGCAGCAGGTCGCCCACGGCCGTTTCCGCCAGCAACGCTTCGTCCCCTTGCACAAGCCCATGCTCCTGCGATAAAGACACGACGTGATAGGGCAAAATATCCCAACCGCCGCCGCTGTTCAGGCGCGCAACACGGCCGTAACTGTTCCCCCCCTCCTCCTGCAGCGCCTCTTTCGATAGATGGACAGCGCCTCCATACAACACAAGCTGCTGGCGGGCTGGATGTTTGGCCACCACCGGACAGGCTAATGCCACCGCCACATCTTCCAGCGCACAGGCGCCAATTTGCGCCTGCATGGCATCGTAAAAGACAAAATTGCCGGGGCGAATTTCATCTACGCCGCTGAAATCTGAGGCCAGGCTGGCGCCAGGGGTGTCACCGATGGAGATGGCCGCTTCCCAACCCTGTTGGCGCAAAGCAGACTGCACCTTTTGCAGCCGCGTCACGGTCTGCTGGTGAATGGCCTGCACGGCCGTTGCGCCCCTGGCTTTGTAGGTATGCCCGGCGTGGGTGAGCAACCCCACCAGCCGCAGGTGAGGCGCAGCGCTGATGGCCTGGGCCACGGCCGTTATCAGCGCGCCATCCCGCCAATCAATGCCGGTGCGCTGGTAGCCCACGTCAATTTTTAGCCAGATGTCTGCCTGGGCGGCTAGGTGATTTTGCAAGAAAACGGCCGTTTCCACCGACTCCACCAGCAGCCCCAACCGCACCCGCTGGGCCAGGGCACCGATTTCCTCAATTTCCCGCACATTTACCGGAAAGGCAATGGTAATATCTGTCCAGCCGTGGTCGGCGAAATAACGGGCCATATCCACAGAAGAAACGGTGATGGCCTGCACACCCAGCTGCCGGAACCACTCCCCAATCTCTGCAGATTGGTGCGTTTTGAAGTGCGGCCGCAGCCGCACGCCGCTGGCCTGGGCTTTTTGCGCCATGCGGGCAATGTGTCTCTGCGCCTTGGCGGCGTCTAACAGCAGGGTGGGTTTGATGATTTGTTGGTCAAGGGTCATGGTAAGTTCTTTATGAAATAATTAATAATGACTTGAAAATAGTGCCTGATAATGGCCAGGCAATGAAATGCGGTGAGCATATTTTGCGCTACAATCACCCTATGGGCCATGCTAAACGGGTTGATCCGACCACATTAATTGTGCCTTTGCCGCCCCATGCGCGCAATGAAAAAGGACGCCGGGAAATTGAGCTACCCAACGCCTTCAATTTTCGGGACGTAGGGGGGTATCGCACGGCAGACGGCCGTTTCCTGCGTTGGGGGCAGATCTACCGGTCAGGAACCCTGGCAAATCTAACCCAGGCAGACCACCAAGTCTTGCACAAACTGGGCATCCGCACCATTTATGACCTTCGCTCCCCAGCCGAAGTTGCCCAACAGCCAGACTGCCTGCCCCAGCCTGCGCCCAGTTACCGCCATTTACCTCTGATCAGCTACGATGGCAGCGTGGCTCAACTGCAAACCCTGCGCCGCTATCGTCGCCAGATGGACCAAATGCTGCTGCACATTTACACCCACGTCGTCCTTGACCAAAATGCCCACCACCTGGGCGACATCTTGCGCCAACTGGCCAACCCCGCCCATCGCCCGGCCCTCATTCACTGCGCCGTGGGTAAAGACCGCACGGGTATGGTCATTGCCTTGCTGCTGGCCCTTTTGGGCGTGTCAGAAGAGACTATTGTGGCCGATTACACCCTGAGCAATCGGCATCATGCCGCCATTTTAGCGGCCATGCAGCCCGATTTTCGCCGGGCAGTGGTGTGGGCGTGGATACGGCCGTCGCGCCTGTACCCCATCTCCCTGGCTCACCCTGAAACCATGCGCGCCGCGCTGCGCCACCTGCGCCAGACCTACGGCTCGGCGGAGGCCTATGCCCGGCACGCTGCCGGTTTGGACGATGTTACCCTGACCGCGCTGCGCCAGGCATTGCGGGAATAGGGGGGTGCCTGCTTGTAGAGCTTACCGCTCATGGAGTACGGCCGTTACCCCAGCCAGCAGGTTAACTTGCAACCGCCAGGGGCGCGGGGCCAGGACGATGGTTTGCGCCCCATTTTCCCAGGTGAGACACTCCTCTTCAGCGGTGAGGCGCGCAAAGGTAGGCAATTGGCCTTGTAGGACTTGGGGTGGGCGGCGCCAGCCCCGGGTTTGCCCTGCCAGCCGGTACGTAGCCCCTGACCACCCCTCGTTGTTCCAAAGGATGACGGCTGTGCCCGAATTGTGGCGCTGGGGCCGTTGATGGACGCCCGCGCCGGTGATGGTTTCGGCCAGGGCCTGCCGCTGGCTGTCCGTGAGGGACAGCTCATATTCGCCAAGCAGTTGGGGGTGGGCCACGAGGTCTGGTAGCTGGTGGTAAAGGCGCTGCTTGGTCCAGCTTTCCATGCGGAAGGCCGTGACGAGACGCTGGCAGCGTTCCAGGCGGGGCTGGCGCGGAGCCAGCAGGTCGCTGTGGCCGGAAGTGAGAATAACAGTAAGGGTGGCGTCGGGCGCCAGCGGTTGGGTCATAACCGTGAGGGTGTGGGTTTGGGCGTTGTATTGGGTGGTGGTGGGGTGGTTGGCGGCAACGGCCGTTTCTGCTGCCGCGCCGCGGAACAGCAGCTTCCAGGTGCGGTGGGCTGGCAAATGGGAGATTTCCCCAGAAGCTGGCCCCACGGTAACCTGCCATTTTGCTGCAGAAAATTGCTGGATAATGGGCGTGAGGCTGTGGGTATGCAGCCCGTCATCTTCGTATAGCGCAAAGCGATTTTCTGCGCCAGGGAAGAGGTGTACGTCTAACGCTGCCGGGTTTTCTACGCCATTTTCGCCTTCTGCCGCCAGGGGTACGATGGCTCCCGCTTTGGCAAAGACGGGGATGTCTGTGAGACGGCCGTAAATGGCGTGCCAGCCATCTCCGGCGAAGGGTAGGCCATCAAAAAAGCCAAACCATTGCCCTGCTGACTCCTCTGGACCGGCGGGGAGCCAGACCACTTGCCGGCTCAACCGGGTGTCGGCGTCGGCGGGGGTGATGAAGGGCGCGGCGATAAGTTCGCTGCCAAAGGTGTACTGGTCGGGGCAGTGGTAGGCGGGTTCGGCGGTGGGGTGGGTATGGTACATGGGTTGCACCAGGGGGAGGTGGTGGGTGTGGTTGCGCCAGGCCATGCTGTACAGGTAGGGGATGAAGGCGTGACGCAGGCGCAGGGCAGCGCTGGCAATGCGTGCCGTTTCGGCGTCGTGGCCCCAGGGACGACGTTCGTGGAAGGGGTTGTTGGTGCTGTGCAGGCGCAGAATGGGGCTAAAGAGGCCAAACTGGACCCAACGGGCGTACAGTTCCGGCTCTTCAAAACCGCCCATGTGCCCGCCAATGTCGTGGCTCCACCAGCCGTAGTTGACGTTGGCGGCGGTGGCGGTGAAGGTGGGCTGAAAGGCCAGAGAGTCCCAGGTGATGACGGTGTCGCCGGAGAAGCCAATGGGGTAGCGGTGGTTGCCCAGGCCACCCCAACGGGAGAAGGTGAACGGCCGTTTTTGCCCATCACGCCCCAAATCATAAAAATGGAGATGGTTCAGCCACCATAGCGGATCCAGGCCGGGTAGAGCGGAAAGCGTGCCCTGCTGCCAGTCCATCCACCAAAAGTCTACCCCGTCGGCCTCCTGAGGGTGGTGCAGCAGCTCAAAGTACGCTTTGGTGAAAGCGGGATCCGCAATATTGAAGGGAATGGGTTCCTGGGTAGCGGGATCTATGCCCAGCCGGTGGGCCATGGGGGTGTATTGGGCTTCATGAGGCCACACGCCGTCGGCGGGGTGCAGGTTGAGGGCTGTTTTCAGGCCGCGCCGGTGCAATTCGGCCAGGAAGGCGGGCGGGTCAGGGAAGAGGTCGCGGTTCCAGGTGTAGCCCGTCCAGCCGCGGGAAGCGTTGCCGGTGTTGGTGATGTGCCAGTCCATGTCCACAATGCAGACGGCGAGGGGGACGTGGTGGGTGCGAAACTCGTCCACCAGGTTGAGTAGCTCGGTAGCGGAGTAAGCCCAATAGCGGCTCCACCAATTGCCCAATGCCCAGCGGGGTAGCAGGGGCGCTGGCCCGGCGATTTGGGCGAAGTCGTGTAGGCAGGCGGCGGCGTCTGTGCCGTAGCCGAAAAAGTAGAGGTCACGGGAGCCGCTGGGGGCGTGGCGGGGTTCCAGCCAGCCATCCTGGTTGAAAACCAGGCGGTGGGTGTCGTCGTAAACGGCCCAGCCGCTGCGCGAGAGCAATCCCTCTTCTAGGGCCAGGGCGCCGTTGGCTTCGTCCAGGGTGCGTGTGGTGCCGCGCAGGTTGGTGGGGTCTTTTTGACCATAATGCCAGGTTGCGCCGTTTTGCCGCAAGGTGATGGTGAGGCTGTCGGCGCTGAGGGGGGTGTCCGGCCGGTAGTTGAGGTGGAGGTGGGGGGTGGTGAGGTGGAAACGGCCGTTTTCCTGCCACGTCTCATAATTCGGCACAGGCTGGCGGCGATACCAGAAGGCCTGGCTAGGGCGGTCCTCGAAACGGCCATGGGGGCTGTACTCCAGGCGTAGCAATCGCTCGGTGAGGACGGTGAAGCGGGCATTGCCAATAATGGCTACGGCTGCCGGGTGGGGAATGGGATCAAATTGGATGGGGAAGGAGGTTGTGTAAGTCATGGTTGTGGTATAGGGTGACGTGAACCCAACTTTATTGGACACTGAAATAACTCAGATTGTTTTGTTGAGCGGCCGCCTGCTCAAAAGCCAGCGGACTGAGATACTCGATAGCTGAATGTCGCCGTTTCCGATTGTAAAACGACTCAATGTAATAAAAGATGCTGGTGATCGCTTGCTGCCGGGTGTCAAACCGCTGAAAGTATAACCATTCCGATTTGAGCGAACCAAAGAAGCCAATGTCCACGCCAAGGTAATAGCGCTCCGGCAAGTTTATCGCTAGCTTTGCCAATAACCGCATCGCAAACCTCCTCTTGTCTTTAGGTCGGGGCTGACCAGGTCGCCAAAGATACGTATAGAGATCGCCGATGGCTTCCCAAAGGTTCACAGTATGGCTGACCTGGTCAGGTCCCGTCATGCAACCATCGGCAGAATCGCATTGTTAGGCGGCTGCCGCCTGATGGGTGTCTGCCGCCAACTGGAAGAATGCGTAACGGCCGTTCCGCAACCCCACCTCTTGCTATCCAACCAAACACACCAGCCAGTCACCTCAATTTCACCAAAAACTTCACCCGCCTAACGCCACCATCAGCCGCGCTGGCGCGGGTCACCAAAACCTTTGCCATTCACCAAATAGCAAGCCGTCCGAGGCATCGCGCCAGCGTCACCTGCACGGAGTGTTAGGCTGCCAGTGCTAACGGCTGTATTTCTTGCTTGGGTCGGTTCATAGCCAAATCATAATTTGCCTGCAAATTGAGCCAGAACTGGGGGGTTGTCTTAAAAGCACCTGCCAATAACCAGGCGGTTTCTGGCGTCACACCTCGTTTACCGCGAATCAATTCGTTGATTCTCTGGGTAGGAACTCCCAGGTGTTTAGCTAAAGCGACCTGCGTAAGCCCCAAAGGGATTAAGAATTCTTCTTCTAGTACAACTCCTGGGTGGGTAGGGATGCGGTTTTCGGGAATCATTTTGTCACACCTCTAGTGATAATCTATCAATTGAACGTCATAAGCGTTTCCGTTTTCCCAACGAAAGACAATGCGCCACTGTCTATTAATCCGAATGCTGTGGAAGCCTGCCCAATCGCCGCGGAGGGCTTCAAGACGATTGCCGGGTGGTGAACTCAAGTCCATCAAGTTCTGAGCCGTGTTAAGAACATCTAATCTGACCAAAGCGCGATGCAAAATATCATGAGGAAACCGGCGAGCTCGATTGGTACGGCGTCCATGATACAAATCGGCTGTAGCTTCGTCGGCAAAAGAGACAATCATGCTGACTATTATACAGCTTCACGGATACCGTGTAAACACCCCATTCGCTTTTGCGAGAACAAGGTCGCAACCCTAACGTCGCCATCAGCCGCGCTGGCGCGGGTCACCAAAACCTCTGCCAGTCATCAAATAGGTAGCCGTCCGAGGCATCGCGCCAGTGTCGGCTGCATGGGTTGTTAGGACTTCTTCTCTTTCTGAACAGCAATTTCCAACACCTTTTGCTGTGACTGGACTTGTTGCAGAAAGTAAACCGCCTACTTGTTCAGATCGTGGTCAAGCTACCACAAGCGGCTGAATACGCGCTACGTCGCTTTCAATCACTTGCGCCGCCTCCCACAAATCAACCGCTCGCTGTGCATTTAGCCAAAACTCTGGCGAGTTCCCAAACAAACGCGCCAGCCGCAGGGCCATTTCCGGGCTGACACTTCGGCGCTCCCGTAGTATTTCGTTGATGGATTGACGAGAAACACCAATTGCGGCTGCCAAACTGGAAACCGTTAGGCCATAATCTGGCAAAAAATCCTCACGCAACATTTCCCCTGGGTGTGTTGGCTTGCGCTTTAATCCGGTTGTGTTAGGAATACTCATATGTTACACCTCATCTTAATGGTAGTCGCAAACTTCAACATCATAGGCGTCACCATCAACAAACCGAAAGCAGATGCGCCATTGGTCGTTAATGGAGATGGAATGCTGGCCTTTTCGGTCTCCTTCTAAAGCGTGAAGCCGATTTCCTGGCGGAACTCTCAGGTCATCTAATCTGGTTGCCAGGTCTACGTACTCAAGTTTGCGCGCTGCCCGTTTTGCGACATCCGGCGGGAATCTTTTAGCTTTGCCTGTAGCATACAATTCCTGGGTGCGTCGATCCGCAAATGACTTAATCATATGCTAACTGTACTCTGTCACGTGACGATTGTCAATCCTTGAAGTTTGCGCCCCTAACGCCAGCATAACCAGCGTGGCGCGATTAGAACACCCTTTGCTCTAACCGCGCCGCTTCAATACCAAGTACTCGCCGCGTCTGGTTCATGCTTTGTTAAGGTATAATGACCCCCAAAAACTGGACCGCATGCTAAGGAGAAACATATGTGCGAAAATGAGCATGTGGAGGCAATATGAGCAACACGAAACGGGTCAGAAGAAGTGCGGAATTCAAGTTCCAAGTGGCGCTGGAGGCAGCCAGGGGGCTGAAAACATTGAATGAGATTGCGACAGAATATCAAATCAGTCCCAATCAGGCCAGCCAGTGGAAACGGGAGTTGTTGGCAAACGGAGTGTCCGTTTTCCGTAACAATCAGGCCAGGCAAGAAGCAGAACAGGCCAGGCGGGAAACAGAGCTATATGAACCCGATGTGCAACTTTAAACGGTCACTAAATCATCCAAATGCAACGGGGGACG